>NZ_JACFRP010000002.1:0-306501 GCF_016100875.1 Snodgrassella sp. W8124
TAAGTGCATATGATGCCAGTCATGGAAGCGGTATTGCACAAAGAATTACCCATGTAGCTGCCGGTAATGTATCAGCAGATTCAACCGATGCAATTAACGGAGGTCAGTTCTTTGCTCTGTCCACCTCAGCTTCAACCGGTCTGAGCAGTCTGTTAACAACTGTTTCCTCAACTGTTTTCGAAAATGTTTCTCCTCAGATCTCCAGTATAAGTAGTTCTCTGTCCACCGGATATCAAGATCTTTCAAAGAATGTAGAAACCTTGTCAACCACTTCTCAATCCATACAGAAACAAGTGGATTATCTCAAAGACCATACGATTACATGGAATAGTGATAAAGACGGATTTGATGCAGGCCAAACTAACAACGGTATGACTCGTGATGCTACTCCTGTTTATCGCAAAATTGTGAATCTGGCAGATGGTGATCTTACTGCAGATTCGCATGATGCGGTAAATGGCGGCCAGTTATACACAGTAAAATCTGATCTGAGTTCTTTGTCAACATCCACTTCAACAGCGATATCAGATTTATTGATTGGCACAGACCCGGGCAGTATGAGTACCAGTATCGCTAATCTGAATGCGAATGCGTTACAGTGGAATGATAGTAGTAAAGTTTATGATGCTGCTCGCGGAAGTATTAAAGGACAGAGAATTACCGGTGTTAAAAGCGCTAGTATAGCAGCCGGTTCTCTTGATGCAGTGAATGGTGGTCAGTTGTGGGATGTACAACAAAGTATCAATACCTTGTCAACTGGTTTGTCAAGCCTGTCAACAGCAGTAAGCGGTCTGCCCGCAGGCACTGGCACTATTTCTAGTGATGCACTGTCGAGTTTGTCAACTGCAATCAGTAAAAGAACAGAAAGTCAGCTTTCTAGTATAACTGCCGGTTTAGGTAAGCCAAGTGGATATGATCCAAGTACAGGTCAGATTACGCCGCCTAAATATGAAACTACTACGCCGACAGGCAATATAGTAACTACTGATAATGTGGCTGACGCTCTGCGGAATATTCAGGATTACGGTACTAAATATGCAAAGAGTAACTCAGCAAAAGCAGCCTCAATCGCTCAGGGAGTTGATTCAGTTGCAATAGGCGGTGCATCAATGGCCAGCGGCACCTCAGCAGTTGCCATCGGTGATTCTGCCAGTGCATCGTCAGCCAATGGAGTTGCTCTGGGCAGTCAGGCGAAAGTAACTCAGAGCGGAGGCGTAGCACTTGGATCCGGATCGGTAGCAAGTACAGCAGCCGGTAAAGAGGGCTATATACCGGTAACGGCAACGCAGCAGCAGGCAGCAGCGATTCGGGCAACGAAGAGTACAGAAGGAGCGGTATCTGTAGGAGATGCATCGAAAGGTGTATACCGTCAGATAACCGGGGTTGCCGCGGGTACGGCTGATACTGATGCAGTCAATGTGGCTCAGCTTAAGGGTGTGAATAATCAGATTACCAACATCAATAAGTATGTAAATCAGGTAAATGATCGTGTTCAGCGGACTGAACGCCGCGCCTATTCCGGTACGGCACTGGCCATGGCTCTGTCCGGTGCTTATCTGCCTTCTCTGAATGCCGGTGAACAGGCTGTTGGTGTAGGTGTTGGTACCTATCGCGGCTATACTGCGGTAGGAGCTAATTATAAAGCCATGAGTAACAGCGGTAATATTGGCTGGGGTGCAGGTGTTTCCACTACAGGCAAAGAAGTTGGCTTTAATGCCGGTGTCGGCTTTAAGTGGGGTCGAAATTAAACTGTTTTTACTCAGTAGTCTGACTAACTTCCGGATTTATCTGAATCCGGAAGTTTTTTTATGGTTTGGAAAAATGTTAAGAGATAAAAGATGGCGGATATACTGTATCTTCCCGGTTTACGGATGAATCAATTGGCATCAATTTTATGGATAAAGTGGTTCCCAAGCACAGGATTAACCTGAAAGTATTTAGTTATAATTGGTATGGTTCAGATTGAAAAAATCATAAAATTCTAGTGTGTGTACCGGATATTAACAGGCTGATTTACACATACAGAAGCCGTAGAAGATATTAATATTTAGATACTGTGCACCGGCCGGCTTTATTGATTTACTACAGTCAGTATTATATATTTAATAACATTAAAATATTATTACATAAACATAGGAATGCCAACATGCATGCTGATCAGCAGACAGCCGGAAAGCAAACTGCACTGGTTGTAGAAGGCGGTGGAATGCGTGCTGCATTCAGCAGCGGTGTTACTGATGCCTTCTTACAGGCAGATTTTAACCCGTTTAGTTTACTGGTCGGAGTATCTTCCGGAGCCAGTACTATTGCCAGTTATCTGGCCGGACAGGAAGGGCGTAATCTGGCTATACTGCTTGATCAGTCCTGCCGGCCGGAATTTATCAGCTGGTCACGCTTTATCCGTGGCGGCGACCTGATGGATATTGACTGGTTGTGGCAGGTTGTACAACAGGAAAATCCGCTGGATTGTGAGCGTATGTTTGCACGACAGCGTGATTTCAGAGTTGTTTTAAGTAATGCTGTTAGCGGTGAGCCGGAGTATGCTGTGGCTCAGCCCGATTCTTTTCTGGAAGTACTGCGTGCTTCGAGTTCAATTCCGTTTATGATTCGTAAACCGGTAGCAATTGGCGGAGGATTTTATTTTGACGGCGGAGTAGCTGATGCCTTGCCGGTACAGTGGACTCTGTCTCAGCCGGACATCGGTTGTGTGATAGTAATTCGTACCAGAGCGCACAATTATGTGAAGAAAGGTAGTCTGGGTGACAGTCTGCTGGCAAGGCGTTTACCTGTCAGCGGGTTTGCTCAGGCATTACGGCAGCGAGTAAAGCATTATAATACTACCCTGACATGGATGCGGCAGCCTGAGAACTGCCGGTATATTATTGAAATTAATCCTCCGGATGATGGCAAAATGGCCGGACGTCTGTGCCGGGATGCCGGCCGTTTACGCTACAGTTATGCAGCCGGTCTGGAATGCGGCCGTGCATTATTGCAGCAATGGCCGGTAAATTAATAGTTTTTTTTGCCTTAAAGGTAAACGAGTAATTTGGTGAAGTAATGAAAACGGATTCGACTGTATCGAAAACACAGCACCGGCTTAGTCTTTTTGTTGCTATTCTGGCTTTGGCATTTGTTTTACGCGGCCCGCTGACTGGTGTGGGTCCCCTGTTACAGAATATTCAGACACAGCTGCAGATAAGCAGTACGCTGGCTGGCATGCTGACTACGGTACCATTGCTGACATTTGGTCTGTTTTCGATTTTTATCCCCAGGCTTGCAGCACGTCTGGGCTCGGAGCAGATGGTCTTTTTTGCTTTGTGGATATTAACGCTGGGGCTGGTGCTGCGCTGTGGTTCCGGGCTGTTTCTGCTGCTGACAGGCACGGCTTTGCTCAGCTGTGCCATTGCTGTTGGCAATGTACTGATTCCCAGTATGGTAAAGCAGTATTTTCCGTTTAAAATGGGACTGGTTACCGCATTATATGCACTGGTGATGAATATGGGCGGTGCGGCCGGTTCTGCTTTAAGTGCTCCGCTTGCTCACAGTAATCTGTGGGGCTGGCGCGGTGCTCTGGTAATCTGGGTACTACCGGCGCTGGTGGCCATGGTTATCTGGTGGCTGCCTTTTAAAGCGGCCAATGCTGTGCCCAAGGCGGCTGTACGTGCACGTCAGGTAAAGATACATCTGTGGCGTAATCCGCTGGCCTGGCAGGTAACGCTGTTTATGGGATTTCAGTCGTTTCTGTTTTATTCTACAGTTAGCTGGCTGCCGCAGATTGTAGCCAAAGCCGGTGTATCTGCAACGGAAGCCGGTGGCTGGCTCGGGCTGATGCAGCTGGTGATGATACCAACCAATTTGCTGATACCAATTTATGCAGCCAGATTAAAGCAGCAGCACTGGATAGGGTCGATGTGCGGCGTGGCTTTAATTTTGTCGGTATTATTGCTGATGTCGCCATGGCGCAGCTGTTATTTTCCGGCAGTGCTGTTGCTGGGACTGGGTATCAGCGGGGCTTTCTGTCTGAGCATGATGTTTTTCAGTTTACGCAGCAGCAGTGTTACTGAAGGAGTGCTGTTATCCGGAATGGCACAAACCTGTGGCTATCTGTTTGCGGCTGTGGGTCCAGTCCTGATGGGCGCTCTGCATGACATGATGCATTCCTGGTTTCCGGCATTGTGTCTGATGTTTATTGCTGCGGTCGTTATTACTGTGTCTGGCTGGAATGCCGGTAAAGATCGCAAGTTATCTGATTTTCAGGAATAAAAATATCCACAGTTTTATCCACAAATTTCTGTGGATAAAACTGCCTGCCCGCATACCGGACAATCCGGATTGGCAGCCAGCTGCAGGCGCTGCCATTGAAAAGAACAGGCGTCAAAACAGTGTAGCCAGCAGCCGTCAGGGTGAATACCGGCAATTATCTGCAATGCTTCACTGGCCTGTGCTGCGCCCATAATACCGAGTAAAGGTGCAAAAACTCCGTTTTTAGCACAACTGGCACCTTCATCATTCATTTCTCCTTCAAACAGGCACTGATAGCAGGGGCCGCGACCATCACGAAAATCATATACTGCCAGCTGACCGGCAAATACCAGTGCAGAGGCTGAAACCAGTGGTTTGCGTGCATTAAAACAGGCCTGATTAATCAGCCGGCGGCTGGCAAAATTGTCGGTACAATCCAGAATGATATCGGTATGCTGAACCAGTTGCTCTAACAGGCTGGCATCTGCTCTGGCTACAATGGGTTGTAATTGGGTCTGCGGATATTGTGTCTGTAGCTGCCGGCACAATATCGCGGCTTTTGCCTGACCGATATCTTGATCATTAAACCAGAACTGGCGTTGCAGATTACTGATTTCGATAGTGTCGTTATCCACAACGGTAATATGCCCTATTCCGCTGGAAGCCAGATAAGTCAGAGCCGGATGTGCCAGGCCGCCGGCACCGATTACCAGAGCACGGGCAGCAAGAATTGCTTCCTGTCCGGCAATATCCAGCTTATCCAGTAATATATGACGGCTGTAACGCAATAGTTGTTCATCAGTAATCATGATTGTCTCTGGTGGTAGGGTGGCTGTGACCGGTACAGGTGTAGTCTGGTTTATTCTGCCCTGCTATTATAATAGTTTAGTCTAGTTTCTCAGAATATTTATGCGCCATCCTGCCCGTCCGTCCGGCCGGTTTTTATATCGTCTGCGCAGCCATCTGCATCGTGGCGGTTTGATTGCTTATCCTACAGAAGGCAGTTATGGGCTAGGCTGTCTGCCTGATTGTGTGCCGGCGGTGCGTAAAGTCATTGCATTGAAAAAGCGACCGCAACATAAAGGGCTAATTGTTATTGCTGCTGATTTCACTCAATTACAGCCTTTGCTCGCACCTTTGTCCGCAACCGATATAGCGGCTGTCAGCCGGCAGTGGCCGGCACCCAGAACTTTACTGTTACCGGTACGCAAACAGGTTTCATCTGTGTTACGCGGGCGTGGTCGGCAAACTCTGGCCGTACGGGTTCCGGACCTGGCAACTGCCCGGTTTTTATGCAGAGCAGCAGGTACAGCGCTGGTATCTACTTCTTGTAACCGGGCAGGAAAAAAAGCTTGTTGTACAGAGCGTGAAGTCAGACGCCAGTTTGGAAAACAGGTGATGATTCTGGGCGGGCGCACCGGCGGAAGAAAGCAACCCAGCCAGATTATTGACTGGGCTTCCGGTAAGCGGCTGCGTTAGTTATTTTATGAATAAGCTGATCTGTAAATAAGTTATATCTGTCATTAACTGAATTACTGCGCAGACAATGTTTATATATTTGTAGTTTGCTGTTGCTTAGCACATTTTTAATGATTGCGGGCAACAACAAATTGCGCCAGTGCGCGAAGATGAGATGCACGCTGGTCAAAATCGCTTAAAGCATCAATAGCCTGTTGTACCAGATTTTCTGCATACTGGCGTGCTGTAGTCAGCCCCATCAGACTAACGTAGGTAGGTTTATTAGTCTGGGCATCTTTTCCGGCGGTTTTACCCAGTGTGCTGCTATCCTGCTCGTAATCCAGTACATCATCAATAACCTGAAAAGCCAGACCCAGATGAGCGGCATAATGGTCGAGTGCGGTTAATGCCTGCTGGCTGATATCCTGACAGCAAAGTCCGCCCAGTGTAACTGCTGCTCTGATCAGCGCACCGGTTTTCAACTGGTGCATGTGTTCCAGTTCGGCCTGATTCAGACCTACCCCTACGCAGGCTAAATCGATAGCCTGTCCGCCGGCCATGCCATGACAGCCGGCAGCCTGTGCCAGAGTCTGTATCATTTGCAGCTGACGCGCAGCGTCCAGACCGGTAGGCCGGCTCAGCAGGCTGAATGCCATACTTTGCAGGGCATCACCAACCAGTAAGGCTGTTGCCGGTGTATATTGTATGTGACAGGCAGGCTTTCCGTGTCGCAGACTGTCGTTATCCATCTCCGGCATATCGTCGTGCACAAGCGAATAGATATGTATGCATTCGATTGCAGCCAGAGCATAATCTGCGGCTTCTGTAACCGCATTACCCAGCTCCGCCGCCGCCAGAACCAGCATCGGCCGCAACCGTTTACCGCCATCCAGCGCCGCATAGCGCATGGCTTCAATCAGTGGTGCGGGAAGTTGTCCGGTCGTGGGAAATAATCGGGTTAATGTCTCTTCTGTATGTGTCTGTACGTGTTTTTGCCAGTCGGCAAAATTACTCCCCTGTTTCAAGCTTCAGCTCCTTTAATTCACCATTATCCAGTACCTGTAGTTTTTGTTCTACCTCAGCCAGCTTCTGCTGGCAGTATTGCACCAGTTCCTGACCATATTCATATGCAGCCAGTGATTCTTCCAGCGGAAGATCATTGTTTTGCATGGATTCAGTTATTTTTTCCAGTTGCTGGATAGCTTCTTCATAGCTTTTGGGGGTTATTTTCTTCATATTATAGGTCTTTACATGAATTTATGGCTATTGTAACACTCGCACTATGGCTATTGCTGCGGATATCTGTATCATACAATTAGTCAGAATTAGCTGATAACCGGATGAAGTATATTTCAGTTTGTGTTATTAAAAGTAATGTGCTTATATAATCAGTAATAATATTTTTATATGCAACAGAATTTATTCATGTAATGAATAATAATACAGATATTTTATTCAGATAAGGGCAAATTTAAATCAATATCTGCCTCTCTAAATATAAAAATTGTTCTTTAACCGTAAGAATAAAAAGTTATTTGTAAAAATTAATATATTTATATATTAATTATATAACTTGTTATCTGATGCTGATGTTTGAAATAGCAGGCGGAAAACAGTTTTATGTAAAAAAATCAAATAAATTTTGGTTTTTCTGTATTATTTTTTTAGCATATGTTTTAATTTTCGGTAATACTTACTATTGTTGCCGGTTGTACGGTGTATAACTTTATATATATCGAAATATTTCCAGCATATTATGCTTTTGGAGTTTTTTAAAATTAGTTCATTATTATGGATTTTATTTGTCAGCAGGTATTTTTTTGCTGTTTATTTATCTGGTTTTAAAGCATAATGTTGTTCAAAGCATAATTATATTGTGCTAACTTTAAGTAATTGTTTTAATGGAAAATTAAAACATAGAATTATTTAATTTGTATGATTTGACAATCGGATATATGCAAAACAGGGAAGCCTGAGGAGGAATAATGGTGAACTATTTATACAGATACGGTTGTCTGGAACAGAGTAGCAGAGCAGGCATAGAAGCGAAGATTGAGTACTGTCGTTTATAATCGAATAAATAGTGGTTTCTGAATCTGTTTTACAGATTACTTGAGTAGTTTCTTTGTTTTAAGTAGGCGTTATGGGTAAACAAATTTTTTATGAGGAGTCAGGTCAGTTTAAAGTAGCGGAAATAGTTCAGGAAAATGATGCTACTTTTCTGGTTAATACACAACATGGTAAGCGGGCAAAAATCAAGGCCAGCCACGTTTTTCTGGTGTTTGATGGTGATGCTGCGCAATTTTTACAACAGGCTGCTGAAGCAGCTGCCGGTATTGATATCAGTCTGCTCTGGGAAGCGGTAGGCAATGAAAATGAATTTACCGCAGCCAGTGCAGCCAGTGAATATTTTGGCGATAGCAGCGGGAATATTGAGCTGGCGGCCACACTGATGGCTCTGTATGCAGCGCCTATGTATTTTTACAAAAAAAATAAAGGTGTATTTAAAGCTGCGCCGGCAGAAACATTACAGCAGGCGCTGGCAGCCATTGAACGGCGCAAACAGCAGGAAGAACAAATCAATGGCTGGATACAGGAATTACTGGCCGGTCGCCTGCCGGATGAGATTGCTGCTGAAGCCAAAATGATTTTGCATGCACCTGATAAACAAAGTCTGAAATACAAAGCAGTGGTCAAAGCTGCTGATCAGAAAAAAACCTCACTGTTTGCCCTGCTCCGGAGTGTTGGTGCAGTACCGCCTCTGCCTGAATATTTTCTGGATGGTTTTTTACTTACCCAGTTTCCCAAAGGTACGGATTGCGGTAACTATCCTGTACCGGTTATGCACAATCTGCCAGATGCTGATACCGCAGTACGCGCATTTTCCATTGATGATATTGAAACCAGTGAGGTAGATGATGCATTCAGTGTACGTGATCTGCCCAATGGCAACAAACTGGTCGGAATTCATATTGCTGCCCCGGCTTTGGCAATAGATGCTGAGTCTTTGCTGGAAAAGCTGATATTTGAACGTTTAAGTACTGTGTATTATCCCGGTGGTAAAATTACCATGCTGCCGGATAACTGGATAGCTGCTTTCAGTCTGGATGAAGGAGCAGCACGACCGGCAGTCAGTCTGTATGCTGAAATCAGTCCGCAGTTTGAGGTGATACGTTATGAATCACGAATTGAATCGGTGTATATAGACTGTAATTTACGTATTGAAAATATTGAGCAGGCATTTCAGCCTTTGCAGCCGCGCGATGATACGGAAGCTTTTGCACATCAGCATGAAATGAACTGGTTATATGATTTTGCTGTGGCCAGAATGCAGGCGCGGGGTAAATATGATCCGGAACGTTTACCGCAGTACGATTATGGAATTAAGCTTGGGGCGGATAATACTGTACATATCAGTGTGCGTGAACGCGGAGCACCAATTGATACGCTGGTCAGTGAGCTGATGATTTTTGCCAACAGCACCTGGGCGCAGATGCTGGATGAGGCTGAAATGGCGGGATTATTCCGTGTACAGCCTACCGGCAGAGTGCGGATGAGTACTCAGTCTGAGCCGCATATTGGTCTGGGGCTGAAACATTATGCCTGGTTTACTTCACCACTGCGCCGTGCTACTGATTATATTAACCAGAAGCAGCTGATCAGTTTACTGGATCCGGAAGCAGAGCCACGTTTTGAACCGCAGGATGCTATGCTGTTTGCAGTGTTGCGTGATTTTGAGTCGGCTTATGCAGCCTATAATGATTTTCAGCGCCATATGGAAGCATACTGGAGTCTGATATATATTCAGCAGGAACAGTTGCAGGAGCTGACTGCTCAGTTAATACGTGATGATTTAGTGCGTATTGAAGGCCTGCCACTGGTAAGCCGTGTCAACGGTGTACCGGTTGATGCCATACCAAAATGCCGGATGAAGGTATCGATAACCGGAATCGATCCGATACAGGTAAGTGTCGGACTAAACTATATTAATGTTTTGCTGCCGGCAGATAATGCCAGCCAAATATCCGGCTGAATTATTTAAAGTGCTTTGAAGGTTACCTGATGGATGGCACACGATTTGATTGGCTACTTTGCTGACAGTATAAATATACGGGTGTGACCGTTGATTCTTTGTCTGTCTGATTGTTTTCAGACCGTATATTGTGCTTCGGTCAGAAATAACTTTTACTTAAAACCTTGTTTTTATACATGCAGCCCATATATGGGTTGCATTTCTATTATCTATCCGGTTTTGCTGTTCAGGCATCCTGCTGTTTAAGAGCAGGTTGCCTGCAAACCTTTGGAATAAAATTATGACTGAAGTAGATTTTTATGAAGTACTGGGTATAAGCCGTACTGCAGGGGATGAGGAAATCAAAAAAGCTTATCGTAAGCTGGCCATGAAATACCATCCTGACCGTAATCAGGGCGATAAAAACGCCGAAGAAAAATTTAAAGAAGTACAGCGTGCTTATGAAGTATTGTCTGATTCTCAAAAACGTGCTGCCTATGACCAGTTTGGACATGCCGGTGTAGACGGCAATATGGGTGCCGGAGCCGGCGGCTTTTCCGGCGGTTTTGATTTTGGTGATATTTTCAGCCAGATGTTTGGCGGCGGAGCCGGCGGACGGTCGCAGCAGAATAATCAGGGCGCTGATTTACAATATAATATTGAAATCAGTCTGGAAGAGGCTGCGCGCGGTATTAAGAAAAAAATCACTATTCCTACTCATGAAGAATGTGATGTCTGTCACGGCAGTGGTGCTAAAGTCGGGACTTCTGCCACTACCTGCAGCATGTGTGGCGGCAGTGGTGTCGTTCACGTACGGCAGGCCATTTTCCAGTTACAGCAGACCTGCCCGACCTGTCACGGCAGTGGTAAACAGATTAAGGATCCGTGTGTTAAATGTCATGGCGACGGACTGGTAAAAACCCGCAAGACTGTTGAGGTTTCCATTCCGGCCGGTATTGATGACGGTCAGCGTATCCGCCTGAGCGGTGAAGGTGAACCTGGTAAGCATGGTGCGCCTGCCGGTGATTTATATGTGATGGTGAACGTGCGCCCGCATCCGGTCTTTGAGCGTGACGGCATGGATTTGCACTGTGAATTACCCATCAGTTTTACGATAGCAGCGCTTGGTGGAGAGGTTGAGGTGCCTACGCTGGATGGTAAAGTTAAACTGAATATTCCGAAAGAAACACAAACCGGTCGTCGCATGCGGGTACGTGGTAAAGGAATTAAATCTGTACGTTCGGCTGCTGTGGGTGATTTATATTGTCATATCGTGGTAGAGACACCGGTAAATCTGACCGATCGTCAGCGTGAATTACTGGAAGAGTTTGAAAAAATCTCTACCGGTATGGACCGGGCTCAGACGCCGCGGCAAAAATCATTTATGGACAAACTGCGCGATTTATTTGAATAAAATACGAAAGTACCACAGTTCAGAAGTGTTTATTCCGGATGTATGAATAATTAATACTGGTTATACTGTGTAAAAGCCCGCAGAGCATAATTTTTCTGCGGGCTTTTGTTATCAGAAGAAAAGATACAGGCCGGTTAAGGCTTGCTTCTGCTGAATCCGGCAGAAAAAAATGATTTGTCGCATTTCCTGTTGATGAAAAGCGTAAGCAGGCGTTTTAGTGAATTAAGTTCCGCTAAATATGCAGGATATGGCTAGTCTGTAATCACAAAGGCGTTTAAGCTGAAACTGACTGAACAATTTAATCTGTATTGACCAGGAAATAAATTATCGCTCCGTTTACCGAAAGGTGCAGGAGCGACAGGGAGATTTGGTACAACAACTGAATGATTGTGGACAAATTTGTAGTATTTAACTGGATAAAAATCAGTCTTTATGCTTAATTCCTTATAAAACAAGGGTTATAGCATAATAAATACTATTTATTTTACTGATTATCTGTGGATAATTCTGTGGATAATTATTGAATCAAAAAATGGTCAGGCCAGTTCTGCACGTAATTGTGCAGCCAGTTGCGCCAGTTCTGCCTGATCAGCAGCCACACTTTCATGTTTACCCAGTTCATGGATATGTCCGGGAATCAGATGAATGTGATAATGAAATACAGACTGACCAGCCTGTTCGCCGGACAACTGTAATTGCACAACGCCATTACGATGTAACACTTTACGTTGCGCATTAATAATCTTTTTGGCTGCACTGAATACGGCAGCAAGGTAATCTTGCGGCATGTCAGTTAACTCTATTGCTTCACATTTAGGAATCACCAGTACATGGCCGCGTGCCTGTGGCATCACATCCATAAAAGCCAGTGTCTGCTCATCCTCATAAACTTTATGGCAAGGAATTTCACCACGGATAATTCGGGCAAAGATATTGTTACTGTCGTATTGTTGCATGACTGTCTCCTCTCAGGCTTTTGCTTACCAGCCGTTACCTGAGCAATTGTTTAAGAAATAATACTTAGCTTGCTTTTGGCAAATACGGTATCCAGCTCTTTAATCCCCTGTTTACCGAAATTGATGGTCAGGCGTGCCCCTTCAGCTTTCCGGGTAGCATCTATTATGACACCTGTGCCGAAACGTTCATGATAAACATTCTGTCCCAGCTGAAAGCCGTCAAAATCCGTGTTCTCCTGTGTTTCTGCCAGTTTGCTGCGGCTGTGAAACGGATTGGTTCGCTGCGTGGACTGTTGCCGGGCTATCAGAGAGTTTCTGTGTGCAGACAGATATTGCAATACCTCTTCCGGTATTTCATCCACAAAGCGTGATGGCAGGGCAAAATGCGTTTGTCCGTGTAACAGGCGTTGTTCTGCCATTGTTAAATACAGGCGCTTACGTGCTCTGGTGATGGCTACATACATCAGGCGCCGCTCTTCTTCCAGCCCGTCGCGTTCGGCCATGCTGTATTCACTGGGGAATAAACCTTCTTCCAGCCCTGTCAGAAATACACCGTCAAATTCCAGCCCCTTGGCTGCATGCACAGTCATTAACTGCAAGGCATCTTCACCCTGACCGGCCTGATGCTCTCCTGCTTCCAGTGAGGCAGTACTTAAAAAAGACAGTACCGGAAATAAAGGATCGTTTTCATCATACTCAGGTTCCATATCAAAACCGGATTCCTGCGGTTTAAATGCCACTGCCGCATTCAGTAATTCTTCCAGGTTATTGATGCGTTCCTGCTGTTCACCTTTCTGGGTACGGTAGTGTTCCATCAGACCGCTATCATAGATGGCAGCAGCCATCAGTTCCTGCAGAGAAACTTGCGCAGCCTGTTGCTGTAAATTTTCAATCAGGCGGATAAAAGCAGCAATTTTACTGTTTTTCGCTGATAAACTGATGGCCGCCTGCCATAACGAAGTATGAGCTTCATTGGCTGCTGCCTGAATGTTTTCAACACTCCGCGCGCCGATGCCGCGTGCCGGTACATTGATTACCCGTAATAATGCATTATCATCATTGGGGTTAACCGCCAGACGCAGGTAAGCCAGTGCATGTTTGATTTCCTGACGCTCATAAAAGCGCAGGCCGCCATAAATTTTGTAAGGTATACCGGCGCGGAACAGAGCCTGTTCCAGAACCCGCGACTGGGCATTACTGCGATACAGTACAGCCATCTGCATATAATTCAGCCCTTCGCGGTGTAAAGCCTTCACTTCATCAACCACAAACTGCGCTTCTTCAAGATCATTAATTGCCTGAAGCACACGGATTTTTTCGCCATCGCCGGCCTGAGTGCGCAGATTTTTACCCAGACGGCTGGCGTTGTGTGCAATCACCGCGTTGGCTGCTGTCAGAATATTGCCTACCGAACGGTAATTTTGTTCCAGCCGGATGGGTTCGCCAACATGAAATTCATTCAGAAAGCGGGTCATATTGGCTACTTCGGCACCGCGAAAGCGATAAATACTCTGGTCGTCGTCTCCCACGGCGAAAACCGCTGCATGCTCTCCGGCCAGTAATTTTAGCCATGCATACTGTAATTTATTTGTATCCTGAAATTCATCAATCAGCACATGATTAAAACGGTTCTGGTAATGATTGCGCAAAATTTCATTACTCTGCAGAATTTCATAACTGCGTAACATTAATTCCGCGAAATCCACTACACCTTCATTCCGGCACAAACTGTCATAGGCGGCATAACATTCAATCATTTGCCGTTCATGCGGGTCGCGGGCCGATAAACGCGAAGCACGCAATCCGTTTTCTTTTTGTGCATTAATGAATCCTTGCAGACTGCGCGGTGAGATAATTTCTTCAGCAATATTCAGTTGTTTTAGCAAGCGCTTGACTACAGAAAGCTGATCACCCATATCCAGAATCTGAAATGTCTTAGGCAGTGCTGCTTCCTGATGGTGCAGTCGTAAAAACCGATGGCACAGCCCGTGAAAAGTCCCCAGCCACATCGCCCGTACCGAAACCGGTAACAGCGTGCTCAGGCGCAATTGCATTTCTTTAGCCGCTTTATTGGTAAAGGTAACGGCCAGAATGCTGTGTACACTGGCCTGACCAGTCTGCAATAACCAGGCAATACGTGTGGTTAGTACTCTGGTTTTACCACTTCCTGCACCCGCCAGTACCAGTGCCGGTTGTGCAGGCCAGGTAACGGCGGCTAATTGTTCACTATTAAGACCGGTCAGCAGACCGGCAGAAGATAAAATTTCCATAGCGCTTATTGTAGCTGATTAAGCCTGAAAAATCGCTTTGAAAAATATGCTTATGGCATATTTTATGCAGCACAAGAAGATTTATCTGACATCTGCACAAACTGAGCTTAAGCAGGACAATGGATGTTGCATAAAATTCTGGCTGACGATACCAAAAAAGAGCAGAGCAAAATATCAGCGCTTTGCCGAATATCTGCCCTGCTCCCTGAATAAATCAGATTGCCGGTTGCAGATTAATCCGGCGTGCTGAGCGGGCTGAGTCCGGGTAAGTCGGCAAAGCTGCGTTCGCGCACAATCTGGCAGAAATTATCCAGATAGCTTTTATTACTGTCTGTTTCGCGCATGGCGGCATACAATTCACTTTGCAGCGGTACATCACCAATCTGCCGTGCAACTACATAGCCTTTTTCCAGATACGGCATAACCGTCCAGTAAGGCAAGGCAGCAATGCCGCGCCGGCTGGAAACCAGCTGAATAATGGCTATCGTCAGTTCACTGTTACGCCGTGCCGGCTGTACCCCGGCCGGTTTTAAAACCTTACGCAGTAAATCCAGCATATCATCCGGTACCGGATAGGTGATCAGTGTTTCATTCTCAAAATCCTGAGCCTGCCATACACTTTTAGCCGCCAGCGGATGATCCTTCGCGCAAATGCCGACCATTTCATAGGCAAACAATGGCTGAAAAATAATCCCCGGCTGCGGAGCATATTCGGATACGATTGCCAGATCTGCACGGTGAGTCAGCAATAACCCAACCGGATCGGCCTGAAAGCCGGAAACAATATCCAGCTCTACTTTAGGCCACAGCGCCCGGAAAGCATCCATGGCCGGCATCAGCCAGTCAAAGCAGGTATGGCACTCTACCGCTACCCTCAGCTCCCCTGCCTCACCTTCAATTATCTGCGCCATATCCAGCTCTGCTACTGTAACCAGCGGCGTGATTTCTCGTGCCAACTGTAGCAGCCGCACACCTACCGGTGTAAAGTGAATCGGGTTGGATTTACGTTCAAACAGGGGGGTACCATAAAACTGTTCCAGAACACGAATCTGGTGTGAAAGTGCAGACTGGGTCAGAAAAACCCTTTTTGCCGCCATCGATACGCTGCCGGTTTCTTCCAGAGCCAGCAAAGTGCGCAGATGGCGCAGTTCAATAATCGACTCCATGTTTTCCGCCTTTGATGAGTATTTTTAACTACAAATTCAAGTTAAAAAATTCATAAACAGCCAGACTGCTTATAAATATCATTTATATGAATAGAACAATAACTACCTTACTGATAGCCAGTTATCTATTTACAAACCGGACACCTGTATACCATATCATACTCTTGGATTACACTAGTCTGAAATATAGTATTAAAAAAATTCATACAGAACTGCAAAATTTATCGCTTGTTGTAATGTCATAACTCACGCACACTGGCCGTTATTGAAATCCATCATTTGTAATAGGGAGAAACAATATGAATACATTCCATCTGTCTGGTTATCCGCGTGTTGGTGCTAAGCGTGAATTAAAATTTGCCGTTGAAGCATTCTGGAAAGGCGCAAAAAGCGAAGCCGAGCTGCGCCAGGCAGCGGCAGATATCCGCCAGAAAAACTGGGCAACCCAGATTGCCGCTGGTGCCGATCTGCTGCCGGTAGGTGATTTTTCATATTACGACCACGTACTGGATACGCTGTGTGCACTGGGCGCCATTCCGGCACGTTTTGGTTTTGACGCAGATAAACTGACCCTGTCTCAGTATTTTGAACTGGCACGCGGTAATGCCAGTCAGGTAGCAATGGAAATGACCAAATGGTTTGATACCAACTACCACTATATCGTACCTGAATGGCATCAGAACACCAGTTTTAAGGCCAATGCAGCCAGTCTGATTGCCCAGACAGAAGAAGCCAAAGCCACCGGACATGATATTAAACCTACACTGGTGGGTCCGCTTACTCTGTTGTGGCTGGGTAAAGAAAAAGATGCCGGTCATAATCGCCTGGAATTATTGCCGCGTCTGCTGCCTGAATATCAGAAACTGTTACGTGAACTAGCCAATGCCGGTGTTGACTGGATTCAGATTGACGAACCGATTCTTGCCGTAGATATTGCCCGTGAGTGGCTGGATGCCTTTGCTCCCACTTATCAGGAGCTGGCGATTACCGGTACCCGTATTATTATCGGCACCTATTTTGGCAGCGTTGCCGAACATATTAATCTGCTCAAAAACCTGCCGGTTAACGGTGTACATATTGATTGTGTGCGGGCACCTGAGCAACTGGCTGAATTTGCCAATGCATGGCCGGAAAATAAAGTATTGTCAGTTGGTCTGATCGACGGACGTAACGTATGGCGCGCCAATCTGCGTGAAGTAATAGAACTGCTGGCGCCGGTAGCTACTCAGCTGGGTAATAATTTATGGATTGCGCCGAGTTGTTCACTGTTGCACAGTCCGCAGGATTTAAGTGTAGAGGAGAAACTTAACCCTGAAATCAAAAACTGGCTTGCCTTTGCTGCCCAGAAACTACAGGAACTGGGTATCATCAAACAGGCACTGGCACACGGTAAAGACTCCGTACAGGAAGCTCTTGCCGCTTCTGATGCTGCGGCTGCCGGACGCAAAACCAGTAAACTGATTCATAATGATAAGGTTGCACAGCGCGTAGCCAGCCTGCGCGAACATGCCGACCAGCGCCATAGCCCGTTTGCACAACGGATTGAAAAACAACAGCAATGGATGAATCTGCCTCTGCTGCCAACCACCACTATCGGTTCATTTCCACAGACACAGGAAATTCGTCAGGCACGCGCCGCCTTTAAAAAGGGTGAACTGAGTGCTGCTGATTACGAAGTGGCCATGAAAAAAGACATTGCCTACTGTGTTGAGCAGCAGGAGCAGCTGGATATCGATGTACTGGTACATGGTGAAGCTGAGCGCAATGATATGGTTGAATACTTTGGTGAACAGCTGGATGGTTACTGCTTTACTCAGTATGGCTGGGTACAGAGCTATGGTTCCCGCTGTGTTAAACCACCGATTATTTTTGGTGATGTGGCACGCCCGAAAGCCATGACTGTTGCCTGGTCTTCTTATGCACAATCTCTGACCAAACGTCCGATGAAAGGTATGCTTACCGGACCGGTAACCATGATGAAATGGAGTTTTGTACGCAACGATGTACCATTAAGTCTGGTGTGCAAACAGATTGCGCTGGCACTGAACGACGAAGTACTGGATCTGGAAAAAGCCGGTATTCGCGTTATTCAGATTGATGAACCGGCCATTCGTGAAGCCTTGCCGCTGAAACGTGCGCAATGGGATGAATATCTGGCCTGGGCATGTGAATCATTCCGCCTCACTTCCACTGATGCGGATGACAGCACTCAGATTCATACACATATGTGCTATTCTGAATTTAATGATATTCTGCCGGCTATTGCCAGCATGGATGCTGATGTAATTACCATTGAAACTTCCCGTTCTGATATGGAATTACTGGATGCTTTTGTTAAATTCAGCTATCCGAATGATATCGGCCCCGGCGTATATGATATCCACAGCCCGCGTGTGCCTACCGAAGCCGAAGTCGAACATCTGTTGCGTAAAGCACTGAAAGTCATTGATCAGCGTCGGTTGTGGGTAAACCCGGATTGCGGACTGAAAACACGCGGATGGCCGGAAACCAAAGCAGCACTGGAAGTTATGGTTAATGTAACCAAAAAACTGCGTGCAGAGTTAACTGCATAATTCAGATTTAGCTTGACACACCGCTCCGGTTTACCGGAGCGGTTTTGTATGCCTGATTTTCAGAATATACCAATAATATTAAGTTAATTTTACTTTTAATCAAACAAGATAATCAGTTATTTGTATGTTCTTATAAATTGAAATATATCTGAGTAAGTGCTCAGTTTATCAAATAAATATACTTATATAATTATGTATATGGCATTAAATATTGCTGATGGCAGATAAAAAACTTATTATCCAATATCAGACAAGACTTATTTTTTATTGTTTATTCTGGATAATAAATTTTAATTTAATTAAATCAATATAAAACAATAATTGTTTATTATTGTTGTAAAATTTATTTATAAGTAAATATAATGTTAAATTTACGCTTGTCGATGAAATTTTTTAATTACTTGGAGAAATAAAGTTGGCTAAAGGATATTTTTTAAGAGTTGGGGATCGTACGACTTGTGGCGGTAAAATTATCAGTGGTGACAGTATGATCTTATGGCATGGTAGTGCTGCCGCATGGGAGGGCGATTGGGTTACCTGTGGAAGACATAGCGGAACATACCGTATTACCGGAGGAGTCGGCAATATGTTTAATCCATCAAAAAAATTAGCTGGTTCAATCAGCAGTATCAGTACTTGTCCATGTAAAGCACGCTTAATTCCCTCCATAACTGACAGCTATATTGAAGACAGACTATCTAAATCTGTTAGCAGTATGCCGTATTCCCGCCGCTTTTATATTAAAACCCCGGAAAACGTTAATACTTATGGTGTGGCTTATGCTATCAAAACGGCTTCAGGTATCATAACGGGAGAATCAAACTGCGATGGACATATGCATACCGTACAAACTTCGCAGCCTGAGCAGATAGAAGTAAGCTATTTAGTTCAAACTGAGATAGGGATGTAATTATGGCAGAATTAAAAACCCACACTATGAAATCAGCACCCAAGACTACTCTGAATGCAGATATTTTTACCTTAGACCAGATTCCTGCTGCTATGGATAAAATGGGCTGGGTAGTTGCAGCACAGCTGATGCGGCACTGGTTTAACGGAAAACCGGCTAAACCTTTCACTGACAAGACAAAAAACCTTTATGTAAAAGGACCGGCAATAAATATACCGCCAGAACATGTAAATGATTCTATTGTAAAAATGCAATGGGCAATGAAATTTGAACCTGTACAGAAAGCGATTAAACAATTAAAGGAAGGCTGGGCAAGTGAAAGGGGAGTAAAAGAGCTAAAAGAAAGGCTTATTCAAAATAAAGGTAAGCTTGAAAAACTAAATGATGTTAAAATGATTGATACATATTTATATGTAAATTTAACTACAATTGGAAAAGCTGATTATGACCCTTTCGGCTCTTACAGTTTTTCCGGTATTTCCGGTGCCTCCGGCTCCGGCTACAGCTACTATAGTTACTACGGGTCTGGAATGGCCATTAATGATTTTATGGGCGCGATAGGCTTGTCATCATTAAAAATTGTGCCATGTGGTTATCAAACGGTACGTGGCGGAAAAAATGTCTTTATCACTGAAAAAATCGGTTTTTATATAAAAGATACCTATGATTTTCTCGGTACGCAATTTCTGGGTGTCTGGAATAAAAATGAAATGCTTGGTGCTGCAAAGGCGAAAGAATATCTAAACCTTTTTGAATCGAAAAGTTGGAAGCGAATATATGATTTGGCTATGCAAAATTATGCAATGGTTTGGAATAGTGATTTCAGAAAATGGCAGGAAAAGAAAAAAACTGGTATTGATTTTGTAGTTTTTTCGGATGTTTACTGGGATGACCCTTTAGATAAGCATAGAGAAATTCAATTAGATGCTAAAAAATAATTTAGAAATTTTTTCAGCTTTGTCTGGTTTGATTTCTATTGATTATTTATAACCATTTCCGCAAAATTGGAAATTATTTGGTTTGACTATTTCCTGAATAGATATTGATGCCGGATTAAAATTTTCCGGGCGTGATGAAAAATATTTAGCTTTTTTAGAAAAAGTGATGGTTATGATGATATTAATATCAATATCAAATTAAACAAAACCATAGGAAATAAAATGAAACATAATATCCATATATTTTTTAAAAATATACTACGCAAAAATGCTGTATTTATAAAAATTATATTAGTGCTAATTATGGTGATGTGGTGGTGGTTTTTCTCGTCCTCCAGTTTTTATGGTGATTTTAATCTGTGCGATACAATAAACGGTGAGGATCGTGAGTATTACATAAATATGTATCAGCATCTGCCAACAACCCCGCTGGCAGTCTATAAATTGATACAGGGGAAGCGATATTTTTATGTTTTATATAACAAACAAGGTAAGAAAATTTGGCATTCACCTTATTATGCTTATGAATCCGATCATTTAATAACTGATTTTGTGCTACCTACTAAAAATAGTAATTCATTTAAATATTATGATGAAGAATGGAAAACAGTTGATATAACAAATAAAATAAATTAAGAATGTAGTAAGAGCATAATCAGCATTAAAGATGAAACCAATCTATAATAAAAGTATGGAGCGACGGATTATGAAAAAAAGTATAAAATGGATAAAAATAATAGGTTTATTTGCTTTTTTCTATTGGCTGTGTCTGTTTTCGTCATCCAGTTTTTACGGAAATTTTAATCTTTATACAACCATAAAAAGTGAAGATGGTGAGTACTATGCCAATATATACAAACATCTGCCCACTTCACCAATTTCAATTATGCAAATATTAGGCGGTAATAAATATTTTATTGTCCTATATAATAAAAAGGGAGAAGAGTTATGGAGAGTATCTTATTTTGAATATATTAGTGAACAAGTAATGTATGAAATGATGTCTTTTCCTGATAAAACAAATAATGATTTTATTTGTGCGACAAATCATGGTTTAGAAGGACATGATTTTTCTACAACCATACGTAATCATAAAGTAGTGTCAATCAAGTAATTTAAACCGGGTTAGCAAAATTCTTGGATGCAGGATAGAATTAAGTTAATTTAACTCAAAAATCAAACAAGATAAAATATTGAATAATAAAAGCCTCCTTTTTTGCTTGCATATTTCGTATCATAACAAATGACAAGAATTTATTTTATACGATAAATATTTGTAGTAAGTTGGAAGTTATTCAGTTTGGCTGTTTCCTGAATAGATATTGATGCCGGGTTTAAATCTTCCGGGAGTAATGAAAAATATTTAGCTGTTAGAAAAAGTGATGGTTATGATGGTATTAATATCAATATAAAATCAAATAAAATCATAGGAAATAAAATGAAACATAATATCCATATATTTTTTAAAAATATACTACGCAAAAATGCTGTATTTATAAAAATTATATTAGTGTTAATTATGGTGATGTGGTGGTGGTTTTTCTCGTCCTCCAGTTTTTATGGTGATTTTAATCTGTCCGGTACAGTAGAAGGAGTGGATGGTGAGTATTACATAAATATTTATCAGCATCTGCCAACAACCCCGCTGGCAGTCTATGAATTGATAAAGGGGGATCGGTATTTTTATGTTTTATATAACAAACAGGGTAAGAAAATATGGCATTCACCTCATTATGCTTATTTATATGACAATGTAGATCCTTTGTTTATTCCTACTAAAGACAGTAAATTATTAAGATATTCAGAAGAAGACTGGAGCGATGCTGATATAAAGAATAAAATCAAGGAAGTATACGGTGATATAGAGCATAATCAGCATTAAAGATGAAAATAACCAGTCTATAATAAAAGTATGGAGCGACGGATTATGAAAAAAAGTATAAAAATGATAAAAATAATAGGTTTATTTGCTTTTTTCTATTGGCTGTGTCTGTTTTCGTCATCCAGTTTTTACGGAAATTTTAATCTTTATACAACCATAAAAAGTGAAGATGGTGAGTACTATGCCAATATATACAAACATTTGCCCACTTCACCAATTTCAATTATGCAAATATTAGGCGGTAATAAATATTTCATTGTCTTATACAATAAAAAGGGAGAAGAGCTATGGAGAGTATCTTATTTTGAATATATTAGCGAAGAAGCACTGTCTACTATGATGTCTTTTCCTGATAAAACAGATAATACTTTTATTTGCCCGACAAATCATGGCGTAGACGGACATGATTTTTCTACAACCATACGTAATCATAAAATAGTGTCAATCAAATAATTTAAACTGGATTAGCAAGATTCTTGGATGATTATTTATTTTTATTTCACTTATAAAAAATCATCTTAGCTTAAGAAGTTTCATAAATGCAGGGCAGTAAATATAAAAATTAGATTTAACTGATATAGAGGATATACAGGTATCAATAAAGCAATACCAGATGAATCAATCATTAAAATACCGATGAAATCAATTTGTAAATTGTGAAGTTAGATATATATTATTTTGATATCACTGATATAACAGATAGCAGAAACTAAGACATGGCATTAACCACAAATTCAATAAAAATATTGTGTTTTGACGGCCGTTGTCTGTCGGCTGTATAAAGCAAATGTACTTCTTTTGCCGGTGGTAAAAAATCTTGTAATATGGGGAGTAACTTATTTTGTCTGATGGCATCGCTAAGCATGGATTCGGGCAACATAGTAATGCCCAGTCCTTCAATTGCGGCTTTTGCTAATACCAGAGTCTCATTGCTTTGTAATGAACCTGATATAGAAATGTTAACTTTTTTTCCATTTATCATAAATGGCCAAAGGTAATCATTTTTATTTGGATTCATATACTGATAAATAAGACAATTGTGCTTCTCTAAATCCTTTGGTACAGACGGAACACCATGCTGAGCCAGATAAGAGGGAGAAGCAGCAAAAGTGAGTTGATAGGGTTTTAATTTTCGCGCAATTAAACCTGAATCAGCTAACTGGCCAATACGAAACACAACATCAAAATTGTCTTGAACCAAATCTACATAGCGATCACTTAATTGAATATCAACTTCCACTTTGGGATAGCGTTTCATAAAATCGCTGATTACCGGTATTAAATTGTAATAACCATAGCTTACGGGAGCACTAATTCTTAAATTGCCTTTTGGCTCTTCACTGAATTGTTGTGCAAGTACTTTAGTTGCCTGGATTTCAGCTAAAATAGATAAGCATTTCGGGTAATATTGTTTGCCGAATTCTGTCAGATTTTGTGATCGTGTGGTTCGGTTAAGCAGTTTTAATCCTAAATAATTTTCTAAAAATGCTATGTATTTAGCAATCATTTGCGGTGATGTATTTAATGAAACGGATGCTGCGGCAAAAGAACCGGTTTTTACGGTTAGAATGAATGCTTGCATACATCGGAATAAATTCATATTACCAACTCTCAGTTGTTAATCAATCAATTTTAATTGTATTTATTGCCTTTTAATTTGTACTGATAATACAGCGCACTATTTAGAAAAGGAAATATTACGATGAAAAAGATTGGCATTATCGGAGCAGGATTTATCGGTCAGGCCTGGGCAAAGCTATTTATGCAGGCAGGTTATCAAGTGATGGTGAGTAATTCCAGAGGGAAAAATACATTGTTCAGTGTGGCCAGCAGCATAGGCTGTGAAATTGGAAGCCAGGAGGAAGCTATTGAGTTTGCAGAAATTATTCTGATTGCTATTCCATTTAATAATTATCTGCAACTACCTGCTGAATCAATGAGTAATAAAATAATATTAGATACCATGAACTATTATCCTGATCGCGACGGGCACTGGCCGCAATTAGATAAGCGTGAAATTACAACCAGTGAGTTGGTTGCTCAGCATTTTTCGAAATCCAAAGTGGTTAAAGTTTTTAATGCGATTCTGGCAAGAGATGTTATTAAAGATGCCAGACCAAACGATAAATTAAACAGAAGAGCCATTCCTGTGGCAGGCAATGATTTAACTGCTAAACAAACTGTATTTAAAATATTGGATCAGGTCGGTTATGATTTTGTTGATGCCGGCCTGCTGTCTGATAGCTGGCGATTTGAGCGGGCTAAGCCTGCTTATTGTGTTCCGTTAAATATCCGGCAATTACAAGAGGCACTGGAGCAAGCCCAAAGAAATATTGATTTACCTGAAAATTCATGGAAATAAAAAAGTGAATGTTACTAAGATATAAACAGGCTTCATTATTCTGCTATTCTGATTGAATTTGGTAATTAAACAAATTAAAAAGCCCGTAATCATCGGGCTTTTTATAAGTTATATTTAATTCAGAAATAGTATTCGGTTAGCTTTTTTGCTATCTGCCAGTAATCTGTTCTATGGTTAAAATTCATTAAATCAGCGGTTATTCAATTTGCAATATTTTAATTAGTATTAACCAGAATAAAAACGCAGACTGCCACACAGGCAGTCTGCACAGATTACTCACTGTTTTATATGGTTTAGTTAACCTGATATTTCGCCAGTGCCGCACGAATTTGCGGTAAGGCTGCTCTGGCAGCCTGTTCACCCAGCCGGATAGCCTGAGTTTTCTGGTCAAAACCGCCTACTGTACCCAGTTTCTGTACCTGAGGACGGATTACGACCTGAGCTTTGCTCAGTTCGCTGTTCAGGGCTGATGCGCTCATGATATTCAGGCTCTGGTCAAGATACGAAAAGAATCCCTGACTGGTCAGACGTGCCGGCTTAGCAGATATATCTACCGCGATAACTACATTGGCGCCCAGCTGTTTGGCTGCTGTGACCGGTACCGGAGCAACCAGACCGCCATCGACAAAACTTTTATTGCCGATTACTGTGGGCTGAAAAACATTGGGTATACTGGCTGATGCGCGTACTGCCTGTCCGGCATTACCACTGTTGAAAACAGCCATGCGGCCGGTACCGAATTCAGTAGCCACTGCGCCGAAACGGATAGGAAACTGCTGAATCGGTTTATTCCGAACTTTGTTGTTGATGTAATCCTGCAGTTTTTGTCCTTTGATAAAGCCGGATGTAGACAGTACCGGATCAACTAAATCGGTTTTATTCAGTATTTCAGCCTCAAGCTCCAGCCTGTCCGGACTCATACCGGAAGCATACATGCTGCCAACCAGTGCACCGGCACTGGTACCGGTAACAACCCGTACCGGAATATGGTTTTCCTGTAAGACTTTAATTACCCCTATATGTGCAAAGCCTTTAGAAACTCCGCCACCAAGTGCCAGCCCGATAATAGCGCGTGGTTTGGCCGGAGCAGGAGGAGTAACCGGTGTGGTGTTTTTGCAGGCAGTGATGGTAACGAATGTAGTAATAATAAGTATGCTATTACGCAATAATGCCGAGAATTTCATATTATATTAATGTTCGGATTCTAAGTTGTAGATGAGGGATAAAATTGTACTGGTGCCGTATTGTCGGGCAGTACCTGTTTTTTAACACCGTGTCCGTATACTAGCTCAAGCGTAACATTTTGAATATCATTGCTCTGCCATGCATCAGCCAGAATACGAACTGCATCGATTTCACTGTTAAATTGCAGACTTTGCCATAGTCCGGCTGTGCGCATGTCATCAATAAAGCGCTCTGCATTGGTGTATTGCAGAGTCAGCATATCCATGTCTGTTACCGGATCATAAAAACCGTGCTGAAACAACATGTCCCCAAGATCGTGCATATCGATCAGATTCGGTGTTTTCACTACTATACCCTCTGTACGCCAAAGTGTCATGACTTCTTTCAGGGTATCCGGACCAAAGTGGCTGAAAAAAAGCAAACCATCCGGTTTTAAAGCTCCGGCCCAGTTTTTGATAACAGCCACAGGATCATTCTGGTGAATCAGACCAAGGTTACTCCAGACCATATCAGCAGACTGGTTGCCGGGAAGCTGGTCGGAAACGGTTTGTGCAGGCAGATTGCTATGGAGTTTTTGCCACCAGTTTTGCTTGGCTTTGCGAATAATCTGTGCTGCCTGTAAATAAGCCTCGCGACTGTCATACTCCTGAAAATGCGCATGTGGATAACGCATGCTGAGCAAACGGTAACTTTCATCACCGTCTGCTGCTGCGAGGATAATCTGTTCCGGCGGTTGTTTCAGAATACACAGACGTTCATCCAGCGTAGCGGCCAGATGTGCATGGAGAAACCAGTCTGGCTTGTGTGGTAGAGTTGTCATGTGTGTCGCTCCCAAAATTGGCACAGTGCACGGGCGAATTGATCAGGATGGCTTAAAAACGGTGTATGTGCAGCCTGTGGCAGGAGGCACCATTCGCTTTGCGGTAGCCGCTGATGAATGTATTCACCCATACGTGGCGGAGTAATGGCATCGCGATCACCATAAACCAGTAATACCGGACAGTTTATGCTACTGAGTAAAGGGCGTAAATCAGCCTGTTCTAACGCACGCAAAGCCGCGTTAAGAGCAGCAGGCGGCCCATACTGACAGATAGCCGGTATCAGGCTGTTAACACTGGTTTGTGCTGAAGTGTCTGCATACAGCATCTGCAAATGTAGAAACTGCTGCATGTATTTGGGATAATCTTCACGAAATTTATCGGCCATAATATTGAGGCTGGTACGTTTCAGCCCTTGCGGATAATCGCTGTCGGCCAGCAGTCTGACCAGACTGGCAGTCAGACACAGTGTGGCTACTTTCTCCGGATAGCGGGCAGCCAGAGTCAGTGCCACCATCCCGCCCAGTGACCAGCCAAGCAGATGTGCAGGAGCCGTAAGCTGTGCGGCCAGCTGGTCTGCAATACTGTCTATACTGAAATTACCGTTAAACGGTGCACAGCCATGCCCGGGCAGGTCCGGGGTATACCAGTTTTGTTGCCATGGGGCTGGCAGATATGCCTGTAAAGGGTCGAATATATGGTGGTTAGCGCCCCAGCCATGTATCAATAACGTTTGCGAAGGTGTGATCATGAGTATAACTTCATTGCTTACTTCATTCTGGCACGCCTGCATCGGCGCACCGCACTGTTTATTATGCCACGATTGTGCGGATGTCTCAGGTTTGTGCCGGGCATGCCAGCAGGATATGGCCGCTTTGCGGCGTACTGATACTGATATCTGTCTGCGTTGCCGTGCCGGCGGGCTGACAGCCGGAGTGTGTGAACAGTGCGGCCAGAAGTGGCCTTTTACAACTTTATATGCCAGTTACCGTTATGCTGCACCATTACAGCAAATGCTGCGTGCATTTAAGCATCAGCGGCAGCTTGCTTTACTGGATACGCTGGCAGCACTGATGCTGGCACAGCCGCCGCAGTGGCTGGAGAAGGTAAAAATAGATGCTGTACTGGCTATGCCGCTGAGCCGCAGGCGCCTGTTTGAGCGTGGTTTCAATCAGAGCCAGTTACTGGCTGCAATCATTGCCAGACACTATACCTTGCCGGTAGTGACACCAGACTGGATAGAGCGTTGTCACCGGCCACCGCAATCAACTTTAAAAAAATCAGCACGTTTGCATAATGTACGCGGTGTATTTCGCCTTAATAGCGCAGTTAAAAAACGTAACTTGTTGTTAATAGATGATGTTGTGACCACCGGCGCAACAATTTTCGAATTGGCTCAGACCCTTAAGAAATCAGGTGTTGCGCAGGTTTATGTCTGGACACTCGCACATCCGGAATGAAAAAATCTTTGACAGACTGAAGTCTGTTTGGCATAGTGTCGCCCAGTTAAATAACTGATTCAATTGTTAACTGCATTACAACCAAGGCGATTTTGCCGGTTAGTAAGCAATTTTCAGAACCCGCCAGTGTGCTGTTTTAATCACAGCCGGTGTTTGTTCTTGCCAATTGAGGCACCAGCCTCTTCTGCCACATTTTAAAAGTGGCCGCCACTGTTTTTTGCTGTCTTAGTAGAAATTCAGTCTTTACCGGACTATGTATTGTTTACCCGCAAATGGTAATTGCGTGTCTGGTTTTTGCGTCTTTTACTCAAAGAAACGGAAATACGGTTTGATCAGAATTAAATTGTTATTTATTAGTGTTGCCATGGTACTTGGATTGAGTGCGGCATATGCCGGACCATCAGGTAATTTGTCTGCACCAGTTTATCATCCCAAAAAATCAGTATCTAATCTTACAGTAGTACCCGCAGAGCATCTGCATAAAACAGCTAATCTTAGCTATCAGGTAGCGGGCAAACGTTATTATCCGCTACAAAAAGTGGCCAGTTTCAGTCAGGTAGGTAAAGCTTCCTACTATGGCAAAAATTTTCATGGCCGTAAAACTTCATCAGGCGAGCGCTTTGACAGCCAGATGCTGACCGCCGCCCATCCGACTTTACCTATCCCCAGTTATGCACGGGTAACCAACCTGTCCAATGGAAAGACAGTGGTTGTGCGTATTAATGATCGCGGTCCCTTTCATGCTAACCGGGTAATGGATGTATCCTATGCTGCTGCACAGCAGTTAGGTTTTGTACGTGCCGGTACTGCTCAGGTACGGGTAGAGCAGATTCTGCCCGGAGAGCGTCTGCAACCGGCAGGTACCAGTGGTAATATTTACGTGGATCTGCAGAAATTTGACAGTAAGGAGCAGGCTCAGAAATATCTGAAAACCACTTCACGTCATTTACAGAGTGCAGGAAGCGAACAGCAGGCTAAGCTTGTGAAAGTTCAGAACAGCTATGTTGTCCGCATGGGTCCGTTTAAACAGCAGCAGCGTGCCGATGAGGCCAAAAAATCAATGCTGACTGTATTGTAAAATTGCTCAGGCTCAGAAAAAAGCCCGTGATATGATGCACGGGCTTTTATATATCTGGCTGTTGGGAAGGGAATATCATGATTAGCCGTTTACGCGGAATCATATTGGAAAAAAATCCGCCGGTAGTGGTACTGGATGTTCATGGCGTAGGCTATGAAGCTCAGGTTTCCATGCAAACCTTTTATACTTTACCGGCCGCAGGTGAAGAAACTGCACTGTATACTCAGCTGGTCGTACGTGAAGATGCTCATCTGCTATTTGGTTTCGGCTCCCGCGAAGAACGGGAAACATTCCGTGCATTAGTAAAAGTAAGCGGTATCGGAGCCAAAATTGCTCTGGGTATTTTATCCGCACTGACCAGTGAGGAGCTGGCTGCCGCTATTGCTACTGAAGATATTAAACGCCTGACAGCTGCACCAGGCATCGGTAAAAAAACCGCCGAACGCATGGTACTGGAATTGCGTGGCAAACTTGCCGCCGCCAGTGATGATGCTACCGGTTTGTTTACACAGAATACAGCCGGTAATAACGAAGATATTATTAATACATTGCTTGCTTTAGGCTATACCGATAAAGAAGCCCGTACTGCCTGTAAAAATATACCGGCAGGTACAGACGTCAGTGAAGGTGTACGGCTGGCTTTAAAAAACATGCTATAAATTAATTTGCTTTATAATCATATACGCCACCACGGGAATTTGTATGGCATCTAAATTGATTTTGCTGGATCAGGATGGTGTTCTGGCCGATTTTGAGCAGGGAGTAAGACTACTATGGCAGCAAACCTATCAGCAACCGCTGCCTCTCAAAGAACGCAGACATTTTTACCTGCGTGATGATATGGCTCCCGAATTTCACCGGCAACTGGCGCAAATTTATAGCAGTAAAGGTTTTTTTGCTTCATTACCGCCTATGCAGCATGGTATTTCAGCAGCTAAGCGCCTGCTGCAGGCCGGTCATGATGTGCGTATTTGTACCTCGCCTATACAGGATTATCACTATTGTGTATCTGAAAAATTTGACTGGGTATGCCAGCATCTGGGTGAAGACTGGATGCAGCGCATAATTCTGGCCAAAGATAAAACCTGGGTGCGCGGCGATATTCTGATTGATGATAAACCTCAGATAAGCGGCAGTCTGGTGCCGCAATGGCAACACTGGATTTATGATCAGCCCTATAATCGGCATCAGACTGAATTATATCGGATAAACTGGGAACAACCGGAAACATGGTCTGAATTACTAAATAAT
This sequence comes from Snodgrassella sp. W8124, assembly GCF_016100875.1. NCBI lineage: Bacteria > Pseudomonadati > Pseudomonadota > Betaproteobacteria > Neisseriales > Neisseriaceae > Snodgrassella > Snodgrassella sp. W8124. Next base: position 29,976 of record NZ_JACFRP010000002.1, read on the forward strand.
TAAGTTCGGTGACCGAACTATATAAAACAGAGAGGCTGGAAACTACAATGCAAACGATTTTTTTAACATCTTATATTGCCGGAACCGGTCAGAAGCTTGCCGATTTTATGCAGAACAATAAAATTAATAGCAAGCGTGTTCTGTTTATCCCTACAGCCGGTAATGTTGAAGGCTACACAAAATATATAGATGAAGGTAAATCAGTATTAACACAGCTTGGATTGAAACTTGATTTACTGGATATTGCCACAGCGGATATCCGCCAGAGCCATACTGCTTTTTCGGCAGCAGAAATCATTTGCATAACCGGCGGTAATACATTTTATTTATTGCAGGAACTGAAAAGAAAAAATCTTGACCGGCTGCTTGCTCAAAGAATTGCTGGAGGCTGCGTTTATATTGGCGAATCTGCCGGTGCAATTATTCTGGCAGCAGACATAGAATATAATAAAATAATGGATGACAGCAGCCTGGCTCCGGAACTAAACAATTATACAGGTTTAAATTGCATCGATTTTTATCCTCTGCCGCATTATATTGATGAACCTTTTGTCCAGTCAGCCCGGCAAACCTATGCAGAATATAGTAAACGTTTGAATTTGGTAACTTTTAATAACTCTCAGGCTATTGTTGTTATTAATCATAACTATGTGGTGGTGTAAATTCAGAGCTGTAAATACGCAGCCAACCCAGTTTGTTCTGTCTGATTTTTAACCTGTACAGAAGTATTTTAAGGCAAAACTATCTGAATAAAATAAATAATAGTATCGCAGCACATTATCAAATAAACCTCTGTAAGCTACAATAGCACAATTATTCCAATGCCAAAGATCGGTTGTGATTCAGCTTTGGCCTCATATCGTATTCAGGAAAGCCCATGTTTGGATTTTTTAAACGAAAAAAAAATACTGAGCCAGTTGCTGAAAAGCCCGTACCGGCCCCTCACCAGCAGGAAAACTCAGAACAATTACAGAATATAGCTGATGATTCTGCTCAGACTGAAGTAATACCGCAGCCTGAACCGGCTATCAGTGATCCTGTTGCAGAAAAACCTGAGCAGGCAGACACCGCTTCCGTTCAACCACAGGCCGAAACGGAACAAGATATTATTGTACCCACAGCAGTAGATGAACCGGCAGCCATTGCTGTAACAGACGATACTGCTTCACCAGTTCAGACACCTGTCGCTAGTGAAAACACAGTTGTGATAGCTGCTGAGCCGGATACAGTGAGTGAGCAGACAGAAAAACCGGCTAAACTGAGCTGGACTGCACGGCTAAAACAGGGGCTGAGCAAATCCCGCAATCAAATGGCCAAATCTCTGGCTTCTGTATTTGGCGGCGGTAAAATCGACGAAGATTTGTATGAAGAACTGGAAACCGTATTGCTTACCAGTGATATGGGAATTGAAGCCACAGAAAAACTGCTGGCGCAGGTGCGCCAGCGGGTTACCCTGAAAGGGCTGAAAAACGGAGATGAGCTGCGCAGTGCTCTGAAAGATGCTCTGTATGAATTACTGTTGCCGCTGGATCAGCCACTGATTTTACCGGATGATAAAAAGCCCTTCGTGATTATGATGGCCGGTGTGAATGGTGCCGGTAAAACTACCAGTATCGGTAAACTGGCGAAATATTTTCAAAGTCAGGGTAAAAGCGTGCTGCTGGCTGCCGGCGATACCTTTCGTGCAGCAGCCCGCGAACAATTGCAGCAATGGGGTGAACGCAATAATGTCACCGTGATTGCTCAGGCTTCCGGCGACTCAGCAGCAGTCTGTTATGATGCTCTGGAGGCGGCCAAAGCACGCGGTATTGATGTGGTACTGGCAGACACTGCCGGTCGCCTGCCTACTCAGCTGCATCTGATGGAAGAAATCAAAAAAGTAAAACGCGTCCTGCAAAAATCCTTGCCTGACGCTCCGCATGAAGTCATGCTGGTACTGGATGCCAATGTGGGTCAGAATGCTATCAATCAGGTTGTAGCCTTTGATGATGCGCTCGGATTAACCGGTCTGATTGTTTCCAAACTGGATGGTACGGCCAAAGGCGGTATTCTCGCGGCGCTGGCAGCCAAGCGACCGGTTCCGGTACGCTTTATCGGTGTGGGCGAAGGTATTGATGATTTACGCCCGTTTGATGCCCGGGCATTTGTAGATGCATTAATTGAGGATGAATAATAAAATGTCAGATAAAAGCCGGCTATAAGAATAAATAGACGGCTTTTTACTGTTTCAGTATAAACTGATGTTTTTGAGAAAGTATAATTATAGAAATAGCAGCCGGAACATTGAGCAGAATATATCAAAAATGCTTTAAAGAATTAATTAGCCTTACCGTACAAAATTATTGACATTAAAATAAATTAATAAAACAGCTATTTATTAGAATGGAGATACAAATGGCCGAAAATAATGAAACTAGATTAAACAACAGTTTATTTAAACAACATCAGAAGTTTGGTTTCGATATAATGGAATATCTGGCTCAATTTCTTGACTATGCGGAATTAAAAGAAATTGACCAGCAGGCCGTAAAAAGTGCAAATGATCCTTACCAGCGAATAACTTTTCCTGATAAGTCTTGTATTCGTTATACTTCCTGGGATAACGCTAGTAAGTTGTTTTACATTAATTTATATAGCAAACCCAGAAAATATATTTTTGAATTGGATTTAACCAGACTGGTTTGTATTGAAAACAAATTTACTTGGTATCTGGCTCAGCCAAAGAATGAAAAATCAAAAAAAGTTTTAAAATCTGAACTAAATGAACTAATAGAACATCCAGATTATTATGTTAATAAAGTAAATAGTCAAAAAGAGATGTTCAAACAAGGGAGAAAAATTACTACAAATGAAAAAGGATTTTTATTGATAAAAGATGGTAGCTGGGAAGATTTATTAAAAAAACTAGGTACTCTTATTAGGGAAGTATGCAAAGAACATAATATTGCCAAATTAAGTGATGAAAATAAATAATATAACTAAATAACTATTTATTATTATCAGAATTATTGTACAGTTATACTTTCAAAAATTTTTGATTTAAGCATAGGCTTTTCTATAAGTCAATATTACTATATGTTTTTAATAATATATTTATGTATTTTCATTAACTAACCGCTAATGTAATATTTATCTGTGACATACGTAGATGTCGGTAAGTTATCTTTTAATCTGAATGTTTTATTACATTTTAGTTCAATAACTTGCCATAAAAAACGCGGTGATTACACCGCGTTATAGGTTTATATTAAATGATGTTTACGCTGTTTCATTAAAAAAACCACAATGACGCAATAAGGCATCAATAGTTGGTTCACGACCACGGAACGCTTTAAAGGATTCCATAGCCGGCCGGGAGCCGCCGACAGCAAGTACTTCATGCCAGAAACGTTTGCCTGTTGCCGCTGCATCCGCTTCTTCTTCAAAAGCAGCATAAATATCCGCAGAAAGCACCTCTGCCCAGCTATAGCTGTAATAACCGGCAGAATAACCACCGGCAAAGATATGGCTGAAAGAATGAGCAAAGCGGTTAAAATCTGGCTGGGGCATCACCGCTACCCGGCGGCGTACTTCCAACAAAGTTTGCTGCCAGTCACAATCCGGATGGCTGTAGATTTCCATATCAAACTGAGCAAACTCCATCTGGCGCAGCATCCAAAGCCCGCTCTGGAAGTTTTTTGCAGCCAGCATTTTCTTATAAAGTTCTTCAGGCAGTACCGCGCCGGTATCCTGATGGCAGCTCATGCCGGCAAGCACATCATATTCCCAGACAAAGTTTTCCATAAACTGGCTGGGCATTTCCACAGCATCCCATTCCACGCCATTGATACCGGAAACTCCCAGTTCATCTACCTGAGTCAGCAGATGATGCAGGCCATGACCAGTTTCGTGGAACAGAGTCAGGATTTCTTCGTGGCTCAGGCGTGCGGTATTGCCGGCTACAGGCGGCGTGAAATTACACACCAGATACGCAATAGGTGTTTGCAGCTGGCCGGCATGATCGCCTGTTATAAAACGACGGCGGCCGCGGTAATCATTCATCCATGCACCGCCGCGCTTACCGGCTCGTGCATACAGATCCATATAAACGCCACCGATGATGGCTCCGCCCTGTTCAAGTTCGTAATAGCGAACATCAGGATGCCATACCGGTACCTGTTTTTCGATGAAATGAACGCCATATAATTTATCAATCTGGGCAAACAGACCCGCGAGAACGCGATCAGCCGGAAAATATTTTTTTACTTCAGTCTGGCTGAATGCATATTTAGCCTGACGCAGCTTTTCACTGGCATAGGTCATATCCCATGGCTGTAAATCATCCAGACCGAGATGTTCTCGTGCGTATGTTTTAACTTCAGCCAGATCTTTTTCAGCAAAAGGTTTGGCTCTGCTCGCCAGATCCTGAAGAAAGGTCATCACCTGTTGGGGTGTATCAGCCATTTTGGTTGCCAGCGATAATTCTGCATAATTTTGGAAACCCAGTAACTGAGCTTCGCGTGCGGCAATCTGCAGAATCCGGTTGATATTGGCGGTATTATCCCATTTAGCCTCGCCAAGCTCACTGGCCCGGGTTGAATAGGCATGATACAGCTGCCGGCGCAGTTCGCGATTGTGGGCATATTGCATTACCGCCAGATAATGCGGCATTTGCAGCCCGATTTTATAGCCGGCTTTACCTTCTGCCTGTGCCGCAGCGGCAAACATGGCCAGTGCCTCTTCTGTTAATCCGCTGACTTCGCTATCCTGTGCAAAATCGGCATCTGTGCTGGTCTGACCGGATGTGTTTTCCTGACCAGCCAGTTCTGCGCCATTAGCAAAATACAATGCAAATGCATCAGTGGCGTCCAGAACATTCTGACTAAAGGCTGCGGAAAGCTGGGCACCTTCTGCCTGTAAGGCTGCAAACTCCGCCTGTTCCTGTTCTGGCAGCTCTGCACCGCTGAGAACAAAATCTCTTAAATCATGGTTCAGTTTGGTTTGCTGTGCCGGGCTCAGCTGTGCATATTCTGTACTGGCTTTGATGCTTTTAAAGCGCTCATATAAGGCAATATCCTGACTGATCGCAGTAAAGAATTCGCTTACTTTAGGCATCAGTGCATTATAGGCCGCACGTAATTCAGGTGTATCTGCCACGCTGTTTAGATGGGCAACAACACTCCAGATACGACCGACACGTTCAGTAATACTGGTTAAAGCTTCTACGGTGTTATTCCAGCTGGCATCAGGCTCAGCTTTCAAGGCGGTGATAGCGGCAGCAGCCTGCTGCATAGCTTCGGTCATTGCCGGCTCAATATCTGCAGCCTTAATGGCATCGAAACGGGGTTCACTATCCAGATTCAACAAAACATTTTCAGACATAGTATTCTCAACAGAAAAATACCTGTATATTTGCGGTTTTTCAGGTAAATCGGGTGGAAGGAGCAGGAGCTTATATTTATCTTCTGCTATAAATAATATTGCATAATGTAACAGGATAAGGTCAAAAACATGAAAAACAATATTCGTTCTTATTTAGATACGCAACCACAAATTGCCGATAGTTGTTATATAGATGATATGGCTGTGGTTATCGGGGATGTAATTTTGCAGGAAGAAGTATCTGTGTGGCCGTTTGCGGTGATTCGCGCAGATGTGAACAGTATGCGTATTGGTGCCAGAAGCAATATTCAGGATCACTGTATGCTGCATGTCAGCCACAAAACAGCAGCCAAACCGGATGGCTCACCATTGGTAATTGGTGAGGATGTTACTATAGGTCATCATGTTAATCTGCATGGCTGTACGATTGGTAACCGGGTGCTGGTGGGAATTAATTCGATTGTTCTGGATGATGCGATTATTGAGGATGATGTGATGATTGGTGCCGGCAGTCTGGTGCCCCCGCGCAAACGTCTGGCGAGCGGTTATCTGTATCTGGGTTCTCCGGTACAGCAAATCCGCCCGTTAACAGAAAAGGAGCGGGAATTTCTATTATATTCAGCATCGCATTATGTTAGACTCATGAAGAGTTATTAAGTTAACCCTCTAATTAAAGGACTATAAAAAATGAAAAAATTCTTGTCTTTAAGTTTATTATGTAGCCTGCTGGCGTTGGCAGGCTGTGCCAGCGATGGCTCAGGTAAAGGGCAAACCCAGGTGTATGGGGATATCAAAACCGGTGTGGAAACGTCACATACCAGTCATTAATTTATTTGGTCAAGTTAATTCGATGTAAATGAGTAGCAGAGTAATACTAAAATAGATGAGTGTCGTAAAATGGGTATTATATGCAGTTGGAAAATGCAAAATTTGCACGGAACAATTGTTATATTAATGAAGTTAAGCTAGATTGTGAAAATAGTTTTTCAAACCAACCGTTAAAGGACACAATGATGAAAAAGCTATTGGGAATTGGTGCCGTACTGGCTGCTCTGTTACTAACTGCCTGCGCTACTACAAATTCTGATACTAAAGCTGCTCCGTACAGTGATGTACAGGCAGCCGTAGAATCTAATTAAGCCGTAGTAATTAAATAAGTGGCTGGATTTGCTGGATAAATAATTCCGGCAAATCCAGCCACTTTTTTGTATAAAGTAAGCGGACAAATGCCGGAACAAAAAAATTGACAGATATCATCAGAAACGAAATAGGATTGAATAAAGAGACATCGGCACTCAGAGAAGTGCTGGTTAGCTCTAAATGAGGCATGTTATAGATATGCATGATTGAGTGTCTGTAACACTCAAAATCTGTTCAGAAAGAATCTTTTATTTTAAAGTTAATGATTTTTTCCGGACTAATTTGGCCAGATATGAGCTGTTCAGAAATAGCCTGAATGCAATAAATATATTATTCACATTGGCGGAAGATATACAGCGTATACCAATTCAAACCATTACCTTTAACTTTCAAAACATATGGCTGATAAACATACGCAGTTTAATCGACAGAATTTTTGATATTGGTCTCATCAATAATCTGATAGTAAACAGAAAAATATCACAATACTCTATTGGTTGTACTGATACAGACAATTAAATTACTTGAATAATGTTGGATTTAATATCAGCAAATAAAAATTTTTCCAGCCTTCAGCAAAATGCTTGCAAGGCTGGAGCAGAGCATGATTAGCCCGTTGTATTCCGGAACTGATAAAAGGCAGTCAGACGGCCATTTATATTGGTTGGCGATTTTAGCAGATCGCTTAATCACCCTTAATAAGTGATGTAGTTGTGCCGTCCGGATGCACTTCTTGCAGAATAACCCCGCATTGGGCTGATGCAGATGCCGCGATAGCCTCGTAATCTTTACCCGGTTCGGCTACAAAAGTAAGTTTGTTACTCTGGCATGAGGGCTGATAGGAAATGATTTTGCCATCGTTATGAGTATTATTAACATTGGTCAGACCAATAATGGCATTGGATATGGTAATCGGTACATTAGCGGGAATAGTGAATTCACGGTAGTACAGCTTAGACAAATTATGATTATGTCGTTTCATTGTATCCAAAGTAGCCGTTGCCGGTATACCAATGGTGCTGTTACGAGCCAGACCTAATGATGAAGCGAATGCCCCGCCTAAGGAACCACCGGTTGATTCTTTTACCTCATGTCCCTGAAAACTGTATTTCATATTAGTCGGTTTGCCATTCTGCCCGAAGATGCGTATCCGTGCCTGTTGCGCACTATCATTTGAAGCATCCTGTGCCATGGCCAAATTAACATTGAAACTTAAGAAAAAACTGATTATTAGGAATTTTTTCAGGCTGAGTCTGGATTTGTTTTTTTTGATAAAAAACATATGAGTACTTTCTGAATAATTGAGGGTAGAAAAGTTAATAATAAAGTGATATATCAGAATAATTAACTGATATTACTCTATATTCACATAAATAAATATTATTTATCTGCATAATTTTTTTATAGCTGAAACGGCTCAGCCTGAAAGTGTGATTCAGATTAGTGTTATGAAATGTGTATTAAATTATAATGCAGATTGGTATTAATGCCAATATCATAATAATATGAATCTGATACCTACCGGATTGCTGTTTTCCGGTTATTTGCTGCGCGATACTGGCGGATCATTGTAATCAATAGCTGATACCTGAAAAAAGCAGATTTGATTTCAATAAGCGCAATGAGAATATGCATATTAATATCGGGAAGTTCAGATGTAATTTATAATAAATACATATTTATCCGCATAAACAAACAGCATAACGGGCACAGTAATTTGTGCCCGTTATGCTGTTTGCTGTTCAGGTGAATTATGTCTGGCTGCCACCCACAGTCAGACCGGCATCAATACGCAGCGTAGGCTGTCCTACACCTACCGGTACGCTTTGCCCGTCTTTACCGCAGATACCTACACCACTGTCCAGACTACTGTTATTGCCTATCATACTAACGTGTTTTAATACTTCCGGACCACTGCCAATAATGGTGGCTCCTTTTACCGGATATTGCAGCTTACCGTTTTCAACCCACCAGGCTTCCGAAGCACTGAATACAAATTTACCACTGGTAATATCTACCTGTCCGCCACCAAAATTAACCGCATACAAGCCCTTATCGACAGAAGCAATAATCTCTTCTGGATTAAGCCGGCCGTTTTCCATATAAGTATTGGTCATGCGTGGCATCGGTGCTGAGGCGTAATTTTCACGCCGGCCATTACCGGTCACAGGGACGCCCATTAAACGTGCATTGGTTTCATCCTGCAAATAGCCGCATAAAATACCATCTTCAATCAGTACCGTACGCTGTGTAGCATTGCCCTCATCATCAATATTCAGCGAACCACGGCGTTCGGCAATATTACCCTGATCAACAACAGTCACACCTTTAGCCGCTACGCGTTCACCCAGACGGCCGGCAAATGCACTGGTTCCTTTGCGGTTAAAATCACCTTCCAGACCATGACCTACAGCTTCATGTAACAATACACCCGGCCAGCCATTGCCCAGTACCACCGTCATCTGACCGGCAGGTGCCGGACGGGCTTCCAGATTGGTCAGTGCCTGAGCAACGGCTGTATCTACATATGATTTAAGCATGGCTTCATCAAAATAACCCAGATCAAAGCGGCCGCCACCGCCACTGCTGCCCTGCTCGCGCCTTTCCCCCTGTTTGGCAATCACAGTAACAGATAAACGGACAAGCGGGCGGACATCAGTGTGTATCCGGCCGTCCAGTCGCGCCAGATAAATCAGTTCATGCTCGCATACCAGCCCGGCCATTACCTGTACAATGCGCGGATCAGCAGCTTTTGCCAGTGTCTCCACACGCTGTAATAAAGCCACTTTCTCTCCGGCATCCAGACTGAGCATCGGATTAGCCATTGCATACAGCGGTTTGACTGACGGCAGAGAAGTCAGTCCCACTGAGCGCTGCTGACCGGCCTGACCAATTGCCCGTACAGCCTGTGCTGCATCTGTTAATGCCTGCACATTCAGATTGTCGGCGTAAGCAAATGCTGTTTTTTCACCACTTACCGCACGGACACCGACGCCCTGCTCAATCTGAAAACTGCCTGATTTGACCATGCCTTCTTCCAGATGCCAGCTTTCATAGGTACTGCGCTGGCAGTAAATATCAGCATAATCAATATGGTGTGCTCCCATCAGGGAGAGTGCACGGGTAAAATCGGCTACAGCCAGTTCGTTGTCGGCCAGTAGCTGTTGGTGAACAAGTTGCGCGGTTTGGGTAGAGATAGGCATGAGCTGTCAAAAATTAAGTTGTGACAAAAAGCACAGACAGAGAAAGATTTAATCAGAAAAGCAAATTGTGGGCAATTATACCGAAAACAAGCTTTGTCCGCGCGAATGCAGGAATACTTATTATACGCAGATCAGGTGTTGGAATAGAAACCGGAAAAACAAATTGTAAAAATTACTAAATTGTTATTGATAATAATTCTCATTATATTATAATGTGACTCACCAGTTAGTTAGAGATAGTTAACCGGTAATGACCTCAAACATCTTTTATCTAAATCTACTTTCAGGAGCGGCGTAACGATTAGCGTTAAATTTTTGCATCAAAACTCAAAAACCGAAAACACTTAACCCACTGAAACATCAGTGGGTTAAGTGTTTATAATAAGCTGATATTCAGTAATCAGATTTCATTGTGGCTGTTGTAGCCCTGCGGATTGAGCTGTTGCCAGTGCCATGCATCGGTCATCATACTGGTCAGACTGCGCTGAGCTGTCCAGCCCAGTTGTTCGGCTGCGCGTTCAGGATTGGCATAGCACACAGCAATATCTCCTGCCCGGCGCGGGACAATCTGATAAGGAATTTTTTTGCCGCTGGCCTGTTCAAAGGCATGTATGATTTCCAGTACTGAATAACCCCGCCCTGTACCCAGATTATAAATATGTACACCGGGCTGATTATTTGTAACGCGCATGGCACTTAAGTGGCCGTCGGCCAGATCCATTACATGGATATAATCACGGACACCGGTACCATCGGCAGTAGGATAATCGTTACCAAATACCGATAGCTGTGCCAGTTTACCAACAGCTACCTGACAGATATACGGTAATAAATTATTCGGAATGCCATTCGGATCTTCACCAATCAATCCGGATTCATGCGCGCCCACCGGATTGAAATAACGCAGTAATGTCATACTCCAGCGCCCATCTGCTGCCTGTATATCCGTTAACATCCGCTCTACCATATATTTGGATGTTCCGTACGGATTGGTGGTTCCGCCGGTAGCCGCGTTTTCATCAATCGGAACCGAAGCCGGTGTACCGTAAACTGTAGCTGAGGAACTGAAAACCAGATTGAAAATACCTGCTTTGGCCATTTCTTCAACCAGAATCAGGCTGCCACTGACATTATTATCATAATATTTCAGCGGCTCCCGTACACTTTCACTGACTGCTTTTAAGCCGGCAAAATGCAGAACATGCTCAATACTGTGCTGTTTAAATACCTGTTGCAGCAACGTATGGTCGCGAATATCGCCCTGATAAAAAGTTACCTCTTTACCGGTAATCTGTTTTAAACGCTTGAGTACCACTGGCGATGCATTACACAGATTATCAATAATAATCACATTGTAGCCGGCATTAAGTAATTGTACAGTTGTGTGAGAGCCAATAAAGCCGGCACCACCTGTTACCAGAATAGCCATAAATTATCCGTAATAATTTTTCATCGAAATACAACAAATAACCGGTATGTAAATAACCAGAAATCCATAAGTATATCTTGTTTATAATCATAGTTAAGCTAACGCAGGATAGAAGATACACAAAAAGAACCGGTATCTGCTGTATCTTTACAACAGTAAAGTGCTGAGCCGCACAGATGAGGTGACACAACAAAAAATATCCGGTACCTCTGACAAAAGTTATTTCTGTTCAAACGGCAATAACTGAACTGGACAGGAGTGATAAAACGGAAATCTGATAGAGATATGACTTGAAATACAGCGGCAAATAAAACCAGATAAACCATTATGCAGATATAGCAGATAAAAAATCAGATTGAATATTTGCTGAAAACCAGCTACTGATAAATATATAACTAATTAATAAATTGAAAGTTTATATTTATTATTTAATGATATACATTTTAAAAACTAAAATAACTTTTTTGATTTTAGCAATGTTCTTCATAATCGGAAGATTGAGACTTTAATATTTGTGCATGATATTGCGGCTGTTAATAAGCAAGTTAAGGATAAGTCATTTTTCTATCGGTTAACTCTTAATACTCATCATTATTCTGAAAAAGATACACAAAGTGAAAATAACTATGATTGTAAACAGCCTTTATTTAAAGACCGGCAAAATGTCTGTCTCAATTAAACCTGCAGAATCAGTTTTTTAGATTTTAGCCAGCGAAATCAACACTAGTGCTTTTAAAGATATACAGAAATTGTGGTACAAGGCGATCATAGCCCGCCTGCATCTGTTGTATTAAATGAATTTAAAGATAGCTTTAAACCGGACTCGGCACCATTTATACACTTCGGGTAAATTAAGCAATTTGTAAATAGCAGGATCGGTCTATATTATTTGACCGATTTTTATATCAATGTTGTATTTAAACTAGTTTAACAGTATAGTATGCAAATATTGTGAATACCAAATATTTCAGCATGTGATTATTAGATTAGCATTTTGTATTTAGTTATCTACTTAATAATATGGGGTATTTAATTATGCAGATGTATATAAAAAAAATAATATTTTTAATAACCTCGTTGCTGCTGGCTTTTTCTCTAAGTTCTTGTGCTAAACACTACAAAAGGGTAAGTATAGATAAGGTCCAGTTAATAAATAGTTCTGACGCCAAGGAATCTTTACATGTCAGTTTACAAATTGATGATTTTTATAATCCTTATTTAACTCATGCAGAAAATGAAGATATTAAACAAAATTTTCCGAAAAAGAATATTAAAATAATAGCAAATTATGAGCCTATAATTGATAAAACAGGCTCCATCATCAAAAAAAAGGAACAAATTAGCGCACCACCATTTTTATCATTAAGGGATATTTTGGGAATTGATAATAAGACTACTGTGTATAAAAAAATAAATCAATATGCATTTGCGACAAATTTAAAAGTTGATAAAGATAATCAAATTATAAACTTTGATATTCCTAAACCTACTAAGAATAACAAGCAAAAATATGTTCTTAAAGGTATTTATCTTCATTATCCAGATTTTCAATTATCAGAAAGTCATAAATTTGGTTCTTTTTGGGACGGATCAGATTCTTATTTACCGATTTTTAAAAATCAAATCGATATCAATAAATTGAAAGGTTCTGTAAATAGATTTATGAACGTGGAACCATTAAATCTTGAAATAAAAACCGATAAGTTTTTTGACCTTACTTCTAATTATGGTAGAACAGGGTTAACTAAAAAAGACTATTTAGCCAGAAATATTGCCTTAAATACCAGTGTTTGGTTTTCAAATGATAAACCAATTAAAAAGAAAGTATTAAGTAATGAAGAAAAAGGTGATTTATTTGATGAAATGACTATCTCCATGGATGGGCAAAAATATGAACATATAGTTATTCCTGACTCAAAATTAAGTTGGTCTGATGCTGAAGATATATATGGTTCTTATGTTAAAGGCAAAACATTTGAAGTTTTACAACTTAAGGGACAACTTTCAAAGTATTCAAAAAAGGGTTATTACGACGGACGACGTGGAAAATGGGTTAAGCAAAAAGGGGATATGGTATATATTGACCAAAAATATGGTTCTCATGTGGATAAAAAAGGTTGTGAATTTGATTATCGAATAGTTTTTGAAAAAGATAATCAACCTAGAAGATATATTTTACACTCATATAAAAGGTCTGAATCAAATAATAAAAAGTTTACAATATTTTCTAATAAAACTTATATATTACAAGAAAATTTGAACTTCTTTGAAAAAACAAAGCAGCGAAAAAAAGAATCCTTTGACTATAGCTTGAGACAAATTCCTGTATTTTATAAAAATTCGGATAAAGAATTTCGTGATCAACTCATACTTGAAAATCAAGACTTAGCACAAGCATGTATGAAGGAAATAGATCATATGAAAAGATTGATGACAATGCCAAAAGAACATTTAATGCAAGAATTTGAGCAATACAAAAAAATCATCAATAAAGAAAACTCGAAACAACGCTAATATAGCTGCATATTAATACAAATAAAGTAAATATATGGGTATTTCATCAAAATTTAATGAATATTACGATTCAGGTTACAGTTTGATTGGGCTGATAAATTAATATATTAGTAAATTACTTACCCTACTGGAGATGATTAATTTTATAATATAGTCTTATTTAATTTTTTATTACTTTTATTTTAACCACAAAAACAGCTCTGGTTCCGGTCAGAATATTTGTATTCGTTTTATTAATTTTTATTAAAAAACATATGTGCTGAAAAAATCATTAAAACAATGTATACTGAAACTGTATATAATGTTAATTTCAATTATTTATCAGTTAATGCTGATCTAAGTAGATTGAATCTGAATATTTACAGTTATGGTCAATAAACCTTACCAGTATGATTAACATACTAAATTAATGAAAAATTTTATCGGAATATTAAACCAAAAAAATATTAACTATACAGTTGAAAATGACATTATCCGCGTACCGGATAATCTGTGCTTTTATCAAAATCCACTTAAATCACTGCCGGATAATTTAATTATTGAAGGTGATCTGGATATCTCCCAAACAAAAATCAGCCAGTTACCGGATAACCTGATTGTCTGCGGTAATTTGGATATCTCCCATACTAAAATCAGTAAACTGCCGGAAAATATGATTTTTCGCGGGGATCTGAATATATCCGGTACACAAATCAGAGTGTTACCGGAAAATCTGGTGGTTCAGGGCAAACTTAACGCCTCTCGTACCGCAATACAAGTTTTACCGGAAAAACTAATTGTTGGTGGTGCGCTGAATTTATCCTCTAGCAATATTCAGTTGCTTCCAGAAAATCTGACAATAAACGGTAATTTATATTTACAGAATAGTTGTATACTGGAATTACCGGAAAATTTAGTTATTACCGGGGATCTGGATGCCTCTTCAACCAGAATAACCCGATTACCGGAAAAATTTACGATAAAAGGCAGTCTTTGTCTGGAAAAAAGCGGTATCAATACTCTGCCTGCTAATCTGCATATAACCGGCGATCTTGATTTGGGTTATACCCCTATCACAAAGTTACCTGAAAATCTGAAAGTAGATGGTAGTCTGATTCTGGGATCTTCCAAAATTAAGAAATTACCAAAGGATATTCAGGTTAAAGCTAATCTGGACTTAAGTTTTACAGAAATCAGAAAATTACCGGATAATCTGACGGTGAACGGTAATCTGGGTCTGTCAGGAACAAAAATTAAAAAGTTACCGGATAATTTAGTTGTAAATGGTTGTTTAGCATTGGGAGGACGCAAAACAATAATCAATCAATTACTTAAAAATTTTAGGGCAACATGCACTAGTCTGGATTTGTGCTGTAATAAAATCAAGAAAATACCAGAGAATTTAAAAATCCAATCCAATCTGTATTTGAATGATTGTAAAATCAAAAAATTCCCCAAAAAAATGAATATAAATGGAAATCTGAATCTGAATGACGCAAAAATAAAAAAATTGCCCGAAAATCTGCGTGTTGGTGGCGATTTATCTCTTTTGCTGGCACCGATTAAAAAACTACCTAAAAAACTTTCAGTAGGAGGTGAGCTGTATTTATGGGGTTGCCGAGTTAAAAAAATTCCCAGTCATGTTAATGTAGTCAATGGGCTGGATTTAACTTCGACTAAAGTAAAAAAATTACCTCAGAATCTTACCGAGATAAAAAAACTGGCAATAGAGGAAACTAAAATTAACCGTTTGCCAGATAAGCTCAATGTTGAGGATTATCTGGATCTGAGAAATAGCCGAATTAAAAAATTACCTAAAAAATTACAGGTTGGTAATACATTGCTGTTAAGTAATACCCGGATTAAAAAGCTACCGAATAACCTGAAACTTAATCATGGTATAAACCTGAAAAAAACTTCAATCAGATTTTTGCCGGAAAATCTGGAGCTCAAATGGTTAAGCCTTGATCTTAAAAAGATTAAAAATATTGCTTACCGGAAAAATTGTACAGCTAAAAGAAAAACTATCTTTGCAGCTTATTTGAATGGTGAATATAAAATTTTTCAGAATGAATACCTGGTTGGTAACCTGCAAGAGTATGAGCAATTTGTTAACCAGAGATTTATTGATCCGCAGGCTGGTAAGCTTAAACAGGCAGCCAAGGATTGCGTAGAGCAATTGCAGAAAAAACTCAGTACTCATAAAACTTAATATATTGAATACTGGCTGACAATAAAACCAGACCGGATAAAGTCAAAGTACTTATTCAGCTTTGTAATTTTTTAATTAGAAATAGATATTTATACTGAAAATATATACTGAAACTGCATGATATTAATACCAGCTTTCTGGAAATGTATGCAACTAAGTTACCTTCCCTTAATTTTTACCAGTATGCTAACATACTAAATCAATGAAAAAATTTATCAGAATATTAAATCAAAAAAATATTAAATATACAGTTGAAAATGACATTATCCGGGTACCAGATAATCTGTGCTTTTATCAAACTCGCCTTAAATCGCTACCTGATAATTTAATTATTAAAGGCAATCTGGATATTTCTGAAACAAAAATCAGAAATTTACCGGATAATCTGATTGTCTATGGGGATCTGAATCTATCCGGTACAGAAATCAGTATATTACCGGACAATCTGGTGGTCCATGGACAACTGAATGCCTCTTATACCAAAATAATTACATTACCGGAAAAGCTCATTATAGGCGGTGGGCTGGATTTATCCTTTAGTTATATTCAGTCGCTACCAGACAATTTAATGATAGACGGCAATTTATATTTACAGAATACTTATATAGTGAAGTTGCCAGAAAATTTGACTGTTGCCGGGGATTTAGATGTCTCTTCAACCAGAATTACCAGATTACCGGAAAGGTTTAGTATAAAAGGTAGTCTTAATTTGGGAAGTTGCGCTATCAGTACCTTGCCCGCAAATCTGCATATAACCGGCGATCTTAATGTAAATAGTACTCATATTACCAAGTTACCTGAAAACCTGAGAGTGGATGGTAGTTTAAATCTAAGTTATCTAAAAATTAGGAAATTACCAAAGGATATTCAGGTAAAAGATAATTTGAAACTATGGTATTCAGAAATTAAAAAATTACCAAATAATCTTAAAGTTAACGGCGATCTGGATTTAGCAAAAACAAAAATCAAAAAATTGCCAAAAAATTTAAAAGTAAAAGGCTGTTTGATATTAAAATCAACTAAAATCAATAAATTACTTAAAAATTTTAAAGGTACTTGCTCTAGTCTGGATCTGAGTAATAATAAAATTAAGAAAATACCAGAGAATTTAAAAATAAAATCTAATCTGTATCTGAATAACTGCGAAATCAAAAAATTACCGGATAATATGCGTATAAACGGAAATCTCAGTTTGTCTGAGGCGACAATTAAAAAATTGCCTGAAAATCTGCGTGTTGGTGGTCAATTATCTGTTGATTATACATTGATTAAAAAATTACCTAAAAGTCTTTCTGTGAGAGGTGAGTTAGACGTGTGGGGTACCAAAATTAAAAAAATTCCCAACCATTTTAATGTAGTTAATGGGTTAAATTTAACTCGCACTAAGGTAAAAAAACTACCTGAAAATTTTACTCAGATAAAAAATTTATTTATGAATGTAACTAAAATTTCTCACTTACCGGATACACTTTATGTTCAGGATTGCCTGGAGTTAAGCTATAGCCGAATTAAAAAGTTACCCAAAAATTTGCAGGTCGGTAAAAAACTGCTGTTAAATGATACCAAAATTAAAAAATTACCCGAAAATCTGAAACTTGAAGAAGGCATCGACCTGAGAAAAACTCAAATCAGATATCTGCCGGAAAGTCTTGAGCTTAAATGGTTAAGTCTTGATCTTAAAAAGATTAAAAATATTGCTTACCGGAAAAATTGTACATCTGAAAGAAAAACCATTTTTGCAGCTTATTTGAATGGTGAATATAAAATTTTTCAGAATAAATCCCTGATTGGTAATCTGAAAGAATATGAGCGATTTGTTAACCAGAGATTTCTTGACCCGCAGGCAGGTAAGCTTAAACAGGCAGCCAGAGATTGCGTAGAGGAATTGCAGAAAAAAATCAGAATTAATTAACTTAATGTACAAAGTACTGGCCGACAGCTGCAAAAAATGCTGAATTTGCCAGTACGTGACTCAGATATATTTGGCCGGCAGTAATTTATTAAAAATAGCATAAACATATTTTGTACTGTTTTTAATTCAACTCCATCCAATTGATTTGTATTAAGTGACTTAAGCTAAAAACACAGAGAAATAAGTTATGGAACAATTTATCACATATTTAAATACACAGCAGATTAAATACAGTATTGGGGATAATTCAATCACAATATTGGAATCTCTTAATCTGGCTGAAGTAAGAATCAAACATTTACCGGATAATCTTATTATTAACGGTGATCTCAATTTGCGATTAACAACAATAAAAAAATTGCCGGATAATTTAACTGTAAATGGTGATTTATGTGCGCGCGCAACTAAGATTAAAGCGTGGCCAAAAAATTTAAATGTAAAAGGCTCTATAGATTTATTACGTACCAGAATTGCATCATTACCAGATAATTTAACAGTAAATGGAGATTTGAATTTAGAACAAACACCTGTTAAATCATTACCTGCTAATCTGAAAGTAAAAGGAAATTTGGCTTTGCGGGGGTCGCATTTTTGCAATATACCGGAAAGATTCGATGTAGCTGGTTCTTTAAATTTGTCAGATACGAAAATTGACAGATTACCTGATAATCTGAATATACAGGGTGATCTGAACATTGCCCGTACCAGAATTAAAAAATTACCTGAAAATTTATCTGTAAGCGGAGATCTCCATTTAAGCAGAACAAAAGTTAAAATATTACCAGATAATCTTGACATTATGGGTGATTTAGATTTAAGTGATACCCGAATTAAAAAGTTACCTGGAAATTTAAAGGTTGGGGGTAAGTTGGATTTATACGGTACCAGAATACAAAAAATACCAAAAGATTTAACAGTAACTGGTGGCATTGCTTTAGGAGGCTCTAAAATTAGAAAGTTACCAGATAATTTAACTGTTAACGATTATTTGGATTTGGGTTTTACAAAAATCAAAAAGTTGCCGGATAATCTGATTGTAAACGGATATCTGGGATTGCGCGCTATTAAAGTCAAAAAATTATTAAAGCATTCAAATGTACAATGCACAAGTCTGGGTTTAGATGGTGCCAAGATAAAACAACTGCCTGCCAATATAGAAGTAAAAAACAGTTTATATCTGAGTTATACCGAAATAAAACAGCTACCGGATAATCTTGAATTAAAAGGTGATCTGACTTTACGTTATGTCCCTATAAAAAAGTTGCCGGATAATTTGACTGTTGGCGGATATCTTGATCTGAGCTGTACCAGAATCGAAACATTGCCTGAGAATTTAAAAGTTGCCGGTAATCTTAATTTAAGTTCTTCAAAACTAAAAAAATTACCGAAAAATTTACATATTGGCGGTGATTTAGACTTACATAATACAAAGATTAAAAAAATTCCGGATAATTTAAATGTGAATGGAACTTTAGATTTATTCAGAACGAAGATTAAGAAGCTTCCAAAAAATTTATTTGTAAAAAATGAGTTGTTTTTGAGTAATACCAGAGTTAAAACATTACCTTCTGATTTAAAAGTAGAAGGAGATCTCTGGCTGAGTTCTTCCTCAATTAAAAAATTGCCAGACAATTTAAAATTAAATGGCGATTTATACTTGCAAGACACTAATATTAAGCAATTACCAAAAAATTTATTTGTAAAAAGGCAGTTATCTATCAGGAATACTAAAATCAGTGTATTGCCGGAAGATTTAATGTTTGGCTCAATTGAACTGGATATAAAAAAAATAAAAAATATAGTTTATAAAAAATGCCATTCAATAAAAGCCTTTATTTTTACAGTTTATTTACAGGGAGAAATAAAACTTGTTTACAATGGGAGTCTGATAGGTAATTTGGAAGAATTTGAACAATTTACAGATAAACTATTTTTAAAAGCTGAAGCTGATGAGTTTAAACAGATGGCCAGAGATTGCGCAGCGCAATTGAAGCAAAAGCTGTCTCTTGAATAATCATGGCAGTTTTATCAGCGGTTATCAATTAATAGCAGAAGACAGGGATTATGTTTGGATATTCATTGCAAAATTTTGAGTAATAAAATCGTAGCTGTTATTGTGGATAAAATGCTGATTAGTTGCTATAGTTTCTGGCATATTTTACGTTATAGCGTTATTTGTTTTCAATTTATAGAACTGATTAACAATTATTTTACGGATAGTTATGAATAAAAGCATTATGAATATTTATAAATTGGTTCATTGGTTTGTAATAATTGTTTTAGCTTATTTTATTATCTGTAATGTCATTATTCATCTCTACGCCCGGCAAAAAGCAGCAGACAATGCTGATACTATGGTTATCTTAGGTGCTCAGGTAATGGGTAATCCTGCAGTACCTCATCCTGTTTTAAAAGGGCGTTTAGATAAAGCTCTGGTTTATTTGAAAAATAACCCTAATACAAAAGTAGTTGTTTGCGGAGGACAAGGAGAAGGCGAGCCGGCAACAGAAGCAAGCGTTATGGCTGGTTATTTAATTGATAACGGGATTGATGCCTCAAGGGTTTATCTTGAAGATAAATCAACACGTACTGCTCAGCAGTTTGTTTATGCGAATAAAGTATTACCATTAGGTAAGACCGTGGTAGTTACCAATGATTTTCACTTATTGCGTTCTATTATGTTAGCTAAAAGATCAGGAGTAAAAGATGTATCCGGCTTATCTGCACCTTTAAGTTTCAGAAATTACAGGAACTACATTTCTCTTATTAGAGAACCATTAGCTCTGATTAATTCATGGTTGTTCGATCATCCCCTGAATAATGATAATTAGAATACAGATAATTAAAACATTGAGAATACTGGGTTGATGGTAGTCAGTTTATAGTATTGAATTAGAATAGATACGGTTATTATTAACCGGTATAACCATCAGATGATTGCCCGAATTTAGCCAAATAGCAAACCGCTAAATTCAGGCCGGCAGTGGTTTTGTCTCGTAATAGCAAATGATATCAGCAGTATAGATAATCAGCCCAGAAACAATTACACTGCTCCTCGTATTGCTTGATTTTAAAACCCTGGCGCTAGTTTTATTAGTCAAACTACCAGATACAGGAATTTGATATCATCTGCCAGAAAAACATAATTTATTAGCCTAGATAGCAGATGCCATATACAACGACAGGGTACAAAATATATTTATAGCCTGTTGGTATTGAATCGAAATGTTTTTATCGCTACCTGAAAATTTCAGGGTTAAGGGAAATAATATTTATTATGGCTTAGCTTCAGCTATCTTTATCCACAATAAAAAGCCTGCAAATATAATTTGCAGGCTTGTCAATACTACAGTGCTTTTGGCTTAACCGCAGTTGGCGGCAAGAATATTCGGCGGGGCAAACTGCTTCACCTCATCTGCCGCCCATATCCGGCCTTCACTGCTGCCTCTGGAGAAAGTAGCCATTGCTCCTACCAATTGCTGTACCTGTTCGGCTGTATAGTGCATACCATCCGCAGTATGAATCTGATACTGCCGGTATGACGCATCCGCAAACCAGTTATCCAGCCGTACCTGATCACGTGAACCAATATGGCCGATAAGCAGGTCATCCCCATTCCGGCTTAGCCGCAATTCATCACTACGGTAGTCAGCAAAATCCAGAATATCGCCCTGCGATTCATTTGCTGCCTGGTCAATCACCTCATCGCGTCCATAACCAGCCCGGAATACATAACGATCCCGCTGCCAGCTACCGCCAACCAGCAAATCATTACCGCTGCCTCCCTCCAGAATATCCTCGCCGGTGCCACCAAATAACTGATCATCTCCGGCACCGCCATACAGAATATCATTGCCGTCGCCGCCATCAAGCAAATCATTGCCGTCATAGCCATGTAAAATATCATTACCGCCATAGCCATACATCAAATCCTTGCCGGCCGTACCAAAAAGCTCATTATCCCTATCATTGCCTTCAATAATGCGGTCGTACTTGGCGGCATTATGATGCTGTATGTTATCAGCAAACTGCTGTAAGGAGCGCGTTATATAATAATTACCACCATTAGGCTGGGCAAATAATAAATTATTCATATCCAGGCTGTTGGCACGTCCATCCAGATAATAGCCAACCAGATAGATTACATCCCCATTAACTCCATTGGTTACTTTAATGCCTTTGTTGTAAGCACTGATGGACAGATGATCCAGTGGCACATCCACAATCACTACCGACTGCCCGCTGTAATCCTCAATAGTGGTAACACCATCACCTCTATTGAACACAAAGTAATCATCACCTGTACCACCATTCAGATAGTCATTGCCTTTGCCGCCCAGCAGCCAGTCAAGCCCGTCGCCGCCGTAAAGCCGGTCGTTACCATTACCGCCGCTGAGGTAATCATTTCCTTCATCGCCCTGTAGCAGATCATCACCTTCGCCGCCAAGTATCGTATCATTACCGTCGCCGCCAAGTATCGTATCATTACCACCGGCCGTATCTGTATCATTTATATTCATCGCATTACCGCCGCTGAGGAAATCATTGCCCTCCCCGCCATAGATTACATCATTGCCACCACCACCATAAACGGTGTCGTTGCCGGTACCACCATCAAGGTAATCATTGCCATAGCCGCCATCTATATAATCATCACCTTCTTCGCCATAGATGGTGTCATTACCATTATCCTGCGGCCGGCTTTCTTTCGGACTCTCCGTGCCCATATCACCGAATAATGTATCATTACCCGCACCGCCATAAATCAGATCATCGCCCAGCTGTCCCTGCACCAGATCGTTACCATTGCCTGCGTAAATAGTATCGTTGTAGCCATTATCTGTGGCCACAATATCTGTCACATTAGTGGAGAAATCACCGAATATCCGGTCATCACCATCGCCGCCATAAATAGTATCGCGGCCACCACCACCAAAGAGGATGTCATCGTCGATGCCGCCATCCAGTGTATCATCGCCATAGCCGCCCATTAATACGTCATTACCGGCACCGCCGGAAAGGTAATCATTCCCCGTCATGGTGGTATTCAGCTCATGGCCTTCACGACTATCATCACCCCATAGTATATCATTGCCATCACCACCGATAATCCAGTCGTCGCCACCACCACCGGTCAGCTTATCATTGCCGGCACCGCCATCAATAAAATCATTACCATGTTCGGTAATATCTTTATTTAACCAGTCACCATAAATTTCGTCATCGCCATCGTCGCCATACAGTTCATCATTACCGGCACCACCATAAACCTGGTCATTATCATCACCGCCATGAATCACATCATCGCCATAACCACCATCGAGAATATCATTGCCGGCATCTCCCCAGATATGGTCATTGCCGGCAAGCTCGGGATGGCGGCCGGCCGGATCTGAATCATCGCCCCAGATTTTATCGTCGTCATCACCGCCATAGAGATAATCATCACCGCCGCCGCCGATGATTTCATCATTGCCGGCACCACCATATATCGTATCGTTACCATGATATTTAGCGTCCAGCATCTCTTCCTTTGTATAGACGGCATTATCACCATACAATTTGTCATTACCATTACCACCAATAATGACATCATTGCCCCCATCGCCAATTATCTGATCATCTCCGTCGCCGCCATCAATATAGTCATCACCATGTAAGGCACCCGCCAGTGAATTCAGGAAGCCCGGCCTGAGAATACCATCGCCATGTAAAAAGTCATTACCTTTGCCTCCTGCAATATAATCATTGCCAGCCATACCATAGATGGTATCGTCACCCTGTTCTGTGCTGGCCGGAGCCACTGAATCACCTTCAATATAGTCATTCAGATTACTGCCTACAATATAGTCGCTGCCATCACCACCATATAAAAAGTCTCCGCCCACATCTGCGGCATCATCAAAAGTTTCACTAAGACCATCAAATATCCTAATATCTTGCTGATCAATATATATACCCCAGTTCGGGCCGGCATAAATCATTTTTTTACCGGAAGCCGGCATCGTCCAGCGCTCACCCGGGCGGATACGATCTCTCATGTTTAAATGATTATTAGCCCAGATAAAATCATCACCGGCACCTCCTTTGATGATGTCGGAGCCGCCACCTCCGGCAAGTAAATCTGTGCCATCGCCGCCGAGAATAATATCGTTGCCGCCCATGCCGTCAATCGCATCGCCACCATCGAAGCCATTAATTTCATCGGCGCCGTCTGTGCCCTTAATCACATCTTCAAAGCCTTTTTCTACCACACCACCAATAATCGCACCTTTGGCATTGCGATTTTTCCAACCCCAGTAATATTGGCCGGCTAAACTCTCGTCCAGCTCAAAGTAGCCTTCTTTATGAATAATTTTGGTGCGCCAGTCGCCAATAATTTTATTGATTTTATTGTTATTACTGTCCTTGAATTTGGGCAGCCTGATACCAAGCTTGCCGCCGCTCATATAATCCCAGCCGACAATGGTTAAAACATCATCTTTATTTTCCAGCGACTGAATCACCAGATTGCCGGTGATATTATCCAGATGTATGCGCCATTTATTGTCGGCTGAAATCCAGACATCATTTTCTTTTGCTGTCCATTTTATTTTTGAAAGTTGTTGATTATCAATAAAAATACTTCCCTTGCCGTCAGAATCATAAATCTCATCTTTGCCATCGCCGCTATTGAAATAATACTTGTCTGCGCCATCACCGCCCACCAGAACATCATTGCCCTTACCGCCCCTGAGCGTATCATTGCCGGCACCGCCAAACAGATAATCATCACCCTCTCCGCCAGAGATATCATCACTGCCCTTGCCGCCAAAAATCACATCCGCCAGCTTGCCGCCCGCTATCTTAGTATTGCCATTGCCCAGCATCACCACTTGATGGGCGTCATCGCCAGCATCGGCATCGGTACTCCAGCTTTGCCCGGTCTGCTCATCACGAAACACAATCGCATCTTCGGTGCCGAATTTGTACTGTTTACGAATCGAATCAACTAATGATTTTTGTTGTTTAGAATTATAATCTTGTCCCATTATTAAAGCCGAATTTTCAGGATCTCGACCTTTACCTTCTAATACTTTTTTATATTCATTTGCCTGAGCAAGGCGCATTTCCTGAATCATCCAGGTGCGCACCTTAATCCATTCTTCACCTACATCATCAATTTTGCGTACCGCCGGCATTTTGTCCGGATTGAGTATCACCACCGGATTAAGCTGCATCAGTGCATTCAGATACAGTGATACCATTTGTTGATTGCCTTGTTTTTCCCATGTCTGCAACTGCGATAATAATTTTTCCGGCAGTTCATCAATAAACGCCAGCTGGTATTTAAATTCAAATTTGCCCGGTTTGCCGGCAATTTCCTGGCGATGACCATTTACCGGATCAAAGACAAATCCTACTCCTTTTTCGGCAAAATTTTTGTGATTAATACTATTAACCCGCGGATTGGATGAATTAATACTATTGGTATTTAATACTGCTGCAATAACCCATTGCGTTAACCCTTTGCCTCCCACTAATGACCAGTTGAATCTAAACTGCTGTTGTGCAGCGTCGGTATTTTTCTGGTTGGCAAAATAGCTGCCTGTAGATTGATAAGATGGAGGAGCATATTCCTTGTACCATAAATTTTGTGAACCCTCGAGTGCTTTTTCTGCTAAAAAACCCTTTAATGAATCAAGCATTTGAGTGTTTTTTATCCAACTGGCAGCCAAAGCCTGATCAGAAGCAGAAATAGCAATTTTTGCATAGCCATCATGTTCCGCATATGGCGGAATTTGGTCTGTACCTAAATGCTGATAACTCCAGGATATATTTATTTTGGTTGTTGATGTTGGCATTCCAGTAGTTTTATCAATATAGATATAACCACTTTTAATATCTTTCACTATATTAAATAGCTCATAACTACAATCCAAGCCTTTTATGCTGGTACCTCCGGTTTTCCACATATGTTCCCACATTAATTCGGCAATATCTTCGCCCGTAAGTGCCTGCCCATTGGGCAGTTTGGCTGAAGCATAGAGTTCGATCAAGCGCATCGGCTCATACAGCGTCCAGTAATTAATATCAACATTATTAGTTTCAAATACCTTAATATGGAACTCTTTCATTTGTTGATAAGTAATATCCTGATTGACACTACCTGAACCGGCCTTTTTCTCCAGTATTTCCAGATAGCCCAAGGCCATGCCGCGGCGAATCTTATTGATTTCATCGGTCGTTAAAGTATGATTATTTTTATTCGCCACCGTCTGCATATATTCCAGTGCGCCATTACCGGTAATGGTATTCGCAGAAGCTACCCCATAGGCCCATTCAGCATAATGATAGCCACGTTTGGCCAGTTGCTGATACACCTCGCCAACATCGGATAAATCACCATTTTCAATCTGTTTACGCCATGCCCTGATTTCAGCTGCCGATACTTTTTGTGCTTCTAACATGCTCTTCTCCCTAAGATAATCAACAAGTTGTACCACTATTAAAAACTAGGCCTTACCAATCTGTTTGCCCAGCAGTTTGCCTTCCCGGCCTACGCGCCAGCTATCCAGTATTTTGATAATATTGCCCTCCATTTCCTGCCACTGCGGCAGATAACTACGGTTATAACTAATCCATACTTGGATATGCCAGTTA
This sequence comes from Snodgrassella sp. W8124, assembly GCF_016100875.1. NCBI lineage: Bacteria > Pseudomonadati > Pseudomonadota > Betaproteobacteria > Neisseriales > Neisseriaceae > Snodgrassella > Snodgrassella sp. W8124. Next base: position 56,369 of record NZ_JACFRP010000002.1, read on the forward strand.
TCGTTATAAAACATATGATTACAAAAATTTTTATGCTGGATAAATTCACACTTGATATAGGTTTTAATATTGCCGGCCTGATCTTTTTTGAGCAAAATATCCTTGGCATTGCCATCCGATTTCCACGGTTCTCCGGTTTCCGGATCAATACCATTATTTGCCCGATATACAGTTAGACCATACAGCGGTTGTTCCTGCTGGATATAGTCAAAATGGGTGATTTCTTTCGCCAATTTGAATTCATTCTGAACTGTGAAGTTAAAATTCAACGGCGTAGCAGCATCATATTCACCATAAATAATAACCCCAGCCCACGGAAAAGGTTTGCCATACGGAATTAAGGTTTCATTATCACGGCGATAATCCTCTTCTGTCTTCCGGAATGAAGTATAGACATCACCATCAGTAATGCGATATTGAAAACCAAATGATTCAATTGGCAAATCATAAGATTCCGGCGGACGCTGGTATCTGGCTTTGATTTTCGGATCAGCAAAATCGCCCGGATCGCCCATATATCGTGCCCAGCCATCAATCACTCCTGCAGGAATGCTGATAGAGTAAGTACCGAGTTTGCCAATAGTATCGGCGCGGCCACGGCTATCACGGTTATAGAACAGAGGTGCTTGCTGTGCTGGTTGTTCGCTCACATAATAGTCACAGCCGGCAAGCAGCAACACCTGCCACAGCAATACTACGATAAGCACAATCTTTTTATATCCAGATTTCATAAACAGCCTTGTTTCTCTATTTCACAGGATAAAAATTAACAGAAACTTTACCAAAAGAAAATAAAAAGAATGCTATTTTAGAATTTTTATTGTTTTAAATTAAATGTTAAGCAAAAGTTTAGTATTGATGCATATAAAATATATTAATAAATATTTACATTTAAATAAGCTTAACCAGCGCGGCGAATCTTATTGGTTTCATCGGCCGTTAAAATATGATTATGTTCATTCGCTACAGCCTGCATAAATTCCAGTGCGCCATTACCGGTAATGCTATCCGCAGAAGCCACTCCATAGGCCCATTTAGCATAATGATAGCCACGTTTAGCCAGTTGCTGATACACCGCGCCAACATCGGATAAATTACCATTTAATATTTGTTCACGCCATGCCCTGATTTCAGCTGCCGATACTTTTTGTGCTTCTAACATGCTCTTCTCCCTAAGATAATCAAAAAGTTGTACCACTATCAAAAACTAGGCCTTACCAATCTGTTTCCCCAGCAGCTTGCCTTCCCGGCTTACGCGCCAGCTATCCAGTATTTTGATAATATTGCTCTCCATCTCCTGCCACTGCGGAAGATAAGTACGGCTGTAACTAATCCATACTTGGATATGCCAGTCATCGTCATAAAACATATGGTCACAGGAATCTATATGATGGGTAAATTCACACTTGATATAGGTTTTAATATTGCCGGCCTGATCTTTTTTAATCATTCTATCTTTGGTAAGGGTATCCGATTTCCATGGTTCGCCGGTTTCCGGATCAATACCATTATTTGCCCGATATACGGTTAGGCCATACAGCGGTTGTGGTTGCTGGATATAATCAATATTTGAGATTTCTTTTGATACTCTGAAGTCATCTTGAACTGTAAAATTAAAATTCAACGGCGTAGCAGCATCATATTCACCATAAATAATAACCCCAGCCCACGGAAAAGGTTTGCCATACGGGATTAAGGTTTCATTATCACGGCGATAATCCTGTTGTGTTTGCCGGAATGAAGTATAGACATCACCATCAGTAATGCGATACTGAAAACCAAATGATTCAATTGGCAAATCATAAGATTCCGGCGGACGCTGGTATCTGGCTTTAATTTTCGGATCAGCAAAATCGCCCGGATCGCCCATATAGCGCGCCCAGCCATCAATTACGCCAGCAGGGATGCTGATGGATTGAGTACCGAGTTTGCCAATAGTATCGGCGCGGCCACGGCTATCACGGTTATAGAACGGTACGGGTGCTTGCTGTGCTGGTTGTTCGCTCGCATCATAATCACAGCCGGCAAGCAACAACACCTGCCACAGCAATACTACGATAAGCATAATCTTTTTATATCCAGATTTCATAAGTAGTCTTGTTTCTCTATTTTATAAAGATAAATTAACATGTTATTTACATTCAGGGAATGGCTGAATGTTGTTTGGTGTTTAAATTTTCTGTTATTTGATAATTGTTAATGACTAAATAAGGTTTGTGAAATAATTATATTGTCAGGGTATGTTATATATGGGGAATAAATATTTATATATGAATAATATTGCGTTTTGATAATTGGTTATGCATAGATTTGGTTGCGGCATGTTATGCGCTAATTGCTATAGATTGATGTTCGATTCGGCAACGGATGTGATTATTATTTTCTGATACGTATATATGGATGCGCAGTGCAGGCAGATTTTGATTGGTATGTAATTAAAGGAATTGAATCGATTATAGAAAATGGCGGAAAACAGAAGTTTAAGCGATGTTATGAGTATTACTGCTTGGCTGTTTTGATGTTCATGGTTTGCTTTTTGTTGGATTTATGGGTTTCTGTTTGTGTATTGCAACGCTACCGGTAAGATTTTACTGGTAGCGTTTTGTATGAGATGGCTGGGTTAGCGTGCGCCGAAGCCGGTGAGCATGGTTTTGAGGGTTTTGAAGAATATGAGTATATCAAGTGAGAAGGAAAAATGTTTGATGTAGTAAAAATCATGTTCGATTTTTATCTGGGTTTGTTCGGTGTCGGCAGCGTAGCCCTGAGTAACCTGCGCCCAGCCGGAAATTCCGGGTTTGACAATGTGGCGGTAGTCATAAAAGGGAATTTCCTGAATAAACTGGTCGACAAATACTTTTTGCTCGGGGCGGGGACCAATCAGGCTCATGTCACCTTTCAGGATGTTCCAGAACTGCGGCAGCTCGTCGATGCGGGTTTTGCGGATGATGTGTCCGATACGGGTGACGCGGGCATCCCCAAGTTGCGCCATGCGGGCACCGTTTTTCTCTGAATCGCTGCACATGCTGCGAAATTTATAAATACAGAATTCTTTGCCGCTGCGTCCTACACGGTTTTGCCGGAACAGGATGTTACCCGGGCTTTCAAGTTTGATGGCAATGGCAGTAATAAGCATTACCGGCAGGGTAACAGGGGCAGATAGCAGGATAAGAACGATGTCGAATACGCGTTTAATTAATACATAGGTTGGTGAAGGCAGTAAAGAACCAAGATCATTTTCATATAGGTGATGAATTTTAACCCGTCCGGTAAGAAATTCTTCTACCTGACGAATATTGTAGACAGGCATGCCATTGAGGGTTTGCCGAGCAAGAAATTTCTGCCAGTGGTTGTCGAGCTCAGGTTCGTGCAGGTCGGCAACAATGCCGTTAATAACAGAGGTCTCAGGCAGGCAGGGGCTGGTTAATTTTATCCAGTTGACATTGGGAAGCTGGTCGGCGTTGCTGGCACGTCCGTAGGGCAGGTATGCGTAGGTTGTTATGAATTTATTGCGGTAATAGATATAAGAAATACACAGAAACAGGGACAGACAGCCTGCCATGAATAAAAACCATACGGTATAGGGCAGGTTAAAGAATTTGGCCGTCATCCACATGCCGAAAAACCAGAAGAAAGCATGCGGCAGAGCAATCACTGCGGATTTTCTGCCAGGAAAGTTGCTGAATACGGATAAAGATTTGGTTGTCAGAATATGGGCAATACCGGCAAGAATTATGCTGGTGATGAAAGCAGCACGTCCCTGAGCAAAGCCTTTAATAGGCTCCATGATGGCCAGTGGCAGTAGCATTACCAGCAGGGTTCCGAAGAAAAGACGGCTTTTATAGGACAGTAAACTTCGCATAATTGTTTTTTATTTGTTCAGGCGCAAATGTTGGTAGAGGTTGCCCAGCAGGCTGGTGGGCAGCAGACGGCTGCTGCCGCGCAGGGCAAAACAGCTTAGTGCCGGCAGCAATGGCTGGCTTTTGAGGCGGTGTTTAAGACGCAGCAGCTGCCATTCGCTGCGAAGGTAGCGCAGCCCGCGCCGGCGGGCATGCATGTTGTGACCGGCACGGGCATACACGAGGGTTTCCGGCAGGTTTGCTGCCTGATAGCCGGCCGCCAGCAGGCGCAGCCACAGGTTGTAATCTTCCATCCATTGGTGATGCTGATAGCCGCCTACTGCCTGTACCGCACTTTTGCGGTAGGCCACAGCCATGTGATTAATCGGGTTGCGCCATTGAGCATAATGGCGGATGGCAGTGTCTCTAAGAGGTACCTGCCTGACTGTGCCGCTTAGTTCCGGGGTTGTGCTGAATTCGGCTATCTGCCCGCTGAACAGGGCGATATCGGGGTTTTCCAGGATATATGCCCACTGGTATTCAAACCGTCCGGGTGCGCAGATGTCGTCAGTATCCATGCGCATGATCCATTCATGCCGGCAGTGTTCCAGTCCGGCATTAAGGGCATGTCCGAGACCGACGTGTTGCGGCAGGGGGACGATTTTCAGAGGCAGCCGGGTCTGATAGCTGTTCAGTACGCTATGCAGTTCAGTACCTACGGCACCATCCAGTACCATGATGATTTCGTCGGCCTGTATGCTCTGCGTACACAGGCTTTCCAGACAGGCGCTGAGCCAGTCGGGATGTTCCTGTGCATATAAGGAAAGCAGAACGGAAAAAGGGCGCGTTTTCATGGTTGTGGCAGTGATGGATGCCTATGCTAATAGTTTGTCAAGATTTGTTTATTATATCGCAACAATGCAGGCAGGTGCCTCTCAGATGACGACGGGTGCAGGTTTATGCTGTTACATCAAAGATAGTTGCTGTTTTTTTACATTTATATCTATTTATACTGTGATGATGGCTGCTGGCTGTTTTGTTCAAATGAGGCCGGATCGGGCAGGTAGTGCTCGTAAAATGCACTTTGAGCAGCGTGCAGTTGTGCCAGTTCGGTACTGTTGTTGCTGGTGCAGGTATCGTTGAGACAGACAAAACGGATTTCCGAGTGGTGATGCAGATAATGGATAGCGTTATTCAGTTCGGTGATGTTGCTGATGTTGCGCACGAAGCCGTCGTTGTGTTTTTGGGGTACGAATGCACCGCTGGCCAGTTGCCAGTAGCGATTAAGGTAGATGGTGAGGTCGTTACCGGCGCGGAAGCGGTTTGCGGTGCTGGCAAGTATTTCCGGTTCGAAGTGCCGATAAACCTGTTGCAGGGTACTGCGGGTGTAAGGCTGGGGCAGATGCCAGTGAGCAAACCAGAAATAATGGCGGTAAAGGTATTTGAGCAGGAAATTGCTGAATTTTTCACGCAAACTGTAGCTATGAGCAAATAATTGCTGATTTTTCAGTGAGGCCGGCTGATACAGGCGGTTAATCAGGGCAATATTGTTATTCAGTGCATCTACCCAGCTGTTGCGGCCGCGCAGACGGCGAAACAGGCTGCCACGCTTTAGCCAGCCATGACAGAGAAAGTCTACCGGCAGCCCGTGCTGAAACAGCCGCTCACGCGGGACAGGACGCAAAATGACGGTGTCGTCGTTAAGATAAACAAATTGTTCACTCAGGCCTTTAAGGTTAACCAGATTCATTTCGATAGCTGAGGAATTGAATACTGGCAGATTCTGCGGGCGGATAAACAGTTGCCGGTGGCTGACAATTTCGATTTTCGGATGGCTGGTTTTCAGCCATGGCGGCTGCTGATCGGCGGTTATCAGGTAAATTTTGTGATACCACGGGCAGTTTTTTTCAATGGAGCGCAGCACATAACGCAGGGTGCCGAAATCCTGATAACGGTTATTACTGGTCGCGTCACTGTGTCCCTGATGCTGTGGCTGATAGTGGTTTTTTGCAGCCAGCCAGTCCGGATCGCTGTTGTCTACCCATGGCAGAACAAAATCAATCGGGGTATTGTCAGTACTGGTGTTCATCGGTTTTTCCGTTTGAGCAGCGCTATCAGTTTCTGACTGTTACGGGCGCCAAGTGTAGTACGCAGAGTATTCAGGATTCTGCGTTTGAGTCGGTTGACGCCTTTACTGTCATTAAGCCATGTACCGTCGTAGTGATGAATGCAGACAGTATTAGCAGTACGGTTCAGTTCATGGGTATAGGCATTTTTGGCCATAAAGTAATCACTTGGATAAACGCAGACATAGCCGGGAATTTCCTGCCGCTGATCGTTAAGGATAATTCCATGCTTTTGGTATATTTGTTTAAATAACTGGTTGATGGTAATAAGCTGCTGCGGGTTGAATTCAAGATTCTGATACTGTTGCCAGATATCATGCATAAGAATGCTTCCGGCTTCACAACCCATTACGCCGGCCTGAGGGTTACAGGTAAGCTCGCGGGTATAGGGATTCATACCCTGTTCGAAACCGGTGAAGCAGTGATGGTGCAGAAACGGGTCGAATGAGGCAATCATCTGTACATCGGTATCCAGATAGATGCCGCCATGCTGATAAAGTGCCTGAATACGGCAGACATCGGCTACAAAGGCATATTTACCGGCAGCATAGGCTGAACGGGTGTAAGCGTTAGCCTGATAGTCAAAATTGTGTTCGTTCCACAGCTGAATTTGGTAATCGGGCAGAAACTGGCGCCAGCTGGCAATATATTGTTGGGTGGCGGCAGGCAGTGGCTGAGGTCCGAACCAGCAATAGTGAATCAGTTTGGGTATCATTGGGCAGGCCGGCGATAAATCAGAATTAACAGGATGCCAAAGGGTATGGCGGTGCTCAGACCGGTAATAAAGCCAAGTTTAATCCAATCGATAAAGGTATGTACACTGATACTATTTACCGGATGCCAGCCAATAGTGAGGATAATGGCGATGGTAGCAAAAACTGTCAGCCACAGCAGATAGGCACGGGTGCAGGGCAGGGACAGAATGTGTTTGCTGGTGTAATGCACCATTTCACTGCTGCGGTAAAGAAATGATATCAGTGCTGCAAGTAAAATGCCGGCACTGCCCCATATCTGTATAAAGCATACTGAGCAGGTAATGTTCAGAGCAGCTTCGATCAGTGCCTGTGGTTTGGTGTCTTTGTAGCGACCGGCTGCCATGATCATGGTCATACTCGGAATACGGCTGTTTTCAATAATGCCCACCAGTAAAAACAGGGCAGCCAGCACGGGCTGATGGTAGTTGGCATCGGTCATATTACGGGTATAAAGCTGAATAAAGGGTGCCAGCAACAGGCCGGTGCATGTATAGACCCAGCCCAGAAAGCACATAAAGAGACGATTATAGCGGCAGAAATTCTGACGGGTACGCTGGATATCTGTAGTAAGGCTATGACCGAAAATAGCCTGCATGCCTTGTGACAGTGATTGCAAGGCCATTTTGATGGCGCCGAAAATCAACGCATAAACGGCATAGATGCTGGCGTCTTTCAGGGACAGGAAAAAAGTAATCAGTACCAGCGGTGAGCTGAATATCAGCAGACCGGTTAGCTGATGGGTAAGGGCATCCCATGTTTGTTGCAGCTTATACGCGTTATGTTTGTCGTAATGCTGGTTCAGATTGTGATAGTAGTGTTTTACATAGTGACGGTACAACAGAAATTTACTCGCCTGTATCAGGGTAGAGATAAACTGAACAGTCAGAATACTATAGCCGTTACGAATCAGCCAGTAGCATACGACGATGTTAACGAAGATGCTGCCTGCCTGAATGGCGGAGATGATATAGGTTTTCTGGTCGGCAGTAAGTAAGGCACGGTAGCTGCCGAAAAAGAAAAAATCCAGAATATTCACGGCACCCATAATCAGTACCATGTAAAAGGTAAGGCTGGCACTGATTTCGGTGTGGGTAAGCCAGGCAAACAGGATAGCCAGTATCAGTAATGCGACGGCAAACAGCCCGCCGGAGATGCGGTAAAAGTGATGGGCGGCTGCAAGAATACGGTTACGCAGCTGGTTATCCTGTGCTGTCAGCGCCTGATAAAGGGCTACGACGGCAGCTGCACCGATGCCAGCCTCCAGTAAAGTCAGGTAGGCAATAAACTGTTTGATAGAGGCCAGCATACCGTTGGTTGCTGAACCATAGGTTACAACAATTAACGGCGGCAGGATGAATCCGCCCAGTGCAGTTATCAGTTGCAGCAGCAGATTAGCGGATATGTTTTTCAGGATAACTGCACGGGTACTCATGAATATTTAAGCGGATAGGTGCCGGCTTAATGACATTTACCACTACGCTGCATCCGGCCGTAACGACCGGTAATGGCGTTGATGTCCTGCATAGCTGAGTTGTCTACACCACTGAATACAACGCGCATTTTGGCAATGCTGGTAGCGGAACTGCCGGATGACTGGCTGTCACTGTCGCTGCTACCGCCCAATGTGGTGATAAAGGCGTCACTGAATCCCTGCATTTTGGCACGCGCCATCAGGCCTTCTGCATCTTCCCGGCGGTTAAATACGCCAAGGCTGACTTTACCCTGATTAACACCGTAGTCAAATCCCTGTTCCTGCAGACGGGCACGTATACTGCTGTCATTACCGGAAGAGAGGGCAACCATGTAGCGGGTGGGAGCAGCTGTCTGACGGGTTTTGACCGGAGCGCTGACCTGCTCTATAAAGCGGCTGGTGGTAAACGGCCAGTGAGTAAGCAGGCCTTTGATACGATGAAAATCGTCTTCCGGCAGGGTAACAGTGGCAGTACAGGTATTGGCCGGAGCAGCAGGCTGCTTGTCAGTGTTGTCGGAAGCAGTAGTAGTAGCGGCAGTAGTTGTTTTGGGCGCAGCAGTAGTTTCTGTTTTGCTGGCAGCTTTAGCTGCTGTTGTATTGCTGCCGGCAACAGTTTCAGTTTCTGTTGCCTGCCGTACACTGATGTCCGGACTGGCAGGTGCAACAGCTTCTGTTTCAGGGCTGGCGGCACTGGCTGCAGCAGGTGCACCAGAATTACTATGTACCAGTTTCCCTGCTATCATGCTGCCGAAAACAATGATATTGAGTGCTACCAAAATTGCAAACAGCCATTTCATGCGTATTCAACCCAGTTTAGTAAACCGTAAATCACTAAATTATCCACAATTTCAATGCGGTTGTCTAAGACAAATGTATTAGGGAGTGCCTGAGCCACTTTATTGGCACCACCGCCGGTAATAATAATGTCGACAGGTTTGCCGGCACCGATTTTCTGTTGCAGGCGCGCATGCATCAGCACAATAGCCCCGCAGACTGCGTCCATAATGCCGCTGGCCATGGCATTCGGGGTGGTGGTGGCAAAAGCGTATGGTTTGCCCAGCGGCCGGTTAAGGTTAGCAGTGCGCCGCGATAATGCCTCTTTCATTAAATAAAAACCCGGCAGGATACTGCCACCAAGATAATGGTTGGTGTCGGTAAGGGCATCTACTGTGACAGCTGTACCACAGCTGACTACAACACAGGCCTGACGGCTGTAGCGCCGGCTGCCGATGAGATTAAACCAGCGGTCGGCACCATGTTCGGCCGGATTGCGGTAATGATTAGAGATGCCGAGTGCTTCCGGCATGGAAGGCAGCCACTGTACTGGCAGTGGCAGAATACCAGCGATTTGCTGCTGGCGGGCTTCTCCACAGACAGCACAGCCGATAATGCGCTGTACGCCGGCCCCTTGTCTGGTCCAGTCCTGTATCAGGGGCTTCAGGTCGTAGTAGGCTGCTTTGCCATAACCCAGTATGCAGCCGTTTTCTACCCATGCCCATTTGAGTTTGCTGTTGCCGGCATCCAGTAACAGATAGCGTTTTCTGTTATTGGCTTGTACCTGATTCTGTGCAGTCCCCGGGCGCAAACTGATTTCACCGGTGACAAAACGGCGTTCTCCGTCGGCAGTTTGCAGCAATAAAGCCCCTGATGATGCAATCCCGTTAACGGTACCTTCGGCAATGGTCTTGCCGTTGGCCAAGAGATGGACTATTTGTCCCTGATCCCGATGCAGCTGGTTGTAATCATTAAGAAATGAATCTAGTCCGGTTTGGTCAAACCGCGGCAGATATTGTATCAGTTTGGCCAGAATACCCTGAAAAATCTGTGTTACCTGTGCATGAGGCAGAAGAGACAGAATAGCTGTGGCTGTGCCTACCTGATCGGGCAGGCTGAAATTGATGCCGATACCGATAACAGCAGTGGTCTGATTCTGTTGCGCTATGGTTTCAATCAGGATGCCGCCAAGTTTGTTTTTATCCAGCATCAGATCATTCGGCCATTTAATTTGTGCCGCTACACCGAGTTCGCGTAAAGTTTGTGCGACAGCCAGCGCTACTACCAGCGCCAGACCGCCAAGCTCTGCCTGAGGCCGCTTAAATGACCAGCTCAGGCTGAACATAAGGCAGTCACCGATACGGTTTTGCCATGATTTGCCCTGACGTCCGCGTCCGGCAGTCTGCTCATAAGCCAGACAGATTTGCGGCGCTGTATTTACCGGTGCATAGCGCAATTGCTCCAGCAGGACGCTGTTGGTCGATGTGGTCTGCTCCAGCAGCTGTGGATTAAACCCGTACTGACGGGCACTGGTATTGAAGATGTGTTCCGGTATTAATGCCAGAGTTTTAGTTAGCTGCCAGACACCATTATGCTGACGCAGCAGATTCTGGATATGGGCAGGCATATCCTGCCATGCTGCATTGAGCTGCGGTATTTTTTTATTCAGAATGCCTGCCAGTGTCTGGACTTCATGTGCCAGACCATCGGCAAGCAAGGCCAGTAACGGCCAAAACGGTGTGTTCATAAAATGGCATCACCAAGGGTGTCATTGGTTACAACAGGTTAAATTCAATTTGCTGTGTCTGACGGCTGCGCCGGATGCAGACAGGCTGTTAAAACGGCCGTGCAGTCACAACCGTTGTGAATATTATCGCATGGTTCGGTAAATGTATTTGGCTGTGCAGGTTTATTCGACCACAATTTTGGGGAAACGCCGGCTATAGTCTTTACCCTGATCTGCCAGTGCCTGCACCAGCTGCCATGCAGCCTGTTCATACAAGCCGGCTATTTGCGGCTGCTGCTCTGCCAGTATGCCGGCGGTACCGTTATCCATGGCCTCACGTACAGCCATTGTTAACGGTAGCTGACCCAGCAGGGGAACACCGAGTTTATCAGCAAGCTGTTTACCGCCATTCTGTCCGAAAATAGATTCGGTATGGCCGCAGTTAGAGCAGATATGCACCGACATGTTTTCAAGTACGCCGAAAATGGGAATATTGACTTTCTGGAACATATTGACTGCTTTGCGCGCATCAATCAGTGCTATATCCTGCGGTGTGGTCACTACAACCGCACCGGTAACCGGAATTTTCTGTGCCAGTGTCAGCTGGATATCGCCTGTACCGGGGGGTAAGTCGATAATCAGATAATCGACATCATCCCACTGGCTCTGAAACAGAAGCTGCTGTAAAGCCTGACTAACCATGGGGCCGCGCCAGATAACTGCCTGATCAGTATCAACCAGAAAGCCGACTGACATCACCTGAATTTCACCGGCAGCCATGACCGGAATCAGTTTATCTTGATGCTGACGCGGTTCAAGGCCGGCGACACCGAGCATGGTAGGCTGGCTGGGGCCGTAAATATCAGCATCAAGGACGCCGACACGGGCACCCATGCGGCTCAGGGCAATTGCCAGATTAGCACTGGTAGTCGATTTGCCCACACCGCCTTTACCTGAGGCAACCGCAATAATATTTTTGACGCCGGCAATGGTTTGCACACCGGGCTGCACTTTATGTTTGCTTATCGCCAGTTGTACCTGAACAAATAATGGTGTGTCACCGAATTCAGTGGTAATGGCCTGATCAATACGCTGTTGCAGTTCGTCAATCAGATGGGCGACCGGATAAGGAAAAGTAAGATCCAGATGAATGCCGTCACTGGCGACGGTAACATTACTCAGGGCTTTTTCACTGCCCAGTGTACGGTTACTGTCCGGAATGGATATTTTGTTAAGTAAGGCGGTAATGGATTGTGTGTTCATGCAAATTAAGTCCGCAACTGTATTTCCGGCGCATATTTTACCCTATTTGGTCTGCAGCCAGTATTTGCTTAAGACGGTAGTGAATAATCAGCTTGGCGGCTGGGTGTTTTCAGATTCAGCAGAGCTGCCGGAGTCAGCTTTGCTGTGCTGCTGCCGGCTGCGGATCCAGAGTAAACGCAGACACAGGGGGGCAGGATAAAGTAACAGTATGGAAACGATGAGGTAATGCAGATTATGCCAGTCTATAACCAGCTGTCCGTGTGCAAGTGACCATAATGCCCATGACCATTGCCACCATGCAGGTAAACTAAACGCCAGTACAATCAGCAGCGCAGCTGTTCTGAGCAATGTCAGCGGCCATATCTGCTGTTGCTGTACTGCGCGGTTTAACTGTAGCAGGGTACGGAAAGCCAGACTGAGAATGAATACCATACCGCCGTTGGCGATTACCTGTAACCAGCTAAAGGCAATATCCGGCGATACCGGCAAGCTGTTGCGCGGTACTGGCGTCTGTTCCATTGAAATACTGGCAACAATATTCAGTATGAAACTGTAAATCAGATCCAGCCATAACAGTAATAGTGGCCAGGTACGTTTCAAACGTTGAAACATTGTTATGCAGCCGTGGAAATCAATAATACGACAGTGTAACCACTGGCACTGGTCACTGTAAATGGCTGGCAGCTGGATATTTTTGCTAATAAATGCTGAAACTGCTATATAAAAAATAATTAATAATTGCAAAATCGGGCAAATATTGATGGCGGAATAATGAAGCGCTAGTGTGAGGCACTGCGAAATGCTCGGTATTCATTTTCAGGTAATCATTAGTTATCTGTTTATCTGTGGTTTGCTTACCAGCCAGAAATAATGGTCAGTCATGTATAAGCAAACTGAACATGATATCGGGCAAATATGTTTCAAATTCATTCTGAATAATACAATTTTGTTGTTATTTAATTTATTATGCATTTAGTTCTCTTGTTTGTCTGTCCGGTTTTAATCAGTGCATATCTCTGATATCGGTAATATTATATCTTTGAAAAATAATAATTTTTATTTGCATTTTTTATGCAATTTGAATGAAAATTAATTGTATTCAATTATAAAAAATTTAATCTATTTGAATAATTGTAAAGATTATCTATCAGCATTATTTATCTTTTTAAGTTAGAATAAACACTCAAATTTTGCTAATTTGAAATTTTACTGAATATTTTTATTTATTTTCTGACCTTTAATTAAGGTCTTTTTTTATTTTATGCGTTTGAGAAAAAACACAATGACAAGACATTTGCCAGTTGTGATGAAAATAAGTGCGGTGTTAATCAGTACTGCGGTAGTTGTTTCTCCTGTATATGCTTCAGGATATCATTTGGGATTACAGTCGGTAACAGCTGTTGGAACCGGTAATGCAGCTGCTGCTGAAGCGGCTGATGCGGCAACCATTGTCAATAATCCTGCCGGATTGACGTATCTGGATGGCACCCAGCTTGATACTAATCTGTTTGTGATTAAACCTGATATTAAATATCGTAATGCCCGTGGGACATTTTCAGACGGTGCGGCTGTACAGGGGCCTGAGCATGGCAATATTGCCAATACCGCGCAATTGGTGCCGCAGCTGTATTTTTCCCATCGCCTGAACGACAGATGGGGTATGGGACTTGGGGTATATATTCCGTATGCGGCCAGAACCAATGACAGTTCTGATTCAGTATTGCGCTATAACGTAAATAAAACCAACGTAAAGGCATTGAATATTAATCCGGCTGTTGCCTATAAAATTAATGACAGACATTCACTGGGTGTGGGGCTGATTGCGCAATACCTGCATGCAGAAGTACAGAAATATGCGGATTTTACGCCGGTAGGCAGTGCACAGTCGGGAATACCGCAATCTGTATTACATCAGAAAGCTCCGGGCGCATTTGATGCACGCGCAACAGTCAAGGGTAATGACTGGGGCTATGGTTTTAATGCCGGCTGGTTATGGGACATTAATGATGATGTCCGGGTAGGTGTGAGCTATCGTTCGAAGATTAATCAGCATTTGCACGGTACTGCGCGCTGGAAACCTATGGGCAAATTTGCAGAAAACTATGCTCCGCTGTTTGAGCAGTTTGGCTTTAAGGCTCTGGAAGGTGCACAGGTACAGATTACTACGCCGGAAGTAGTATCTGTACACGGTATGTGGAAGGTCAATCCGCAGTGGAATGTTTTCAGCAATGTGAGCTGGACGCGTTCTTCACGTCTGCATGCTCTGGATATTAAATTTGAGAATGATAAGGCAATTGATCCGGTACATGGTGCTACTTCGAATACCACTCATATTGCCACAAACTGGCGTGATACTTATGCGGTTGGCGTGGGTGCTTCCTATCAGCAGAATCCGCATTTGCAGTGGCGTTTCGGCGTGAATTATGACCAGTCGCCAGTACGCAGTGCTTCTTCGCGTCTGTCTACTATTCCTGATGGTAACCGCTGGCTGTTTGGTGCCGGATTTAAGTATGATGTGGATAAAAAGAATACGGTAGCGGTATCGTATGCTTATCTGCATATTCAGCATACACACATGAATCAGCAGGATGAAGGAACACATGTATCAAGCAATGTGCGCGGTGAAGCCGATTATCGTTCGAATGCGCATATTGCCGGTGTTTCGTATACTTACCGGTTCTGAAATCTGTCCGGATGGCTGCTTGATGTCATTGTTTGATTATTGTTTTTTTAAGCCATTGAGATTAATAAACTTTAACTAGAATATTGACATAAATTACAGATACTTTTCTTTGTTGTGTACTAATCTGTCGTATGATGGTTCAGCTGTTCCATTTTGGATAAAGCATTGTTAAACAAGGAGATGTATTATGAAGCATCAAGAAGGTTTACAAGATCCAAGAACCAAGTACTACCATCAGGATTTTTCTAAACAGCATCAGCCTGCACCGGGCTTGCAGAGCAGAATGGATCCGGTGCCGGATTGCGGTGAAAGAAGCTATGAAGGTCATGGTCGTTTGCACGGCCGTAAAATTCTGGTAACTGGTGCCGATTCAGGTATTGGTCGTGCTGCTGCTATCGCTTATGCACGCGAAGGTGCCGATCTGGCCATTAATTATTTGCCAGCTGAAGAAGAGGATGCCAAACAGGTTGCTGCTCTGGCACAGGAAGCCGGCCGTAAGGTGGTGTGCATACCCGGTGATTTGAGTGACGAGCATTTTTGCAAACAGCTGGTTGAAAAAGCTCATACTGAGCTGGGCGGCCTTGATGGTCTGACTTTAGTGGCTGGTAAACAGACTGCGGTAGAGCGTTTCTGTGATATCAGCACTGAACAGTTGAAAAAGACTTTTGAAGTGAATATTTTTTCCCTGTTCTGGGTGATTCAGGCTGCTATGCCGCACTTGCCAGCCGGTGCCACTATTGTGACGACCAGCTCTGTACAGGCATATCAGCCTAGCCCGAATCTGGTCGACTATGCCACTACTAAAGCCGGAATTGTGGCTTTTACTCAGGCGTTGGCTAAACAGGTTGCAGCCAAAGGTATCCGGGTTAATTCTGTGGCTCCGGGTCCAATCTGGACTGCACTGGAAATTACCGGTGGTCAGCCTCCTGAAGCTATTCCGAAATTCGGTCAGAGTGAATCAGTACTTGGTCGTGCCGGACAGCCTGCCGAACTAGCATCTACCTATGTTTTCTTAATGTCTGAAGAATCCAGCTATGTGACAGCACAGGTATACGGAGTAACTGGTGGTATTGTGCTGTAAGCCAGTACTTTAAACCGTAATCTGTATTAATCCGTACCGAAATTTTTTCCGCTCTGATTGTTTATCAGCCGGAGAACTTAAATTCCGGTATGGATTTTTTGTTAATTACAAACGGATTTTCTGCGTTCTTCTGACCAGCCAGTACTTATTTGACAGACTATAGTCATCATTTTCAAAAGTCATCCGGTATGATTCTTGTATTCTGGTCAGGAGTATTACCCTGTATCTGTAAATAACTACTAATTGACTGTATTAGCCTTGTATTAAACAAATTGCTTCAATATTGAAGTTCCGGACATTGCCTATCTTTCAGGTAAACTATTTTATTTTCATAAATTTTGATACTAAGCAGTATTTATTTTATTGGTATATTCTGCTCCAATAATAAATGCGAATAGTTATGTTTTACGCGGATAACTAACTGATAAAATTATGGGTATGTTGCTGTAAAAATAAAAATAAATAGTGAAAATAAGTTAAATTATATAAATATTTTATAAATTAAATGGCTATTTCAGGTTATTTTCAACAGTTTAACAGATGGTGAGAACCATTATTGTTATAACGCAGTGTTTTTATTTAATATTTTGTTAAATAAAGAATATTTTATCAAATTATTATGAAAATTAGTCTTATTTAGATTAAAAATAGTTATTTAATTTAATGTTATGATAACCCTAAATGGTTGTATTGCTGATTGGGCATAATTTATTGCTTTGTTAATACAGCTGTTTAGAGGGGAGTCGGGTTGCGGGCTAGTAATAGTCTGCAACCCAAGACAAAAAAGATATTATTTTAGAATATTTTTCCCCGTATAAATGACTGCGCGATGTCAGTGCATCGCCTAATCTGCTGATGATACCGGCAACGATAAATTAATAAACAAAATTCTATGAATGGTGTTCAGGCTATGACGGCAAATGAGTCAGGGCGGTTTGTTGACGACTGTTTAGTGATTGAGCATGCCTGTCTGGACGGATTAGCAGAAGAGTTTTGAGCAAAAAGGAAACAGACATGGAAGGCAAAAAAGTTGTAATAGATTGTTTAAACCGGTTACTGGCAGGAGAGCTGGCCGCACGTGACCAGTATTTTGCGCATTCACGCATGTATGAAGATATGGGCTATATGAAGCTTTTTCAGCGTATAGACCATGAGATGCAGGAAGAAACCGATCATGCTCACCAGTTTATTCACCGTATTCTGATGCTCAATGGCAAACCGGAAATGGTACCGGATGCAATTAATGTCGGTACTGATGTGATTAGTATGCTTGAAAATGATCTGGCAACAGAGCTTTGTGTACGCCAGAATCTGAAAGATGCAATTAAGCTGTGTGAGCAGGAACAGGACTATGTCACCCGGCAGTTTCTGGTGACACAGCTGAAAGATACTGAAGAAGACCATGCCCACTGGTTGGAGCAACAGTTACGCCAGATTGAAATAATGGGTTTGCCGAATTATCTGCAAAGCCAGCTGTAAGGAGAAAGATATGCAGGGTGATCGTCTGGCCTTACAGGCATTGAATAAAAATCTGGGTCTGTTGCTGGTATCTATCAATCAGTATTTTTTACATGCACGGATATTACGTAACTGGGGTTTTGCCGAACTGGGTGAGGCATTATACAAACATTCGATTCGCGATATGAAAAGTGCGGATGCACTGATTGAACGTATTCTGCTGCTGGAAGGACTGCCAAATTTACAGGAATACGGCAAAATTCTGGTTGGCGAAAATATCATCGAAATTCTGCAATGTGACCAGCAGGCAGAACAGGCAAAACATGTGGCACTGGCTGATGCCATTGCAGTATGTGAAAACCAGCTGGATTTTGTCTCCCGTGATTTGCTTGAACAGCAAAAAGCGGTAAATGAAGAGTATCTGGACTGGCTGGGAACACAGCTAGACCTGATTGAAGAAGTTGGTCTGGCTAATTATGCCCAGACCGCAGCGCAGGCAGACTGATACTTGCCTGAATGAAAAAACAACACGTTTGCAAACGTGTTGTTTTTTCAGCCGGAGAAATGATTAATTTCTATGCAGCAGCTTCACTGGCAACAGATTGGTTATCCGTCTGGTTAAACCATGCCAGTTGCTCCCGTAACTGTACTACTTCACCGATAACCATCAGAGCTGGTGTATCAGCCTGTTGAGCCAGATCGGCCAGCTGATGCAGTCTGCCGGTTAAGACACTCTGGCTGGACATTGTACCATGAGAGATAATCGCAACCGGTGTATCGGCAGCACGTCCGTGGTTAATGAGTTGTCTGCTGATTTCAGCCGCTTTCAGCGTACCCATGTAAATAACCAGTGTCTGCCGGTTACGGGCGAGTGTCTGCCAGCCATAAGGCTGGTCGGCCAGCTGCTGATGGCCGGTAATAAATAATACACTCTGAGCATAATCACGATGGGTTAGCGGAATACCGGCATAGGCAGTTGCTCCCAGACCGGCACTGATACCCGGAATAATCCGAAACGGAATCTCAGCAGCCTGCAATATGGCACATTCCTCTCCGCCACGACCGAATATAAACGGATCACCGCCTTTCAGACGCACAACACGTTTTCCCTGCTGCGCCCACTGTACCAGTAATTCATTGGTTTGCTGTTGCTGTACCTGATGGTGTCCGCAACGTTTGCCTACACTGATTTTTAATGCATCACGCCTGACCAGATCCAGTACTTCTACTGAAACCAGTGCATCATATAACACCACATCTGCTGCCTGTATCGCCTGTAAAGCATGCAGGGTCAGCAGACCGGCATCGCCCGGGCCGGCTCCGACCAGAGTAACTTCGCCCTGTGGCAAAGGCTGATGCTGTGTCAGTTGTTGTTGCAGCAGTGTTTCTGCTGCTGATTCATTGCCACGGGCAATATACTGGTTAAAACGGCTGTGTTCAAACAGATATTCCCAGAAACGCCTGCGTTCGCTCATGTTGTGCAGCGTGGCTTTGACTCGTTTACGCCAGCGTCCGGCTATCGCCGCTGCCCGTCCGATAGAAAAGGGCAGTAATAATTCGATTTGCTGACGAATCAGCCGTGCCAGCACAGGTGCATGACCGCCGCTGCTTACCGCTACCTGTATCGGATTGCGGTCAATCAGTGCAGGTACAATAAATGAGCAGCAATCAGGCTGGTCTACGCAGTTGCAGAAAGTGGCTGCTGCTTCGGCTGCCTGAAAAATACGCCGGTTAAGCGCATGATCGCTGGTTGCGGCAATCACCAGAAAAATACCGTTTAATAAATCAGGGCTGAATTCGGTACTTATATGTTCAGCCTGTTGCCGGTCAAACCATTCTTTAAATCTGGCTGTAGTCTGCTGTGCGACGACCAGCAAATGCGCACCAGCTTCTAACAAAGCACCGGCTTTGCGTTCGGCCACGTGGCCGCCACCCACCAGTAATACCTTACGCTGGTGTAGTTGGGTAAAAATCGGGTAGTGATTCATGCTGACTTGTCGTTGTTGTTTATACGCTATCTTATAAGCGCCGGCGCCCGGATGAAAAAGAAGCATTTTTTCTAACCAAAGTGTTGGCAGTTATATCTGTAACAGCAGCATCAGTGACCGGAAATTTGGTTATAAAGAAAGAAATTTTTATTCTTTCCGCCATGCCGGCTGCACTTGTTACTATTTGTGCTATTCAGACAGTGATTCGGTTGAACAATTACTGTCATTAATAATTTGTGCATTCAGGATAGTGATAACCATGTTGCGTCCCCGTTTGTGGACTCCTCCGCATGATGCGGCTGCCACCGGCCGCCTGCCGGCTCTGACAGCCGAGCTGACAACACGCTTGCAGCAGATTGCACAGCAGCATCACCATGTTAAATTTGCTTCCAGTCTGGCGGTTGAAGACATGGTCATTACTGATGTGATTGCCCGCGAACAGCTGCCTATTGAAGTATTTACGCTTAATACTGGTGCATTGAACAGTGAAACACTGAGCTTACTGGGGGCTGTGCGGCAGCACTGGGGTATTCGTATTGCGGAATACCGGCCGGATGAACACGCTATTAATGCATATATCGCCGCTCACGGCAAGCTGGCTTTTTATGACAGTGTTGCACTGAGACGTGAGTGCTGTCATATCCGCAAAATTGAACCGCTTGGCCGTGCCCTGAGTCAGGCCGATGCCTGGATAACCGGACAAAGGCGTGAGCAGTCGGCAACACGTACTGCTCTGGCTCTGGCAGAGCAGGATCAGGTGCACGGCATGGCTAAATATAATCCTCTGGCTGAATGGCTGGAAACTGAAATATGGGCATATGCCCGGCAGCAGCAGTTACCGGTTAATGCCCTTTATCAGCAAGGTTATCCCAGTATCGGCTGTGAGCCCTGTACCCGCCCTGTAAAAGCAGGCGAAGACATTCGTGCCGGACGCTGGTGGTGGGAAAGTCAGGACAGTAAAGAATGTGGTTTACATAAATAAGCTGAAATCAACTCAGGGTTGCAGACAGAATGGTCTGTGCCCGTAACGGGAATATCATGAATATTCAAGACAAACATCTGGACTGGCTGGAAGCTGAATCTATTTATATTATCCGCGAAGTAGTGGCCGAAGCACGCAATCCGGCATTACTGTTTTCCGGCGGCAAGGATTCAGTGGTGCTGCTGTCTCTGGCCATAAAGGCTTTTCAGATTCCGGGACATAGCCTGCAACTGCCATTGACACTGGTGCATATAGATACCGGACACAACTATCCGGAGGTTATTGCTTTTCGTGATGAAGTCGTACGCTGCCTCGGTGCACGTCTGGTCGTCGGCAGCGTAGAAGAGTCGATTCGCCGCGGCAGTGTGACTCTGCGCCGGGCTACTGATTCACGGAATGCCGCACAGGCCGTCACTCTGCTGGAAACAATTGAAGCCAATGGCTTTGATGCATTAATGGGCGGTGCCAGACGAGATGAGGAAAAAGCCCGGGCTAAAGAACGGATTTTTTCTTTTCGGGATGAATTTGGTCAGTGGGATCCGAAAAACCAGCGTCCCGAATTATGGGATTTGTACAATACACGTCTGCATCCGGGTGAAAATATGCGGGTTTTTCCGATTTCCAACTGGACAGAGCTGGATATCTGGCAATATATCGCGCGTGAACAGCTTGCTTTGCCGGAGATTTACTATGCACATCAGCGAGAAGTCGTTGAGCGCAACGATATGCTGGTACCGGTAACAGAGCTGACACCAAAGAAAGAAGGTGAAGTCAGTATTGTGCGCAGTGTGCGTTTCCGGACTGTTGGTGATATTTCCTGTACCTGTCCGGTAGCCAGCACAGCCAGTACAGCAGCAGAAATTATTGCTGAAACCGCACAAACCACGATTTCCGAACGTAATGCTACCCGTATGGATGATCAGGTATCGGAAGCGGCGATGGAAGAGCGCAAGAAAGCAGGTTATTTCTGATGACAGAAAAACAAACGGTATTACCGGCCAGAATATTTATTGTGCATGGTTTTCAGAGTAGTCCGCAGGATAACTGGTTCGACTGGCTGGCTGCACAGATCCGGACAACCGGTGCAGAAGTAACCGTACCGCTTATGCCTCAGCCGGATTATCCGCAGGCAGTGCAATGGCTGCAGACACTGGATAAGCTTATCGGGCAGCCGGATGAACAGACTTTTCTGATTGGTCATAGTCTTGGCGTTATTACACTGCTGCAATTTCTCAGCCGGCATAAACCTGCACGGCTGGGCGGTCTGATTCTGGTTGCCGGATTTGCCGCACACCTGCCCAAGCTACAAATACTGGATGGTTATATCGATGCCAGTCAGCCGGATTTTGCAGTATTGCAGCAAATCAGTATGCCGGTTCACAGCATTATTTCAACTAATGACCCATATGTTCCCGAAGCAGCCAGTAACGATATTGCCCATGCCTTGCATAGCAGTATTCAGTATATCCCTGATGGCGGCCATCTGATGGCAGAAGACGGCTTCAGAAAACTGGAACCTGCCCGGGACAGCCTGCAACAGATGCTTGCACAGGCGGCAACCTTAAAAAAGTGAGACACCGATGAGTACTGATTCTGTATTGCGTTTTATTACTGCCGGCAGCGTAGATGATGGTAAATCCACGCTGATAGGACGACTGCTGTTTGACAGTCAGTCCTTACTGGCTGATCAGGTTGCTTCGCTGTATCACGGCAAGCACAAACGTACCGCCGACGGCATTCCTGATTTTGCTCAGCTAACTGACGGACTTGCCGCTGAGCGTGAGCAGGGTATTACTATAGATGTAGCCTATCGTTATTTTGCCACGCCGGCGCGTAAATTTATTATTGCTGACACGCCGGGACATGAGCAGTACACACGCAATATGGTTACAGGTGCATCTACTGCTGATGCAGCCATTATTCTCATAGATGCCACCCGGCTGGATTACACTGAACATACACCAGCCTTACTGCCGCAAACCCGCCGCCATAGCGCGATTCTGAAACTGCTGGATACGCCGCATATTATTGTGGCAGTAAACAAACTGGATTTACTGGATTACAGTGAAGATAAATTTAATGCCATTAAGCGTGCTTATGCTGAACTGGCTATTGCTCTGGATTTGCACAATATCAGCTACGTACCCATATCAGCTTTGAATGGTGACAATATAGTGACTGCCAGTGCGCATATGCCATGGTATCAGGGGCAGCCTCTGTTGCCTTTGCTGGAAAGCCTGCCCGCTGCCAACCGCAGCAGCCAGTTACTGTCTGCTCCTGCATTATTCCCTGTTCAGCGGGTTGCCCGGCTGGATGGCAGCAGCGCAGATGATTTTCGCGGTTATCAGGGGCGTCTGGAACAAGGTACCCTGAAAGTGGGCGACCGTATACGTATTGAACCGGCAGGGCAGACCAGTGCCATAGCGGCCATTTATACGCCTGATGGTCAGGTGGAGCAGGCACAGTCAGGAGCTGTGCTGACTGTGGTACTGGCAGATGATGTTGATGTTTCCCGGGGCGACAGTCTGGTGGCAGCAGATAGTGCATTACAGCCAGTGAAAACCATCAGTGCTTCCGTGTGCTGGTTCGACAGCAAACCCTTAAACTCAGCCCGCCGCTACTGGTTCAAGCATACTACTCAGACGGTATACGCCAAAATCAGACAGGTTGATTATCTGCTGGATGTTCAAAGCCTGAACCATCGCGAAGACAGCGACAGCCTGCAGCTAAACGATATTGGCCGTGTACAGCTTAGTATTCAGAAACCCGTGGTAGCAACGACTTATGAGGATAATCCCGCTGCCGGAGCCTTTATTCTGATTGATGAAGCCACCAACCATACTGTTGCAGCCGGTATGATTGTTTCTGTTGCTTAAAACCGCATTCAATAATAGTTAATCTATTGAAAATAAGCAGACAGAATTAATATTCTGTCTGTCTGGTACCAGCCTGATACTCAGGCTGGTATTGTTTTGGCATATATTAACTTGTAGATAATATTTATTAAATTTATTCGTCGTTTCAAATTATTTATCCGGCAAAATTCAGATATATTTAATATCTAATAGGTAAATATCTGATGCTTTGAATGCAAACATACAATGTCAGAATAAGATTTATATCAAACTTTTGTGTAAAAAATATGTAAAAATGACGTTAAACTGAAAGTTTAAAAAGTCAAATTGTTAATGTAATATGATATTAATTAAAGTTTATGATGAATTATCATATTAATATTATTGGATAATTTATATAGGGTAAATAATATTAACTTTTTTTGGATAAATTTCCATATTTTATATATTAAAAATGATTATTCGTATAAACAAAACATAACACGATTTACGTTAACATCATTCTGTATTTGAGTCAGGAGATAACTGATGTTAAGCGATCGGATTAAACAGGCGCGCAAGCATGTGGCTCTGTCACAGCAACAGGTGGCTGATAGAATGGGGGTTTCTAAAACTGCCGTATTTAAATGGGAGAATGGTCATTACGAACCGAAAAATCTGGATATACTGGCCAATATACTGGGTGTCAGTTTATCCTGGTTACGTGAAGGCCGTGGTAGTCCTTTTCCGGCTACAACCACAACATTGGCTGCGGAAGTAAATATTATTGCAGAAAATCAGGATCAAACACTCGTTCCATTTTATTCTTCAATAGAACAGGCCGGCAGTGTGCAGTCAAAACAACTGCATATTCAGCACGGTAAAAGAATCAGTTTAAGAACTGAGCTTCTGGAGCGTAAAAAAATCAATCCGCAAATGGTGGTGTGCTTTTCGGTAAATGATAATAGTATGGAACCTATTATTCCTTACGGGACTATTTTTGCAGTAGATTTAAACCGCACCAATATTATTGATGGTAATTTATATCTGATTAAACAAAATCACCAGTATCGCATCAGGAAACTATATTCAATGCCCTACGAAGAAATACGTTTGCATGCCTTTAATACAAAGGAATATAGTGATGTCTGTATACCAGCTAATCACATTATTATCATTGGCCGGATATTTTATTACGCTGTAGAGTTGTAATTGGTGTCATTATCATGTTATTTTTTAATTAAGCCGGATACTTTTACTTTTAATTCAGTAAATTGTTTACTAATGCTCTGCTGGTTCCAGGGAAGCAGATCTGACTGTTTCCAAATAAGTGTTACTTAGTCTGAAACTGGCATTATCGCTTTTTAATCTTAATATAGTTATTATTGAATTTTCTATTTAACCATTGCATGTTTTCAATTGTACTAAACTACATCCTGAGATATTACTTTTTTTGTGCCAGTAAAGTGGCAAATCGCAGTTTTATTCGATTACCATCACTATCGGTTTTATGCAGTTCACCAACATCTTCATTGTATTTCAGAATATTCCAGTCCTGATAATAATTACGCAATTCATTCTCTTTAAAAGTAAACGAAAACCCGACTGTACAAGGGAAATCGTCAGTGGACATTGCACTGACAATTAAATTATATCCCCCCGGTTTTGTTATCATTTGCATATTGCGAATGATATCGGGAATTCTGTCTGCCTGTAGAAACATCATTACCACTGTTGAAATAATTAAATCGTAATTACCTGTTAAATCAGCCTGATTTATATCATAAACAGATGCATTAATATGGGATAAATGTTCATTAGCAATAATGCTTTGTAAATTATTAATACTCACCTCTGATTTATCAACGGAATCAACATCAAAACCCAGTTGCTGTAAATAGAGTGAGTTACGACCGGAACCACAACCTAAATCCAAAACTTTCCCTGCTGAAATGAGCTGACTAACTGCCAGTACTTCAGAGTGCGTTCTGGTCATTTGATATTTTTTCTGAGTGTAGTCTTCCGGCAGACAATAAAAAGCCAGCTGGCATTGCAAATCATCCGATATCTGAGCTATCCGGTGCCATTGCTGCGGTAAAATCAACGGTGGTTGCTGCTGAGTATTGAAAACATGCTCAGAAATGATGTCTCCCTGTTCAGTTAATATATCGAAATTCACATAACCTTTAATAATATTTAATTTTGCCCAGGTACCTGTTTGTGTATTATGCTGTTCACGAAACTGTTTCGGTAAGGTTTGTGCATTCCAGACTGGCAACGTTTTATAGCAAATTAAATTTTTCATCACATCACTATTAATAAAATAACTTATTGATACCATAGTATATGGCTTTTTTTATTAGTTAAAGAGATGACTCAAAATTAATTTAATTTGCTATTGTTACCTTACAGATAACATAGCATCTTTATCTTTAAAATAACCCGTATTTATATTCCGAATATCAAGAATAAATCTTCCTTTGATCATAAAAATAGATATTTATTCAATTTACCTTTAATGCAAAATTTTATGATGCCTCTAGCCTGGTATTCGCAAGGCCATAATTTATTCTATTTTAGAATGGCGATAACATTAAGAGAAAAAGGCAGATTATAAATACAATAAATGAATATTTGACATAGTTCTTACGAGTAGTAATTCGAAACCACTTTTTATAACTAACTATATCAATAATCAATAAAGTCTATAAATAAAGATCAATATTTTGGTTTTTAGTCAGGTATAAAATAGAATTTGCCAGCGTAAAGATATTATTCAAAATTAAATATAATTATGTTAAATTCACGAAAATATCAATATAACTGGCAAAAAATATACATAAAATTATATTTATAGGTCTAATATACCAAAATTTGTAATGAATAATGAATATAAATAAATAAAAAAAATGGCATATGGTAATCTGTTACAATTTATGCATAAATTCACATAGTTTTGTATTTATCCATAGAAACGAGGTTGATTTATGTTACAGCCTACTAATGCCAAAAATCACCAGAAAATTGTTCTGGTCGGCGCCGGTGCAGTTGGTTCCACTTTTGCCTATGCTGCTACCCTGCAAGGTATCGGTCAGGAACTGGTTATCGTCGATGTTGCCCGGGATAAGGCGCATGGTGATGCTAAAGATATTGCTGATGCATTACTGTTTACTTATCCGAAAAACATTTATGCCGGTGATTACAGTGATGCTGCTGATGCTGATATCGTAGTCATTACTGCCGGTGCTGCTCAAAAACCCGGTGAATCACGTCTGGATTTGGTTAATCGTAATCTGCATATCATTAAAAGCATTGTCACTCATATAGTAGAGTCTGGCTTTAACGGTATCTTTCTGGTGGCTTCGAATCCGGTTGACATTCTGACTTATGCTACATGGAAAATTTCCGGTTTTCCGGCAGAACGGGTAATCGGTTCCGGTACATCTTTGGATTCCGCCCGTTTGTGTAAATATGTAGGGTATTTACTGAATGTCGATCCGCGCACAGTAAGCGGATATATTCTGGGTGAACACGGAGACACCGAGTTTCCGGCCTGGTCTCACCTGAGTGTAGGCGGGCTGACCATAGAAGAATGGATTAAAGGTGACCCGCGCTTTACCGAAGCAGATCTGGATATTATTGCTGATCGTGTGGTCAATGCCGCTTACGATATTATTCGCCTTAAAGGTGCTACTTACTATGGTGTCGGTGCTGCTCTGGCACGTATCTGCCGCGCATTATTGGATGATGAAAATACCATTTTACCTGTTTCTGCTTATTTGAACGGTCAGTATGGCGTTAATGATATGTATATTGGTACACCGGCAGTGTTAGACCGGCACGGCATACGTCAGGTAATTGAAATTCCACTGAATGAAAAAGAGCAAGGTTTAATGCGTGCTTCAGCCAGCCATCTGGATGAAGTAATGCGTAAATCTTTTCCGGAAATCGGTATTAACCGCTAATCCGGACAGTCTGGAGGCAAGCCAGACCATCCGATTCAAGGCAATCCGAAGGGTTGCCTTTTTATATATTCTTACTGCTTCTATCTAAATAAGCGTCATTTCTTTCTCAAAAAACTTTGTGCTTGCTAGTATGGCTGACTATCTATTGCAGTCTGAAAATTACATTAATCATAACTTTATCGAGCACAAGCCATGAGCATACCCATTTCCCCTGAATTGCTGCAATCGCTTGCCAGCCTTTCACCAACACAATTTGCCTGGCTGTCCGGCTATGCATGGGCAAACAGTCAGCAGCAAAATACGGTTTCTCCGGCAGCGTTGCCGGTATCCGGTGTTGCAGAACCGGTTGTGGCACGCAAGGTACTGGTTTTATCCGCTTCACAAACCGGTAACGCACGTCGTGTGGCAGAAAGCCTGCAACTGAAACTTGAAGCTGCTGGTATTAATGCAGTTTTAATGGCCAGCGGCGACTATAAAATCAAGCAGCTCTCCAGTGAAGATATTCTTTTGCTGGTAACTTCAACACAGGGCGAAGGCGAACCTCCGGAAGAAGCTTTACCACTATATAAATATCTGTTTGGTAAAAAAGCACCGGCTCTTAATCAGCTTCACTTTGCGGTACTGGGACTGGGAGACAGCAGTTATCCGCAATTTTGTCAGTGTGCTAAGGATTTTGATAATCAACTGGCTCATCTGGGGGCGCAGCGCCTGGCTGAACGGACAGACTGTGATGTCGACTATCAGAGTAGTGCCGCAGCATGGCAGGATAAAATTATTGCTCTTATCAGTGAGCTGAATAACACTAATAGCGCAAGCATAAGTAATGAGGTTCAGCAAAGTGTAGTCGCTGCACAAACTGCGGTATTTACCAAAGCAGCACCATTCAGTGCCACCTTAAGTTTGCGCCAGCGGATCACCACACCTGAAGCCAACAAAGATGTCGAACACATCGAAATCGATTTAACCGGTTCCGGTATCCGTTATCAGCCCGGGGATGCTTTGGGCGTGTTTTATCAGAATGCAGCCACACTGGTAGAAGAAATTCTGCAGCATACTCAGGTAGACAGGGATGCACTGGTTCGACTGGCTGACGGACGTGAAATAAGTATTGGAGAAGCGTTACAGAATGAGCTGGATATTACTCAGAATACACCTGCTCTGGTACAAAACTATGCCCGGCAGATACAAAATGCCGAACTGGATGAAATCGTGGCTGACAGTACAGCCTTGAAACAGTTTATTGCCACCACTCCGCCAGTTAGTGTGCTGGCAGCCTATCCGCATATAATTGATGCACAGGCATTACATGATTTATTTCGTCCGCTTACACCGCGCCTGTATTCAATTGCTTCAAGTCAGGATGAAGTTGGCGAGGAAGTTCATCTGACCGTGGGTGTGGTGCGTTTTATTCAGCGTGAACGGCAATATACAGGGGGTGCGTCCGGTTTTCTCGGTGAACGTTTGCCGGAAGGTGAAGCAGTACGCGTATTTATTGAAGAAAATCACCGTTTCCGCTTACCTGAAGATGGTAATACCCCCATTATCATGATTGGTGCCGGTACAGGTATTGCACCGTTTCGCGCATTCATGCAACAGCGTGATGCCAATGGTGACGCAGGTGAAAACTGGCTGTTTTTCGGTAATCAGAAATTTACTGATGATTTTCTTTATCAGGCCGAGTGGCTGCAATACCGCAAAAGCGGTTTACTAACACGTTACGATTTTGCCTGGAGCCGTCAGGAAAACGAAAAGGTTTATGTACAGCATAAATTGCGGGAGCGTGCACAGGATATCTGGGAATGGTTACAGCGCGGAGCGCATATTTATGTTTGCGGCGATGCCGGCAAAATGGCTCGTGACGTTGAACAGGCACTGCTGGATATTGTTACTGAGCAGGGTAAACTCAGCTCTGAAGATGCTGATGAATATCTGAGTGAGCTGCGTCAGCAGCAACGCTATCAGCGTGACATATACTAACAGCAGGCCTGATTCTTAAAACCGGATTCACAGATACCGTAAAAAAACATTAATATCAGGTTGTGTTTACTACTGATTGTTTATATTTTTATGCTTTTTTCATATCAGATGTTTGGCTGGATGCTGGGATTATTAATACTGTGCTGGGCAGTATTTCGAACCAGGCTGTTTGCATTTATGGATAATCCCGGTAGCCGGCGGATAGAGCGACTGGATGGTCTGCGCTTTATATTAGCTTTCAGTGTAGCCATGCATCATTATGTTTACAGCTATTATTATTTGCACGGCCAGCCATGGACACCGGCCGTATTTGTCCATAATCTGCTTAATCTGCGTCTTGGTGCATTTGCTGTTACTTTGTTTTTCATGCTTTCAGGTTATCTGTTTGCGCATTCTGGCCCCGTTTCGTGGATACAGTTTTATCAGAAGCGTCTGCTGCGCATTGCACCAGTATTCTGTTTGTCTTCTGCCTGCTGTATATTACTTGCACTGTATTTACAACGGCATACACTGGTCACACGTGATATGCTGCTTAATCTGTATTACTGGTTTGATGCCGGTATTACAGGCATTAAACCAGGATTATTCGGTATGCAGGACGCCCGATTGATTAATGCAGGTGTATATTGGACGCTATACTGGGAATGGGCATTTTATTTTTCCCTGCCACTGATATGTATTCTGCGCCCGAAAACCGGTTTACTGCCTCTGGCAATAATCGTAATATTTATTGCCGTTTATCTGATTGCCCCATTTAATCAGCAAAAAGCTTACTTTATTGCCTGTTTTGCCATAGGCGCACTGGCCAGAATATTGTCAGAAACTGTACAGATATCTAAAAAATTCTGTGATATCGGTATCGTGCTGTTACTGGTACTGATTTTTTGTATTACTAATGGTAACTATGACATTAATTTTTTACCACTGTTTGCAATGCTGTTTGGTCTGATTGCGCTCGGTGGAGATATATTCGGGCTGTTACGGCTAAAAGCTTTTATACGGCTCGGTGATGCCAGCTACAGTATTTATTTATTACATGGTATTGGCTGGTTCTGTATGAATAAAATTATTCAAATAAATGAAATTCATCTGGAGAAAACAGGCTATACCTTGCTTGCTACCGTGGTATTTATTACCTTAATGCTGATATGTACATTAAGCTATCTTTTTATTGAGCAACCCTTTATGCAATTAAGTCAGCAAAAGCGGTATACCTAAAATAAAGTAGTATTTTGTTTTGAATTTATTTAGTCAAAAAGCATTTATTATTCATATATATAAAGAATATTAGAAATAAAAAGTTTAATTTCAAACAAATTTTATATGTTAAAATTGGTTTATTATAAAAAATATTTAAAAAACAAATCTTAATTTGAAGAATTATAAATGCTAATTCAATATAAATTCATTTTATGGATGTTTGGGCTGATATTGCTTATAGGACTATTATTTGGTTCAAGACTTTTTAGTTTTATGGATGAGAACAGTCAAGTTAACAGAGTAAAGCATTTAGACGGATTAAGATTCTTTCTGGCATTTATAGTCGCACTATTTCACTATCTTCTTTGTTATTTCTATTTTCATGGACAGGTGTGGTCAGATGAAATAAATCGTCCTAACTATCCAATTGTTATGAATATGGGTGGTCTTGGGGTGGCCATATTTTTTATGATTTCCGGTTATCTGTTTGCCTGTACACAGCCTTCTTCATGGATAATGTTTTATCAGAAGCGTTTTTTTCGCATTGCACCTGTTTTTTATCTTTCATCTATATTCTGCATTATTTTTGCTTTTTTTATCCAGAAAGATAATATTAATACTGATCAATTGTTCAATACCTTTTATTATTGGTTTGATGCAGGTATTACCGGTAATAAACCGCCTTTATTTGGTTTGGAAAATTCTAATTTGATCAATGCTGGAGTCACATGGACATTATTCTGGGAGTGGGGATTTTATTTTTCGTTACCCGTTATTTGTATATTACGCAATAAAATAGGTTTATTAAAATTAAGTTTAACAATATTAGTTATCTGTACATATTTTATTTCTCAATATAATCAAAATTATGCAGTATATATTGCATATTTTGCTATTGGAGCTTTGGCAAGAAAATTACCTGAAAAAATTCAAATACCCAAATACATTTGTGATATTGGAATAATATTAACAGTCGTATTTATGCTTGCAGTTGCAGATAGAATTTACAATATTGTTTATTTGCCGGTAATGGCTTTGTTATTTATCTTCATCACTATGGGTGGTGATCTTTTTGGCTTATTAAAACTGAGAGGATTCGTACGTCTGGGAGATGCCAGCTATAGTATTTATCTACTTCATGGTTTAGCCTGGTATGGCATGAATAAATATATTGCCGTACAAAATCTTGTTTTGAATCGCACACAATACACATTAGTCTCTACAGCAGTATTGTTGATTTTACTGACTATCTGTACCCTGACATTTCAGTATATTGAAAAACCATTTATTGCTTTAGGCCGGCGTAAATTTTCGTGGCTGAAAGAATAAACGTTCAAACAAATTTTTCTAGGGTGCGACAACTGGTTGTATCACTTTCAGATACAGATAATTCAGGATTTAAATACAACAATAATTTCTGCCCGGAACAATTCAGTGATCCGGGCAGTATGGTTTATGCGATATATTGCTTGCTTTGCAAATAGTTATTTATCCGGCTGATCCTGCGTATCAGTATTCTGCAAAGTTTCATGAATATGCTGTTCTGCACTTTGGGCATCATACGGTTTGTCAGTAGCATCATTGTTGCGCGGGTCAAGCTCGGCGGTCATCGGACCAACATTGCCGGATACCGGCACATAAACACTGCGTTCTGAAACAGGGACAGCCGGCTGCATATACGCATATACTGCCAGAATGGTTGCGATAATCGCATATACACTATAGAAGCCGAAATGATTGAACAGCTGCATAACTGAACCCAGAATCAGTGGTGCCACCAGTGAGCCCAAACCATAAACAAACAGCAGACAGCGATTTACTTCCACTGTATTCATATTGGCAGGTAAAACATCATTGGCGCGTGCCAGCCCCAGTGCATACATCGGAAAGCCGCTACAACCGATAGCCAGTGCAATCACGCACTGAGTCCAGATATTACCCGGCAACCCCACTAACAACAGCATGCCACTGATTGCTGCTACCGCAGCTACACAGGCACAGCCGAAAATAGTACGCGGGCGCCCGAATTTATTTGACAGCCAGGCAATAAATAATTGGATGGTAAACCCTCCAATCATTGCAGAACCCAGAAACAGAGATACTTCAGGCAGACTGTAGCCCAGTTTCAGTATAAATACCGAGCCCATGGTGAAAAAGCCATTAATAAAAATCCCTGCCATAAAACAGGCAATCCATGCCAGTGGTACAATGGAAAAGACGTGCGGCAGGCTGATACGTTCACGTTTAGGAATTTCCGGTTGCTGCATACGGGTCAGCCCTACCGGTAACGTGGCGGCAATCACCAGAATAGCAGCTAGTGTAAAAATGTTATTACTGGTCATATTCAGACTTAGCAGCAGAACGCTGGTTGCTGACGACATGTAATATACTACTTCGTACAGAGCCAGAATCTTGGCGCGGTTCTGAGGAACGCTGCGTGCTGTAAACCAGCTTTCTACTACCATTAATAAGCTGTAGTGACAAAAACCCAGTACTGCACGCAAAATCCCCCACATCCACAACTGTTCTACCATCAGATGGGCGAGAGCGGCAATAGCAAACAATGCACCAAATACGCTGAAGCTGCGGATATGTCCTACGCGTGAAATAATCCGGTGAGAAACAATAGCAGAAATCGTACCACCAATAAAAAAGGCAGCATTCAGCACACCGATGGTAATATTGCTGACTCCCATTTGGGTCAGCTTTACCCCGGCAGAATTCAGAAAAAGCCCGTAACCGGAAAACAGAAAAAAAATAGAACCATATAAAGACAAAAACTGGCGCGTGTGCATGCTGATACCGATAATTAAACAATAGCCAAGCCTGACATAAAACTACTGTTAATGTAAAGTCTGTTACTGAGCGGACAAATAATTAAATTATATCTACATTGATTATTCAGGCTATGCAAAAGACTCCTTCTGAGTTGATGCAGCCTGAGATTTAACAGTATTTAGTAGTGATTATCCGGCATAAAATTTTCTCTGGTGATGTAAAAGAAACAACCAAAATTTTCACTTCATCTGAATAAATTTTATTCAAATAAAGAGATTAAACACAATTAGCAGTACAAATTGCAGGTATAAAACTGTCTGTATATTTTAAATCTATTTATATATCAGGCTTAGGATTGAGAATATTCAATCTGCCCCATCTGGTATTGTTTATCCCATGATTCCCTTTGGGATTAATTATTAAACGTGATAGTAACTAGCATCAATCCTAAAAGACCGGTTATCCGGTCTTAATCATTCTGGCTATTCATATTTAAGTTATTTCATTCTCAAATACTTCGATGGTATATTTTCAAGAAACGGAGAAATGATAAAGCGTAAAGATTGGTCGTCCAGATCATGCTCCTGTGTATAACGAACATTATTGAACTCATATGAACATAATTTTACCATGCCACTGGATCCAGCTGGCCATGAGGTTTTATGTTTGGATTCACATACTTTATTACGCTCGAAGTCACTAAGCTCAAAATCAGCATCAAATGCTTCACTAATAAGCTGAATAGATTGCTGACATTTATTCATATCGGCTGATTTATTATTCGAGGATTGGTCACAGTTAAGTTTAAGTTGTGTTATCAACTCATCCCAGCTGTTTCTATGCATTGTGAGGTTGATATGAGGTGCAAGGTCATATTCAGATAGAGACTCCTCGCTTTTTTTAATAGGTTTCAGATTATATCGATATTGTTTATTTAAGGTATTGAATTTTTCTATAAAATCAGATGCTTTAACTTGATAGATGGGTGGGGAGGACACAGTTAGAGCTAATGCTGAGTAAGAGATTAACTGACAGACAACAAAAATAATGGCTATAAATATTTTTTGCATTTGGCTATCTCTGGGTTTAAAAAAGTAAGAATTCAATAGTTATCCGGCATTAGGCGTTACTGGAGAATATAAGAATGTAAATATCTGTTTTATTTTATAGATATTATGTTGTTTCAATGAAAAATAGAATGATTTAAATCAAAATTTAAGGATTTTGACTAGTGATATTATCAATCCGGCCGGAATAAATATCAGATCATAACTCTGTGCCTGTTTAGATAATTTCTGCGCTTATTTAGTGGTAACTATATCGGTAAGGCACTATTCAGATGTGCTGACATGCAGGCTGTAGCAGTAAAAATCCATACAGATATATTCAGTTCACCGCAGATGGGTTATTAACAGACTTAACCGGTTAATGATGGTCCGAGTAGTGATAGTAAACTTGATATGATATAAAATTTTTTTAAACTGATTGATGCTGATAACAAAAATAGTCAATCTGATAATGGAGAGTATCAAGTGGTGTAAGTTTATCCTGCGCAAAGAATACGGGTAATAGTGCTATTGCCTGCCCCTTTTCAACAAGATTTAACAGCTGGCTGAGAGAATCAATGGTAATAATATTAGTCAGCTGCGGATATATTGCTAAAGTTTTGGCACGTAAGGGACAATCTGCATCGTTGTTAATCAAGACAGGTAAATGCAGATGAGTGGTAACTTCGGAACTTTTTAAAAAGGTAACAGGTAAATATCCGGTTTCTGTTAAATCATAATCTTTATGCTTAAATTTTTTAAAAGTAATGATTTTATCATAACTGTGCTGATTAATTTCATTTTCTATTTCACAGGTTTTTTTAATAACAATATCTGTTGATTCTATTTGATATGCAGTCTTTTCAATAACAATAAACTGAAACAGAAGTTCTGAAATTAATAATAAAGGTTTGACAGATTTAAATGATAATTTTATTTGTGCAAATTTTTCCAGTGTTGAATTGCTAAAAGCATAAAACTGATGGCCTTGTGCTGTTGGTTTCATTCCATCAAAACTACGGATAAAAAGCGTTGCCCGTAATTCATGTTCCATCTTTTTCAGATGTGCAGTCAGATTAGACTGTGAATAGCCTAAAATTTTTGCTGCTTTATTAAGACTTTTAACGTCATAAACTGTTTTAAAAATCAATAATCCTTTGAAATCCATATGTTGTATATGCCTATCATTTTTTCTGATAACTCAATCGCAGATTAGAATTATTCAAAATTTAATTAAATTTATAAACTGAATTACATTGTTTAAAGCGAGAATTCAGTATGCAGGCTATGCAATATAAAATTAGTTTACCAGCCGATTATGATATGAATATTATCAAAGATCGTATTCAAAATAATGGTTTTAAAACAGATGGCTTTGAAGATTTATTATTTAAGGCTTATATAATTTCTGATAAAAAGAGTGGCAACACAGGCAATGGATATTGTCCTCTTTATCTTTGGAAACAAACCAAAGGAATGAATAAATTTATTTTCGAAGGCTATTTTGACAATATTATTAATTCTTTTGGCTGGCAAAAAATCAATATTGGTATTACAGCAGAAGTGGAATTGACAAATGATTTCTCACAAAGCCGGTATGTATCAGAAGAAAATTTTTCTATAGCAGAACAAGTACGGTTAAGAGATTTTTCTTTTCAAAGTGCTGAGTATAAAAATAAAACTGGTAAAGTGATTATTTATAATCCAGATAAATGGCGTTATGCCGCATTTACTTTTTTTAAAGACAAACCAGCCATAAATAATCAGAATCTGTATCAGATTTTCCATCTTTCGCTTGATGCAGGGCATGGTCAAAAATAAATTAATCAGATTGTTCAATGAATGATATCAATAGATAACTAACTTGTTTTTACTTTATGATTTTCTTTGATATCCGGTACCATGGGAATGCTGAATAATCAATGAGTGCTAAAGAGCCGGAAAAACAGTTACAACTGTGTGAATAACCATTATGCTGAGGGGCACATCAGACAACCGATAAGCCGGGTTCTGTCTCGGACAGTCATTCATCTGGGCGGCACATTACTGTGCCGCTCTAGCAACCTACCCGAATGCTCGGCGAGCAGCGTCAGTGCATTCTGTTTGGTCTTGCTCCGAATGGGGTTTAGCCTGCTACACGTTGTTACCAACGGCACGGTGCGCTCTTACCGCACCATTTCACCCTTACCTGTGCTGTGGTTTCCCACAGCCATCGGCGGTTATGCTTTCTGTTCCACTTTCCGTCGCCTCACGACGCCCGGCTGTTAGCCGGCATTCTGCTCTGTGGAGCCCGGACTTTCCTCCATGCATGTATATTATGCACAGCGACTGTCTGGTATGCTGATGTGCCTGCAGGATTCTAACACAAACCACTGATAGCTGATTTATATTTCAGATTATGTATAATGATTTGTCTTATTATTTTTCTGGCTGCCGTATTTGCTGGTACAGCCGCTATGGCTCACCTATGCAGAAAGCCCGCGCAATATGTTACTGAACCGATTTTTCAGCTGGTTTGAAAACCGCATTGATACTTATCCGGATACGCTTCCGCAACCGCCGAAAAAAGGTGTGTTGCCGTTTATCTGGAGCTGTCTGGAGGGAGCACGCCTCTGGCTGCTGCTGATGGTTGTCATGACAATAGGTACCGGTATTCTGGAGGCACTGGTATTTCGTTTCCTTGGTACGGTAATCGACTGGCTTGGTGCTTATTCACCAGACAGGTTATGGCCGGAAAAAGGACATGAGCTGCTGCTGATGGCTGCTGTGCTGATATTCAGTATTATTTGGTCATTTCTTTCTTCCAACGTACAGTTTCAGACTCTTCAGGGCGCCTTTCCGATGCGCCTGCGCTGGAATTTCCACCGCCTGATGCTCGGGCAGAGTATGGGTTTTTATCAGGATGAATTTGCCGGAAGGGTTTCTGCCAAGGTAATGCAAACCGCGCTTGCAGTACGTGATACGGTAATGTCTGTGGCCAATATGCTGGTTTATGTGCTGGTTTATTTTGTTACCAGCGGGGTAATACTTGCCGGTATGGACAGCTGGTTATTGCTGCCTTTTATTCTGTGGATAGTGCTGTTTGTCATGGTACTCAGATTTCTGATTCCAAGGCTGTCTAAAACTGCTCAGAGGCAGGCAGATGCCCGCAGTCTGATGACCGGTCGTATTACTGATGCCTACACCAATATTGCTACGGTGAAGCTGTTTTCACACAGTGCGCGTGAAGCCGCCTATGCCAAAGCATCAATGCAGGAATTTCTGGTAACCGTGAATGCGCAGATGCGTCTGGCAACCCTGCTGGATAGTCTGAGTACCATGATTAATACTTTACTGGTAGTCGGTTCTGCCGGCCTGGGTATCTGGCTGTGGATGCAGGGGCAGGTGGGTGTCGGTGCTATTGCCACAGCAACAGCCATGGCCTCACGGATTAATGGTCTTTCACGCTGGGTTATGTGGGAAAGTGCGCGTCTGTTTGAAAATATCGGTACGGTTGAAGATGGTATGAAGATACTATCTCGTCCGCATGCTATTGTTGATAAACCTAAGGCACTGCCGTTAACAGTTAATCAGGGTGCGATTGATTTTGAGCATGTAAACTTTTCTTACAGTGAGGATAAACCGCTGCTGCGCGATTTTAATCTGCATATCCGCGCGGGTGAAAAAGTGGGTCTGGTCGGACGCAGCGGAGCCGGTAAAACTACACTGACCAATCTGCTGCTGCGTTTTTATGATGTACAGGGCGGGCGTATTCTGATTGACGGGCAGGATATCCGCGATGTAACGCAGGACAGTCTGCGTGCAGCACTGGGGCTGGTGACACAGGATACTTCTCTGCTGCACCGTTCGGTACGTGACAATATAGTTTACGGGCGTCCGGATGCCTCTGATGAAGAAATGATACGGGCAGCACAGCAGGCAGCAGCGGATGGTTTCATTCCGTCACTGGAAGACTCTAAAGCAAGACATGGATATGATGCACATGTGGGTGAGCGCGGTGTGAAGCTGTCTGGCGGACAGCGCCAGCGGATTGCCATAGCCCGTGTAATTCTGAAAGATGCGCCGATTCTGCTGCTGGATGAAGCCACCAGTGCTCTGGATTCAGAAGTAGAGGCCGCCATTCAGGAAAATCTTACCCGGTTAATGCAGGGCAAAACGGTTGTGGCAATTGCGCACCGGCTGTCTACGATTGCCGCAATGGATCGACTGATTGTGATGGATAAAGGACAGATAGTTGAGCAGGGCACACACAGTGAGCTGCTGGCGAAAAATGGTGTTTATGCTATGCTGTGGCAACGGCAGAGCGGTGGTTTTTTGCCTGAAGCCTGATATACATCAGATATGTTAAAAATCTTTCCGTTAATATATAACTGTTCTAAAATGGTTTGTATTAATTAGGAATAAGTCACTACATAATAAAGGGAGAAGCAGTATGGGTATTAATACACATACCGACCTCGTTCACACATTACAGGGAATTGTCGGGCATGAATATACTCTGACTGATCCCGCACGTACTCTGCCTTACCGTCAGGGTATTCGTTTCGGAGTTGGTGATGCGCTGGCTGTTGTGATACCGGGTACACTGGTGGAACAGTGGCGGGTGTTAAAAGCCTGTGTTGAAGCGGATGTGATAGTCATCACTCAGTCTGCCAATACCGGTCTGACAGGTGGTTCGACACCGGATGGTAATGATTATGATCGCCCGATTGTCATTGTCAGCACACGCCGGCTGGATGGTATTCAGGTGATTGAAAATGGCGAACAGGTAGTCTGTCTGCCCGGGAGCACACTGTTCCGTCTGGAAAAAGAGCTGAAACAATATCAGCGTGGTCCGCATTCGGTTATCGGTTCATCCTGTATTGGTGCCTCCGTGATGGGCGGAGTATGTAACAATTCAGGCGGTGCGCTGATTCAGCGCGGTCCGGCTTATACTCAGATGGCAGTGTTTGCTCAACTGGATGAAAACGGTCAGTTGCATCTGGTAAATCATCTTGGTATCGAACTGGGCGATGAACCGGAAACTATTTTACAGAATCTGCAAAATCATAAATACAGCGATCAGGATATCAAACATGATGCCGGTATGGGACATGACCACGAATACCGCAACCATGTACGCGAAATAGATGCAGATACGCCGGCACGTTTTAATGCCGATCCGGCACGGCATTATGAAGCTTCCGGCAGCGCCGGACGTCTGATGGTCTTTGCTGTTCGTCTGGATACTTTCCCGCTGGAGAAAAAATCTGCGGTTTTCTATATCGGCAGTAATGATACCCACGAGCTGGATGATATTCGCCGCCATATTCTCAGCAAGTTTAAAAATCTGCCGGTTTCCGGTGAGTACATGCACCGTGAGGCTTTTGATATTGCTGCGGCATATGGTAAAGATACTTTTGTTGCCATTCAGAAATTCGGTACGGATGCCATGCCGCGTCTGTTTGCCTTTAAGAATTTTGTTGATCGTATCATGGCAAAAATTCCGTTTTTTCCGAAGAATTTTTCTGACCATTTTGCGGTATTTATGTGTAAATTTCTGCCGCAGCATTTACCTCAGTCCATTCGTGATTACCGCGACCGTTACGAACACCATCTGATTCTGAAAATGGCTGATGACGGTATTGAGGAAGCAGAAGAATTTCTGAATACTTTTTTCCAGCAGAAAACCGGTAGTTATTTCCGCTGTAATGAAAAAGAGGCCGAAGCGGCAATGCTGCATCGTTTTGCCGCAGCCGGCGCAGCGACTACCTATCGTAATGTGCATAGCGATACGGTAGAAAATATTGTTGCACTGGATGTGGCTTTACGGCGTAATGACAGCGAATGGTTTGAAACCCTGCCTGACAGTATTAATCAGCATTTCATCCATAAAATGTATTATGGCCACTTTTTCTGTCATGTTTTCCATCAGGATTATATTGCCCGTAAAGGTACCGATTGCAACAAAGTAGAAGATGAGATGCTGGTATTGCTTGATCAGCGTGGAGCTCAGTATCCGGCTGAGCACAATGTTGGTCATTTGTATCATGCCAAACCAGCTTTAAAGCAATTCTACCGGCAGCTGGATCCTACCAATAGCTTTAATCCGGGTATTGGTAAAACTTCAAAGAAAAAATACTGGGCTGATTAAGCTGACAAATAAATCAGTATTTTCTGAAAATCATTGCTGATAAAGGTATTTGGAAAAGATAGTATTTACGTCTGAGATATACCGCTGAGCGCCTGCTAATTTGTCAGGCGCTTTTTTTGACTGATGAAAAGGCAGGTTGATTATTTATGAATAGTATTAATTAACCTTAGTAATTCAGACCTCTTAATCCTGTAGCCTGCAAAGACTATGCTGTTTCTGCAATTAATCACAAAAGGAATAGTACGATGCAACAACGTTATTTAGGCAGTAGCCGTCTGGCCGTTTCTGCTTTGGGGCTGGGATGTATGGGGCTGAGTTTCGGATATGGTGCGGCAACAGAAATCGGAAAAGCCATTGAGCTGATTCGTTCTGCTGTGGCACAAGGTGTGACTTTTTTTGATACGGCAGAAGTCTATGGTCCTTATCTGAACGAAGAATTAGTCGGTGAGGCTTTGAAACCTTACCGGCAACAGGTAGTGATTGCCACTAAGTTTGGTTTTACGTTTGGTGATGATAATAAACAGCAGATTTTAAACAGCCGTCCGGAGCATATTCGCCAGGCAGTCGAAGGTTCATTGCGACGGTTGCAAACAGATGTGATTGATTTATTGTATCAGCATCGGGTCGACCCTGATGTACCGATTGAAGATGTTGCCGGAACGGTTAAAGATTTGATTGCTGAGGGAAAGGTAAAATATTTTGGTTTGTCTGAAGCCGGTGCTGCTACTATTCGCCGGGCTCATGCAGTACAGCCTCTGACTGCTTTGCAAAGTGAATACTCAATGTGGTGGCGCGAGCCGGAAAAAGAAATTTTGCCATTGCTGCAGGAGCTGGGAATTGGTCTGGTACCGTTCAGCCCGCTGGGTAAAGGCTTTTTAACCGGTACCATTAATTCATCTACTGTATTTACCGCCGATGATTTCCGCCGGCGTGTACCGCGCTTTACTCCTGAAGCACTGGCAGCAAATGAAAACCTGAACACTCTGATCAATAAACTGGCTCAGGCTCATCAGGTTACTCCGGCTCAGATTGCGCTGGCATGGCTGCTGGCACAAAAACCATGGATTGTTCCGATTCCGGGCACTACCAGACCAGACAGACTTCAGGAAAATCTGGCTGCGGCCGACATTCAGCTAACTGCCAGTGATGTTGCTGAAATTAATCAGGCTCTGGAGCGTGTTTCTATTGTGGGTGAGCGTTATCCTGCTGACCTGCAGGCACGTGTAGGGCGTTAATCAGGAAAGAATAAGGGAGACTCATATGGTTTCCCTTATTCAACTAGTCGTAAAGCATCAATCATCATAGCAAAGGCACGGGGGTGCTGTTTGCGGCTGGGATAGTAGAGGTAATAGCCCGGAAAAGCAGGACACCAATCTTTCAGTACTTGTACCAGCTGACCGGATGCCACCAGTGCTGTGACCATATCCTCGGGCACGTAGCCAATACCAAAACCAGATAACACGGCGTCTATGCGCTCAGGCAACTGATTGAAAGTAAGTTGTCCGTTCACTTTAATGCGCAGTGGTTTGCCGTCTTTTTCAAACTCCCACTGATAAAGTGCGTTGGCACTGGGTAAGCGTACATTGATACACTGATGATGCTGTAAATCATATGGAGTGGCCGGTATAGCGTGAGTCTTGAAATAATCTGCTGATGCCACAACGGCCAGACGTATTTCAGAGCTCAGTTTAATGGCTACCATGTCTTGTTCGAGGCTCTCTCCAAGGCGTACTCCGGCATCAAAACCATCTTGCACGATATCTACAAAATGGTTATCGATAAATAACTCAACATTAATTTTCGGATGTTCTTTCAGAAATGGTTTCAGTTTCGGCCAGAGCACCGTATTTGCCGCATGTTCACTAACAGACAGCCGAATATTGCCGCTGGCCGTACCATTTTGTTCAACCAGATTCTGTAATGTAAATTCAAGCTCATTTAATCGTGGTTCCAGATAAGCAATAATCTGTTCACCTATATCAGTAGGCGCCACACTGCGTGTTGTCCGGGTCAGTAAACGTGTTTGCAGTTTTTGCTCCAGAACTTTAATCGCGTGGCTGAGCGCAGACTGTGTCATTCCCAGTTTACGAGCTGCTCTGGTAAAACTTCGCTCTTTGGCTATTGTCAGTAAATACTGAAATTCATTGAAATTTTCTCTGAGCATGTTGCTATTCCCCCTGCTGAATTTAATCATGATTTGCAGCAGTAATGTAATTTATACATTAAAACAATGTGGTGTTATCAGCAACCTTATTCTGTGACAGAGAATATATAAACCTTGCCGTGAAATACACTGATTATGCAGCTTAGCAATATAGTTTGTGGTGATAAACGCAAAGAAGGAGAGGCGCGAACAGGTAAAATCCGTGTACAATATTATTAAAGACAGCCTGCTCAAGCAGGCTTTAATTTATCATAACAGGCAAAATGCTGTTTTATCAGGATATACTGCTGGCATTGCAGCGGTAACATTCCGGTTTGGATGATGCAACACACAGGATAACAATACAATGGATAGCCACAGCAATCTCAGCGAACTGGAACGCCTGCATCTGGATACCGATCACATATGTGAGCTGGTTGCTATTCTTTTGCCGGTTGCCGAGCATATCCATTCGCATACTCAGTCATACCTGCAAACACCGGAGCAGGAACAGGCACTGACTGAACTGATTGCTGCTCTGCACGAGCTGCATCCTGCCGATATGGCTACCCTGCTGGAGTCGCTGCCGCTACAGGAACGTATGCTGGTGTGGAAGCTGGCTACACCTACTGAAGATGGTGAGGTATTACTGGAGGTTTCTGATCCAGTACGTGAAACCCTGATTGAAAGCATGGCACAGCAGGAACTGCTGGCCGCTGTGGATAATCTGGATGCAGACGAACTGGCCGAGCTGGCTCCGGATTTGCCCAAAGAAGTTGTTTATGAAGCCATCAGCAGCCGTGATGAAGAAGAGCGGGCACAAATTACTGCGGCAATGTCATTTGAAGACAATCAGGTTGGCGCACTGATGGATTTTGAGCTGGTAAGTATTCGGGCTGATGTAACCTGTGAGGTGGTATTGCGTTATTTACGCCGTTTTGAACGTTTGCCCGACCATACCGATAAAATCTTTGTAGTCGATAATTACGATGTTCTGCAAGGCGTTTTACCCATACGCAGTCTGCTGGTTGCCGATCCGGATTTACTGGTCTCGACAGTTATGGCCGATGATGTGGTTACCTTCCGTCCTGAAGACGATGCTGAAGAAGCAGCAGCGGCATTTGAGCGCTATGATCTGGTCACTGCACCAGTAGTAGACAGTAACCGCAAACTGATCGGACGTATTACCGTTGATGAAATGGTGGATGTGATTCGTGAAGAATCAGAAACCGATATGCTGAATATGGCCGGTTTACGTGAAGAGGAAGACCTGTTTGCGCCGGTAGTGGATTCAGTAAAAAACCGCTGGATATGGCTGGCTGTCAATTTGTGTACGGCTTTTGTTGCCAGCCGTGTAATTGGCATGTTTGAACACTCAATTGAAAAAATTGTTGCGCTGGCAACACTGATGCCGATTGTGGCCGGTATTGGCGGTAATTCCGGTAATCAGACCATTACCATGATTGTGCGCGCCATGACGTCCGGACAAATCAGTAACAGTCAGGCATGGCGGTTACTGCGCAAAGAAGAGGGCGTTGCTCTTGTGAATGGAATTATCTGGGGTTCTGTGATGGGGCTAGTTTCCTATTTCCTGTATCACAGTGTAGGTATTGGTCTGGTTATGGTGGCTGCAATGACACTGAATCTGTTACTGGCTGCCACGGTCGGCGTACTAATACCGGTAATTATGCAAAAATCCGGCCGTGATCCGGCACTTGGCAGCAGTGTGCTGATTACTGCTGTTACTGATTCCGGCGGCTTTTTTATTTTTCTTGGTCTGGCCACCCTGTTTTTGTTATAAACCTGTCTTAAAGAATAGATAATGAATACAGATACGCCAATCACTCTTGATAGCTGGTTACACAACTGCGGTTTGCCGCGACTGGAAGCACGAATGCTGCTTCAGCAGGTACTGGATATCAGTCATGGCTATATTATCGCCCATGGTCAGCAGCTAATCGGCAGCAGTGATCAGACCAGACTGAATCAACTGGCACAACGGCGGCTGGCTGGTGAGCCATTGGCCTATCTGCTCGGATGGCGT
Organism: Snodgrassella sp. W8124; assembly: GCF_016100875.1. Lineage (NCBI taxonomy): Bacteria > Pseudomonadati > Pseudomonadota > Betaproteobacteria > Neisseriales > Neisseriaceae > Snodgrassella > Snodgrassella sp. W8124. Next base: position 100,632 of record NZ_JACFRP010000002.1, read on the forward strand.
GAATTTTACAGCAGGCGTTTTCAAGTTACAGAAGCTGTACTGATTCCGCGGCCGGAAACGGAACATCTCGTAGAAGCGGTTTTAGCACATTTACCTGTGCACGGAGTTGTGTGGGATTTAGGTACAGGCAGCGGAGCCATTGCGATTACCGTAGCCTGTGAACGTCCTGATGCACAGGTATGGGCAGCTGATATCAGTGCAGAAGCACTGGCAGTTGCGCGTACCAATGCTGCTGCCCTGCAGGCAGACGTATCTTTCGGACAAGGTTCATGGTATCAGGCTCAGCCGCAGCCGGCAGTTAACAGTGTGGACGTAATTGTATCCAATCCTCCTTATATTGCCGTACATGATCAACACTTGCAGCGGGGGGGGTTGCGCTTTGAACCGCAGCATGCGCTCACCGATAATCACAACGGTCTGACTGCATTTCAAACCATTATTACCGGCGCTGCACATTTTCTGCGTCCTGATGGCTGGTTATTACTGGAACATGGCTTTGATCAGGGAGAAGCAGTCCGCACAATGTTAGCGCAGAATAATTTCAGTCAGATTCACACACAGCCTGATCTGGCAGGTCTGGAAAGAGTAACACTGGGACAGAGAAAATAATTTCCAGGTAAATAAATGAGCCAATCATTTATTCACCAGAATTAATTTTAAATTGATGTAATCAGTATAATTCGACAAGAATATAAAAATATTCTTGCCGAATTAAATATTTCAATTGAATTTTCTAATAATGAAAACTACATCTGATCTCAGAAGAGATTAATCACTGAAGATATCAATTATTAATGACATCAGCGATACAATAAGATCGGTAAACGGCCACAAAATAGTCGACAGTATGCCACTTACAATCAAAAGCAGAATAATCCATGTTCCATATGGTTCGAGTTTACGGTATTCCATCGAAGCTTTTGGTGACAGAAAACTGTCAACAAAGCGTGCACCCGGTTGCGGAGGAATCGGCAGGAGACTGAAAAAGCAGAACATAGCATTAACATAAATACCCATCATTCCCATCATTGCCATTGGTTCCTCAAAATATTCCGGCACCCACTGACTGATAATCACAACAATGGTCCAGCACAGACATAAGAGCAGGTTAGCCAGAGGGCTGGCAATGGCTACCAGACGCTCTCCCTGACGTCTGTTTTTAAAATTTCGCGGGTCAATTGGTACTGGTTTGGCCCAGCCAACCATGAGAAAGCCTGACAAAAGAATCATAGTTGCCAGCGGGATAATAATTGTTCCGACAATATCAATGTATTTAGCCGGATTCAGACTCAGCCGACCCATCGTTTCAGCTGTACGGTCACCGCAAAAGCGTGCCACATAACCACAAACTGCTTCCGGGAGGGTAATCCCAAGTAGAATCGGCAAGATTGCCAGAAGTAAGAAAGCCAGATCAAATTTCTGCAAAGTAAAATCCTTAAAATACAAATAGAAAATTCTGTATCAAAACAGTTATGATACCAGTGAAAATTTTACAAACCAAATAGTGCAGTATCCCCTTTACCCTGCCGTATCAGCGTAATATCCTCGGTCATATCAATGACGGTTGTAGGCTCAGTACCGCACCAGCCACCGTCTATCACCAGATCCACTTCATGTTCGAGCTGATCCCGGATATCATAAGGGTCAGTTAACGGTTCATCATCATGAGGCAGCATCAGTGTACATGACAGCATGGGTTCATTCAGATTCTGCAATAAAGCCAGAGCTATACGATTGTCTGGAACACGTAAACCGATGGTTTTGCGTTTAGGGTGAAGAGTACGTGCTGGTACTTCTTTGGTGGCTTGCAAAATAAATGTATAACTTCCGGGTGTTGCTGCCTTGAGGAGCCGGAACTGGCTATTATCTACACGCGCATAAACGCCCAGCTGGCTGAGATCATGACACATCAGAGTTAGATGATGTTTCTGATCAATGCCGCGTATACGTAAAATTCGCTCCATTGCCTGTTTATTGCCCGGCAGGCAGCCCAGTGCATAGCAGGAATCCGTCGGATAAACAATCACTCCGCCACCACGAACAATATCTGCTGCCTGATTAATCAGTCGTTCCTGAGGATCAGTAGGATGGATAGCAAAAAACTGTGCCATAAAAATTCCTCATTTTGTATTTATCAATCTAACCAGTTATTGTAAACATAAGCCCGCCACACCAACAGAGAATAATATGTCTGACTAACTATTTATTTAGAAGTATTACCGGCAGTAAACAGCCAGCACATATTCAGACAGGTATCAGCACAAATAGAAAATTGCTGAAAAATTCAGCATTCAGCCTGAAATTCGCTACCAGTGCCGGTAAACTGTCTTATCAGAGCACATAATTTCTGTACGGCATCAATATATTGCGGCGTTACCGTTCCATTCCTGCCTGAGTTACTGCGACCATAAATATCGTTAATCCCCATTACTATGCTTCTACTGCCGTTCCGCTGACGGGCAGTAGTTCTGGCGGTTTTAACTCGGCGCAGATTTTTAAATTAATGCAGGAAACGTAGTTACCGATTAATATCAGAGTATAAATTATCAATAATGATTAATTTTTATTATTTTTAATTGAAAATAATAGTGTCAACAGTATCGGATTAATGTATTAGTGGTGAAATAACTACAAAACACTAATTATAATCAGCTCATTGACATAAAAATCACTGATTATTTTTGACTACCTGTAAAACCTGATTTACAGTACGCCACTCTGTCAAATTATCAACATTGCAACGGAAAGGAATAATTATGTTTGTACTACCTATCCCTTGCAGGTCAATCCAGGGCTGATTACATCCTGATCCTTGGCTACGGCCTGCCAATTTATTACTCAGCATGCAAATCCTGTTCATTTATGATGAACATGGCTGACTATTGCTTGCTTATTACCAAATAAAATAATTGGAATGGATCAGAATGGGCAATTCTATTCAGCAGCTGGCGGACAATATTACCCTGATAACATCACCAGAACTCTGGTTAGAGGGCGAAGCCATCCGGCAGCTAGAGACAACTGCAAAACTTCCCGATATTAAATATGTTGCCGGTATGCCGGATTTACATCCCGGCCGTGGTTATCCGGTAGGTGCAGCTTTTTTTACTACCCAATATCTTTATCCGGCACTGATTGGCGGGGATATTGGCTGCGGAATGGCATTATGGCAAACCACAGTTAAAATCCGAGCAATGAATCAGGCTAAGCTGATTAAGCGTCTGGATAATATTGACCAGCCGCTATCAATCACAGAATGTACAGCGTTATGGCCAGAAATTCTGCCATTAAATAATCATACATATGCTTCAGGAACCATTGGCAGCGGTAACCATTTTGCAGAACTGCAAATGCTGGAAACAGTTTATGCACCGGAAATCATCCGGGAGACCGGACTGGATAAACAGCACCTGCAACTGATGGTACATAGCGGTTCACGCGGGCTGGGCGGCATGATTCTGGATAAACATACCCGCCAGTACGGGCATCAGGGATTAATCGCCGATAGTCCTGCCGGTAAAGAATATCTGATGCAACACAATCTGGCTCTGGATTATGCACAGCAGAACCGCGAGCTGATTGGCAGACGTATTCTGGCTAACCTGCGTCAGGAGGGGCAAAAACTGCTGGATATCAGCCATAACTTTATAGAACCGGTAACAATCAATAAGGAGTATGGCTGGTTACACCGAAAAGGTGCTGCGCCTGCCAACAGAGGATTAGTGATTATTCCCGGTTCCCGTGGTGATTTCAGCTATCTGGTACAGCCACTGGAGACCGTTTCCTCACTATATTCTCTGGCACACGGTGCAGGGCGTAAATGGCAGCGCTCTGCCTGTAAGGGCAGGCTGGCAGAACGCTATACAGCAGAACAGCTAACCCGTACAGCACATGGCAGCAGAGTAATCTGCTGTGATCGTGAACTGTTATATGAAGAAGCCCCTCAGGCATATAAATCAATTGAAAGTGTAATCGCAGCCATGGTTCAGGCTCAGCTAATCAGACCGGTAGCACGCCTTAAACCAGTGATTACTTATAAAGTTCAGACGGAGAAGAAATAATGCAACTTTTGCAATTATCTGCTGCTTACGGACCGGCTGAATGTTGTCTTGCCGTTGTCAAAGCATTAGCACGTTTACAATATGAAGCAAAACAGAAACAGGTTGAAGTACAAGTTCTGGAACAGGAACCGGCTAAACACGGGCTGCATTCGGTACTGGTGAGCTTAGAGGGTACTCAGGCCAGCGCACTGGCTGATATGTGGCAGGGTACTATTCAATGGGTTTGTACCAGCCCTTATCGCCCACAACACAAACGAAAAAACTGGTTTATTGGAGCGAGTTGTTTTAATCCAGTTGTTCAGCAGTACTCTGATGAAATTGTATTTGAAACCATGCGTTCATCCGGAGCAGGCGGACAGCACGTTAATAAAACGGAATCAGCTGTCAGAGCAACACATACAGCCAGCGGTATTAGTGTTAAAGTGCAATCAGAGCGCAGCCAGCATGCTAATAAAAAACTAGCTGTGCTGTTGCTCCAGCATAAGCTGTTACAGCAGGAACAGCGATTACAGGCAAGCAATAAGGCGGCTCATCATAAACACCATCATCAGATAGCCCGTGGCAATCCGGTACGAATATTTACTGGCATGGATTTTAAAGCTTTGTAGTGGTAAGCAGGCAACCTGATATCTTCATAGTTGCCTGTTTTATTTTCAACATTAATCTACCGAGTATCCGTTTAGAATAAATTTACAAAAAAAGTGAATATTGACATATATCATATAAATAAATCTGGTTTTTGATAAAATAAATTAATTTACATAATTAATTAAATGTCATAATGAAAAAATATATATTAGAGCCTTATGTTGCTTTCGATCCTGATACGGCAACATATTTATTTACCAAGAATATTAAATTAGAAGAAAATCAATCACCGGCGCCTCAAATATCCCGGGAGATATTTAAAATATATTTTCCTAAAAAAATTTTTTTTAGCGGCGTAATTATTTATATCATCGATATTGCATGTTTTTATTTGCAAAAATTTTTTTTAGAGGAAAATGCAATACCTAGAACAGTTATAGAATCTATTCAGATACTCGTGATTATATTTTTACTGATATCTATAGCACAAATTGTCGGAATAATTCGTGAAATCAGAAGATTAAAAAAATTATACCAAGAAATTAACTGGCCTGCTGAATATCATTATGTGTTTTTTGAAGAAGGAATCTTAATCAAATCTGTTGACATGGAAGGTATTTTTTATTGGGATGATTTTATGAGTATTATTTTAACGTCGAATACATTAGCGTTTAATTTATGCCCGGCCGGAACCCAAAAAGGCAATATATTTATCAAACACTATCCGCGTTTACATAATTTCTATCTTTTTACTGATATAGATGAGCAAATAAAAACATTAATTACTTCAATAAGTCAAAGATATAAAAAATTAGTTGTATTTAGATAGCATTTGTTACATTAACAGATAATGAAAACTTTTCCGTAAATTCTTAGCTGCTTTAATGCGATGATAGCTATTGGTAATCTTATCAGTGCCGTTATATAACCTGATGCGGGTAACTAAATCTGGTTTTCTCCGCATCAGAATTCAAATTTATAAAACCTTCGTCTGAAAATATCTGGCAAGAACGATAAAAATATAACTAAAATAATCCAGCCAAAAACAATATTGCCTTATCAAGACCAAATTTCAACCAAAAGCATTATTAATTAATTACATAATTTTAAACAAATTAAACATTGAAATTTACCTTAAAATTACAATATAAACTATTGATAATAAATATATATTTTATTATTGTGTTTCTAATATTATAAATATTAATTACTTTAGGATATTGAGCGATATTCAGAATAATATCTTTTATTGATTTCATGATACATTTATTTATTAAAATCAATAATTTATGTTTATTTATCTGAAGCTGCGGTTATTATTGTTTAAAAGGAACCGTTAATGAATCCCATCTATCTCAATATCATTTTCAAAATGCTGGTCGCATTTTGTATTCTGTTAGTGTACATCAACTTATCCGGTAAAGGGTCTCTGGCGCCCATTTCTGCTATTGATCAGGTAGGTAACGTGGTTTTAGGGGCAATTATTGGCGGTCCGCTATATAATCCGTCCATAAGTATTACCCTACTTATGAGTGCTTCCATTTTTTGGGCAGGATTACTGTTACTGGTACGTTACACCACATTTAAGCGCAATATTGCTAAAGATTTTGTTGACGGTACCTCTATACGCTTAATGGAAAATGGAATCGTACTTTCACAGAATTTTCGTAAAGCAAAACTGTCTATCCGTGATTTTATTATGTTACTCCATCAGCGTGGCTATAACAGTCTGGAAGCACTCAGTGATGTCTGGTTTGAATATAATGGTCAGATGACCGTAGTAAAAAAAGGTGATCCCTCCATGGCCGTTGTTGTAGTAGAAAATGGAGTAGTGAATTACCCAAGTTTAAAATCTCTGGGGCATGACGAAAAATGGCTGGAAAATGAGCTGAACCGGTTAGGAGAAAAACTGGATGATGTTTTTCTGGCAGAAGTGCATGATAATAAGCTTTGGGTTTATCCAGATGTGCAAAAAAGTAGCGGAAACTAGTTTGATTAAACTTAGTTTGTAAATTTTATGCCATTTATCATGTGGCATCGTATTGAGATAAAAAATTTTTCTGATTCTTAGCTGGCTGTTACCGGCAGCAATACCCAGTATTTTGCAGTGATAATGAATTTCTCAGCAAATATGCGATAACATATCAATGTTGGTGATAATGAAGTGCAAAGTCTTGCTGGAACAAATCATAATGAAAATAGAAAACAAGTTGGGTAATGCTGCATCTGAAATCGAAGTAAAACCATACTCTCCACTCTATGCTACTGAAATATGCGATTTGTTTCATTCGACTATTCATGCTATTGATACCGATATTTATAGCAAAGCAGAGCAAGAAGCATGGTGCCCAACACCACCAGATTATCAGATGTGGTTAAAACGTTTAGATAACACTCAGCCTTGGATGGCTATCTTTGGCTCACGCCTTGCGGGGTTTATTGAACTTAAAAATGATGGTTACATAGACTGTTTTTACGTGCACCCTGACTTTCAAAAACGTGGCATAGCCAGAAAACTCTATGACCATGTGCTTGGCTTGGCACACCAGAAAAAGCTTTCACAATTAAGTGTAGATGCTTCAAAAGTGGCCATGCCAATTTTCAAAAAATGGGGTTTTATAATAAAGCGGGCTAACAAAATATCCAGAGAAAATCAGGTACTGATAAATTACCATATGTATAAACCACTTTGATTTTTATTGAGACCTCTGTTAAGTAGAAAACTTTATAAAGATAGCAGAAAATGAAATACACATCTGGTTTACCTATAATGAAGAAATAAATCCCGAATTTGCTTTGACCAACTATGTCCAATTTTTGAATTATCAGGAATTGGAGCAGTGGCAAAAATTATTCTTTAACAAGTATAAATACCAATATTGGGTAACCCGAATGTTAGTGCGTGATGTTCTGAGCAGATATCTACAAGGTATTCCAGCCGAAAATATAGAATTCAAAACTAATAATTATAAGAAGCCCTATAGCTATATTGTTTCAGAAATTAAAAGGTATACGGGAAATAATAAAAATCATTTTATATTGATGAGAATATTTATAACTTGGAAATATTCTTAATGAATTCTACATCCATTAAAAAATCATAAAGTGGTAATAATTGTTTAAAGCCTTGGGTCAGTTTATTTGGTAAATCCCTGTCAAGTATATCTTCGATATGATGACTGGTTGCCATTACAGCAATACTTTTCCGGTTGTACCATGTTGCAATCTTTTTATCCTGCTCTTTAATTAAAGGACGTTTATAACTATCACCAACAAGCTCAAACGGTTTCTTCACACACCTCATCACTTTTAAAAACACTTCCGGTTTATTCAGTATTTCTTCACGGAAAATATCCATGGTTTGTTTGGGTGCACAATAATAACCAAGCCCATATCGATAAGTATCGGGACTAATTTCAAAAAAATAGGCAGGTGCCACTTTCCAGTCGCGGCTTGGACGTTTGAATGTCAGCCATAAACGGCTGCGATAAAGAGATTTATCTTTTGAGAAACGGGTATCACGATGAATACGTGATATCGTTTTACCAATAGCCGGGCGAGTTTCAAATTCTTTGTCGATTTTCAACATTTCAGGGGTTAACTGTTCAACCAGTGCCCGAAATGGCTGTATCAATTCATGGTCATAAATTGAACGATGCTCATCAAACCACGGCTTACTATTATTAATCCGGATATCTTGTAAAAAATTGAGTCCAGCCTGCGTAAATCCGTTGAATTTATACATTAATCACCCTTTAAATATTCCAGAAAACGCATGGGATTTTCGGATTACTTACTTCATTTTTATCTTACCTAAGTAATTAGAGTTAATCCAGTATTCAGGCAGAGTAAATAAACTGGTTGAAAATTAATTTTTTAATGTAATTTCTGATTACCGAGCTCATCAGAACATAACATTGCTGTTTACATTCCAGTCTTTCCGTGTCGAGTCTCATATAATTAATCTAAAGTTTTACGGATATCTGATATTAATCATGGAAGCTTTGAACCGATAACCAATATTACTGAGACTTTGAAAGATTTAATAAATATATATACCGTGCAGTGATGCATGTGAAAATAATATTGTTAACTTTACAGGTTAATATGTGATTGATATGTCTAATTAAGATATTTTTCGATATCTGAAAATATTCTCAGTACGGAAAGATTTTGCATATCTTTTCTGCCTTTTTATGCTTAAAGCTATTAAACCTGCATCCTTGATATTGTTGCTTTACATTTTATTAGTCAGATATTGAATCTAGTTGTATCAATCAGCTTGTTGTGAAATGGATAATTAAGATAAATCGCAAAGAATGATAAAAAATAAGTAAATCGGCAATCGAAAACCAGAAATATCTATTTTTAAATTAATGAAATGATGTTCAGAGAATGGATAAAGCAAAATGTCCTGTTTAAAACAGGACATTTTAGGAATCTGGATGCGGGGGCAGGATTCGAACCTACGACCTTCGGGTTATGAGCCCGACGAGCTACCGTGCTGCTCCACCCCGCGTCTGGTAAGGGAGCTATTATACGGATAATCAGCCTTATGTCAACTAAAAAACCGATTTTTTATGCATTTTTTATGATGACTGATGATTTTGCCAGCAGTTCACCAGATCATAAATAGCAGCCAGTGCTGCTTTAGGTGTCAGTTCATCAGGCTTTAGTGCATTTAGCTGAGCGCATAAATCAGCGGGGATTGCCGATATAGCAACATGATTAATATCTGTATCCATCATGGTTTCTTCTTCGCTGTCTGCTGCCTGAAACATATCCAGTTGCGGCTGCTCGGAAGCTGCATGCTGTTCAAGTGTTTGTAAATGGCGGTAGGCGGCATTTAGTGCCCGCGCCGGCAGGCCGGCCAGTTTCGCAACAGCTATCCCATAACTTTTACTTGCCGGTCCGGACTCAATGTGATGCAGAAAAACAATATCCTGCCCTTGTTCCAAAGCCGCAAGATGCATATTGAATGCGTGTGCATGCTGCTCAGGTAAGCGGGTTAACTCAAAATAATGGGTAGCAAAAAGAGTATAACTGCGATTTCTTTGGAGTAAATGTTCTGCAATGGCCTGCGCCAGAGCCAGACCATCAAAGGTAGATGTGCCACGGCCAACTTCATCCATTAATACCAGCGATTGTTCTGTTGCATGATGCAGAATATAGGCCGTTTCCGACATTTCTACCATAAAGGTAGAGCGGTTACCTGCCAGATCATCCGAAGCACCAATACGGGTAAATATCTGGTCAAATTCTCCCAGTGTACAGCTGTCTGCAGGTACCGGAGCACCAATATGCGCCAGTAACACAATTAAAGCTACTTGTCGCATATAAGTAGATTTACCCCCCATATTCGGACCGGTTAAGAGCATCAGGCGCCGTTTTTCATCAAGACGCGTATCATTGGCGGTAAACTGTTTAACTTGCGCAGCCACTACCGGATGACGGCCATTTTTAATCTGTAAACATGGGTAGTTTACCAATTCCGGAAAACAATAATGTTCGGTGCATGCATATCTGGCCAGTGTATTTAATACATCCAGACTGGCTGCCGCACGGGCGCAGCGCTGTAATACCGGCAGTTTACTTTGTAATTGCAGTAACAGCGTGTCATATATCTGTTTTTCCCGTTCCAGTGCATTTTGCTGTGCACTTAATACTTTTTCTTCGAAATCCTTTAATTCAGGCGTGATATAACGTTCCGCATTTTTCAGAGTCTGGCGTCGCTGATAGTCTGCCGGAGCCTGTTCAGACTGTACCTTGCTCAATTCAATATAAAAACCATGCACACGGTTGAATTCAACTTTCAAACTGGATAAACCTGTGCGTTCCCGTTCCCGGTTTTCCAATTGCAGCAAAAAATCATCCGCATGATTCTGTAAACGGCGTAATTCATCCAGTTCCGCATCAAAGCCATCATTAATCACCCCACCGTCGCGCAACCATATCGACGGTTCAGGCATAATCGCCATATTTAACTGTTCGGCAATAGGTGCGGCAGGTGGAAACTGTTCCAGCAGAGTTTGTATCAGGCTGCTACTCTGGCCGGATTCTTCTAAACGAAATTCTGCCAGAATGGTCAAACTATCCCGTAAAGCAGATAAATCACGAGGACGGGCACTGCCAATAGCAATTCGTGCGGCAATACGTTCAATATCAGCTACCTGATTTAGCATGGATGTTACCTGTGCCTGCTGAGAGGCTAACTCTGCAACGGCCTGTTGCCGGGCTATAATTTGCTGACGCTGACGCAATGGCTGATGTAACCATTGTGCCAACAGACGGCTGCCCATATGAGTTGCACACTGGTCTAAAACAGAAAATAGTGTCGGTGCTTTTAAACCGCTTAAAGTCTGAGTTAGTTCCAGATTGCGGCGGGTTGCCGCATCCATACCAATATAAGCAGATTCCTGTTCCAGTGACAGGCTGTCTAAATGTTTAGGTAACTGCATTTGGGTTTGCTGCACATAGTTCAGCAAAGCACCCGCAGCACCGATTGCTGCATCATGTATTCCCGGTTGTAAACCGAAAGCACGTAAGTCCTGACTGCCAAAATAACGCTCAATCATACGGGCACCGGTATCAGCAGCAAATTGCCATGCGTGTAACCGGGTTAGTTGCCGGTCATAGCCACTAAGATTCAATTTTTCCTGAGTCTGATCAGAAAGCAGTATTTCTGCAGCCTGCAAACGTGCCAGCTCATTAGGCAATGCTTCAGGAGTAATGATTTTGCATCTGAATTCTCCGCTTTGCAGCGAAAGCCACGCTATGCCAAGCTGTTTTTTCAATAAAGAAACGGCCGCAATACGGTTGGTCTCTTTATCTTCAAGTAATGCCGTATCAGTCACCGTACCCGGTGTAACAATACGTACAACCTGCCGTTCTACCGGTCCCTTATTTGCCCCCACTTCACCCGTTTGTTCACAAATAGCTACACTTTTACCCAGTTTTACCAGCTTTGCCAGATATTGTTCGGCTGCATGATAAGGTACACCGGCCATTCTGACCGGTTCTCCGTTAATCTGTCCGCGAGTAGTCAGCGTTATATCCAGCAGACGGGCTGCTTCAACGGCATCTTCCAGAAACAGTTCATAGAAATCCCCCATCCGGTAAAACAGTAATTTGTCCTGATGTTCAGCCTTAATAGACAGGTATTGCGTCATCATCGGTGTGAGGGCGGGTTTACTCATAATGTGGAGAATATTTGAATTGATTAAAAAAACGCTATTGTAACAGAGTGTTTACATTCAGTTTATACAACGCCAAATATCACTGCCTAAAATCAGTTATTCAATAGTTCACTGTTTAAAAGCGTGACGGACTGTCATAATGGTGTAAAAATAGAGTTTATATTATCTGTATCGATTTCAATTCCTATTAAAAAATGTCAAAAATCTTGCCATCAAAGAAATTCAGCCTAATTCGCTGCTGGATGCTGTGCTTCTGTGTTTTATTTCTGAGTGCCTGTCCTCATGTCCGTAAACCTACAGATAAAATTCTTCCGGGCGAAACCGGTTCAGTAACACCGGGTAAACCATTACCCCGGAATTATGTCTTTACCCCGGGGAAAGCCGGCGTCAGCTACCGAGCTGTTTCTTATCAGGAATTGCCGCAATGGCCGATTCAGTCATTTGTTGATAGTCTGGATGCATTCAAAACCAGTTGCAGCAAACTACAAATGCAGCCAGCCTGGCAGTCAATATGTCAGCAGGCAGCACGCACATCCAGACATAACCAGCATGCCAGAGTATTTTTTGAAACTTATTTCACGCCATGGGAAGTCAGCCAGAACGGACAGCTGGCCGGTACTGTAACCGGCTACTATGAACCAATGCTGCCGGGCGATACCAGACAGACTGCACAGGCGCGCTTTCCTATTTATGGTATTCCCAGCGATTTTATCGTCGTTCCTCTTAATGCCGGACAGCGTCAGGGTGTTGTACGTATCCGACTTACCGGAGCAAATAGCGGCGTCATTACACCTAACGGAGATTACACCGCTAATCTGGCCTCCTTTCCCCGGAATGAGAAAACACGGGCACTAAAAGGCCGCATCAGTGGTAACCAATTGATTCCGTATTACACCCGTGCCCAGATTAATGCAGGCGCACTTAATGGCAAAGCCCCTGTTCTGGGTTATGCTAATGATCCGGTAGAATTATTTTTTCTGCATGTACAGGGGTCGGGGCAGTTAAGAACACCTGACGGCCGGATGCTGCGCCTCAGTTTTGCCGATAAAAATGACTACCCTTATGTATCAATTGGAAAATATATGGCTAACAAAGGTTATCTGCCACTTGCACAAACTTCAATGCAGGGTATTAAAGCCTGGTTACAGCAACATCCGCAGCAATTGGCTGAAGTCTTAGGGCAAAATCCAAGCTATGTCTTTTTTCGCGCATCTGCAGAGCCGGCCCGCGGACCAACCGGTGCATTGGGTGTACCCCTTACCAAAGGATATTCTGCTGCTGTCGACAGCCACTTTATGAATCTGGGTGCCCCTTTATTTGTTGCTACTACCCATCCCGCTAATGGTTTTGGTTTAAACCGGTTAATGATGGCGCAGGATACCGGCAGTGCCATTAACGGTGCAGTAAGAGTAGATTATTTCTGGGGTTATGGCGATGAAGCCGGTGCTTTGGCGGGTAAAATGAAATACCCCGGATACGTCTGGCAACTATTACCTAACGGAATGTTGCCCCAGGTTAAATAAAAATCTGGCGAACAAATGCAAGCTAAGGTAAAATAGTTACAGTATTGACAATTGTATGTGAAGCGTTACCGTAAATGAAAAACATGCATTTAACCATGCGCTCATGCATCTGGCAACTAATTATAAAAGGGATGTAAATTATGGAATTATATTTACCTATTGCCCTTTTGGTTATCTTGCTGGCTGTATTGCTCGTGCTGAAAAAGCGGCAGAAAGCGGCAGGACAAGGCAAAAGTAAAAGTTCGGTCCGCAAAAAGCAATCCGCATCTAAACAAAATAAAAAGACAGGTAAACAGGCTGCTGAAGCCCAGAATACATCCGAGAATGAGGATGCTTCAGCTTCTCTGGAGGATGAGGATTGGGACTGGCAGTTAACCACCAGTCCGGATAAATCCACGGTTTCTGTCGCTACTGTAGATCATCTTACTGAATATAAAGTTTATAAACAGTTTGGTTATTTTCAGAAAGCAGCTGATTCACTCGGTGCATATCTGGAGCAGAATATTGCCCAGCAGAGTCCTGCAATGGCAAATACTCTGGTCAATGAACTGGCTGCATTATGCTTAGATGCCAAAAATTCAGATAAACTTGCTGAAGTAATTGATCAATATCGTAATTATTTCCAGCGGCCTGAATTAGAAAATCTGATTCGCCAAGGACTTGCACTAGATGAAAATCATCTGGGTCTGCGCGTGCTTGCAGAAGATTTGCTGCAATGGGATGTCAAGGAAACAGAAAAAGAAGTAGGCATCAATCAGGATAAAAAACCTGAAGATGTTCGACCTGAAGCAGAATCCTCTGCTAATAAACAGAATGCTGAGGAGCAGCCGCACGAACTGCTGGTAGAAGGTAATCTAGGTAACTTTAAAATTCGCGGTGATGAGCGTGATGTTCTGCTGAGTTTTTCCAAACCCGAAAACAGTTACGTGTTGCTGAAAGAACAGTTGCCCTATGATGCAGCTATTCGCTGTCTAAATAAAGCAATTAAAACATCCAGAAAACCAGCAGGTATGATTATTGATGCTCTGGTGCTGGATTACAGACATAATAATATCAATGTGTTTGCACAGCATTTATGGCGTTTGTATTATACTTTGGGCCAATACGGTAATGTCGTAAAAGAACGTATGCTGGGTTGGGGATACAGTCTGGGTGATCATCCAATGTTTGAAAAGTTGGAGACTAAGCCTAGCGAAACGATATTGCGTGATATTGGCGTGACTCAGGGTTATCTGCCTGTGAATAGCAGTGCCCTTAAAGCTAAACGCCTGTCATTGGTTGATAAAGCATCTTCAGAGAATGACGTGGCCGAAACACCTGCAGAACTTGTATTGCGGGATGTGGAATCGTTGCTTACCTTTGGTCAGTTTGATGAAGCAATGGATTTATTAGAAAAATCAGTCCTGCTTTATCCACAAGAGTCTCAGCTTTACATTACTTTATTTGACTTATATGAACGTGCAGAAGAATGGTCACGTCTGGAAAAAATGTTACAGGTAATTCGTGCTGAAATTCAGACGCCACCTGAAGAAGTTGTACTTGCTATGAGTCAATTATTGAAACGTATTAACCACGGTGGTGTGCAAAATCAATGATGAACAATTCAATACCCAAAGTAAAAACTGCCTATGTTTTGCTCGTCAATGTGGATGATCGCCAGACAGCCATGTTGCGCATGGCATTTAAGATGTACAATAGTGTAAATTACCAGTTAGTTCAGCCTGAAGATAATTTACAGCCCGAACTGGTTTTGGTTGATGGTGATGCTGACGACGGCGAAGAGCTCTGGCATAAGGCAAAAAAGAAATTTCCTGATGCTGTGGTAGTCTTTTTTGGTCGTAATGCACCATCTTTTACAGCACCTTACCTGATGAAACCTATCCGATTCGATACGCTGTTTCAGCATCTGCGTAATTTGCAGCAGGGGAACGGGGTCTGGCTTGCTGATAAAGCAGCTGCACAAAAAGAATCAGTTAGTGAAAAAATTGAATCAAATGCTGAACATAAGGCAGACAAAATTGCTGAGCATGCACATCAGTCGGTAACTGTAGTGCGCTTTCATACTCAGGGAACCTTACTGGGTATAGTACAAAAGCTTGCTCAGCAAACTGAAGATACAGCAATTCTGTTTAATAATAAGCCTGTATTAATTGTATTTCCCAGCATTGAAAGAGTATTACTGGCAGCTGAAAGTGATTTTTTGCAACAATTGTGTATGCAAACTGATGCAGAATGGCAGACTAAAACTGTACCTGCATCCGCATCAACAGCACAGTTGCATGATAAAGCTAAGCTAACCTTACAATCCTGTATTTGGCAGTTATCAATCTGGACAGCACGCGGTCGTCTGATTGAGCCTATTACGCCGGATACAGTGATCAGACTGAAAGCATGGCCAAATATGACTCGTCTGGCTTATTTGCCTGAAGCTATGCGTCTGTCAGCTTTTTTGGTGCGTACGCCTGTGGCACTGAATACTTTATATAAGTTATTACCAGTTTCTTTAGAAGATGTTTTAAACTATATAGCAGCTACATATTCAATTGGTGCCCTGATTATTGAGCAGCAGTTGACTCCTCCTGCTACACAACAGGAGAAAGAAATGGTTCTGACAAGAAAAGCACCACAAGCTGCTAAACCAGCAAGTGGTACACAAGAGGCAGAATATGATGAGAGCGATAAAGACAAGCCGAAAGGTGGTTTACTGGCACGTTTGATGGGTCGCTTGCGTGGCAATTAATACCTAAGCAGGGAGTAATCATGGTTGAAAATAAAATTATATTTACCGGCCCGGTTGGGGTGGGAAAAACGACTGCCATTGCTGCATTATCGGATGATCCTCCGGTACAGACTGATGCCAGTGCGTCGGATATGACACAGGATAGAAAAGGTCATACTACTGTAGCCATGGATTATGGTGTTATTCGGCTTGATGAACATACAAAAGTTCATTTATATGGTACACCTGGTCAAGAACGTTTTGACTTCATGTGGAGTATTTTAAGTAAGGGGAGTATGGGTTTAATTCTGCTGCTGGATAATACCCGCCAGAATCCATTAAAAGATTTGAAATTTTTTCTTACCTCTTTTCATGATTTACTGGATGAGGCTCCGGTTGTCGTTGGTGTAACTAAAATGGATATCAATCCTCAGCCGGGCGTGGATGTTTATCAGCAGTATTTGGCGCAGCATAAACTTAATGTACCTGTTTTTGAGGTAGATGCCCGTAATGAAGATGATGTAAAACAACTGGTTACTGCTATGCTGTACTCAATTGATCCAGGTTTAGAAGGGTAGTTAGTATGGAATCTACATTACAGCTACATCATGATTTGTATCCTAAAGTGATGCCAGCCGGTGCATTTTATGCGGTATCCAGCCCCAACCAGAGTGCCAGTCGTATGTTGCTGGCCAATATTCTGCAGGCGGATATTAATGCGAAGTTAACCGAAGAGCGTTTGAAACGATGGGCTGAAACAGATGATGTTCACACAGCGTTGAATTTGTTATATCGCTTACAACGTCTGGAATTCTTATACGGAGAGGCTAAACCCAGTTCTCAGCTGGTTAAAGTTACCTCTGATGAATTTGAAAACATTCTGGGGCAGCTATCAGACAGCCATAAAGCACTGTTGGTAGATCAGGATGGTTTTTATTTTGCTAATGTCGGTTTTAATCATGAAACTGCCGAAGAGGTAGCTAATCTGGCTAGTGAGGCTACACGCCTGACAGAAAAACACAGTTTACTGATTAAAAATAACCTTAATATCTACAACAACGCTATCGGGATATGTGATCCTGCCGGTCAGAGTGAATTAACATTCTTCCCTCTGTATATAGGCAATACCAAAAATATTTTGGTAACAGCAGGATTGCCGCTACTAAATGGTGAAGCTTTTGTCACGATGGTACGTGGTTTGTACGTATTGGCGGGTGAAGACATTCATGTGGTAAATGAATAACATCAATAGAAAGACATCAAGATGCAAGAACAATTACTGGTTTCGGTATTAAGTGATTTAAACAGCTCTTCGGCTGATATTACCGCATCTGCTGTAATTTCCTCCGATGGTCTGCCGGTAGCAACCTTGTTACCGAATGGTGTTGATCCAGACCGCGTTGGTGCAATGGCAGCAGCTCTGCTTGCTTTGGGTAACCGTACCTCTCGTGAGTTACAGTGTGATGAACTCGAACAGGTTATGGTAAAGGGTAAACATGGTTATATTCTGCTAATTCAGGCAGGTGAGACCAATGTGCTGGCAGTTACTGCTAACGAAGGCGCTAAGCTTGGCCTCATTTTATTGGATGCCCGCCGCGCAGCACGTAGTATTGTAGATATTTTACGCTAAATTATCATATATAATGAAAGCCCTGTTTTCATATATTTAAGCAGGGTGAGTAATTTTATATCAAAGAGGTAAATTGATAAGTAGCTTAGAATAGCAGTATATTTTAAATTATTTAAAGCAATCAATTTACCAGATGTCTTTTGCCATAAGTATATTCATATTTGAATAAAAGATTGAATTTACTTATGGATTTTGTTTATTGGCGAAAGAAATAGTCTTAATTATTCATTAATCAGCTATATCTATTAGTGAAATGTCAAAATATTGTTTTTTTAAAGCCTAGTATTCATTAACTACTGAAATAATAAATATCTTAATCTTAAAATAAGAACTAAATTATTTTTAAAAACACTGAATAAAAAATTTTAGAAAAGAATTCCAATAGATCATTCCTACAATTGTATATAAATAATACTATGCACTAACACAGGATAAATAAATTCTTATTGGTCAGATTTTTAATACGAATAGTAGTAATTAGAATGAAATATCAGATTTTTAAGGTAATTAAAACGAAATAGGAGTAGTTAGTGCATTTATCAGTAGCACTTGCTAAAATATATCCATTAGGATCCAAAATAAATTAGATGAAAATTGCCAAAAAAAAGCCGGTTTTACAGCATTTGAATCAAATATTCAGTTTAAATGTCGATAATCGCAGTAATGCCAGCCTTGTTCCGACTTATAGACAGTGGCGGCAATGGATATGGCAAACGTGTAAGAATAGTTATAACCGAGCCAATATTGCCATATTACTATGTAATGAAGATGCGGCATGCCAATTTAATCATAATTATCGAAACAAAAATTATGCAACTAACGTTCTGAGTTTTGCACTCAATGAAGGTGAGAGTATGTATTTACCTAACTGCTCAGAACTCAATGGTGATCTGGTTTTTTGTCCGCAGGTGATAGAAAAAGAAGCAGCTGATCAGCATAAATCAGTAATAGCGCATTATGCTCATCTTACTGTCCATGGTGTTTTACACCTGATGGGCTATGATCATATTGATGATGATGAAGCAGAAATTATGGAAGCGCTTGAAATTCGTATTCTGCATCAGTTAGGATATACCAATCCCTATATACAGGATGAATATTGATTATGGACGAAAGTTCATCGAAACCCGGATTTTTTGAGCGACTGGTTAATCGTATATCTGGAGAGACGCCGGATACTGAAGAAGACGTACTGCAAACCTTGCGGGAAGCCCATGAACGACAGGTTTTTGATGCAGATACCTTACAATGTCTGGAAAATGTACTGGACTTCGCTGATCTGGAAGTACGCGACGCGATGATAACGCGCAGCCAGATGGATGTGATTAAGATTGATGATTCATTAGACAAAATTATTACTTATATCATTGATACTGCTCATTCTCGTTTTCCGGTAATTGGTGAGGATAAAGATGAAATTCTGGGTATCCTGCATGCAAAAGATTTACTCAAATACTGGAATAAAACAGAGCATTTTCAGCTAGAGCAAATATTACGTCCTGCTGTATTTGTTCCGGAGGGTAAATCACTGAATACATTGCTGAAAGAATTCCGTGAGCAACGTAATCATATGGCTATTGTTGTTGATGAATATGGCGGTACTTCCGGACTGGTGACATTTGAAGATGTAATAGAGCCTATCATTGGTGATATCGAAGATGAATTTGATGAAGATGATAGTGCTGATAATATTTTTGCAGTGTCTGCTGAGCGGTTTCGCGTTAATGCGGTGACAGAAATAGAAGATATCAATGCATTCTTCGGTACTGATTATTCTGATGAAGAAGTAGACACTATTGGTGGTCTGGTTATTCAGGAAATAGGCCACATGCCAGTACGAGGTGAAAAAATTACCATTGGTAAATTAAACTTCACAATAGCCCGGGCTGATGCACGGCGCTTACAGACACTAATGGTAACTGTTAAACATGATGTAGATTAGTATACTTAATGCGTTTGCGCATTGAAAATTTTTTTATTTACATTGTTTTAGCTACAGAAACATAGAGATAGCTTATCAATCCGTATTTTATAGAAGGCAATATTTATGGTAATTAATCATATATTGTATTGAAAATATATTATTAAAATATAATGAATATTGATGTTTGCCATTAATGGCTAATGTAATTATTAAATTTTAATTTAGCTGTCTAAAAGCTGCGGAGATTTATGTGACTGCTCAACCGGAGATAGCTGCACAACATTCTTCTGCTATGAAGTGTCATGCTATTTTAGCTAAAGCATGGGTGTACTGGCCGTTATTATTCATATCTGCGGTTCTGGTACCATTTACCTTTGCTCCTTATTATCATTATTGGTTATTACCAGTTTTACTGGCGGTATTGCTGATTTTGCAGAGTGTACGGCCACAATGGCGTATCAGGACAGCCTATCTATGGGCATTAACTGCATATACATCATTACTCTACTGGATAGATATTGCTTTACATGATATTGCCGGATTAGCGCAAATTTGGGCCTGGCCGCTGACATTGATATTACCTGCTTATTTGGCTATTTATCCTGCTATAGTATTCTGGTTACTGGGTAAATTCAGGTTTTCAGGCACTATTTGCCATACTATTGTATTGCCTTTGTTATGGTGTCTGGCTGAATTTGTCCGTGAACGTGCACTAACAGGTTTTGGCTGGGGCATCTGGGGTTATAGCCAAATAGCAGATTCGGCTCTGGCCGGTTATGCACCAGTGGGTGGTATTTTTCTGGTTACACTGGTTACTGTAGCCAGTGGTGCCTGGCTGGCTGAGTTGGTACTGGCAAAAAGCTGGAGAGTAAAGATTAGCTGTGGTGTTGCATTAATAAGTGTATGGTTGCTTGGAGCAATATTATTACAGTTTCACTTTACACAGTCAGATGGCACTCATGCCAGGATTGCTCTGGCACAAGGCAATATTCCGCAGTCATTCAAATGGGATGAGCGGTCATTACAGCCAACATTACAACGTTATTTTGATCAGATAGCCAGTACCCATGCAGATATTGTTATTTTGCCAGAAACAGCGATTCCGGTAATGCGTCAGGATATGCCTGCTGAACTATTAGATGAATTTACTCAGCTTGCGCGCAGCCATGGTTCTGCACTCGCCGTGGGTATTCCGCAATATACGGCAGATGGAACCGGTTATCAAAATGCAGTGATTAATTTTACAGCTACTCCTGTAACAGCCGGATTACCTTTCTATGCAAAAAATCATCTGGTTCCGTTTGGTGAGTATATTCCTTTTCCGGCTTTACTGGGCTGGCTATATAGTAAGATGGACATGCCACTGGTCGGTTTTTCTGGTGGTGGCATAGGACAAATGCCTTTACAACTGGCTAATCAGCGTATTGCATTTAATATTTGTTATGAAGATGGTTTCGGAGATGAACTAATTGCTACAGCCAAACAGGCGAGTTTACTGGCAAATGTAAGCAATATGGCCTGGTATGGAAAGTCACATGCTATGCAGCAGCAATTACAGCAATCTCAGGCACGTGCATTAGAAACAGGGCGCTATATGGTTCGTGCAACCAATACAGGAATGACTGCAATTATTAATCCTAAAGGGAAAGTTGTGGCACAACTCAAACCTGATACTGCATCTGTATTAGAAGGTGAAATATCCGGTTATAAAGGTAGTACACCCTATATGCGACTCGGAAGCAGCTGGCCTTTGGCTTTGATCAGTCTGTTTTTACTGTTAATACTAGGTATTTATGGACATTATCGCCATTGAATAAACCAAACTAATGTGTATAATGATAAATTTATACAATCATAATTTTGAATATACATTATTTTTCCTATAATGAACAAATCATAAATAGTAATTGAAGTACAGTAATATTTTAATTACAATGATAAATTATTAACTCAGTTATTAATTGTTTTCCTGCAATAAACAATGTGTTATTGTAGGGAGCGAAAAATAATTAAATAGCTGGGCACACAGAGAAAGGACAGGCATGAATACCGCTTTTGCATTACCCGTGCTGACCGGGCATGGTAGTTTGGAGCAATACATTCATACCGTAAACAATATTCCTATGCTTTCTCCTGAGGAAGAACAGGATTTGGCGGTACGCCAGACCGAAGGGGATTTAGAGGCTGCAAAAAAACTGATTTTGTCCCACTTGCGTGTAGT
This sequence comes from Snodgrassella sp. W8124, assembly GCF_016100875.1. NCBI lineage: Bacteria > Pseudomonadati > Pseudomonadota > Betaproteobacteria > Neisseriales > Neisseriaceae > Snodgrassella > Snodgrassella sp. W8124. The sequence continues at coordinate 122,494 of NZ_JACFRP010000002.1, forward strand.
CGTTTCTATCGCTCGTGGTTATGATGGTTATGGTCTGAATCAGGCTGATTTGATTCAAGAAGGCAATATTGGTTTGATGAAAGCGGTAAAACGCTTTCAGCCAAGTCGTGGCGTACGTTTATTTTCGTTTGCGGTACATTGGATTAAAGCTGAAATACACGAATTTATTTTACGTAACTGGCGTTTGGTACGTGTAGCTACTACTAAACCACAGCGTAAATTATTCTTCAATTTACGCAGTATGCGCAAATCTATGGCTGCGTTAAGTAACAAAGAAGCACAGTCGATTGCTGATGATTTAGGTGTGAAACTGTCTGAAGTTCTGGAAATGGAACAGCGGATGACAGGTAAGGACATGTCGCTGCTGGCAGAAAATGATGATGAGGATAATTTTGCACCGATAGACTGGCTGACTGACAGTACTACAGAACCAACACAAGTACTGGCGCAGCAGGCGCATTATACTCTGCAGACCGAAGGTTTGCAGAATGCACTGGCTAAACTGGATGATCGCAGCCGGCATATTGTTGAAAGTCGCTGGCTGGCAGATGATGGTGGATTAACCTTGCATGACCTGGCTGGTGAATATGGTGTATCTGCAGAACGTATCCGCCAGATTGAAGCCAAAGCTATGCAGAAATTGCGTGGCTATCTTTCTGAAAAAGAATGAGATTTATATCGTGCTATTCAGAAATATGAAAATAAATTCAATCTGATTTGTGTATTTTAAAAACAAATTAACTGAAGATAAATTTGCTATCTTAATAGCTAATATGCGGATAAAAAATACAGGATATGAAATATCCTGTATTTTTATATGTTATGAAGATGTTATTTAATCAATTTTTTGACTGAATTTATGGCTGCATAATGTAAAACCGTTTTTCAGATATAAATGATGCATATTGCTACTATCCGAAGATACATTTGAATCAGCATGAATACTGCTACAGTGTTCATTTATTGCAATTGTTTTCAATGTTTTGAAAATCTGGCTAGCCTGCTCATCAGCTATGGGTAAATGAAGGCTGGCTAAATCATCAATATGTATATGGCGTCCAGAAGCAAAGTTAGTCACAATTCGAAAGCCACAAACGGTCACGGCATTCTGTTTACCTTCTTCAAATATTCCCAAAAGACGATAACCTTCGGTCTGCTGAATTTTGACCAGATCCTGAAACTGAGCTATATCACGAATATTGGGATGCAACAGATGTAAAGCTGCAAAAGCAGAACTAGTCTCTGCAGGAGTCAGTTCACGTAATTGATTAACCGGAACCTGTAGTTCTGTTTCTATTTCTGTTTGAATTGTATTTAATTGTGTTTGTGCTGTTTCTGCATTTTTCTGAGATACAGCATCGGTGAGTGTAATTTGTTTATGTTCCTGTTCTTCTAATAAAGATTTGCAATCCAGAATACGTAGGTCGTTATCACGGGCAAAGTCCATCAGAAAATTGAATGCTGTGCTGCTGATTTCTTCCAGTTTACGATCAACGGCAACACAACGAATATTATCTATTAAAATAGGACGAACCCATTGATGATAAGACAGACGATGTCCCTGATCAAAAGAGGACAATATACCGCATAAACGCTCAGCCCAGTCACTGGGACGAAAACGTTTATTATTATTAGTCATACCCTGGATAACGATTTCATACGGATTGCAAATTAGCATGTTGACCTCTTGATAGAAACATGAAGTTTCAATAATGCATATATTTATTTTTACTGTCGTGATTAATTATACCTGATACGGCATATTTAATGTATGTCACATGTGTGTGTTTTCTATTGAAATTATTTATGCAAAAAGAATAATAAATGTAATTTTATTTCATCTGCTACTTTTATTCTGTCAGATACAATTTCTGATAAAGATATCATCTGGACTTGTTATGTAATTAAATCTATTGAGCTGATTAGTTTATATGCAGAATTGAAATATAAATGGTTTATATAACTATTTTAATTGTTCTATAGGCTATATCGACCAGATTGATTATGACATTTGTCTGATGGATTCATTAGCAAAAGATAAGATAAATACCCCAGTAATTTTGATACATCTTTGCAGATTTAAAATAAAGATGTATGGTGTAATTAAAATTTTTGCTTGCTGCAAATTACAGAATTAACAAATTGGATTTGATAAATGTCATTAAGATTGTCTTGATGAGCAACATTCAAAAATTCAGAAAAGAGGAGAGTTATATGAAAAAAGTTACAGCGATGATTAAACCATTCAAGCTGGATGATGTACGTGAAGCACTGGCTGAAATAGGTGTGCAAGGAATGACTGTCAGTGAGGTAAAAGGTTTTGGCAGGCAAAAAGGGCATACTGAAATCTATCGAGGTGCAGAATATGAAGTCGATTTCTTACCTAAAATTAAAATAGAAATTGTACTCGTGGATGATCTGGTAGAGCGAGCTGTTGAAGCGATAATGACATGCGCCAGTACAGGTAAAGTGGGTGACGGCAAAATTTTTGTTTCAGCGGTTGAGCAGGTGGTGCGAATACGTACAGGTGAGTCCGGATCGGATGCTGTATAAATAATCTGAATAATTATTAAGGGAAATACAATGAAATTGATTGATAAATGTGTAGTAACGATAGCTCTGTTATTACCATTGCCGCTATTAGCTGCTGATTTGTCCGGCTGGTGGCGACCGCTGTCAGAGATAAATGCAGGTAATACAGCATGGGTAATGACTTCTGCCGTACTGGTTTTGCTGATGACTGTTCCGGGTCTGGCATTGTTTTATGGCGGAATGGTACGAAAAAAAAATGTATTGGGTACCATGATGCACAGCTTTGTCGTTGCCGCTCTGGTAAGTGTGCTGTGGATGATAATAGGCTATTCGTTGGCTTTTACCCCGGGTAATTCATTTATTGGTGGTTTGGATCGGTTTATGCTTAGCGGTATGGGACTGGATAAAACCAGAGAAATGACTACTATTGTTAATGGAGATGGTACTGTTCCTGAGTCAGTATTCATGTTTTTTCAAATGACCTTCGCCATTATATCTACGGCTATTGTGACAGGTGCTTTTGCCGAACGTCTGAAATTTTCAGCCTTATTGTTATTTTCCGGTTTTTGGGTTACTTGTGTTTATGCGCCGATATGTCACTGGGTCTGGGGCGGAGGCTTTATGAGTAATACGCAAACACCGGTTCTGGATTTTGCCGGCGGAACGGTTGTGCATATTAATGCCGGTGTTGCCGGACTGGTAGCTGCACTGGTGATTGGTAAACGTCTGGGATACGGTAAGGATGTAATGGCACCACATAATATGGTACTTACTCTAACCGGTGCTGCGATGCTATGGGTTGGCTGGTTTGGCTTTAATGCCGGTTCAGCTGGTGCTGCGGATGCTTCTGCAGGTATGGCTATGGCTGTGACTCAGATAGCAGCAGCTTCAGCAGCATTAACATGGATGTTATGTGAAAAACTGGCAGGACATAAACCTTCTGCATTGGGTATGGCTTCTGGTGCGGTGTCCGGTCTGGTGGGCATTACACCTGCTGCCGGGTTTGTCGGTCCACAGGCTGCATTGGTAATCGGAGTATTGACAGCTGTTGCTGCTTATTTTGCCGCAGTGTATTTAAAACGCAGATTTGGTTATGATGATTCGCTTGATGCCTTTGGTATTCATGGCTTTGGCGGTATCGTTGGTTCAATTTTAACTGGTTTGCTGTTCAGTAACGCCATTTTTGGCGGTGAGGCGACTTTAGGTAGTCAACTGCTGGCTCAGATTAAAGATGTGGCTATTACAATTGTATACAGCGTAATTATGACTTATCTTATTCTTAAAATTGTGGCAATTGTATGTCGCGGTTTACGTATTGATCATGATTCAGAACGCGAAGGTATGGATGTGAGTATCCATGGTGAACGTATTGAATAAGTATGGTTGATTCTCAATTCTGTTTGAAATGAAAAACTGACCGGCTGTGAAAAACCGGTCAGTTTTATTTTATCTGCTGGATTCTGATAACGTATACAGTCTGGTTTAACGGTATAAATATTGACGTAAAAAACGCAAAGCATATTCCACAGCCTGAGTGCGGATTGTATCTCTATTACCGTTAAACTGATAATTTTTAGCCCAGATACGCTGTTTGGTTGCCAGCCCGAACCATACTGTACCAACTGGTTTTTCGGCACTTCCTCCAGTTGGCCCGGCAATACCGGAAATCGAAATAGCATAATTTGCTTTCGAATTAATCAGAGCACCTAGTGCCATTTCGCGTACACATTCCTCACTAACAGCTCCATAATGGCGCAAAGTTGTTTCGTTAACATTAAGTAACTGTTTTTTTGCCTGATTGCTATAAGTGACATAGCCCATATTAAACCAATTTGAACTACCCGGCAGGCGAGTTAGTTCTGCTGCCAACAAGCCCCCGGTACATGATTCGGCACAGGTTACCGTATGTCCCAATTCATCCAGTTTGGTGGTAATGTCAATTAAGGTTTGTGTCATGGTGATGTTTTCTGAAATAGTCAATGAGGCCGTTAGTTGAAGCATCATGGTGTAGCGAATCATTAGTACTTAATTCCGGTTCAATATTTTTAGCCAGAACTTTTCCGTACTCTACACCCCACTGATCGAATGAATTAATTCCCCAGATTACACCCTGTACAAATACTTTATGTTCATACATGGCCAGCAGCATACCCAGATTAAACGGGTTAATTTCATCTATTAAGAGTGTATTAGATGGCTGATTACCCGGAAATACTTTTTGCGGAGCCATAATATCGCGTGATTTGTTATCCAGATGAATTAATTCGGCATAAGCTTCCGCCAGTGTTTTGCCACGCATAAGTGCTTCAGTTTGAGCAAAGGCATTAGCAACAAGAACTTTATGCTGGGTACTGACATGATAAAAACTGTTAACTGGAACAATAAAATCGGAAGAAATCAGTCGTGGTCCCTGATGCAGTAATTGAAAAAAAGCATGCTGGCAGTTAACACCTTCCTCACCCCAGATTATCGGACCAGTATCAAAGTCCAGCCGTTCTCCATAACGGCTTACCTGTTTTCCATTACTTTCCATGTCCAGCTGCTGCAAGTGCGCAGCCAGACGGCGCAGTCCGTGGTCATAAGGAATGATTGCATGGCTGGTTGTGGTATAAAAGGTGTGATACCACAATCCGATCAGTCCGAGTAAAACCGGAATATTATGTCTTAGCGGTGCATGAAAAAAATGTTCATCCATTGCTCTGCCGCCAGCAAGAAAATCCTGAAAATTTTCTTTACCAATGGCGCAAATAACTGATAATCCAATAGTTGACCAAACAGAGTAGCGACCGCCTACCCAGTCAAACATGGAGAATGTATGATCCGAAGTGATACCAAAAGTTTGTGCTTTATGAACAGCACTGGTTATAGCTATAAAATGGCGGCTGATATCAGCTTCACTCATTCCCTGTTGTAAAAACCAGTTACGTGCGGTTTGTGCATTCAGCAAAGTTTCAGGTGTAGTGAAAGATTTGCTGGCAATAATAAAAATGGTTGTGGCCGGATTAACTTTATTTAATACCTGAATCAGGTTGGCGCCGTCAACATTGGCAACATAATGAATATTCAGACCAGTTTGCTGAAACGGACGTAAGGCCAGTGTCACCATTTCCGGACCAAGATGAGATCCGCCAATACCTATATTAATAATATCCATAATACGTTCATTACCAGCTCCGGTATATTCACCATTGCGCACTGATTCGGCAAAGTGGTAGGCTCGTTCCAGTTCCCGATGGATATCTGGTACGATATTATGATCATCAACATACAATTCAGCATGCGGCGGTAACCTGAGTGCTGTATGTAATACGGCACGATTTTCGCTAACATTAATTTTATCACCGCGGCGCATTTTATCAGTCCAGCCACGTACATCTGCAATATTGGCCAGCTCAATCAGTAATGCAAGTGTATCTTCAGTAATACGGTTTTTGCTGTAATCCAGTAACAGACCATTTAATTGTTCATGCATTTGTGCAAAACGATCCGGCTGCTGACGGAATAAGTCGCGCATATGCAAGAAACGGGTGCTGCGCTGATGCTGATGCAATTGTGCCCAAATGGCTGTCTGATTAATGGGGCAGGACGGATTGATCATAACCGGAATTAATTTCAGCAAAGATAAATAGGGCAGTATACAAAATCAGCTAGGTATTGTTAAGAAGTGTTCGCGATAATAAGCCATTTCCTCAATGCTTTCCTTAATATCATCCAGAGCCTGATGCGCACCTTTTTTACTAATGCCTTTGACAATGGCAGGATTCCAGCGTCTGGCCAGTTCTTTAAGAGTAGAAACATCCAGATTGCGGTAATGGAAGTAAGCTTCCAGTCGCGGCATGTAGCGCACCATAAAGCGGCGATCCTGATGAATGGAATTGCCACACATTGGTGAGGCTTTTTCCGGTATCCACTCACTGATAAAAGCCAGCAATTTTTCTTCAGCCTCAGCTTCTGTTAGCGTTGAAGCTTTTACTTTATCTACCAGACCAGTACGGGTATGCGTAGTGGTATTCCATTTATCCATATGATCGATAATGCTGTCTGGCTGATGAATTACCAGTACTTCAGACTGTGCGAGTATATTCAGGTCACTATCGGTAATGATCATGGCAACCTCTATAATACGGTCTGTATCCGGATTTAATCCGGTCATTTCCATATCCAGCCACGCAAGATTTTTAGCGTTTTGCATATCTTAATCTTGATTAATAATAAAATATGATTTTAGCTTCTTTCTGGTAAGGCTGATAGGTTAAGCTGATTTTTTTACCTATATCTAGAGCTAAAATCAGGCAAAAGTAATTGTTTTAGGAGAACACAGAACAGACTAAATTTCAATTATTCTAATTGAATATAATTTGTGTAATGTTGTAAGTAGTTTTGGATATTATCACAAGATAACATACGGTAATAATATATTATTCAGTCAAATAATCATGTTAATTTTAAATAGAAGGATGTTTATTCAGTCACTTTTTAGCCAGTAACAGATAAACTCCGTTAAAATGATTATTTTCAGGTACAAAGTATTTTTATGGTGTTTTATCTTTCTGCCCAAACGATTTATATATTGTTTTTATTATTTTTCATCTGCAGCATATGTGGCCAGTTATATCTTTCGGTTCGCCAAAGTAAAGCTGTACTGGCACATCGTAGCCATGTTCCAGCGGCTTTTGCACAAAGTGTGTCACTGGCAGAGCATCAGAAAGCAGCGGATTATACTTTGGCCAAGCAGCGTCTGGCTCGTTATGAAATTCTGTTTCAGGCATTATTATTACTAATATTCACACTTGGTGGCGGTCTTGATCTATTAGCGCATTTAAGTCAAAAATGGGTGCAGCACGATATTGCACAGGGAATTGTGCTTATTGGTCTGTTTGCTTTGGTTAATATGATTCTTGGCTGGCCGATCGCCTGGTACCGCAGTTTTTGTCTGGAGGCAAAATTTGGCTTTAACAAAATGACCATGGCTACTTTTATTGCTGATCAGTTTAAAGGTAGTCTTTTAGCCATTATTGTTGGCTTGCCCTTACTGTATATTATTCTGTGGCTGATGCGGATTCTGATTGCAGCAAACTGGTTTGGTGGCGCATGGTGGATGGCTGTATGGCTGGTATGGGTCAGTTTTTCCTTGTTGCTGATGTGGGCTTTTCCAAAATGGATTGCGCCGCTTTTCAATAAATTTGAACTATTGAAAGATGATGCATTGCGAACCCGGATTGAAAACTTGTTGCAGCGTACTGGTTTTCAGAGTGATGGTATTTTTGTAATGGATGGCTCCAGACGCAGTGGGCATGGTAATGCTTATTTTACCGGTCTGGGGAAACATAAGCGCATTGTATTTTTTGATACCTTACTGAAAGATATGCAGATAAGTGAGGTTGAGGCTGTGCTGGCCCATGAGTTAGGGCATTTTGCTCACAAACATGTATTCAAACAAATGCTTGTTACTTTTATATTGGCTTTAATTGTTTTTGCTGTTTTGGGCTGGCTATTACCTCAGACTGGTTTTTATACTGGTCTGGGTGTGCATGAAGTCAGTCATGCTATGGCTTTATTATTATTTATGCTGGTACTGCCCGTATTTACTTTTCCGTTTTCACCATTGTCGAGTGTTTTGTCCCGTAAAAATGAATTTGAAGCAGACCGTTTTGCAGCAAAATATGCAAATGCCGATGATCTGATTCATGCTTTAACCAAACTTTATCGTACTAATGCCTCCAGTCTGGTTAGTGATATCTGGTATTCGCGGTTTTATGATTCACATCCGGGAGCACGTGAACGTATTGCGGCATTACAAACAGCCGTAAAGGCAGACTGAGAATGGCGCAGCCTGCGAATGAATTATTAACAGCACAGATTATTACCAGTTTCGGGCGCCGCTTCATGGTGCGAACATATGCGGGTAAAACTTATGAAGCCACTACACGAAAGAAAAGAGTTGATTTTGCCTGTGGTGATGAAGTCCATATTAGTCATATCAATCAGCAGCAGGCTGTAATTGAGGATTATTTACCCCGGCGCAGCCTGCTTTACCGGCAGGATGCTACGCGCAGTAAACTCATTGCGGCTAATGTTACCCTTATGCTAATCGTACTGGCTGCTGTACCGACTCCCAGTGAATTATTATTGCAGCGTGCATTACTGGCTGCAGAGGCTGCGGATATACCGCCACTGATTGTATTAAATAAAGCAGATTTACTACAAAATAAGCTTTGGCTCGAAAAATTGGCCTTTTATCAGAGTCTGGGTTATCAGGTAATCAATATTAGTGCCTTATATAATTTGGCTGAGCTGCGTCAGTATTTACAGGGAGAGCGGGCAATCCTGTTAGGTCAGTCAGGTATGGGTAAATCAACTTTAACCAATGCATTGCTGGGTAATGAACAGGCACGGGTAGGTGATATCTCAGCGGCACTGGATTCAGGTCGTCACACCACGACTCATGCGCAATTATATGATCTGGATGCACACAGTCAGCTTATTGATTCGCCCGGATTGCAGGCATTTGGCTTACATCATTTGTCAGTTAGTAATCTGCTGCATTATTTCCCTGATATGCGTCAGTATATCGGGGAGTGCCGTTTTCATAATTGTACTCATCGTCAGGAACCGGGCTGTGCACTGAAACTGGCTGCGGCAGATGGGAAACTGAAGCCTGAACGACTTCAGTTTCTGCAAAGTATTACTGATGAATTAACCAGATAATATTTATATTCAGGCAGAGTAAAAATACCCGAAATCCAGACTAATAGTCATGTATAAGGCATAAACGTTGTTTTTTTATCTAAAAATCCGTGCTTTACTTGCATAAAAAATTGATTCATGCAGAGTAAACATGATACTATCGCCATCTTGCCGATTTTACGTCGGCAAGATTCTTTATTTGTGCGAGGCCAATCAATCGTAATTGGTCCCTTTATAAAAGGAAATAACTATGACTTTAGGTCTGGTTGGGCGCAAAGTAGGCATGACGCGCGTGTTCGATGAGAACGGCGCATCAGTTCCGGTAACTGTACTGGATATGTCTGCTAATCGCGTCACTCAACTCAAATCCGAAGCTACTGATGGCTACACTGCCGTACAGGTAACTTTTGGTCAGAAAAAAGCCAATCGCGTAAGCAAGGCACAGGCAGGTCATTTTGCCAAGGCAGGTGTTGAAGCCGGTCGTGGCTTGGTTGAATTTGCTGTTTCTGAAGAAAAACTGGCTGAATTGTCTGCCGGTGCTGAAATCAATGTCGGCATTTTTGCAGCAGGTCAGTTAATTGATGTCACTGGTACCAGTAAAGGTAAAGGCTTTTCTGGCACCATCAAACGTCACAATTTTGGTTCTCAGCGTGCTTCTCACGGTAACTCACGCTCTCATCGTGTGCCTGGTTCAACCGGTATGGCACAGGATCCGGGTCGCGTATTCCGTGGTAAACGTATGGCCGGACAGTACGGTAACGTTAAGTCCACCATTCAGAATCTGGAAATCGTACGCGTAGACACCGAACGTCAGTTATTGCTGGTAAAAGGTGCGGTGCCCGGTGCGGTTAACAGCGACGTTGTCGTGCGTCCGAGCGTGAAGGTAGGTGCGTAATGGAACTGAAATTAATTGATGCTCAGGGTCAGGTTGCAGGTGCAGTTGCTGCGTCTGACGCATTGTTTGCACGTGAATACAATGAAGATCTGGTTCACCAGCTGGTTACAGCTTTTCTGGCTAATGCCCGTTCCGGTAACCGTTCACAGTTAACCCGTGCCGAAGTAAAACACTCCACTAAAAAACCATGGCGTCAGAAAGGAACCGGCCGTGCCCGTTCCGGTATGACATCTTCTCCGCTGTGGCGCAGTGGTGGTCGTGCGTTCCCGAATAAACCAGATGAAAACTTTACCCAGAAAGTAAATCGTAAGATGTACCGTGCGGGTATGGCAGCCATTCTGTCTCAGCTGGTACGCGATGAACGCCTGTTTGTTATTGATGAATTATCTGCTGCTACTCCTAAAACCAAAGCATTTGCTGAACAGGTTAAAAATCTGGGTATGGAGCAGGTATTGTTCATTACCAAACAGCTGGATGAAAACGTTTACTTGTCTAGCCGCAACCTGCCGAATGTACTGGTTCTGGAAGCACAGCAAACTGATCCGTACAATCTGTTACGCTTTAAGAAAGTGGTGCTTACCAAAGCAGCAGTTGCACAACTTGAGGAGCAATGGGTATGAATCAACAACGTTTAATGCAAGTGCTTTTGGCTCCTGTTGTTTCCGAAAAAAGCAACATGCTGGCTGAAAAACGCAACCAGATGACGTTTAGAGTATTGCCGAATGCCACTAAACCTGAAATTAAGGCAGCAGTGGAACTATTATTTAATGTGAAAGTGGATTCTGTAGCCACAACCATCATTAAAGGCAAAAACAAACGTTTTGGCCGTACCATCGGTAAGCGCAGTGATGTTAAGAAAGCTTATGTCAGCCTGGCGGCTGGTCAGGAGCTGGATATTGAATCTGCTGCCGCTTCTGCAGATAAGGAATAAGCACTATGGCTATTGTTAAAATGAAGCCGACTTCTGCTGGCCGTCGCGGCATGGTACGCGTGGTTGCGGAAGGCTTGCACAAAGGTGCACCCTATGCACCACTATTAGAAAAACAGTCTTCAACTGCCGGTCGTAATCATGGCGGACGCATTACAACCCGTCATAAAGGTGGTGGTCACAAACACCATTACCGTATTGTTGACTTTAAACGTAATGATAAAGACGGTATCGCTGCTAAAGTAGAACGTATTGAGTACGATCCGAACCGTACCGCTCATATTGCGTTATTGTGTTTTGCAGATGGTGAACGCCGTTACATTATTGCGCCGCGTAATGTTCAGGTAGGTGCCGTATTGGTTTCCGGTTCTGAAGCTGCAATTAAAGCTGGTAATAATCTGCCAATCCGCAATATTCCGGTAGGTACAACTCTTCATTGTATTGAAATGAAACCGGGTAAAGGTGCACAGATTGCTCGTTCAGCCGGTGCATCTGCTGTATTGCTGGCAAAAGAAGGCGTATATGCACAGCTGCGTCTGCGTTCAGGTGAAGTACGTAAAATTCATGTTGACTGCCGTGCCACCATTGGTGAAGTAGGCAATGAAGAACAAAGCCTGCAAAAACTGGGTAAAGCCGGTGCTAAACGCTGGCGTGGTATTCGTCCGACCGTACGCGGTGTTGTGATGAACCCGGTTGACCACCCGCATGGTGGTGGTGAAGGTCGTACAGGTGAAGCTCGTGAACCGGTTAGCCCGTGGGGTACACCGACTAAAGGCTATCGTACTCGTCGTAATAAACGCACGAACAATATGATTGTTCGCCGCCGTTACTCAAATAAAGGTTAACTGATATGGCTCGTTCATTAAAAAAAGGCCCATATGTCGACCTGCATTTACTGAAAAAGGTCGATGCGGCTCGTGCTAATAACGACAAACGCCCGATTAAAACCTGGTCACGTCGTTCCACTATTCTGCCTGATTTTATCGGTCTGACCATTGCTGTACACAACGGACGTACCCACGTGCCGGTATTTATCAGCGATAATATGGTTGGTCATAAGTTGGGTGAATTCTCATTGACCCGTACCTTCAAAGGCCATTTGGCTGATAAGAAGGCTAAAAAATAAGGGATAAAACATGAGAGTTAGTGCACAACACAAAAATGCCCGTATTTCAGCACAAAAAGCCCGTCTGGTAGCTGACTTGGTACGTGGCAAAGATATTGCCCAGGCGTTGAACATTTTGACATTCAGCCCGAAAAAGGGTGCTGAACTGATTAAAAAGGTACTGGAATCTGCAGTAGCCAATGCCGAACACAACGAAGGTGCTGATATCGATGAACTGAAAGTGGTTACTATTTATATCGACAAAGGTCCGAGTCTGAAACGTTTTCAGGCACGTGCTAAAGGTCGTGGTAACCGCATCGAAAAACAAACTTGTCACATCAACGTGATTGTAGGCAACTAAGGAAAAGCGATGGGACAAAAAATTAACCCTACAGGCTTTCGCCTGGCAGTGAATAAAGATTGGTCTTCCAAGTGGTTTGCCAAAAGCGGCGACTTTTCCAAAGTGCTGAAAGAAGATATTGACGTACGCCATTTTTTACGCAAACGTCTTGCAAATGCTTCTGTAGGTCGCGTGGTAATTGAACGCCCGGCAAAATCTGCACGTATTACCATTTACAGTGCCCGTCCTGGTATTGTAATCGGTAAAAAAGGTGAAGATATTGAAGTATTAAAACGTGATTTGCAGAAAATCATGGGCGTACCGGTGCATGTAAACATCGAAGAAATCCGTAAACCGGAAATCGATGCGCAAATTATTGCGGACAATATTGCCGGACAACTGGAAAAACGCGTTATGTTCCGTCGTGCCATGAAACGTGCTATGCAGAATGCTATGCGCGTTGGCGCCAAAGGCATCAAAATTATGTCTTCAGGTCGTCTGAACGGTATCGAAATTGCGCGTACCGAATGGTATCGTGAAGGTCGTGTGCCTTTACATACCCTGCGTGCCAATGTTGACTACGCTACCAGCGAAGCCAAAACTACATATGGCATTATCGGTATCAAAGTCTGGGTTTACAAAGGTGAACTGACACTGGGTGAAATTCAGGCTAAGCCGGAACAGGACAAGAAACACAGCAGAAAGGCAGGTGGTCGAAATGCTGCAGCCAACTAGAATGAAATACCGCAAACAGCAAAAAGGCCGCAACACGGGTATTGCTACTCGTGGCAATAAAGTTAGCTTTGGTGATTTTGGTCTGAAAGCTGTGGGTCGCGGTCGTTTGACTGCACGCCAGATTGAGGCAGCACGTCGTGCAATGACCCGTCATATTAAACGTGGCGGTCGTATCTGGATTCGCGTATTCCCGGATAAACCTATTACTGAAAAACCAATTCAGGTTCGTATGGGTGGCGGTAAAGGTAATGTGGAATATTACATTGCTGAAATCCAGCCGGGCAAAATGCTCTACGAAATGGACGGTGTTGATGAAACATTGGCTCGTCAGGCTTTTGAACTGGCTGCAGCCAAATTGCCGATTCAGACTGTATTTGTTAAACGCCAGGTAGGTCAATAATGAAAACCAGTGAATTGAAAGACAAATCTGTTGAGCAGTTAAACGAAGAACTGGTTGGTCTGTTGAAAGCGCAGTTTGGTTTGCGTATGCAGCACGCCACCGGCCAGCTGGGTAAAAACAGTGAGCTGAAAAAAGTGCGTCGTAATATTGCTCGTGTAAAAACCATTTTGCATCAGAAGGATGGTGAATAATGACTGAAGCTAAAAACGTACGTACTTTGCAGGGCAAAGTCGTGAGCGACAAAATGGATAAAACTGTAACAGTATTGGTGGAACGTAAAGTGAAACACCCGCTGTATGGTAAAGTAATCCGTCGTTCTACTAAAATCCATGCGCACGATGAGCAAAACCAATACGGTATTGGTGACGTTGTTGTCATTTCCGAAGGTCGCCCGTTGTCAAAAACCAAAAGCTGGGTTGTAACTGAGCTGATTGAGAAAGCGCGTAATGTGTAATTAACACAACAATGTGCTGCAATTAGGGAACGAAGTCTTGCGACAATCAGATATTGTCTGTAAACTTCGTTCCTTAACTTTCAGTTTCTTGAAAGTCTCCGGCAGTCGCCGGAACTCTCCCTTCGGGACCCAAGACTGGTTTACTAGAACCGTTAATGGTTTCAGACAGCTATTAAGTGGTAACAGGCTGACTGAAAGCGGTAAATTAAGTTGGATTTTTAAAGGTAATAACATGATTCAAATGCAGACCATCTTAGATGTGGCTGACAACTCTGGTGCGCGCCGCGTAATGTGCATCAAAGTATTAGGTGGATCTAAGCGTCGCTACGCATCTGTAGGCGACATTATTAAAGTGGCCGTAAAAGACGCAGCTCCCCGTGGTCGCGTTAAAAAGGGCGATGTATATAACGCTGTGGTAGTGCGTACAGCTAAAGGTGTACGTCGTAATGACGGAGCACTGATCAAATTTGATAACAATGCAGCCGTGCTGTTGAATACCAAACTGGAACCAATTGGTACCCGTATTTTTGGCCCGGTAACCCGTGAGCTACGTACTGAGCGATTCATGAAAATCGTTTCATTGGCTCCTGAAGTACTGTAAGTGAGGTTGCAATGAAAAAGATTAAAACTGGTGATCAGGTGATCATTATTGCCGGTAAAGATAAGGGCAAACAGGGTAAAGTAGTGCGTGTTTTGGGTGATAAAGTGATTGTTGACGGCGTAAATCGTGTTAAACGTCACCAGAAACCTAACCCCATGCGTGGGATTGAAGGTGGTGTAATCACCAAAGATGCGCCATTGGCTATTTCCAATGTAGCGATTTTCAATCCGGAAACCCAAAAAGCTGACCGCGTAGGTATCAAAGTAGAAACTGTAGACGGTAAAGTAGTGCGTACCCGTGTATATAAATCTACCGGTGCCGCCGTGGGAGCTTAAGGAGTAATCAATGGCTCGTTTAAAAGACTTTTATAACACTACTGTTGTTCCTGAGTTGACCAAACAGTTCGGTTACAAATCTATCATGGAAGTACCGCGTATTGAAAAAATTACCCTCAACATGGGTGTTGGTGAAGCGGTTGCCGATAAAAAAGTAATGGAACATGCAGTTGGTGATCTGGAAAAAATTGCTGGTCAGAAACCAGTAGTAACTGTAGCACGCAAGTCAATTGCAGGCTTTAAAATCCGTGATAATTACCCGATTGGCTGCAAAGTAACTTTGCGCCGTGATCGTATGTATGAATTTCTGGATCGTCTGATTGCAATCGCTTTGCCGCGTGTACGTGACTTCCGCGGTGTAAATGGTAAATCATTCGACGGTCGTGGTAATTACAACATGGGCGTGCGTGAACAAATTATTTTCCCGGAAATTGAATACGATAAAATTGATGCTTTGCGTGGTTTAAATATTACTATTACCACTACTGCCAAAACTGACGCAGAAGCCAAAGCACTGCTGTCTCTGTTCAAATTTCCGTTTAAGGGTTAATTATGGCTAAGAAAGCACTTATTAATCGTGAGCTGAAGCGTGAAGCTTTGGCAAAAAAATATGCTGCAAAGCGTGAAGCCATTTTCGCCATCATCAATGATGCTAACGCGACTGATGAAGAACATTTTCAGGCACGTCTGAAACTGCAGGCTATTCCGCGTAATGCTGCTCCGATTCGTCAACGTCGTCGCTGCGCTTTGACCGGTCGTCCGCGTGGTAATTTCCGTAAATTCGGCTTGGCCCGTACCAAAATCCGTGAAATCGCCATGCGTGGTGAAATTCCGGGTGTCATCAAAGCCAGCTGGTAATAGGAGTATAAAATATGAGTATGCATGATCCTATTTCCGATATGTTGACCCGTATTCGCAACGCTCAGCGTGCGAATAAAGTCTCTGTAAGTATGCCTTCTTCAAAACTGAAAGTAGCAATTGCCAAAGTTTTGAAAGAAGAAGGCTACGTAGAAGATTTCGCCGTATCTGCTGAAACTAAGGCGACATTGGAAATACAATTGAAATACTATGCTGGTCAGCCGGTAATTGAGCGCATTCAGCGCGTATCACGTCCTGGTCTGCGTGTGTATAAAGGTTCCAACGACATTCCTTCTGTAATGAATGGTTTGGGCGTTGTGATTGTGAGCACTTCTAAAGGCGTAATGACTGACCGTAAAGCCCGTGCCAATGGTATTGGCGGTGAGTTATTGTGCGTAGTTGCCTAAGGAGAAAACATGTCTCGAATTGCAAAACATCCGGTAGTGGTTCCGGCTGGCGTTGACGTTAAGTTTTCTCCAGAGGCTATCATTGTTAAAGGTAAAAACGGCGAATTGTCTCTGCATCAGCACGCTGAAGTGAATGTAGCATTGAATGATGGTCAGCTGGTTGTTACCGCCAATGATAACAGTACAAAAGCAAATGCTTTATCCGGTACAGTTCGTGCTTTATTGCATAATATGGTTGTGGGCGTGAGCAATGGTTTTGAGAAAAAGCTGCAGCTGATTGGTGTGGGTTATCGCGCTCAGGCTCAGGGTAAAGTATTGAATCTTTCTTTAGGTTACTCTCATCCGATTAACTACGAATTGCCTGAAGGCATTACTGCTACTACTCCTTCTGCTACCGAAGTAATCATTGCCGGTGCAGATAAACAGGTAGTAGGGCAGGTGGCCGCTGAAATTCGTGGATTCCGTCCGCCGGAACCTTATAAAGGTAAAGGTGTACGTTATGCTGATGAGCGTGTCGTTATTAAAGAAACCAAGAAAAAATAATTGAGGCTCACTGATGGATAAAAATGTAGCAAGACTGCGTCGAGCACGTAAAACCCGTGCCAAAATTGCAGCCCTGAACAAAGTGAGATTGTGCGTTTTCCGCACCAATAATCACATTTATGCCCAGGTTATTAGCGCAGAAGGTGACCGAGTACTGGCTCAGGCCTCTACTCTTGAGGCTGATGTACGTGCCAGCATTAAATATGGCAGCAATGTAGATGCTGCTGTTGTGGTTGGCAAACGCATTGCTGAAAAAGCCAAAGCAGCCGGCATTGATGCAGTGGCTTTTGACCGTTCTGGTTTTCAATACCATGGTCGCGTTAAAGCCTTGGCTGAGGCAGCCCGTGAAAACGGTTTGAGCTTCTAATAAACTGGAGACCAGAAATATGGCAAAACACGAAACTGAAGAACGCGGTGACGGCCTGATTGAAAAAATGGTTGCCGTAAACCGTGTGACCAAAGTGGTTAAGGGTGGCCGCATTATGGCCTTCTCGGCTTTAACCGTAGTAGGTGATGGCGATGGTCGCATTGGTATGGGCAAGGGTAAATCTAAAGAAGTACCTGTGGCCGTACAGAAGGCTATGGATCAAGCCCGCCGCAATATGATCAAAGTGCCTTTGAATGGACGTACCATTCATCACGAAGTAATTGGTCGTCATGGTGCAACCCGTGTATTCATGCAACCGGCCAAAGAAGGTAACGGTGTGAAAGCTGGTGGTCCAATGCGTTTGGTATTTGATGCAATGGGTATTCATAATATCTCTGCTAAAGTACATGGTTCAACCAATCCATACAACATTGTTCGCGCAACTCTGGACGGATTGTCTAAGCTGTATACGCCGGCTGAGATTGCTGCTAAACGTGGCCTGACCGTAGAAGAAATTTTAGGAGCAGATCATGAGTGAGCAAAAAACCATACGCATTACACTGGTTAAAAGTCTGATTGGCACTATTGCTGCTCATCGTGCCTGCGCACGCGGTTTAGGCTTACGTCACCGCGAGCATACTGTTGAAGTGCTTGATACCCCCGAAAATCGTGGCATGATCAACAAAATCAGCTACCTTTTGAAAGTGGAGAAGTAACATGCTTTTGAATACCATTCAACCTGCTGAAGGTGCTAAACACGCGGCTCGCCGTGTAGGTCGTGGCATTGGCAGCGGTTTAGGCAAAACTAGTGGTCGAGGCCATAAGGGTCAGAAAAGCCGTAAAGGTGGTTATCATAAAGTCGGTTTCGAAGGCGGTCAGATGCCTTTGCAACGCCGTCTACCGAAACGCGGTTTTAAATCTCTGACTGCTAATCTGAATGCAGAAGTGCGTTTAGATGAACTAGCTAAAATTGCAGTTGATGAAATTGATGTTTTAGTTCTGAAACAGGCAGGACTGGTGCCTGCTACTGCTCTGAATGTTAAAATTATTGCATCAGGCAGTATTGATAAGGCGGTAACTTTAAATGGTATTAAGGCCACCAAAGGTGCGCAACAGGCCATTGAAGCTGCCGGTGGTAAAGTAGCAGAATAAGGCAAGGACTCAAGTGGCTAATCCGCAATCCGCAACAGGACTTTCAAAGTTCGGTGATTTGAAAAATCGTCTGTTATTTTTACTTGGTGCGTTGGTTGTATTCCGCATCGGTTCACATATTCCAGTGCCCGGTGTGGATGGTGCTGCTTTGGCCAAATTGTATGAAAGTGCCGGCGGAGGCATACTAAGTATGCTTAATATGTTTTCCGGCGGTTCTCTGCAAAGGTTCAGTATTTTTGCAATAGGTGTGATGCCCTATATTTCAGCCTCAATTATTATTCAGCTTGCTTCTGAAATTATTCCTTCATTGAAGGCTCTAAAAAAAGAAGGTGAGGCGGGGCGCCGTATTTTGACCAAATATACCCGTTACGGTACTGTTTTGCTGGCCACTTTGCAAAGCTTTGGTGCTGCTGCATTTGTTTACCAGCAAAATGTAGTAGTTTCCGGTCAGATTGAGTTTTATTTCTCGACTATGGTTTGTCTGGTTACCGGAACCATGTTTCTGATGTGGCTGGGTGAACAAATTACTGAACGTGGTATAGGTAATGGTATTTCGCTGATTATTACCGCCGGTATTGCAGCCAGTCTGCCTGCCGGTATTGGTCGTTTGCTGACATTAACCAGTCAGGGATCAATTAGTTATCTGATGGCTGTTGCACTGATTGTTGGTGCGCTGGCATTGATATATGCTGTTGTATATATTGAAAGTGCACAACGTAAAGTACCTGTGCAATATGCGAAGCGTCAGGTAGGTAATCGAATTATGCAGGCGCAAAACTCTCATCTGCCGTTCAAACTGAATATGGCCGGGGTTATTCCGCCAATATTTGCATCCAGTATCATTTTGTTTCCTTCTACTTTGTTAAGCTGGTTTGGTTCGGCAAATCCTGATAGTTGGTTACAGAAACTGGCTACATTATTGCAGCATGGTCAGCCTGTTTATATTTTGTTATTTGCAGCTACTATTATCTTCTTTTGTTATTTCTATACGGCTTTGGTGTTCAGTCCAAGGGAAATGGCAGAAAATCTGAAGAAAAGTGGTGCTTTCGTTCCGGGTATCCGGCCTGGTGAGCAAACCAGTCGTTATCTGGAGAAAGTTGTATTGCGTTTGACCTTTTGGGGCGCAATTTATATTGCTATCGTGTGCCTGATTCCGGAAGTGCTGACTTCTGCGATGAATGTACCTTTCTACCTAGGTGGCACCTCACTACTTATTCTGGTGGTGGTGACCATGGATTTTAAAACGCAAATCGCTTCTTACGTAATGAGCAGTCAGTATGAACATCTGATGAAGCGTTCTGCGATGAAATCATTATCATCACGTCGTTAAGTATTATGGCTAAAGAAGATACCATACAAATGCAGGGTGAAATTCTTGAAACCCTGCCCAACGCAACTTTTAAAGTTAAACTTGAAAACGATCACGTCGTTTTAGGTCATATCTCCGGAAAAATGCGCATGCATTACATTCGTATTTCACCCGGTGATAAAGTGACTGTGGAATTGACTCCGTACGATTTGACTCGTGCCCGCATCGTTTTCCGCGCCCGCTAAGAGTAGAAAGGAAATAATATGCGCGTTCAGCCATCGGTAAAGAAAATTTGCCGTAATTGTAAAATCATTCGTCGTAATCGTGTCGTACGCGTGATTTGTACTGACCCTCGTCATAAACAACGCCAAGGCTAATGGATAACCATAAGTCTTTGTGTTATAGTGACAGACTTTTGCCCTAAGGAAAAAATATGGCTCGTATTGCAGGGGTAAATATCCCTAACAATGCCCATATCGTAATTGGCCTTCAGGCTATTTATGGTATTGGTTCGTCTCGCGCTAAACTAGTTTGCGAAGCTGCCGGCGTTGTGCCGAGCACTAAAGTAAAAGATTTAGACGAGACTCAGCTTGATGCTTTGCGTGAACAGATTGCCAAATACCATGTAGAAGGTGATCTGCGCCGTGAAGTAACCATGAACATCAAACGTCTGATGGACATGGGCTGTTATCGTGGTCTGCGTCATCGTCGTGGTTTACCGTGCCGTGGTCAGCGTACCCGTACCAATGCGCGTACGCGTAAAGGTCCGCGTAAAGCGATCGCAGGCAAGAAATAATTGATAAGGAATAATAATGGCTAAAGCAAACACAGCTCGTGTGCGCAAGAAAGTACGTAAATCCGTAAGTGAAGGTATTGTGCATGTACATGCATCTTTCAATAATACCATCATTACTATCACTGACCGTCAGGGCAATGCATTATCTTGGGCTACCTCTGGCGGTGCTGGTTTTAAAGGTTCACGTAAGAGCACACCATTTGCCGCTCAGGTTGCGGCAGAAGCAGCTGGTAAAGTTGCCCAAGAGTATGGCGTAAAAAATCTGGAAGTTCGCATTAAAGGGCCGGGTCCTGGTCGCGAATCTTCTGTGCGTGCGCTCAACGCTCTTGGTTTCAAGATTACCAGTATTACAGACGTTACTCCATTGCCACACAATGGTTGTCGGCCACCTAAAAAACGTCGTATCTAACAGGAGTATTTGAGTATGGCACGTTATACCGGCCCGAAATGTAAATTAGCCCGTCGTGAGGGCACAGATCTGTTTCTGAAGAGTGCACGTCGCTCTCTGGATTCAAAATGTAAACTAGACTCTGCTCCCGGCCAGCATGGCGCAAAAAAACCGCGTTTGTCCGGCTATGGTCTGCAATTACGTGAAAAACAGAAAATCCGCCGTATTTACGGTGTGTTAGAACGTCAGTTCCGCCGTTATTTTGCTGAAGCAGCCCGTCGTAAAGGTTCGACTGGTGAATTGCTGCTTCAGTTATTGGAATCTCGTTTAGACAACGTGGTATACCGTATGGGGTTTGGCTCTACTCGTGCCGAAGCCCGTCAGTTGGTATCTCACAAAGCCATTACCGTGAACGGTCAGGTTGTAAACATCCCTTCTTTTCAGGTGAAAGCTGGTGATGTGGTTGCTGTTCGCGAAAAAGCCAAAAAACAGGTGCGAATTCAGGAAGCATTCAGTCTTGCCAGTCAGATTGGTTTACCAAGCTGGGTTTCTGTTGAAGAAGGCAAGCTGGAAGGTGTTTTCAAAAACATGCCAGATCGCACTGAATTGAGTGGCGATATTAATGAACAGCTGGTGGTAGAGTTTTACTCTAAATAAAGCTGGTTAAGTGAGGACAGTTAAATGCAAAACACATCCGAATTCTTGAAGCCACGTCAAATTGACGTTGACACCTTGTCTGCTACCCGTGCCAAAGTGTCTATGGAGCCTTTTGAACGTGGTTTCGGCCATACCTTGGGTAATGCTTTGCGTCGTATCTTACTGTCATCAATGAATGGTTATGCGTCGACAGAAGTAACGATTGAAGGCGTATTGCATGAATATTCTACACTTGACAGCGTTCAGGAGGATGTTGTTGATATTCTGCTGAACCTGAAAGGTGTAGTATTTAAAGTGCATGGCCGCACAGAAGTAACTTTAAGTTTGAAAAAATCAGGTGCCGGTGTTGTTACCGCAGCTGATATTGAGTTACCTCATGATGTCGAAATTGTTAACCCTGATCATGTTATCTGCCACCTGTCTGAAGGTGGTAGTATCAATATGGAAATTAAGGTTGAACAAGGCAGAGGCTATGAGTCTGTGTCAGGCCGTCGTAATAAAGACGACCACAAACGTATCGGCGCTATTCAACTAGATGCAAGCTTTTCGCCTATCAGTCGTGTCAGCTTTGAAGTAGAACCTGCTCGTGTTGAGCAGCGTACTGATTTAGATCGTCTGGTTCTGGATATTGAAACTAACGGTGCTATTGACCCTGAAGAAGCAGTTCGCAATGCGGCCTGTATTTTAATTGATCAAATGTCAATTTTTGCAGATTTACAGGGTACTCCAGTTACCGTGGTAGAAGAGAAAGAACCACCGATTGATCCGATTCTGCTTCGTCCAGTTGATGATCTGGAGTTGACCGTTCGTTCAGCAAACTGCTTGAAAGCTGAAGATATTTACTATATTGGCGATTTGATTCAACGCACAGAGACTGAATTGTTGAAAACCCCGAATCTGGGTAGAAAATCTCTGAACGAAATCAAGGAAGTCCTGGCTTCCAAAGGATTGACGTTGGGTTCAAAACTGGAAGCCTGGCCGCCGGCCAGTCTGGAAAAGCCACAAGTTTGATGATTAAAGGATAATGACATGCGTCATCGTAATGGTAACCGCAAATTAAATCGCACCAGTAGTCATCGCGCTGCTATGTTGCGTAATATGGCCAATTCTTTATTGACTCACGAAACAATTGTAACTACTTTGCCGAAAGCAAAAGAGTTGCGTCGTGTAGCTGAACCATTGATTACTTTAGGTAAAAAGCCTTCACTGGCTAATCATCGTTTAGCTTTTAATCGTACACGTGATCGTGATGTTGTTGTTAAATTGTTCAATGAGTTAGGCCCGCGCTTTGCTAATCGGAATGGTGGCTATCTGCGCATATTGAAGTATGGCTTCCGTAAAGGCGATAATGCTCCGCTGGCTCTGGTTGAGTTGGTTGAGAAAGCACCTGAATCTGAAGCTGTAGCTGAGTAATCAGGCTTCACGAACAAGCCAGCCATTAGGCTGGCTTGTTTCATTTTGATTTTTTGCTTTATGGTTTTGTGAATAGTTTAAAAATGTGTATTTATTTAGTAGTTGAGATGTATTAATTCAGTATATATCTATAAATTTTATTAGGTACGATTCACTACTTTTTTCATCATAGAGTAAGTGTAGTTTTTTGTTATGATGCTGAAAATATAGTTATTTTAGGAATTAATCAATACACAAATAAAAAGCTGATTTTTGAAACGAATTTAAATTACTTGTTTAGTGTAAGTTTATTACCGTAATTCTATTTAAATATATTTGTTTGATTTAATAAGTTTGTATTTGCTGTTTTAGCTTTTCAGAATTCGTTTTTCTTAAAAAGCTGCTGTTTATCTCTCTTCTGCGTATAATTATTGACTCTTAGCTGACTATTGTTATTTAAGGAGAAATCATGAAATATTTACGTTTAGTATTGTTGAGCCTGATTTTTTTATCCTCTTCATTAGTATGGGCAGGTCGTGTTTTACCTAATGATATTCATATAGTTGTATTGAAACAAGCAGAAGGACAGCAGGTTGTATTAGGGACGGCAAAAAAGGCATGGTTACGTACGTTAAGTCTGGGCTTAGTTAAAGGTAATAAAACATTTCAATTAAGCAGGGGAGTACGTATACATGATACAAATAATCGTTTTGTTACGTATAACAATTTATACAAATTTAAGAATGCAACGATAGCAGTGCGGGTTGACAGAGCAAATCAGATTCAGGAAATCTGGGTACTGACTGATGAAGAGCAGGACGCATTAGTAAGACCTAATAATCCGCAGGTTGAATAATTATTGTAGGTGTTATGAAAAAAGTATTTATACGAACCTTTGGTTGTCAGATGAATGAATACGACAGTGAAAAAATGCTGTCTGTTCTGGCAGAAGGGCAACCTTTAGAACGAACTGACAGGGCTGAAGATGCAGATATTATTCTTTTTAATACCTGCTCGGTTCGGGAAAAGGCTCAGGAAAAAGTATTTTCAGATTTGGGTCGTATCCGACCTTTGAAAGTTAAAAATCCGGATTTAATTATCGGTGTCGGTGGTTGTGTGGCTTCACAAGAAGGTGAGGCGATTATTCAGCGCGCACCTTATGTGGATGTGGTTTTCGGTCCTCAGACTTTGCATCGTTTACCACAAATGATTCTCGATAAAGAAACCAGTGGTCTGTCACAGGTAGATATTTCTTTTCCGGAAATAGAAAAATTTGATCATTTACCGCCTGCACGTGTTGAAGGTGGAGCAGCGTTCGTATCTATTATGGAAGGCTGTTCCAAATATTGCAGTTTTTGTGTTGTACCCTATACGCGCGGAGAGGAATTTTCACGTCCACTTGACGATGTGCTTACTGAAATTGCTGGTCTGGCACAACAGGGTGTCAAAGAAATTAATCTGCTGGGACAAAACGTAAACGCCTATCGCGGCGATATGGGTGATGGTGAAATCTGTGATTTCGCAACGTTGCTGCGCATAGTGCATGAGATACCCGGTATTGAACGCATGCGCTTTACGACCAGCCACCCGCGAGAATTTTCTGATGCAATCATTGAGTGTTATCGTGATTTACCTAAGCTGGTATCACATTTGCATCTTCCGGTACAGTCTGGTTCCGACCGTGTTTTAATGGCAATGAAACGTGGCTATACAGCCTTAGAGTATAAACATATTATCCGTAAGTTGCGGGCTATCCGGCCGGATTTATGTTTAAGTTCAGACTTTATTGTTGGCTTTCCGGGAGAAACTGAGCGTGAGTTTGAGCAAACTCTGAAGTTAGTACAAGACCTGGCTTTTGATTTAAGCTTTGTATTTATCTATAGTCCGCGTCCGGGAACACCGGCAGCAAATTTACCGGATGATACTCCTCATGCTGAAAAAGTACGTCGTCTGGAAGCATTAAATACAGTGATTGAAGCTGAGACAGCGCGTATTAATCAATCTATGCTTGGTAGTGTACAGCGCTGTCTTGTAGAAGGTGTGTCTAAAAAAGATCCTGATCAGTTACAGGCGCGTACAGCAAATAACCGGGTAGTTAATTTTACGGGGCATCCTCGTCTGATTAATCAGATGGTAGAGCTGGAAATCACTGAGGCACATACTTTTTCTTTACGCGGAAAAATGGTTTTAGCCGATTAAGTAATTAATCTTTCTAATAAGGGGAAACGCTGCATTAATCCATTTATCTGGATACCGGAACATGTACATTAATACAGTATAAAGGCTGTGCTTGTTGTCGGAATGTAATGCTATATTTGTTTGTTTTTTCGTCTGGTTATCAGTAAAAATTTATTAATGATAACCGGTTTTGTCTGGCCTTTGTTCGGTATTAAAAGGAATTGGCATGAGCCCAGCGGGTACTTCTTTTCTGGATCGTTTTTTTAAAATTAAAGAAAGTGGCAGCAGTGTGCGCACTGAGGTGTTAGCCGGTCTGACTACTTTTTTGGCAATGAGCTATATTCTGGTAGTTAATCCTTCCATTCTTAAGGATGCGGGAATGGATTTTGGTGCGGTATTTGTGGCTACCTGTATTTCTTCAGCTTTTGCCTGCATGATGATGGGATTGGTAGCTAATTATCCGATCGCACTCGCGCCCGGTATGGGACTGAATGCTTATTTTACTTATGCTGTTGTAAAAGGTATGGGTATATCATGGCAGGTAGCACTGGGTGCAGTTTTTGTTTCCGGTATTGTTTTTATTATCTTAAGCCTGTTTAAGGTGCGCGAAGCGATTGTTAATTCATTACCGAATTCTCTCAAGTATTCTATTGGCGGCGGTATTGGTTTATTTCTGGCTCTGGTAGCGCTCAAAAGTGCCAAAGTAGTGGTATCTAATCCGGACACTCTGGTCAGTCTGGGTGATATTCATTCTCCTCAGGTGTTGCTGACGATCGTGG
Source organism: Snodgrassella sp. W8124 (assembly GCF_016100875.1). Classification (NCBI taxonomy): domain Bacteria; kingdom Pseudomonadati; phylum Pseudomonadota; class Betaproteobacteria; order Neisseriales; family Neisseriaceae; genus Snodgrassella; species Snodgrassella sp. W8124. The sequence goes on from NZ_JACFRP010000002.1 coordinate 148,332, forward strand.
GCTTTTGTTTTATCGTTACTTTGGAGCATTTCCGCATACGTGGCGGAATTATTATCGGTATTTTGGTAATTACGGCTATTGCTTCAGTAGCAGGTCTTAATGAATTTAAGGGAGTATTTGCGCCGGTACCCTCTCTGGCTCCTACCTTTTTACAGCTGGATTTTCATGATTTATTTAACATGAGTCTGGTTAGCGTTATTTTTGTGTTTTTCTTTGTGGATTTATTTGACAGTACCGGTGTTCTGATTGGTGTTGCCGGACGCGCCGGTTTGTTGGTGGATGGCAAATTACCACGGGTAAAAAAAGCGTTGCTGGCCGATTCAACGGCAATTGTAGTCGGTGCCGGGCTGGGTACTTCTTCTACTACTGCTTATGTAGAGTCGGCAGCCGGAGCAGCTGCAGGCGGCCGTACAGGTCTGACAGCAGTGGTGGTTGGTCTTCTGATGCTGGCCAGTTTGTGGTTTTCCAAGCTTGCTGCCAGTGTACCGGCATATGCAACTGCGCCTGCTTTGTTATATGTGGGTGTACTGATGATGCGCAGTATGACGGAAATTGACTGGAAAGATGTATCTGAAGCTGCACCAGCATTTTTTACACTGATTTTTATGCCTTTCGCTTATTCAATTGCAGATGGTATTGCAATGGGTTTTATTAGTTATGCACTAATTAAACTGTTCTGTGGCAGAGTTAAAGAAGTTTCTTATATGGTGTGGATTATTGCTGTACTATGGGCTTTTAAATTGCTCTGGTTAGGTGCATAGACAGTTCGGTTTGTTAACAGGCAGCCGTTGGGCTGCCTAAATATTTTATGGTTTTTGTTCTTCGGGCTGATGTATCAATGTAATAAGATTCATGTAACGATTAAATAAATGCAGAGGGAGAAATTATGTCTTTAATCGATGAAATTATGGACTTTAATCAAAGATTTGTTGATGCAGAAGAGTATGAGCAATTTTTTACAGATAAATATCCGGAAAAAAATCTGGCGATTGTTTCCTGTATGGACGCACGGATTCTGGATTTATTACCCCGTGCTCTGGGATTGAAGAATGGAGATGCTAAGGTAATTCGTAACGCCGGTGCTTTAGTCACCCATCCCTGGGGTTCCGTGATGCGTTCATTACTAGTGGCTGTATTTGAAATGAATGTAACTGAAATTATGGTGATCGGGCATTATGATTGCGGCATGCAGGAATTACATGTGCCTGATATGCTTGACAGAATGCGCGCCCGGGGGATCAGCGATGAGCGCCTTGAAATTCTGGAAAATGCCGGCGTAGATTTCCATAAATGGTTAACTGATTTTGATTGTGTGGAAGATGCTATTATGCATTCGGTGAATATGATACGTAAGCATCCTCTGATGCCCAGTGAGATTAGGGTACATGGTCTGGTTATTCATCCGATTACCGGTAAGCTGAATATTGTGGTTAACGGAAATAAAGTATGAAACGTATCGGTTTGTTCGGCGGTACTTTTGATCCTCCGCATAATGGGCATATTCATATTGCACAGGGTTTTGCGGATGAGTTAATGCTGGATAATGTTATTTTTATTCCGGCTGGTGATCCGTATCATAAACCGACAGTTATCTGTACACCGGCACTACAACGTCTTGCTATGGTGGAAAGGGCAATTAGTACAGACAAACGTTTTAGTGTGTCTGATTGCGATGTACTACGTAATGGACCTACATATACTATTGATACGGTATCTCTGTTTCGTCAGGTATTTCCGCAGACTCAGTTATGGTGGTTGCTGGGAATGGATTCATTGTTGCAATTACCTCACTGGCATCGTTATCAGGCTCTGCTACAAAGTGTGAATCTGGCAATTGCTCAGCGCGGTCAACAGAGATTAACCGATTTGCCGGAATCATTGCAGCAATGGTTGCCAGATGCACTGGCTAAAAATATGACTGTACCGGATGGTAGTGATGGCGGACGTGCAGTTTTATTACAAACATCATTTTTACCAGTCAGCTCAACTGATATTCGTGCAAAATGGTCATCAGGTCATCATGATGATGTTCCAGAGACTGTGGCTGAATACATCGACCATGAAGGTCTTTATCAGGCATAATTTATATTTATAGAGTATTTCTAAGCTGGAAATGCTTTTAACATAATAGGGTATTTTACTATATGGATGAAAATCTTATCGCTCAATGGGAAAATATGGTAGCCGTTAGCGTTAATGCACTTGAAGATATTAAAGGAAAAGATATTATTGTGCTGGATACTTCAGCACAAACTTCACTGTTTTCACGCATGATTATTGCCAGTGGTGACAGTACACGTCAGGTGAAAGCTCTGGCCAATAATGTGGCTGTCGATTTGAAAGAGGCTGGTTATGAAATTATCAGCACTGAAGGTCTTGATAGCGGTGAATGGGCATTGGTTGATGCTGGTGATCTGGTTGTGCATGTTATGCAGCCAGCAGTACGCGATTATTATGATATTGAAGCTTTGTGGGGTGGTGAAAAACCTTCCTTTCATGCAGGGGCAGCTAAGCCATGGCAGGCTGCAGATTGATTTGTGCCGGATACTAATTTTACTGGAATTGAATGAATATTACTGTGCTGGCGGTAGGAACGAAAATGCCGCAATGGGTAGATTATGCTGTAACCGATTACAGTAAAAGATTTGGTCGTGAAATTCAGTTTCAGCTTAAAGAAATCAAGCCGGAAAAGCGTGGTCCCGGAACGAGTACAGCGCAGGCAATGGCTGCAGAAGAGGCGCGTATTGTTGCAGCCATTCCTGCGCATAGTTACCTGATAGTTCTGGATGAGCGCGGAAAAGCCCCTACTTCGATGGAACTCGCTGACTGGTTAAAAAAATGGCAGCATCAGGGTGATAATCTGTGTTTTGTTATTGGTGGTGCCGATGGTATGACCGATAGTTTAAAACAGCGGGCGAATTTGTTATTGCGGCTCTCCAGTCTTACTTTACCTCATGGTATGGTGCGGGTATTGCTGACAGAGCAGCTTTATCGTGCACAGTCGATTCTGCATAATCATCCTTATCATCGTGAGTAATTCAATAGTGTTGATTGGTAATTTAAGATTGAATTGTTTTGATTGACTGAAATTATTTGGATGAATCCGGATAAAAATAATTTATCGTCATACAATGAAATACCCCCGTGCAGGGGGTATGCTGGTATATAATTACTCTGCATTTATTTGGCAGGTATTTGATCTGTCATCCGGATTAATAAATTAATAATAAGCAAAGTCTGATCATGAATCCTACACCACTGCTTGATACCATTGATTTACCGCAGGATGTTCGTCGTTTACAAAAAACACAGTTACCTGAGCTGGCCGATGAATTACGCGCCTATTTACTGGAATCAGTAAGTAAAACAGGTGGACACTTTGCCAGTAATCTGGGGGCTGTTGAGTTAACTGTTGCTTTGCATTTTGTATATCAGACGCCATATGACCATCTGATTTGGGATGTAGGGCATCAGAGTTATCCGCATAAAATTCTGACCGGACGTAAGCAACGCATGAATACAATGCGGCAATGCGGTGGTCTGGCCGGTTTTCCTAAACGCAGCGAGTCTGAATACGATGTGTTTGGCGTTGGTCATTCCTCTACTTCGATTGGTGCTGCTCTGGGTATGGCTGTTGCTGATAAATTACAGCATAAAACCAATCGTAGTGTGGCTATTATTGGTGACGGGGCAATGACGGCGGGACAGGCATTTGAAGCGTTGAATAATGCCGGGGATATGGACATTGATTTGCTGGTTATTCTCAACGATAACGAAATGTCTATTTCACCCAATGTGGGAGCTTTACCCAAATATTTAGCGAAAAATCCTTTGCATGATGTAAAAGACTTAGTGAAATCTATCAAGCACAAATCAGAAAAAGTGCTGAGTCTGGTTCCGGGCGCTCTGGATGTGGCTCAGCGGGTAGAAAATAAAATTAAGGGGCTGATTGAAGAAAGCACCAGCTCCGAAACTTTATCATTATTTGATAATTTTGGATTTACCTATTCCGGTCCGGTTGACGGGCATGATGTGATTCAGCTGGTAGATGTATTGCAGGAAATGCGCAGCCGTAAAGGACCGCAATTGTTGCATATTATTACTAAAAAAGGGCATGGCTATAAACTGGCAGAAAATGATCCGGTTGCATTCCATGCTGTCAGTGCATTTGATCCTCAGCAGGGTTTGCATTCATCTGCCGAAGCTGCTAAACCCACTTATACACAGATTTTTAGTCAGTGGATAATTGATCAGGCCGCGGCAGACAATAAATTACTGGCCATTACTCCGGCAATGCGTGAAGGCAGTGGTTTGGTAGAGTTTGAGAAGCGTTACCCTGAACGTTATTTTGATGTTGGTATTGCAGAACAGCATGCAGTTACTTTTGCTGCCGGACTTGCCTGTGAGCAGATGAAGCCGGTTGTAGCAATTTATTCAACTTTTCTGCAACGTGCTTACGATCAGCTGATTCATGATGTGGCATTACAGAATTTGCCGGTTTTGTTTGCTATTGATCGCGGCGGAGTTGTCGGTGCAGATGGTCCGACACATGCGGGTGTCTATGATTTAAGCTATTTGCGCTGTGTACCCAATCTGGTAATTGCTGTTCCTAGTGATGAACGCGAATGCCGTTTACTATTATCAAGCTGCTATCAGCTTAATCAGCCGGCGGCTGTGCGTTATCCGCGTGGTATGGGTACCGGTATCGAAGCGGGATCAGATTTGTCCACAGTAGCAATTGGTAAGGGATTAGTACGCCGTAAAGGAAGTAAAATTGCTTTGGTAGCGTTTGGTAGCATGGTACAACCGGCACTGACTGTAGCTAATGCTATTGATGCTACAGTAGCAGATATGCGTTTTGTCAAACCACTGGATAAAGAGTTATTAGTACAGCTTGCAGCAGAACATGATTATATAGTTACGCTTGAAGAAAACAGTAAAATTGGTGGTGCAGGAAGTGCTGTGCTTGAAGCTCTAACACAGCATAATCTGACTAAACCCGTTTTGACACTCGGAATTCCTGATATTGTTACTGAACATGGTGATACAGCACGATTGTTAGCGCAAATGGGATTAAGTGCAGAAAAAATTCAGCAACAAATTCTTCAATGGATAGAATAATTGTTATCTGAATAGTATCCGGCAGCTTAATAGAGTTTTTTATCTTAATAAAACTTTATTAAGCTGCTCTTTTAGTATGATGGACTGTATTTGTAGCTTTCAATATCTTCCTGCCAGTTAACTGTACCTAAGATCATTTAACTTCACACAAAATAAAATAAATATTGCCAGCAAGCTTTAAAATCACTTTAAATATCACCTGTAATTTGCTTGTGGTTATTTGACCAACAAGTCGACAGGCTGTTTTATATCTTCTTATCCAAGTGCTGACATTTTGACATAGTCGCTTTATTACAGCAGAGATAAATATAAATAGATAGCATAAAATTTATTATATTCTGGCCTGTTGGTTAGTATTTTACACATAATTGATTAATCGGTATTTAACCGATGCAGCAACTATCTATTTCGAACATCTGAAAGCAAGTCGCGGAATACAAACTGAGCTATAGTATTATCTGGCTAAAACTATTTTATATTTAAGAAATAATTTTTTTAAATTAATCAATGTACTAGATTAATAATATTATTTATATTTGGAGTGAGTGCCTAAAAAATGTACAATATTTAGATATTTATTCTTCTTTCTCCGTTTGATTTAGCAATTATGCAAATTGGTTGTTATCAGCTTGCTACTCCGTTTGCCTTAGCTCCGATGGCAGGTATAACTGATAAACCTTTCCGTCAGTTATGCCGTGAATTTGGTGCAGGCTGGGCTGTAAGTGAAATGATTACCAGTGATCCTTATTTACAGAAAACTCGTAAGACTTTGCAGCGGGCAGACTACGACGGTGAAAGCGGGGTCAGGGTAGTACAGATTGCGGGTAGTGATCCGCAGCAGCTGGCCGAGGCTGCCTGCTATAATGTAGCCCGTGGTGCTGAAGTAATTGATATTAATATGGGCTGCCCGGCAAAAAAAGTATGTAATGTATTGGCTGGCAGTGCTCTATTACAAAATGAATCGCTGGTTAAGGCTATTTTGCAAACCGTTGTCGGCGCAGTTGATGTTCCGGTAACGCTGAAAACCCGTCTGGGATGGGATGACGATCATTGTAATATTTTAACCATTGCGCAAATAGCTGAACAGGCAGGGATTACAGCTCTTGCTATCCACGGCCGAACACGAACGCAAATGTACCGGGGAACGGCAAGTTATGATCTGATTACACAAGTACGACAGCAGATAAACCTACCATTATGGGTTAACGGTGATATTACCAGCCCGCAAAAAGCGATTGATATAAAACAACAAACCGGCGCCGATGGTGTGATGATCGGGCGCGCTGCACAGGGACAGCCATGGTTGTTCCGTGATTTGGTATATTACTATAAGCATGGTTGTTTACCGCAGGCACTGACCGTAGCGGAGCATGCACAGATTATAGTTAATCATGTTTCTGCTATACATGATTTTTACGGGATATTTACGGGGGTGCGCATTGCCCGTAAACATATTGGCTGGTATGTGTCCGGTCTGCCAGAAGGTGAAATTTTTCGCAGACAGGTGAGCACGACAGATGATGCGCAAATACAGTTGCGGCTGGTTAATGATTTTCTGGACAGGCAAGTAGCACAATTAACAGAGTGGCCATGTGATTACCGTGAGCAATAAGCAGTTTGCCCTGAGTTATATAAGGAAAATGTAAATGAGTGAAATGCCTAAAGTTAGTATCGCTCAATGTATAGAGGCAAATGTACGTCAATATTTTGCTGATCTTGATGGTGAAACACCTTGTGCAGTATATGATATGGTATTACAGCAGATGGAACTACCGCTATTACGTTGTGTAATGGACGTATGTGATAACAATCAGACACGTGCAGCACAAATTCTTGGTTTGAACCGCAATACTTTACGTAAAAAATTAATCCAGCATCATCTGCTGGATTAAATCAGTAATATTCGCATATTAAGGGAGAAATCATGGCTGTAATCAAACGGGCACTGCTGAGTGTATCAGACAAAACAGGTGTAATTGAATTTGCGCATCAGCTGGCACAACTGGGGGTTGAATTACTGTCAACCGGCGGCACAGCCAGTTTACTGGCTGATGCCGGTATTGCTGTCACTGAAGTGGCAGACTATACGGGTTTTCCGGAAATGCTGGACGGACGGGTTAAAACATTACATCCGAAAATTCATGGCGGTATTCTGGGACGACGTGACTGTCCTGAGCATGTAGCACAAATGGCAGAGCATGATATTGGAACCATTGATCTGGTTTGTGTAAATTTGTATCCATTTGCGGCAACAGTAGCTAAACCTGACTGCACACTGGAAGATGCTATTGAAAACATTGATATTGGTGGTCCGACAATGGTGCGTTCTGCAGCCAAAAACTGGCGGGATGTAGCCATTGTTACAGATTATCATGATTATGAAGCCGTTATTGCCGAAATACAGCAGCTTGGCAGTTTATCTATGCAAACGCGTTTTAATCTGGCACGAAAAGCTTTTGCCCATACAGCTCAATATGACGGCATGATCACTAATTACCTGACTTGTATTGACGATAAGAATCTGTCTGGAAAGCCGCAATTACACACTTTTCCCCAGCAATATAATCAGAACTGGTTGAAAGTGCAGGATTTACGCTATGGAGAAAATCCTCATCAGCAGGCAGCATTTTATCGTGATGTGAAGCCGGCTGCCGGTAGTCTGGCTAATTATCAGCAATTGCAAGGCAAAGAATTATCGTATAACAATATTGCTGATGCCGATGCAGCATGGGAAGCTGTTAAATCTTTTACTCAGCCAGCCTGTGTTATCGTTAAGCATGCTAACCCTTGCGGAGTAGCAGTTGCAGCGGATACGTTAACTGCTTACCGTCTGGCATTTGCTACCGATACAACCAGTGCATTTGGCGGTATTATCGCGTTTAACCGTGAGGTAGATGCAGCAACAGTAGAAGCAGTTACCGGTCAGTTTCTTGAGGTATTAATGGCACCCGGATTTACTGCAGAGGCAAAAACCATTATTGCTGCTAAAAAAAATGTACGTGTGCTTGAAATTCCCTTGTCAGCCGGAGCCAATCAGTTTGAATTAAAGCGTGTTGGCGGTGGTCTGCTGGTACAGACACCGGATAATCATCAGATCGAAAAAGCACAATTGCAGGTAGTCACATTACGTTCACCGACTGAACAGGAAATGCATGATTTACTGTTTGTATGGAAAGTAGCGAAATACGTAAAATCGAATGCAATTGTTTTTGGTAAAGGCGGTCAAACCTACGGTATCGGGGCAGGTCAGATGAGCAGGGTCGATTCAACCAGAATCGCTGCCCGTAAGGCACAGGATGCAGGTTTTGAGCTGGCAGGTGCCTGTGCTGCCTCAGATGCATTTTTTCCTTTCAGAGATGGCGTAGATGTAATTGCTGCGCAGGGTATTAAAGCCATTATTCAGCCTGGCGGTTCTGTACGGGATGAAGAGGTGATTAATGCTGCCAATGAGCATGGTATAGCAATGGTCGTAACCGGAGTACGTCACTTTCGCCATTAATATACAGTATTAGTGCAGCAAAAAAATAATCTATGGAACTGCTTGCTTATTTAATAATCGGTGCGGTAGCCGGCTTTGCTGCCGGTCTGTTCGGAGTAGGCGGCGGTTTAATTGTTGTTCCTATACTCTATATAGTCTTTATGCATGCGGGCTATGGTGAAGCTGTCACCATGCATCTTGCGCTTGGCACATCCCTGGCCACTATTATGGTTACATCAGTCAGTTCCATGCTGGCTCATAATAAAAATCATGCAGTGCTCTGGCCGGTGGTAGGACGGTTAACTCCTGGACTTGTATTTGGCTCATTCGCAGGTGCGGCTATTGCCGATGCTTTATCCGGTCAGAAACTGCAACTGGTTATCGGTATTTTTACTTTGTTCGTTGGCAGCAATATGTTTCGCAGTGCCCGGGTAAAATCCAGCAGACAGAACAGGCCGTTAATTAATCCACGCTGGCACTGGTTTGCAGGTGTTGTTATTGGCCTGGCATCTGCTTTATTTGGTATCGGAGGCGGAAGTTTAACAGTGCCTTATCTGAATCGAAGCGGAATAGCAATGCAACAGGCAGTAGGATCCTCCGCTGCATGTGGTTTGCCGATTGCGATTGCTGGGGCATTAGGCTTTATATTCTTTGGAGCGCATGAACACATTGATATAGCTCATACCATTGGTTATGTTCATATTTACGCATTTATTGGTATAAGTATTATGAGCTTTATCACTGCCAAACAGGGTGCTAAAGTAGCTCATCGGCTTTCACCGACAATGCTGAAACAATGTTTTGCCTGTTTATTATTGTTCATGAGTATATATTTTTTAAGCAAAGCACTATTCTTATAAATTTGTAGCAAAATAAGAGAAAATAATGGCTTTACAAATTCAAGTGATACCAGTAACACCATTTCAACAAAATGCAGCATTGCTTTGGGATGATGTCAGCAGGGAAGCAGTACTAACTGATGTTGGCGGAGAGTCTGAACGTTTATTATCAGCAGTCAGCCAGCACCAGCTTAAACTGCAGGCTATCTGGTTAACACACGGACATCTTGATCATGCCAGTGGTGTAGCCGATTTAACTGAGCAGCAAAGTGTTCCCGTGCTGGGGCCGCATCAGTCTGATGATTATTGGTTGCAGGCATTACCTGAAATTACCGCTAATTATGGTTTTCCGGTTAGTAAACCACTTACTCCCACACGCTGGTTGGAAGATGGCGATGAATTATCCGTTGGTGAACATAAATTTATTGTTTATCACATACCCGGTCATACGCCCGGTCATGTTGTGTTTTACAATCAGGAAAATAACTTATTGATCGCCGGTGATGTTTTATTCCGTGAATCTATCGGCCGTACTGATTTCCCGGGCGGAAATCATGCTGATTTAATTCATGGGATTCAAAGTAAACTACTAACTTTGCCTGATAGTACTCGTATTTTGCCGGGGCATGGTCCTATGACCACTATCGGTCATGAGAAACTGCATAATCCGTATTTACGCTAATTAGGCTTACATTTAACTGACAAAAAGTTCAAATTTATCCTGCAAAACCTGATTATTGAAGCTTTAATGCAAATATGCAGAATTATGTATTCTGAATTGAACCAGATCATTTTGTTTGCCGATTGGCTTTTGAATCAGGCACAAACTGAGTTCTGATAATCTCTTTTTAGTTTAATTATATGCACAAACAGTACTAAGTATCTGTTACGTTTTTATTCCATGGCGCAACTTTTATTAATAGCAGCATACCGGGGAATGCCAGAAAAAAGCATAACCAGAAAAAATTGACATAGCCCAGCCAGTTAATCAGATAACCGGTTGTTGCATTAAATAAAGTTCTTGGTACTGCCGCCAGACTGGTGAACAATGCCAGTTGTGTGGCAGTAAAGGCAGGGTTGGTTTCACGTGCCATATAAGCCACAAAAGCAGCCGTACCCAAACCCACACCAATTGCTTCAACGCCAATAACGGTTGCCAGCATTAACTGCTGCTTTAAACTGATTACGGCAAAAGGTCCCTGACTTGCCAGCCAGACAAATCCCAATATAGAAAAAACCTGTACCAGTCCGAATAGCCATAAAGCACGATTAATACCTAATTTAATCATCCAAATCCCGCCCAGAATACCAGCAATAATTGTTGGCCACAAGCCGGCATTTTTAGCAATCAGACCGATATCTATTTTACTGAAGCCCATATCTAAATAAAAAGGTGTAGCCAGCGCAGTAGCCATATTGTCACCCAGTTTATACAAAAAAATAAAACACAGTATCAGCAAAGCATTTTTAATACCTTTACGATTAAAAAATTCATTAAAAGGAGCAATAACTGTCTGATTAAAAGATTTGTGAGTAATTACAGGAAGTTTGGGTTCTTGTGTCAGAAAGAAGGTCATAAATAGACCAGGAAGCATAAATAGTGCGGTAATGGCGAATACTGTCGACCATGGATGTGTCTCAGCCAGAATCAATGATAAAGAGCCCGGTATAACTGAGGCAATACGATAGGCATAAACATGAATCGCATTACCTAATCCTAACTCATTATCCTGCAATATTTCACGCCGGAAAGCATCCAAAACAATATCCTGACTGGCCGCAAAAAAGGCTACGAACACAGACAGAATTTTTATAGTTGTCATATTCTGATTAGGATTAAGCCCGATGTAGCCGAGTAAAGTCAGCAATAATGCAATTTGTGTGATAAACATCCAGCCACGCCGTCTACCCAGCCATGGTAATTTAACTAAATCCATCAATGGTGACCATAAAAATTTCCAGGTAAAAGGCAGACCGAAAATGGAAAATGAAGCAATAGTTGCCAAATCTATATGTTCACTATGTAACCATGCCGGAATCAGATTAATCAGAAAATAATAGGGCAAACCAGAGCTGAAACCTGTAAATATACATATCAGCATATGTCGGCTAAAAATTCTGCGTAATAATGAAACAGATGATTGAGAATCAGTTTGAGTCATTCGGATACAACCCAGCATCAAATGATATATGCCTGAAAGACTGCATAAATATTAATTATTTATGTAATTGGCAAGATGGTTAAAAATACTGTCTGTCAACAGCTCTTGTACGTTAGTTTATAATTTAAGTTACTGATATACATTTAAACAAAATCATATTTAAATCATCAACATCAAAAATAAATGGTGAACTATTTTCAAAGTGAATCAGGAATAGACAGAGTTAATTCCTCCTCGTCTTCTTCTGGGGTTTGATAATGTTCTGGTAAACATTTACTGCTTTGTACACCTAATTGACGTAATTTATTGGCTTTACTAACCAGATTACCACGTCCGTTTACTAATTGCCCCATTGCTTTCTGAAATTGTCCCTGAGCCTGATCCAGATTTTTACCTACACCTTCTAGCGTATTCACAAAACCAACAAATTTGTCATATAGTTTGCCACCTTCTTTGGCTATAGCCAAAGCATTCTGGTTTTGCTGTTCATTACGCCAGATATGGGCAATTGTACGTAATGTGGCCAGTAAGGTGCTGGGGCCGACCAGCATAATCCGTTTCTGAAAACAATCATCAAAAAGTTGATTATCCTGTTGCAAGGCAAGTAAATATGCCGGTTCAACCGGAATAAACATGAACACAAAATCCAGTGTATTTAACCCGTCAATTTCATCATAGTTCTTAGCTGAAAGATCCTTAATATGCTGGCGTACTGACTGAATATGAGCTGCCAGTGCTTTGGTGGCAGAAGCGGGGTCTGTTGCCTGAGTATAGCGTACATAAGCAGTTAACGAAGTTTTTGCATCAATAACGATCTGTTTATTGTCCGGTAAATTCACCAGTACATCCGGTTGCAGCCGGCGCTGCCGGCCATCCTCATCAATAACAGTAGAGGATGCCTGTAAAACATATTCACGCCCTTTATGTAAGCCTGAATTTTCCAGCACTTTTTCCAGAATCATTTCGCCCCAGTTACCCTGATTTTTATTCTGGGTACCAGTTAATGCATCCGTAAGTGCTTTAGCATCATTGTGCAGCTGCGCATTTAACTGCTGTAAATGTTTCAGTTCAGTTTCAAGAGTAGTGCGCTCTTTAGCTTCTTTTTCATAAGTATTTTGTACAAGTTGACTAAATCCCTGCATACGTTCATGTAAGGGAGTTAATAACTGATTAAGACTGGTTTGATTCTGTTCACTGAAACGTTTACTTTTTTCTTCAAGTATATCATTGGCCAGTGCTTTAAACTGATCAGTCAGACTAACACGGGCTTCATTAAGCAAAGTTAGCTTTTCATCATAAGTTTCACGTTCATGCTTTAATTGTGTAGCCAGACGACTATTTTCCACACGCACATGATTTAATTCTTCCTGTACCTTTAGAAACTCTTCTTCACGCAAATGCCACTCCTCACTACGTAACTGCCAGTCTTGTAGTTGCTGTTCTGCTGCTGCCAGTTGGGTAGAAACAGACCGGCATATTTGCTGTTCCCGCTCTAAAGCACTCTGAATATCGGTTAATTGAGCATTAACAGCTTCGGCTGCACTTAAACGTTTATGTACGATCTGTAACTCTTGGCGGCAATTACAAAGCTCAGCATTATAATTCTGATTGATTTGGTGTAGATTATTTACTTCTGCTTGGATTCGACTTAGATCATTTTGGGCTTCAGATAAGAGAATATGTCCGGCCTGGCGTTCCTGTAACAACTTTTGGCGTGAAAATAGATATAATATACAAATGATTAAGATAAATAAAAATATCAAAATTAGCCAGGTCATAATGGTCATGATTTATTAAAATTTATAGCAAACAACAGTGTTAAATAATAGCATTTATTTAACACTGACATCGAATAATTCAGTGTTGTAATGTGAAGATTAGACTAAACCTATTGATGAGCTACTGAAAAATAGTTATGTGAATATTGAATTCGTATATTCTATTTATATTAAGTATATTTAAAATGTTAAAAGCATATAAAATAATAAAATTTATAAGTAGTATCAAAATAATCGATATTTATTAATGAATTCTGTATTTGGTTTTATTTTTTGCAGATATCTGTATTTAATATGCTGAAATAATAAAAAGATATCATAAAACCCAAATTTATTTCCAATAATCATAAATATATGTATCCCCTTATTTCAACGTATTAGGTTGTAAATATGTTGCATATAATAAATTTTTTATTTATTGTCTTGTAAATAAAAAATTTTTCACATAAAATTTTCTTATATAAAAATAAATTGAAATTAATAGTATTGTTTTTGTTAATGTTTGAATTAATTATAAAAATTAGGGGATGTGTTAATCCCATAAACTGAAATAGTTATAGAAAAGTGAGAGAAATATTTAATTTTATACACTTATCAGACTATTTCAGTTATATCAAACATACAAAGGTCGAAAGTGAAAAAAAAAATTAAGAAAGCAATACGAAATTATTTTAAAAAACTTTATTACATATTCCCCGAACGGTGGCGACCGAATTTATTAGCTTGGGCAATCAAAATTCATCCAAGCTGGTTTAAAAACCATCCAAAAGTATTAAATAAAAAAATTTATTATGGAAATGGGATATTACTGTTAAATATTGATATATATAAATATAAACCAATATTAAAATCATATAAATTTGCAATTCATTGTCATATTTTTTATATAGATTTAATATCTGAATTTATAGACCATTTATCAAAAATTCCGTTTAGATTTGATTTATTTGTTTCTGTACCGGATAAGGATTCTCAGCAACGATGTCAAAGATATATGAGTAAATTAAAAAATGCATATGAAATTAAAATAAAAATAGTTCCAAATCGTGGTCGTGACCTCGCGCCAATGTTTGCAGAGTTTGGTCAGCAATTAAAGCAGTATGATTATCTGGTACATTTACACAGTAAGAAATCGATATATAACAAAGGGGTTACAGATGGTTGGCGTTCGTATCTTTTTAATTCGATGTTTGGTTCTGCGGCAAACATACAGAAAATTTATTCATTATTAATAGAAAATAATAATTTAGGTATAATTTATCCGCAAATTTATCATCGGCTACCTTATTTTGCCTGTACTTGGTTAGCAAATAAAAGCCAGGGGCAAAAGTTATTAACTCGTATGCAATTACCAATGATAAATGGTTATTTCAATTATCCGGTTGGCTCAATGTTCTGGGCTAAAACGAATGCATTAATGCCTTTATTTGATCTCAATTTGAAATGGGAAGATTTTCCAGAAGAACGAGGACAAACAGATGGAACATTGGCACATGCACTTGAAAGATTGCTAGGCATTGTACCCCCTTTAACCGGTTATAACTCAGTAATTATTCAGGATTTAAAGTATTCTTCCTGGTCATCCTTCCGGATTGATACCCAATACCTGACACGAGACATACAATTTTATAAATCAAGAATTAACAAAGAGAAAGTAAAAATAGTTGCTTTTGATATATTTGATACCTTATTGGTAAGACCACTTTTAAATCCTGATCACACAAAAAAAATAATATCCCAGTATCTAGATGATGAATGCAGAATGATTTTTAAAAAATATCGGGTAGTTGCGGAAACTCAGGCTAGGAGTAGTAAAGGTAAGGATGTTTCATTAAATGAAATATATGTTCAATTTAAAAATTTATCACAACTTACAAATAATCAGGTTCAGCAAATACAAAAAATTGAGGAAAGGGTTGAACTGGCTTCAGTCAGTCCCCGTTATGACGTAATTGAATTAATGCAATTTGCTAAAAATATAGGGAAAAAGATTATTTTAATTAGCGATATGTTTTTATCAAGAGAAATAGTTGAGAGGATGTTATCTCAACATGGAATTACGGAATGGCATAATTTATATTTATCTTCAGAAACCGGAGTTCGAAAGGATACTGGAGAGCTATATAAGTACATGTTAAACAAAGAAGATATCACTGGACGCGAAGTAGTGATGATTGGTGACAATGAACGTTCGGATATACAATTGCCTACGGATGAATTTGGAATAAAATGTATTCATATTTTGAGGGCCGCGGATTTGGCATGTGCACTGCCTGACTATTTTAAAATTATAAAAAGCGATTTAAATCAAGATAATATTAATAATGAATTAACAATAGGCTTATTAGTCAGAAAAAATTTAAACAATATATATGGGTATAATAACTCATCAGAAAAATTCAAATTATTTAGCTCAAATCCTTATCAGTTAGGTTATAACGTATTAGGGCCCGTAGTGAGTGCCTTTTGTCAATGGCTGATTGAGCAAGCTCAGACAGATCATATTAATGAATTATATTTTTTAGCCAGAGAAGGTAAGCTTGTTAAACAAATTTATGATTTGTGGAGTTCACCGCAAAAAAATACTCCTCAAAGTCATTATCTGCAAGTTTCTCGTAGATGTGTAACAGTACCGGCTATTAATTCTTTTGAAGATATTATTGATATTGCAGAGAAAAACTACTGTGAAAATAGTATTCAAAATTATTTGATTGAACGATTTGGCTTAAGTCTGGATGCTGAACGTTGGAAAAAAATATATCAAAAAAATTTATGGGATAAGGATAAAAAATTAATTATAAAACAAAAACAAATTGATCATATAAAGCCTTTATTACAATACCTGCAAACAGATATTTTAAATCTGGCACAAACTGAAAAACTGCCTTTAATGACATATCTGAAAACATCCGGTCTCTTTTCAAGTAAAAATTCTGCAGTTGTAGATGTAGGGTATTCTGGGACAATTCAACAAGCATTAAATAAACTATCGATACAGCCAATTCATGGTTATTACTTTGCAACAATCATCCCGAATATAGAAGGAAGAACAAAAGATATTAAGATAAAAGGCTGTTATGTAAATAATTTAGCAAATCTGTATCCTGATTCTCAAATTTTTGCCCGAAGTTTTGAGTTAGAAAAATTATTAAGTGCTGATGATACTCAAATTATAAAATATTGCATTAATGATGATATGCTAAAAGGAGAGTTTAAAAATTTGTCCGATAGAGAACTGGCAACCCAGCCAATACGAAATGCTTTACAACAAGGTGCTATAGATTTTGTGAAGGATGCGGTCAATCTTCGTAAAAATCTTTACTTTGATTTTAAACCTTCTTTGTTTATCGCCGACTCTTTATATAAAGACTTTTGTTTAACTTTAAGAATTAAAAAAAATAAAGTTTTAGAAAATTTAATTCTGGATGACGATTACTGTGGCAGAGGTTTGGTTAGTTGATACGATTAGTATTGAATTAAGAAAAATAAAAGGATTAATGATTTAATCCTTTTATTTGCTTAAAATAAATCGATTTTGTTATCTATCAGTTTCTTAAAATTTGGAGCATTATTGTCTTTATCTGTTTGATTTATTGACATATCGTTTTCTATCGGCCAATTAATAGCTAGATCTGTATCATTCCATAACAGGTTGCGTTCGCATTCTTTAGAATAATAATTGGTGGTTTTATATAAGAATTGAGTATTATCTTCTAAGGCAATGAAACCATGTGCAAATCCAGCGGGTATCCAGAATTGCCGAAGATTGCTTTCAGATAGCTCAACTCCCACCCATTGACCAAAAGTTGGAGATGATGTCCGTATATCCACAGCGACATCCCATGCTTTTCCACTGACTACTCGTACAAGTTTTCCTTGAGCATGTGGATTTATCTGATAATGCAATCCACGGATTACGCCTCTATGTGAAATTGAGTGATTATCTTGTACAAAGTTTACAATTGATTGATTATATGACGATAAAATGGAATTAAAGGTTGTTTGGTTAAAACTTTCCATAAACCAGCCACGATTGTCTGCAAAAACTCTGGGTTCTAAAATCAGCAGATCTTTAATCTTTGTCTCAATCACATTCATATTCAGGCTTTCCTCGAAAATTCACTATATAGTTTTAATAGATATTTACCATAATCTGTCTTTTGAAAAAGTTTGCCGCGTTTAAACAGTTGATCTAAATCTATCCATCTATTATTAAAAGCAATTTCTTCAAGACATGCTATTTTTAAACCCTGTCTTTTTTCAATTGTCTGAACAAAACAGCTGGCTTCAATCAGTGAATCATGTGTACCAGTATCCAGCCATGCAAAGCCACGCCCGAGTATTTCAACATTTAATAATTTCTTATTTAAATAAGCATTGTTAATATCGGTTATTTCGAGTTCACCTCTGGGTGAAGGACGAATATTCTTGGCTATCTCAATAACGTCATTATCATAAAAATACAATCCTGTAATTGCATAATTTGATTTTGCTTCATTCGGTTTTTCCTCTATGGAAAGTGCTTTTCCATGGGTGTCAAATTCGACTACACCAAATCGCTCAGGATCATTGACATAATAACCAAATACAGTAGCACCTTTTTCTTGTTGTGCTGCCTTTTGTAATTGTGCACCGAAACTTTGCCCGTAAAAAATGTTATCACCCAGAATAAGTGTGACATTATCTTTGCCAATAAATTCTGCTCCGAGAATGAAAGCTTGTGCCAATCCGTCAGGAGATGGTTGTACTTTATAAGATAAATCAATTCCTAAATCTCTGCCGTCACCTAACATTTTTTTAAAATTAGGTAAATCTGCAGGAGTTGAAATAATCATGATTTCTCGTATCCCGGCCAGCATAAGTACAGAAAGGGGATAGTAAATCATCGGTTTATCATAAATGGGTAATAACTGTTTTGATACGCCTAAAGTAATAGGATAAAGTCTGGTTCCGGATCCGCCAGCCAGTATAATACCCTTTCGTTTAACCATTTTTTGTTCCTTGATTATTAATTCAATTAGAATTTAATTTTAAATAAATATTTGGTTTATTATGTCTTATTGCGGGTGGTATTGTTGTTGTATCCATTTCTGATATTCTCCGGTCAGAATATGATTTACCCAATCCTGATTGTTTAGATACCATAATACGGTTTTGCGTAAACCTGATTGAAAATTTTCTTCTGGTTCCCAGCCAAGTTCTTGTTTAATCTTACTCGCATCAATAGCATAACGTACATCATGTCCGGGACGATCCGGAACAAATGTGATTAAATCTTTGTAGGATTTTATCCCAAGTGTTTTATTGGGTGCCAGTTCATCTAGAAGAGTACATATATTTTTTACGACATCAATATTTTTCTGTTCATTATGCCCTCCAATATTATAGGTACTGCCTGCTTCGGCCTTTGTGACAACCTGATATAAAGCTCTGGCGTGATCTTCAACATACAGCCAGTCCCGGATTTGTTCACCATTTCCGTATACAGGCAGTTTTTTTCCTTGTAAAGCATTAAGAATAGTTAATGGAATTAATTTCTCCGGGAAATGGTAAGGTCCATAATTATTCGAGCAATTTGTAATAATAACAGGCAGTCCATAAGTACGATGCCAGGCACGAACCAGATGGTCTGAACTTGCCTTACTGGCTGAATATGGTGAACTTGGAGCGTATGGAGTAGATTCTGTAAATAATTCTGAACTTAAATCACTAAGATCACCATATACTTCATCAGTTGATATGTGATGGAAGCGAAATAGATGTTGTTTTTCTTCAGGCAAATTTTCCCAGTAATGACGACTTATTTCCAAAAGTTGAAATGTGCCTACAATATTAGTCTGAATAAATTCTGCTGAGCTGGATATTGAACGATCAACATGTGATTCTGCTGCCAGATGCATTACTATATCTGGCTGAAATTGCTTAAATAATTGTGTTATATGTACTAGATCACTAATATCGGCCTGACAAAAATGATAACGTGAATTATTTGCAATAGTGGCTAATGATTCTAAGTTACCGGCATAGGTTAATTTGTCAACATTCAAAATTTTATGGTCAGTTTCATTGATCAGATATCTGATAACTGCTGACCCAATAAATCCTGCTCCCCCAGTGATAAGGATATTCATAAAATTACATTCAAAATTGGTAAAAATGTAATATTTTATAATATAAATTATATCAGAATATAAAAAATTTAAAGTAAGATGAAAAAAATTTATTTAATTAATTTGAGTCATCTTTGTTTAACGAGCAATATAGTTGGTCTGATATTGTTTAAATTTATATTGTATAATGGTTCCGTAAATTTTATATGGGAGACAAGGTATATTTTATGACAAAAACAATTATTCTGGGTATGCCTAAAAGCCGTAATATTTACTTACAAATCAAAAAAAATCTGGAATTTTACGGGTTTGATGTTTTGTACATAGATAACTATCCAGAATATATCAAGCATTTTCATTATCAGAGTTTTAAAGATTATTTGTATAATCAGGTGCAAAAGCTTTTTTTTAGAAATTATTCATATAAAACAAAATTAAAAGAAAAATTACTTTTATCAAATGCTGAGCGAACGCTAAGTAAAAGGAATTATGAATATGCTATTATTATACGTCCTGATTTGTATCCGGTAAGCTTATTAAACCTGATGAAAGCACATACCAAAAACGAATTTATTGCTTATCAATGGGATGGACTGAGACGCATGCCTTGTACAAAAGATACAATAAATTTATTTGATAGATTTTATGTATTTGATAGTCATGATTTAGTTGATAATAATTATCAAAACTATAAATTGGAGGGAATAACCAATTTTTATTTTGATATGAACAAACCGCAACCGGTGAAGCACAATGGAACAATAGCATATTATGTAGGAACACATGTTTCCGAACGTGTTGCTGACATTGAGTATTGTGCAGCTGAGCTAATTAAGAACGGTATCCAGCTCAAGTTTATTATCCCTACGAGCAATCAGAATAAGATTAATCAATACACTCGCTCTGATTATTTTATTTTTGGTGCCGAAAATGAAGTTGATTTTTCTAAAAACATAGAAATGTTAAACGAAATAGATATTATTGTCGATTTCGTTAATCCACTTCATAATGGTTTATCTTTTCGTTTTTTTGAAGCTTTGTATTACCAGAAAAAATTAATTACTAATAATGTTAATGTATCTAACTATGATTTTTATCATCCTGATAATATCCTTATCTGGCATAAAGATGATCTTTCACAAAAAATTAAAGAGTTTTTATCTAAACCCTTTAGACCGATAGATGATGAAATTGTAAAAAAATATAGTTTTGGTAATTGGATAAAGAATATTCTAAATTTATCCTCATATGATAAAATACGCTTGCCTTTTCAATAAATTAAAATTGAACCATCTAGAAAATATATATGTAGTACGAGATTAATTTTAAATTTTATGTCTCCATTTTCTTATGCACCGCTGTAGTTTTGCTGCCAGTCGCTTTAAGGGAAATGATTTTCTTCTTAAATAATAAACATTTCCTTGGATATCGCCGATTTTATGATCTAATTTATTGATTTTTTGTGATAATAAGTTATATTTTTCCATATTATCATTTAACAGTATATGTAAAATACCATAATTCCCCTGATTTTCTAAAATAGATTGACGAACTAAAGAATTTCTAAATTCAACATGATATTTTTGGTGTTTATCTATTGCTGCAATAACCGAATTACCATAATTATTACTGTGATTTGGTCTATGATAATAATAGGCTAAAATCTTATTTAATGTTTTTATTTCACCAGCTCTGAACAATCGTAATATGTAATCCCAATCTCCCAAAACTGGTAAATTTTTGTTGAATTCACCAATTTGTTTAGCAACGCTCATTCTAATAAGTAAGCATATCGGAGGAGATACATTATTTTTTATTAAAGTTGTAATATCAACCTGATCATGCCAGTTAGGCCATCGCATTGTACCAAGTTGAATGGATTTATCTTCCTGAATTTCCTCATTAATGATAATACAATTTGTTAATACAGCAACAGCTTGTTGTTCAGTATTGAGATAGGCAACAGTTTCTTTTAAAAAATCAGGGTGCCAGGCGTCATCGTCATCGTGTACGACTAAATATTCTTCATTAGCAATATTTAGACCGCAGTTAGATGCTGCTTCCATCCCTAAGGAATAATTATTATGTATTACGGTAATTTTATGGTTTAAATCTATAAAATTCAGATCAATTAATTGATTAACGGGGCTGGTATCACCTCCGTCATTAACCAGATATAAATGCCAGTTTGTATAGCTTTGTTGAATAACGCTTTCCAATGCCCGAGCTAATAATACAGGGCGATTTTTGGTCCGCATGATAATTGCTACTGAATTATCATGTTTTATATTGTTTAGTTGTATATCAGACCAACTTTTAATTGGGTATAGGTTTTCGTTAATAGTCATATTAATTCATCAAATAATTTTTAATTAATTCAGGATATTTATCAAAAAATTTAGTTGCTATTCTATAAATTTCAGGTTTTATCTTGTTCTTATTAGCTTTCCAATGTCCTATAACCCCACATGGCCAACCGCCTAAAGTAAGTAGTCGTGTAACATCTTTTTTCTCTGCAGGAATTTCCTGTGGTATGAGATAGTATGATGTTTTATGGTCATTCAATGCGCAGTGACTGATTTCGCCTAAATATTTTTGTTCATTTTGGTTCGGTGTAATACACACTTGTAAAATAGCTGCTGTTGCAACAGAAGTAGTAATCCATTCAGTACCAATTCCAAAAAGATTATTGTTACGAATCCAATTTGTGATGGTTTGAATCGTACTTTGTTGAAATACATTAATTGTTTTATTAAACTGATTGACGTAGATATTTTCTGAATCTTGTTTTAATACGGGCTCATAAGTATTTGAATCAGAATTTTTAGTAAATTTTGAAGTTGTCTGGTGGTTGGCTGAATGAAGATTTTCAAGAATATTTACAGAATTTTCTAAAAGTAATTCTTCACTTGGCCGCTGAAACATATTAAAAAAAGCAGATTTCATTATACCATTTTTGTATAATCGACCTGGTGCACTGTGATTAAATAAACCATAATAAAATCCGTATAATTTTTGTTTAATACCTTTATGTTCCCGGAAATAAGTTAATGCAGTTTGTAATGTGCCATTCCAGCCTAAATCAATAATAGCAATACGTTTTTCTGGATGAAATAATCCTTCCTGCTCATAATAGGCCATTGCATCCGTATAATGGTTTTTGTAAATTGAGAATAAATACGGTGTTAATTCGTACTGAATGAAATTTTTGATTTCAGCAATTTTTTCAAAGTCAAAATTCTGATTTGAATTTCCAAATTTGGATTTAAATTTGGTTTTTGATAATATATTATTCTGAATACCAATTCTATCAAAAAATATTTTGTAAGATTCACCTTCTCTTATAGATTCATTAATGATTAAATCTAATGAAGAGTTTGATAATTTTCCAGTATTCAGAATATCCATATAAAATATAGGGTAGCGTAGAGCTTGTCGCGATAAGTATAAATAACTTGAAGTGGTTTGATGATTTTTATCCATATCAAGAATATTCCATACTTTATGAATAATTTGAGCATCCCGAGCACAAAAATATATGTGATCTATTTGATATTTTGTTATCTGCTGGTCTAGCCATGAAATAAAACTTTTCAATAGTACGGAACCAAATGTACAGCCTAAATTAGACCAGAAGTCAGATTCCTTATTTTTTTCTTTTACTATTACTTTTTGAGATAATTTATTCATTTTTTGAAGCAGAGAAAAAGGAACTAAATCTGGTGATAATTGTGCTCCTAATCTTCTTTCACTAATGAAGCGTGTATAGGAGAAAGTTTTGATGTTATATTGTTGTGGCTGAATTACATCAGCATGGAGATTATCACCAATATGGAAAATTTTTTTATTTCCACTATGTTTTAGTACTTCTTCCCAGATTCTGCCACTGTGTTTTGTCTTCATTATTTCAGAGGAAACAAATAATTTTCCATAATCAGATATTCCGGCTTGCAGGAGTAATTCTTCAATAAATTGTTTTGAGAAATATGTATCAGATACAAAATAAATTATTTTATTTTGTTCCTGCAGTTTGTTAATGAGGGAAAGATTGTCTATTACCGGTATTATGCTGGATTTTTCTGTATTCAGCTCTATATTTTTAGCTAAGTTTAGTTCTTTCTCTTTACCTGAATAAAATGATAACATTTGGGAATAGATATTATCTAATGTTACTTCTTCCTGAAACTCTTTGGCTGCATAATATTTTCTGCTGGTTTCTTCTGCTATAAGACGATTTTTTGCGAAATCAGGCAAAGAAATATTTTTTTCAATTAGTATTCCTTCAACACAGGCAAACAGATCAATAGGACATTCAAACAAGCGGGTTAATACAGTGTCGAAAATATCAAAAGATATAATCGGGAAATCTTCTGTCTCTTTTAATAGTTGCTCTATGTATTTAATATCTATTTCTGCATTATTTTGGGCGTAATAATGATTAACTGAATTTAATAAAGAATTTAGATTTGTTGTATCCATAATAAACGCTATTTTAATTCCTTGGGCAATTAATATTTTTTGTTGTTAATTAAATAAATTATTGTTCTTTATATTGTTAACTTAAGTTATTTTTTTATAAATTTAAATCTGGATTTATATATATTTTGTAAATTAAATACCAGTTAAATAATTGATTTTAATAAAAATTAAAATGAATATTTATTTCAAATATTATTGTATTTAATTTCAGTTCGGAATTTTAAAGACTGTCACTGGCAAAATTTATCTGGTGTTACAAATTTCAGACTAAATTCTGAATGAGTCTATATATTTTAATTATGAATTTATACCTAAAATATTTTCTATCCAGTTTTTAAAACTGTATTTCGCAACTATATCCGGATTTATAGGACTATATGGTTTCATAAGAAAGTTATTTATCTCTCCTAAATTTTTATCGTCCCAAATGAATATATTATTCGGATGATAAAAATCATAATATTGAATGTGTTTGTTGGTGGTGATTATTTTTTTTTTGTAGTAAAGTGCTTCAAAATGGCGGAACGATAAACCGTTATGATCTGCAATAACAAAATCTACCAGGATATCCGCTGTAGAGACATTTTTTAAGTTATCTTGATAAGATAGGCGATTTTTTTTACCAAAAGTAAGATATTTTGATTTATAACATTTAATATCACTTTTTTTGCTCGTAGGTATTATAAATTTAATACGGACTCCATTTTCCGCAAGTTTTTCGGCACATTGCTCTATCATGGCAACGCGACTTTTCTGATGGTCACCAATATAGTAAGCTTCTAACTTATCATTTTGGACATAATCCGGCTTTATAACATCAAAATAGAAATTAGTAGTACTGTACAGTTGATGATTTTGGTAGTCAGGGTTATTTAAATCGGTATGATCAAAAATAAAAAATTGATCAAATAAATGAATAATATTTTTTACTGGAAAGCGTTTTAGTCCATCCCATTGATAGCCAATAAATCTTTTTTTAGTATGCTTTTTTAATAAAGCTAATACCTTTTGCGGAAAGATATCTGGCCGGATAACTAAGGCATAGTCATAAAGATTATCTGCCAGAAGTTGTTTTGCTTTATAAAAACTTTGTTGTTCTCGTAGAGTTTTTTTATATGTCTTACTCTGGGTGATATTTTTATGCAGAAAGTGATATATACGTTCCCAAATACTATTATATTTGAATTTCAGTACACTATCTAATCGTAAAACTTGATATCCGTGAAATTGAAGGTTTTTTTCAATTAATTCAACTATGCCATTGCTTGGTGGCATAGCTAATATGATGGTTTTACGAGTCATGAATAAAAACTGATTCAGATGTTGATAACAATTAAAACTGCTAAATGTAAAGAATTGGGTTTATCCAATCAATATATAGAATAAATTTATATTTTAATTCAAATTTAAATATCATATGTGTTTTGATTATTCTTTTTGAGTAAAAATATATACAATATCTATTAAAAATTGTTTGAATTAAACAGTATTTGTTATCTATATGTAAATTGAAGTCGGTAAGATCAGTACTTAGTTTGTCTCAACTGATTTAAATTTCATTGATTTGATAGTGAATTTTTGTACTGGAGAGAATTTTTTATCAGGTATTTTATTCAGATTGTTTTCGATTTGATAGAATACAAGTTGTATGTGACTTTAGAAATTGATAATTGGTATAGGTTTTAGATTGATAGTTTGCTGAATTTAATGGATTTATGCCGTTTATGATGAGATAGCGACAGGTAATTTCATCGACACTGTGTTTTATTTTGTTTTGTATTTGATTGTTCTGGGAAGCGAATGAAAAAAAGTAAAAAGGCTGATGCTTTTTCACCGCATAATCTTTATAAAAGATTATTTCCGTATATGCGCGGGCTGGTAAAGTATTTTTTTATTTCTGTATTGGCAATGGTTGTCGTAGGTGTGACAGGTCCCCTTTTTGCTTATTTGTTAAAGCCGATCATTGATAATGGTTTCGTTGACAAAAATATCGAAGCTATGAAATGGGTACCATTTGAAATCATCGGTTTGTTCATTTTTCGTGGGGTTGCCAACTATATAAATGAATATACCAGTGCTTATATTTCTAATCAGATGGTCCAGGTAATTCAGCGTGATTTGTTTGCAAAAATGATGATGTTACCTGTGAGTTACTATCAGGAAAACAGCCGCGGGCGCATGATGTCGCGCATTACCAATGACGCTAAAGGAATAACGGCTGCCGGTTTTGATGTGATCACTGTCTTTGCCAAAGATGGTGTGACTGTTTTGGGACTTCTGATTTGGTTGTTTTATCTTGACTGGCAATTAACACTGATCACTTTTGTTACCATTCCATTAATTGCGTGGTGTGTAAGGGTTATTAATAAGCGTATTCGCCGATTAGTTACTAAAAGTCAGAATGATCTTGGTCAGGTCATGCAAATTTTGTCTGAATCAATTGATGGTACAAGGGTTGTACGCATTTATGGTGGTGAACAGTATGAACAGAGTCGTCTGGAAAAAACCAATAAGGCTCTGCGTAGTCTTGCTGTAAGACGTCAGTCGTATACGTCTATTGGCAGTGCAGTAACACAACTGTTAATTGCCACATCGTTATCAATTATTTTATATGTTGCTGCTAAAAGAGCCAGTCATGCAGGCTTTACTGCCGGTGATTTTATGTCTTTTCTGTCAGCTATGCTGATGATGTTTGAT
This sequence comes from Snodgrassella sp. W8124, assembly GCF_016100875.1. Taxonomy (NCBI): domain Bacteria; kingdom Pseudomonadati; phylum Pseudomonadota; class Betaproteobacteria; order Neisseriales; family Neisseriaceae; genus Snodgrassella; species Snodgrassella sp. W8124. Next base: position 174,996 of record NZ_JACFRP010000002.1, read on the forward strand.
CCGTTAAAACGGATTACCAATATGTCCAGTGTTTTGCAGGCCGGACTGATGGCTGCAGATAGTGTATTTCACTTTCTGGATGAACCAGAAGAAAAAAATCAGGGAAAAAAGCAGCTGACTGCTCCTATTGGAGATATTGTTTTTCAGAATGTAACATTGCGTTATCAGCATGCGGATAAAAATGCGATAGATCATTTAAACCTGACAATTAAACAGGGTAGTGTGGTTGCGTTAGTAGGGGAGTCTGGTTGCGGTAAAACTTCTACAGTAAATCTTATCCCGCGATTTTACGATACGACCAGCGGACATGTAAGTATAGGTGGTATAAATGTTGATGATTTTGAATTGAAAAATCTTCGTTCCAAAATGGCATTAGTTAGTCAGGATGTTGTTTTATTTAATGATACTATTGCGAATAATATTGCTTATGGTTCGCCACATGCTACAGAGGCAGATATTATTCAGGCTGCGAAAGCTGCTAATGCCTGGTCATTTATCAGTAATATGCCTGAAGGCTTAAAAACTGAAGTGGGTGATCAGGGGATGAAGCTGTCCGGAGGTCAGCGACAGCGTTTGGCAATTGCACGGGCATTGTTAAAAGATGCGCCTATTTTAATTCTTGATGAGGCAACTAGTGCTTTGGATACTGAATCAGAACGATTAGTGCAGTCTGCTCTGGAAACACTAATGAAAAACCGGACCACAATTGTGATCGCGCATCGCTTGTCGACTATTGAAAATGCCGATAATATTGTGGTGATGCATCAGGGGAAAATTGTCGAGCAGGGTAAGCATGCAGACTTACTGGCAAAAAATGGACGTTATGCATTCTTACATCGGATGCAGTTTGGTGAAACCCGCAATTCAGCTGAAGATAAATCATTAAATTAACAGTTTTAAGAGTGTTTAAAATTTGCCTATATTGTTTTTATTTATTGGTTTATATGTTGAAAAGTAGCAGAAATATTAGATTTTCAGTACTTTATTCATAATAAATCTATAAATAGATTGCTAACCGGATACCATGATTGTAGAAATAATGGTATCCGGTATTAAATTTAAATGCATTAATTTCATTCAATTCGATTAATATCTAAAGCAAAAAGATTTACTCATATTCAGTATGATATAAAATTGTTGTACGATAATTCTCTTAATATTCAATTTTGCAGAGTAAGTTCCGTTGGTTTATCTTTTGCTGAAGCAGATGTGGTGTAATTGAATGTGCTGTAATTAGCATTTTTTAAATACAAATTTGAGTCTACAGCATTTTTTTAGAATATTTCAATTATATAACGGATATTTTCTGGAATGGCTGTCTGTTTAAAATATTGTTTATCCAGTTTGCAAAACTGTATTTTTTTATAATATCCGGATTGATGCTGACAAATGGTCTGGCCAGAAAGCTCTCTATTTTCTGTAAATCATCCGCATTCTTCCATATAAAAATGTTATCCGGATGATAAAAATCAAGATTTTTGATTTGTGGGTTATTGGTAATTAATTTCTTTTGGTAATATAAAGCTTCAAATGTACGAAATGATAAACCATGATGAACCGGATTAACGATATCAATGAGTATATCTGCATTGTTGATATGCTTTAAATTGTCATCGAAGGTAATATTTTCAGGAATAAAATGAATTTCCCTGCAAGAATATAGTTCTGCTTTGCTAGCTTCAGACGGGCGAAATTTTATATTAAAATCTAGATTTATCCCGTTTTTAATTAATGCATTTGCACAGGCTTCTATAGCGGCAATGCGACTATCTACATGCAGTCCGACGAAATAGGCAATGGTTCCGGTATGTAATACAGGTTGTGGCTGATACATATCAAAATAGAAATTACTGATTCCATTTAGCCGGTACTGCTGGTATTCCTCATTATGCAGATCTTCAGAATCGAATACATAAAAACGATCAAATAAGTTTATTGTCGGCTTTGTTTTAGGAAATCGTCTGATTCCATTCCACTGATAAGCAACAAAATCGTTTTTTGTATGAATTTTTAGCAGTTGTAAGGCCTCTATAGGAAATAAGTCTGGGCGTATAACCAAAGTATAGTCGTAATGATTGTTGTCTAATAGGTTTTTAATATTTGCCAGTAATTTCTGATTGTACATTTGTTCTTTCAGATATGCTTTGTATGAACAATCTGAAAGAAAAATTTTTCGGGCTGTATGAATCAGGTGCGATTTCAGGTTAGGATAATAAAAACTGGAATCAACTTGCTTCTTCAATTCCTCTGAAGTGCTGTTTATAAAGATAACTTTAAAATTATGGTATTCTAAATGCTTTTGAATGGCAGCAGCGAAGTCACTATAGCTTGACATTGCCAGAATAATAGTTGGTTGCGACATTGTTAACTTAATTTTATGAAATCTGGTATTCTCGATAGCTGTAAAGTTGAAATAGTGTAACTATTATCAGATCAGATAGCTATTTTAGCAGTTTATACCGGTGAGTGTATCAGGATACTGGATTTATCTATGAATGGCAGACATATTTTAGCTATAATTTATAGATAATTTATGACTAAAGTATGTGCAGGGCTAATCAATGCTCAAAACTTTTTTAATTAATCTTGAACGCCGTCCGGATAGATTAATGTTTGTTAAACAACAACTGGAAAATCTGAATATTGCTTTTGAAAGGGTAAATGCAGTTGATGGCAATTGTTTAACTGATGAGCAAAAAGCCTTTTTTAACCAGAAAAGATTTGCACTGGAATGTAAACGTAAGGCCGTTAATGGAGAAATTGGTTGTGCCTTATCCCATCAGACGGTATGGCAGAGAATGGTAGATGAAAATATACCCTATGCTCTGATTCTGGAAGATGATGTACAGCTTAAACCTGAACTGCTTTCTTTGCTGGCTGATGAAAAAAATTTTCAGTCTTTTGATTTTTTAAATCTAACTTTAAAAAGACCTTTTTACGATATTGATGTTGCGGCAGTTAATTCTTGTATTGCGCAGAAACAGTTTGTTCGACCGCGATTCTGGCAATTGGTAAGGCGCAGATTATGGCGCTTTATGGAAAGTAAAGCTATTGTCCGGTGGAAAATTTTTCGTTTACATATGCTCTGTAATCATATGATTGCCTGTGAGTGTGATATCGCTCCGTCGTTGGCATGTTGTTATATTGTATCTTTGCAGGGAGCTAAAAATATGCTGCAGGCAAGTAAAAATCTCTTTTATCCTATTGATAAGGTCTGGCATTATAGTGGTGGCCGGTTAAAAGAGGCTTTTTTGGTTGAGCCGCTGGCATTTCAGAATCTGGATTCAGATATTCCTCATCGTGTGCGTTTTAAACTTACTTTGGGACAAAAAATTAAAAGATTTTTTCTTAAGGGGCGGCATTGGCGGCGTCATTTTGATGTTGTGAAAATGTATGGATGGACACGTTTATAATAAATGTATGTTAATCACTGAGAATAATACTAATGGTTAAACTGGGCAGAGAATATGCATGGCGAGCCAAGAATCGTAAAGTTGTGGTTCCGCTGGCACGGGTTGTTACTGATGAGATGAAAGCATCAGCAGATGATGCGGTAACAGTTGTAGCCTATCATACAGATGATGAATTTTATACGCATGAAGCCAGACGTATGTGTGCTTCTGCTGAACGTTTGGGTATCAGGGTTAAGACAACTACTATTTCCAGTCAGGGTGGGTGGGAAGCCAATACGTCGTTTAAAGCAGCTTATTTACTTCGTGAACGTGATATAGTCAGCGGACCGATGCTGTATGTGGATGTTGATGCGGTTTTTCATGTTTCTCCGTTAAAATATCTTGCCAGTCTGGATTGTGATATTGCAGTGTATTATGATTTAGGAGATGGTCATTTAGTATCTGCAACTCTTTTTTTCCAGGACACTGAGGCTGCAAGACACTTGCTGGCCGAATGGAACCGGCAGTGTATAGCACATCCGGAAATCTGGGATCAGGAGGTTTTACAATCTGTCATTGCTGCTGATCAGGCATCTGACAATCCTCGTTATAAAGTTTTTCATTTGCCTGTTGGCTTTTGCTGGATATTTGATCGTGAAGACAATCTGCGTGCACCTAAACAGCAGGTTTATATCGAACAGTTACAGGCGGCCCGTGTGGTTCATGAAAATCTGAGAACCAGCGGGAAGCTGTTTTCAATACGGAAAAGTAAAGTACAGCGCCGCATGGATCGGATACGAGAAATTGAGGATGTTCTGTTTAAGCAAAAATCTGATGATTAATTATAATATCTGTGGTGATACAAACAGATGATTTCTGCTCTAGTAATTAATCTGGATCATTCATTTGAGCGATTGGAATTTCAGCGCAAACAACTGATTCATTTGCAAATACCTATGCAGCGCCTGTCTGCTGTTAATAGTTCGGATATTCTTGGTGAACAATATGAACAATTAGCAAATGGCTGGGAGCGTAAATTGCGTCCGGCTGAGGTAGCCTGTTTTTTAAGCCATAAAGCTGCATGGCGATATGTACTTAATACCGATAAACCCTGGTTAATTCTTGAAGATGATGCTCTATTATCGCGTAAAACAGCAGATATTCTTGCTGCGTTAATTCCTCTGGCAAATGAAGTTGATTATGTAAATCTGGAAACGCGCCATCGACGTAAATGGATAAGTAAAAAAGCTTTTAATTTAATTGATGGTTATGAATTACGCCGGTTATATCAGGATCGGACAGGTGCCGCTGCATATGTTTTATTCCCTTCCGGGGCACGGAAGCTGTTAAACAGAGCTGAATATTCGGCACCGGCGCTTGCTGATGCATTTTTGTGTCGTTCATATGATTTGAATGCCAGACAAGTGTATCCGGCCGCTGCAATTCAACTGGATCAGTGTATTAATTATGGTCTGGAGCATACAGAATCTTTTGTTTCTACTATCACTCCTGAGAATAATCTGAAACCTCATGCAAAAGATATTTATAGTAACGTATGCTTTAAATATCGTCGTCTGGCAGCACAAATTCGTATGGGATGGAGGCAGTTATCCGTGCTGCGGTGTGCACAACGTATGCTGGTGCCAATAATAAAAAGTGATTTTGAGGAATAGTTGTGTGAATGGGGTAAAAGATAATTATGCAGGTACAGATAAAGTAGATTTAAGTATTCTGATTCCTGTATTTAATGTTGAATCGTATCTTTCCGGATTGCTGGATGCTTTATTTCCGGATTTGACTGCTTTAACTGAAGTTATATTTTATGATGATTGTTCACCGGATAATTCACTTAGTGTGATTCGCAAATATCAGCAGAGTTATCCGCAAGTGAATATTCGTGTACTGTGCGGAAAGAAAAATCTGGGTATTACTCAGGTTCGCCAGTGTCTGTTGCAGGCCAGTCATGCTGAATATGTCTGGTTTATTGATTCAGATGATTTGATTGAACCGCAAGCGGTACGGCAGATAAGGAATATTCTGAGTGAGTATCATCCGGATGTAGTACTGTTTGATTATGATGTTTTTTTTGATGGTAGTGGTAAAATTAAATACCATGAACATTTATCAGTTACTCCCGCAAATACTTTGCTGCATCAGAATAACGGTGAGTTATACCGCCTTGCAATTATGGATGGTAAACATTATTTCTGGAATAAAGTTTTCCGGCGTACTTTGGTAACAGATTCGAGTGATTTCACTATACCTGCCTATGAAGATATTGCGAATACTCCGATTATTCTGAATCAATGTCAGACTTACTTTTATTATCCGCAAACTTTAGTACATTATCGTATCTGGCCGGATTCGATTGTGCAGAAAATGAGTCTGAAACAGGTATATGGTATCAGGGCTTATCTGACACAGGCTGAATATGCTGATAAAGTGGTTGATGATAAAAAGTGCTGTGCTTATTTATTATATAAAGCTCATCTTTATTATTTCAGGTTGTGTCGTAAACTCAGAAAAATGAATCTTCCGGAAATGGAAAAAGCCGATATTTTGCTTTTGGCTAAAGAGCTATATGCACAAAAACAGTTATCGACTTGCGCAACTGTTTCGTTATTAGTACGTACGGGTATGTGGGACAAGGCGGCTAAACTGATATTAAAATCAGGTTTAGCCCGATTCTCATGCAGGTAAATATTTTCTGTTCAGATTGCAGTTATTTTACCTTCGGTAATCCATTTATAAATTAGTTTTTTTTCATCATCCCAGTTATGCCCCGTCCAGCCTTCACTGGTGAAATTATGTATATAAATTTGTTTTTCCGGATAATGCTGACAAATGTAATCAATGGCCAGTAAACCTGTGCTTGGCTGGCGAAAACCCAGTGTATTGGCACAGTGCTGATAAGTATCTGTAGGTATCGTGTTTATTTGATATTGATCCAGATGAGAGTGTTTAATCCATTTAGGAAAGCGCCAAATATATTTTATCCGTTTATGTAAAGGAATATTCTGATATCGTCCCAGACAAATATCTTTTGTGGTATATCGGAAAAATATTTGTGTGTCAGGTTTAAAAAACTGATGATCAATATTCAGATGTCTGATTTGTGTGTAGCCATTGGCAATAAATACCCAGTCGGCCATAAGTGTACAGTTTGGATTGGGGGTGTTAAAGCGGACTACGATATCGTCTTCATGAATTAATCCGGCAATAGAATTTTGTTCGTCAGCATTGCCAATGATGAAGAATTTACTGTGTGCTTGTACGATTTTCATAATAGTAATTTTATTGCCAATAATTTTTTAACCATGGAGCTGGTAAAACTTTACGGTACCATTTTCCTCCGCCTCCCCTGATGGCATCCGGAGGATTAACTTCGCCATGAAAGATGATAATTTTGCCGTAATCCGGCTTTTCCGGTGGCTGCCATAGCGCATAAGGCATTTTTTTTAATACGTCATATTTATAGCTCAGACACCAGTTTTCAGGCCAGTAACTTAGTTTATGATTTTCGCGCACATACCATGATAAAAATGCCTGTTCATGACGAAATTGCTGACGGATAGTCTGGAAATGCTTGCGAAAATAGTTCATTAAATCTGGTAATGCACCAATCTGAAATCGGTATACTGAGCTATTGCCGACTTTTCGCCACGGCTTTTTCCAGTCACGAATAATCCATACTTCGTCCTGACGGCTGGAAGGATGTGTGAAGAAGCAGTCTATGTTATCGATTATGACTATGTCTATGTCAAGAAATAAAGCTGTACCGTGTAAACCGTATAAATCTGCACTGAATGTTGTCAGTTTGTTCCAGCCACGTTCAGGCAGACCCTGAGGCAAATCAAGAGGTATCAGCGGATAACACTGAACAGCCGGATTGATGCCTTTAGCATCATCTGTCAGGCAAATCATGGTAAATGGTAGCGTTAAGTGGCGTTGCACCATGTTATAGAGGCGGTTGATGTATTCAGCATCATATTTTTGCCCCCATTTCATGCATAGTATGTAGTTTTGTGAAGCTGTGTCCATGGCATATTTTGTCTGGGTGGTTACTGGTGTGGGAGTATAGCATTTTAGATTTTTGTATAGTTTGATTCCATTGATTAAGAATAATAAATTGCTGATTGATTTTAACTGTTTTTCGCGGTTTTATTGATTATTCGCTGTTTGTGTTCGTTTTAATGCTAAACTTATTATCTGCTAGGTAAACTGAAATGGTTTTCTGTTAAGGTTTAATGGTGTTGAAAAGACGGATTAAAACAGATTTTCTGATGAGAGATAATTTGCTGTTCACAGATTTATTGTCAGTTCTGATGATATTTTGTATCTGTTTTTAAATGTGTTTGAATCCGGCGATAACCAAGGATTGTGAATGAAGAAGCTTTTATGGGTATTATTTAAGAGTAATCTGATTGTACGCATGCTGATATGTATGATTATCGGCGCGTTTATTGCGGCGTTTTTACCGCAGTACGGGGTGAAACTGGAATTTCTGGGTAAGGTATTTATTCAGGCTTTACGTGCAGCTGCTCCGATACTGGTTTTTGTATTAGTCATATCTTCTATTGTTAATAATAAATTTGATAATGTTTCCAGTATTAAGTCAGTAGCATGGTTATATGCTGTTACTGTTCTGATTTCTGCTGTACTGGCTTCTACGGTAAGTTTTTTATATCCGCTACAGCTGGTAATGGATGTACCGCCGATATCTGAAAAACCGCCGGAAGGTGTGGCAGAAATTCTTATGAATATTGTGCTCAAGTTTGTAGATAATCCGGTTGATGCACTGGCAACCGGTAATTTTCTGAGTATTTTGGCATGGTCAACAGCATTGGGTATTGCATTACGCCAGAGTAGTGAGGCAACGAAATCGGTGATTAAAAACTGGTCGGATGCCACTATCTGGGTGGTTCGCCTTGTTGTGGCAATTGCGCCTTATGGTGTACTTGGTTTGGTTGCTTCCCACTTTACGAGTGATGGTTTGGCTAAGCTGAAGAATTATCTTGAGCTGATTGGTGTATTACTGGGTCTGATGGTGTTTGTGGCACTGGTGATTAATCCGCTGATTGTATTTTTGAATTTTCGTAAAAATCCATATCCGCTGGTGTTTACCTGTTTGCGTTATAGTGGAATTACAGCGTTTTTTACCCGTAGTTCAGCAGCAAATATTCCGGTAAATATCCGTCTGGCTCAGCGTATGCAATTGCCGGAAGAAATTTATTCGCTGTCTATTCCTCTGGGTGTGACAATGAGTATGAATGGAGCAGCTATCACGATTACGACGATGACGATGGCTACTGTGCATACTTTAGGTCTGGATGTGAGCTTTATTCAGACATTGTTGCTGAGTATTCTGGCAACGGTATGTGCTCTTGGTGCTTCCGGTGTGCCCGGCGGTTCGCTGCTACTGATTCCGGTAGCATGCAGTATGTTTGGTATTGATCCGGCTATATCCGCTCAGGTGGTAGCAATCGGGTTCGTTATCAGTGAAATTCAGGACTCAGCTGAAACAGTTTTGAATTCTTCCAGCGATATGCTGTTTACCTCTGTGGTGTCACTCAAACAGCAGGGAAGAGATCCGAGTAAAATTGAGTTACTGCCGGAATAAGCCTGTATCATGATTGTGTATAGGCCGCTGTATAATTTATGCAGCGGTTTTTTATACGCGGGCAGAGTATTCGTTTTCTGCGCATAGGACGAATTTAATTTATATCTGTTTTTCTTCAATGTGAGGAATTTATGGCTATTCCTGTTTCTATACTGAATCTGGTACCACGTCGGGATAAAGGTACTGCTGCAGCGGCTATACAGGATATGTTGCGTCTGGCACAGGCTGCTGAACAGTTAGGTTTTGTGCGTTACTGGATCGCAGAACATCATAATATGCCGATGGTAGTTAGCTCTGCCACTCAGGTATTGATTGGTCATACACTGGCACATACCCATAAGATAAGGGTAGGCAGCGGAGGAGTAATGCTGCCTAATCACAGTCCGTTAATGGTTGCAGAACAGTATGGCACTTTAGCAACCATTTATCCGCACCGGCTTGATTTGGGACTTGGGCGTGCACCCGGTACTGACAGGGTAACAGCTGCAGCGTTGCGTCGGCAGTTAAATGATGTTTCATTACAGTTTGCTGATGATGTGGTGCAGTTGCAACGTTATCTTGGCGATGAGAATTGTCAGGGAATAGTAAAGGCCTATCCGGGTATTGGTACACATATTCCGCTCTATATACTGGGCTCCAGTACGGATAGTGCTTATCTGGCGGCCAAAATGGGACTGCCATACGTTTTTGCTGCACATTTTGCACCGCGTTTTCTGGAAGAGGCCGCAGCGATTTACCGGGAACGTTTCCAGCCTTCTGCTCAGCTGAGTAAGCCCTTTTTTATGCTGTGTTTAAATGTTGTTGCCGCGGCAACGGATGAAGAGGCTCGTTACCTGCAAACTACGCAGTTTCAATCAGTATTGGGACTGGTTCGCAATAGCCGGGCGCCGTTACAGCCACCAGTCCCTCATATGCACGGTTTATGGACTGCTGAGGAGGAAACTTATGTGCGTAACTTTACTGCCTGCACATTACTGGGTGCTCCTGATACTATTCGTCAGCAGCTGGAGGAATATCGCCTGCGCTTACAGCCGGATGAAGTAATGGCTGTGAGTTATATTTATGATATGGATAAATTACTTGAGTCTTATTATATTTTTAAGAGTGTGGCAGATATTGTCGGCTAATCTGTTAACTTGCCCATATTAAAACGAATTAATACCTGATAATAGGTATCTACCGGTCTGATATTTATAAATTTAATTGGAATTATTTGTTTCATATCAAATATTACTTGATTAATATTATCATTTTTACTGGTATTTTTGCGGTAAGATTACAATTATCTTTATAACGTAAGCAAATCGGGAGTATATGCATGAGCAACGATGTAATTAAGGTCTTTGTGGGTTGTGACCCGAATAACTGTGATCTGGAACAGATGATGGTGGTGGATTACAGCATCCATAAACATACATCGCGGCCAGTGGAAATTGTCTGGATGCAGTTAAGTCATGACCCGGAAAGCCCCTGGTACTCTGATCCGCAGTCTGGTGCCGGCTGGCATACTGAAAAATGGGCAACACCGTTTTCAGGTTTCCGCTGGGGTATTCCTGCTGCCTGCAATTATGAAGGCCGGGCTATTTATATGGATGCAGATATGATTATTCTGGCTGATTTAGCCGAACTTTGGGAGCATCCTATTGAAGGTGAAGCAATTGTTGCTGCCAAGGAAGTGCATGATCATGCCAAGGGCAAACGTTTTACCCGCTTGTGTACTTGTGTCTGGGATTGTGCGAAAGCTAAAGCTAAATTGCCTGAACAGGCTACGCTGCGTGCTGACCCTGATTCGCATAAGAAAATGATGGCTAAGTTTAAAGAGCATCCTGAATGGGTACAGGCTTATACAGCTGCATGGAATTGTGTCGATGGTGAAGGTATGCCGATCGAGCAGATGAAAATTTTGCATTATTCGGATATGGGTACCCAATTTAGCCATAAGTATTCAATCCCGCGTTTGTCTGCAGCTGGCCAGAAACATTGGTTTGATAGTGATATTCTGCCTCATCCGCGTAAAGATCTGGTTGAGCTGTTTGACCAGTACTATCAGGAAGCTCTGGATGCCGGCTATAAGCTGGAAAATTATGCTGTGGAACCTTTTGGTGCTTTCCCTAAGGAATCTCAAGTAGGTTATGATGGCAATGAAGTTACCCGCCAGAAAAAACAAAAACCATTACTTTCACGTGTTTGGCATAGTCTGCGTGGGCGCGAATAAGTTATTAATTAAATCTGATTACTGGTCATCTGCCAATCTGGCTGATGACCAGTTTTTTGTTACTGATAGGGGCAAAAATGAATGAATGTATGCTTATAATTCAAATGGCATCATAATTACATTTCCAGCGGATCTACATCGATCAGCCAGCGTGTGTGCGGGCTGGTTTTTTCCAGATGCAATAGCCAGCTTTGCCATATGGTAATGCTGTGATGTAATTCGCGCCGGTTATGACTTTCCAGAAAGACCTGTGCCCGTTCATAACCGGCCAGCCGTGCCATTAACATTGGTACTGGTCCGAAAATACTGACACTGGGCGGTAAAGACTGTTGTTGTCCGATACCCTGTAATGCCTGTCGCAGGAGTTCCTGTGCTTCACGCATGGTTCTGGCGTCAGCACGAATAGCTGCCATATAGCTGAAAGGTGGCATGCCCAGTTCCTGTCTTTCCGTCAGTTCTGCTGTTGCAAAAGTAATATAATTTTGTGCAGCCAGCGCCTGATAAACTTTGTGTTCGGGTTGTCTGGTTTGTACCCAGACTTCGCCACTGCATTCTGCTCTGCCGGCACGGCCGCTTACTTGCATCAATTCGGCAAACAAGCGTTCTGGTGCGCGAAAGTCTGCACTATAAAGACTGTTATCTGCATTTAAAACAACAACCAGATTCAATTGCGGAAAATCATGACCTTTGGCCAGCATCTGGGTACCGATCAGAACATCTACCTGCCGGTTAATGATTTTACTGTAAATATCTGACCAATCCTGCCGGTGGGTGGTGCTGTCGCGGTCTACCCGCAGAATACGTGCCTTAGGTAACAGATATTGCAGGTTTTCTTCTATGCGTTGTGTTCCTTGCCCGACAGCTGTTAAATCCTGATTACCGCATTCCGGACAACAATGTGGAATACGCTGGTGAAAATCACAGTGATGGCAGCGCAGCTGACCGGCATGCTGATGTAAAACCATCTTGGCCGAGCAGTTAGGGCAACCGAAAGTATGCCCGCAGGCGGCGCAGAATAAAGCTGGAGCAAAGCCGCGACGGTTCAGATAGACCATACTTAAGCCACCATTGGCAAAATTGGTCTGTAATTTTTGTTTGATAATGTCGCTCAAACCATTATCCAGTGGTAACCGGCGAATATCTACCAGATGAATTTGCGGTAATTGAGCACTGATATGGGCGCGTTCGCTTAATTGCAGTAGTTGATAATCTTTTTGCTGGGCTTTATACCAGCTTTCCAGAGACGGAGTGGCACTGCCCAGTACAATAGGACATCCTGCCTGCTGCGCACGCCACACAGCCAGATCCCGTGCCTGATAACGCAGTTCGCTTTCCTGCTTGAATGAGTAATCATGTTCTTCATCGACTACAATTAATCCCAGATTATGCATGGGAGTGAAAACAGCCAGTCGGGTGCCAATGATCAAAGCCGCCTGTCCGAGTGCTGCCTGAAGATAACTGGTTGTCCGTTGTCCGGCAGCAGTCTGACTGTGCAGCAGAGCAGTAGTAGTATGTGGAAATCGCTGGCGCACACGCTGCAATAATTGCGGGGTCAGATTGATTTCGGGCAGCAGAAATAAAACCTGTTTGCCCTGCTGCAATATTTTGGCCATGATGTCGAAATAAACTTCTGTTTTGCCACTGCCTGTAATGCCATATAACAGAAACGGAGCAAACTGACCGAATTTATTCTGTACTGTTGTACTGGCAAGCAGTTGTTGCTGATTAAGCTGATGCCGGCTTTCCGGAATGCTGCCGCAGGCCGGAACTGAAGTAGTCTGTATCCAGCCTTGTAGTTGCCACTGATTAAGATAATGTGCAGCCTGTGAATGTATGGTCTTAAGTTGTTGTAATGTAGCAGATGTTGTTTGCAGATGTTGCCATAATGCATTTTGTTTGTGAAAGCGTGCCGGTGGAGGAGGCTGTTCATGCCCCAGAGCATTTAACGTGTAAATCACTTCCGGTCGGGGTAGTTGCACGACTTCAGGCTGACGCAGTCCCTTCGGCAACGCTGCCATTACTGCCTGCCCGAGAGGATAGTGATAATAGCGGGCAGTAAAACTGAGTAATGTGCGCCAGTCTTCAGGCAATTGCCAGTCATCAGAAAGCACTGATTCTATTGGTCGTATTTTGCTGATATCAATTTCCGGTTCTACATTACTTTCCCATACTATGGCGGCCACCAGACGTTTGCGAAAGCGTACTGCTACCCGTGTACCGGCGGGCAGGGCTGTGGTATGGGCATAGGTAAGCAGTGAATACAGGGGCACATTCAGTGCCAGTTGATGGTAAATCAATGTAAGTAGAAATAAAAAAGGCAATGAAATGCTGATTGTAACTCAATTTGGCCAGCTTTTATCATTGCGCTGTTTATGCGATAATTTGTATTAATTTATTATTACGGGAATGATAGCGTGATGCAGATACTGGCAGCAGATGTTCAAGATTGTCTGGAACAGGTATTACATCAGTACAGCTAATTTCCGTAAGATTTTACCCGTTTGAAGACGGGTTTTTTTGTGCCTATTGATAAATGCTGAAGGTTAAATTATGGCTAATCCGCTGTATCGGCAACATTTCATTTCTATTAATGATTTATCTACTGCGCAGTTGGAATTTTTGCTGGCGCTCGCTTTACAGTTAAAACAGCAGCCTCAGGCTGATTTATTAGACGGACGTTTAATTGGTTCGTGTTTTTTTGAACCGTCTACACGAACCCGTTTGTCATTTGAAACTGCTATCCAGCGGCTGGGCGGTAAAGTTATTGGTTTTGCTGATGGTGCCAATACCAGTGCCAAGAAGGGAGAAACGCTTGCTGATACCGCCAGAATTATCAGTAATTATGCAGATGCAATTGTAATGCGTCATCCGAAAGATGGTGCAGCCCGGGTGGTCAGTGAGTTTGCCCGGGTGCCTGTTATTAACGCAGGAGACGGTACGAATCAGCACCCGTCGCAGACATTGCTGGATTTAGTCACCATTTATGAAACGCAGGGGCATTTACAGAATCTTAAAATTGCTTTAGTTGGTGATTTGAAATACGGCCGTACTGTACATTCACTGGCGCAGGCTCTCAGTCGCTGGGGGTGTGAATTTATTTTTGTGTCTCCGCCAACTCTGGCAATGCCTGCTTATATCTGTGAGCAGCTGGATGATAATGGCGTACATTACCGGACTTCCGGCAGTCTCGAAGAAGCATTGGCCTGGGCAGATATTCTGTATATGACGCGTATTCAGCGTGAGCGGTTCGATGAACAGGAGTTTGCCAGAATCAGTGGTCATTTTAATTTGTGTGCGGCTATGCTCGGGCAGGCTAAACCGAATATGCGTATTTTGCATCCTTTACCGCGTGTGGATGAAATCCATGCAGATGTCGATGACAGTATTCATGCTTATTATTTTCAGCAGGCCAATAATGGTATGTATGCGCGGCAGGCTATTCTGGCGGCGATTCTGAATGAACATATTGATATAGTTGTAGCAAAAGGATAAACAATGATGAATCAGACCAGACTGAGTGTTGAGGCAATAAAAGATGGTACTGTGATTGATCACATCCCGGTAGGGCAGGGGCTGACTATTTTGCGCCAGTTTAAATTGCTGCATTCCGGTGATGCGGTTACGGTAGGGTTTAATCTGAGCAGTAAATCCACCGGCAGCAAGGATATTATTAAAATTTCCGGTCAGTATCTTGATGATGCTGCGGCTAACCGTTTGGCTTTGTTCGCGCCGCAGGCTACAGTTAATGATATTGAAAATTTTCGGGTAGTACGCAAACGTACACTGACTTTACCGGAAAGTATCAGTGAAGTGTTTCGTTGTCCGAACAGCAATTGTGCCAGCCATGGAGAACCGGTAAAGAGCCATTTTTCTGTTCGGGTGAGCCATGGCGAAACCCGTTTATGCTGTCATTACTGCGAAAAAACGTTTGCGCGCGAATCCGTGATTGAAGCTTAGCTGTTAATTAACCGGTCTGGTGATTTATAGTCCGAATGCTTCGGCATGAAAGCTGATATGGCTTTCTATAAATGTACTGACAAAATAATAGCTGTGATCATAGTTTTCACGCAGATGATACCGAATGTTAATGCCTTTGGCTTTGGCTGCCTGAACGAAATCCTGTGGATTTAATTGCTCAGGATAGTATTCATCCCCGCTTCCCTGATCGATAAGAACTGGTAATGAAAACGGATACCGGCTGATCAGTTCGGTACTGTCATATGCAGCCCAGTCTTGCTGATTGGTTCCCAGATAGGTTGAGAATGCTGCCTGACTCCATGATCCGGCTACCGGATGGGCGATAGGAGCAAATGCCGATACAGCAACGTAGCGCTGAGGGTTTTTCAGGGCAATCATCAGCGCACCATGACCACCCATACTGTGGCCACATAAACTGCGCTGTTCATTGACCGAAAAATGTTTTTCGATAAGTTCGGGCAGTTCTGTGACCACATAATCATACATCTGGTAATGCTGAGCCCATGGCTGCAGGGTAGCATTAAGATAAAAACCGGCTCCCTGTCCCAGATAGTGCACATCTGCATCAGCTACATCAGTACCGCGCGGACTGGTATCCGGCATAACCAGAACAATACCCCATTCAGCAGCAAAACGCTGTGCACCACTTTTCATCGAAAAATTTTCATCAGTACAGGTGAGCCCGCTCAGACAATACAGTACAGGCAGCCGGTAGCCTTGTAAGGCACGTGACGGAAGATAGACAGAAAATGTCATGTCACATTGATTGTAGTGACTGTAATGCCGGTAACGTCGTTGTTCGCCGTTAAACAGTTTATGGGTGGTCAGCAGAGTAATTTCAGCCATTTTAAAGGATCCGTATTGAGTTTATAACATGATGAAATACAGGCAATTACATTAATAATGTGTATGCACATACGCATATTATTAATAATAAATGACTGTACGAATTGATTCGCCGGTATGCATCAGCTCGAATGCCTGGTTAATATCAGTCAGCGGCAATGTATGAGTAATAAATGGTGTCAACTCGATTTTACCCTGCATGGCTTCTTCCACCATCTGCGGCAGTTGTGAGCGTCCTTTAACCCCACCGAAAGCAGATCCTTTCCATACCCGTCCGGTAACCAGCTGAAAAGGGCGTGTGGCTATTTCCTGACCGGCACCGGCGACGCCGATAATAATGCTTTGTCCCCAGCCCCGATGAGCGCATTCCAAAGCAGCACGCATCACTTCTACATTACCGATACACTCAAAACTATGATCTACGCCCCATTCAGTCAGACCAATAATTACCTGTTGTATAGGTTCCTGATAATCGTTCGGATTAATACATTCTGTGGCACCAAAATGTCTGGCAAGGGCAAATTTAGCCGGATTGGTATCAACAGCAATAATTCGTCCGGCTCCGGCCTGTCGTGCCCCCTGTACTACAGCCAGCCCGATACCACCCAGCCCGAATACGGCAACAGTATCACCTGCCTGTACTTTAGCAGTATTGTGTACTGCACCAATACCGGTAGTGACTCCGCAGCCTAGCAGACAAACCTGATCATGTCTGGCTTCAGGATTGATTTTAGCCAGAGATACCTCTGCCACAACGGTATATTCGCTGAAAGTTGAACAACCCATATAATGGTAAATGGGTTTTCCCTGATAGGAAAAACGTGTTGCGCCGTCAGGCATCAGCCCCTTACCCTGTGTTGCTCTTACTGCGGTACACAGGTTTGTTTTACCCGAACGGCAAAACAAACACTTCCCGCATTCGGCGGTATACAAGGGAATGACATGATCACCGGGTTTGACAGAAGTGACGCCTTCACCAACTTCTACCACAATACCGGCACCTTCGTGCCCCAGAATAACCGGAAATACACCTTCAGGATCATCGCCCGACAAAGTAAATGCATCAGTATGGCAAACACCGGTATGAGTAATCTTTACCAGTACTTCACCAGCCTTGGGCGGAGCAACGTCTACTTCAACAATTTGTAATGCCTCTCCCGGAGCAAAGGCAACTGCGGCACGAGATTTCATACTCTATCCTCTGAATTAATAAGCACATGTATTCGGCTAACATAACGGGATTGCAGCAATAAATCAATTGTCAGATTCTTAATTGCCAGTCTGATAGTCTGAATATGAGACCAGAAAAGCTGTGCAGAATAAATATTATGAGTGTAAAAATCTGATTTATATTGATATTCTAATGAATTTTATTTGTATGCCAGTATGGATAGTATATTTGTATGTATAAATAAAATTATTAACCGGAAAGCGCCACTATCAAACTTAATATATCAATAGTGGCGCTGACTGATGTGCAAGCATAAAAATCAGCCAGAAATGCCTGATTTCCTTGTTAGAAAATGCTGATATATCTGAAATATAGGTGTACTCATTATCTTTAAAACAAGGATTTTCCAAGTCAAATGCAGCAATCGCAGCTATATTTTGAGTATTTAATTTATTGATTTTTAAATGCTCAATACTCTTTTATGGCGAAATTTGTTAGCTGTCTGGCAATTCTTTCCATCAACTGGCTGATAATTTTACGTTGTAATATTTTGGTGTAATAAGAAAGGCAAAGTATCAGGCAGCCATTAAGGAAAGCCAGATGAAAGGTGGCAGTCAGAGTGCCGCTGTTCATATTGGCTCCGGTACGAAAGTTATGCAGCTTGAAGTTTGGCGGTACGGTTATTTTGTTAATCCGGCCATTATTGGTATATATAAAAACCAAATCTTTTTGCAGATTTTGTAACGTTATCGGTGACAGCATTTTATTTGCTGCAACTGTTGCTTTGGCATCCAGAATATCCTGTTTAATTTGCTGTGCACTGGTGTAAATATCTCCGGAAATAGTGGTTATTGCCTGCTGAATTAAGCAGGTAAAGCTGTCTTCTATGTTGAGTATCGGATGGCAGTTAATCGCAGTTAATATGGGAAATGAATCCAGCTTAAAAAAATCAGTATTGGTCTGCTGAATCAGGGCAGTCAATAATGAATTCATGGTCAGATTATGTCTGCTTGCTATTGAGCTTAATTTTTCAACAGTTTCTGCTTCAATTATGGCCGTATAGCTTGCTGTTTGGATTTCTCTGGCAGGATTACTCCACATTTTTACAGCTTGTTGATAATCAGGATAACTGTGTCCTGTCTTATTTGCAGAACTAAAACCTGTATTTTCTGGAGATATATTTCGGTCAATAGTTTTATCAGAAAAATTTTGTGCAGACAGACGTAATATTTCAGAAAAAATCTTCAGACCGGCTGTGGCGTCTGCAATGACGTGAGCCAGTGTCAGTATCAGTAAGTGGCGATTAAAATTATCCTGACTCAGCATGGTCAATCTGCATAATTGCTGATGGATATCTAACGGATCATTTACCTCTCTTTCCAGTAATTCATCAAAAGAGCGGACATCATTTGAGGGTAATTCCGGTATGGTAATGACGGTGAATATTATGGGAAAAGATAAAGAGGATTTAACCAGATGCCATTGACTTTCCTGTAGAAGAATTTTGGAGGCCAGTGCCTCATATTGCTTTTGAATGATTTGTAAAGCCTGCTCTACTCTGCTCGGTTCCAGTTTACCTTCAACCTCCAGAATTAAAGTAAATTGTGTTGTTCCTGAAAAATTAGTATGCAAATTTGCCATACCACTTTCCAGTCTGTTCAGAGGGCGGATAAAGTTTAACGCCTCTGATTGAATATCAGAGATCTGAGTGCTCATTTTTATTTCCTTTATATTGACTTGAATAAGTTCAGAAAAGCGATTAATAATTTTTTGTTAAAAAAGAAATCGATAGGAAAACACAAATTTAAAATAAGGTAAGTCTAATACTGTTATTTTATTTATTTTTAAATCTTATTTTATTTTGTAGATAATTTGCTATTAAATTATTGTATATGTAGATATATTTTACATTTTATTGGAATGGTAATGCCTATTAAGCAACAATATTAGTAATATATAAATAAAATAAATTTATCTGTAATAGGCCAATTATTTATTAATATTAATAGCGAAGTAAGCACGCATATCTGGTAAGTAATAAGACTGTACGGTTTTTCAGCAAAATTGATAGACATTTTAATATTATTTTTTTTAGCGGATTTCCGTATATATCTTACTTTCCCGGTCATACTGGCTATTACTGTACAGGCAATAAAAATTTGATTTACTGTTTAATTCTTATTATCTGAATTTTTATATGATTTTGGCATATTATAATCAAACATTTTGTGATTGGTTTATGACTGAAACAAACTTGAAATACCTGATTTGATTTAAAATTTATCAGAGATAATACGGTTAATCAGCTAAATGATCCCATACTGGTTTACAGATAGGTGGTAGTTCAGGACAGCAGCCGAGCAGGCCACCACCAAAATCACCATCACGATGAAAATCACTGCCACAGCTGGCTAAAAAATCGAATTGTTGTGCCAGTAAGGCATAGTTCAGTCTATCGTTCAGATTAGAACGCCCACTATGCACTTCAATCGCTTCGCCACCACAAGCCTTAAAATCACTGAACAGATTGCGGCGTGCAGTAGCAGACAGCTCATAGCGCATTGGATGCGCAATAACCGCAATCCCGCCGGCATGCCGGATAGCGGCAACAACCTCAGCCAGTTCTGCCCAGTGATGTTTAACACTACAGGATTTACCGTCACCAAGATATTTGCGAAATGCATCAGCTTTTTTATTTACATGGCCGGACTGGACTAAAAAATCAGCAATATGCGTACGTGTCACCATATCTATATTCGTAGTAAGTGCCAGTGTACCTTCATAAGCATCACTAATTCCTTTTTTAGCCAGCTTATCGGCAATGGCCTGTAGACGCTGTAAACGGCCGCTGCGAAGACGTCCGAGTAGAGTTTGTAATACTTCATCTTCCGGAGATATATTCAGACCGACAATATGTATAGTGCGTCCGCGCCAGCTTACTGAGATTTCCACCCCGTTAATCAAAGTGATTCCTGACTGCTTGGCCTGTGCATGCGCAGCAGCCAGACCACCGGTATGGTCATGGTCTGTTAATGCCAGCAATCTGCAACCATTAGCAGAAGCACGTCGGACAACTTCGGCTGGCGTCAGTGCGCCATCAGAAACCGTGGAATGACAATGTAAATCAATATTCATGAGCTTTTTTCGTTATTAGAAGATGATGTGGACAACTGTGCCTGGATCGCTTCATATGCAGCTTTTTCGCGGTAATAAATTTGCCAGACACAGGCATCGCCACAGTCACTATTGCAGCATTCCCAGTCTTCCGGTGGTACTGGCGGAGTTAATAATTCCGGTGCGCTCATAACTCACTATTAATGACATTGATTTCACTGTCACCCAGCCGGATACTGTCTCCGGCAATGATTTTCGCGGTTTTACGGGTTTCCGGCTGCTGATTGCGCAGTACTTTACCTTCGGCAATCAATTGTTTGGCTCTGCCGCCGCTTTCTGCCAGCCCGGTCAGTTTAAGCAGATCACATAACGCAACATGCGGATGTCCGGCTAAGTCAAATTGCTGTTTCATCTGTTATACCTTTCCATAAATAGCTATTGTAGCTATTATCAGCGTCGAAGAGGATTTTGTTTTATGTATTGGTTACGCTAAAGGCATAAAATATGCTATGGTTTAACCAGAGTTTACCGGAGATTTGCCGTGGATACACTTAGCTGGTTATGTCAGCTGATTGCTTTTGATACCACCAGCCGTCAGAGTAATCTGGCCTTGATTAATTATGTGGCCGATTATCTGGAGAGCCGTAAACTGTCGCCGTGGCTGGCACATAATGAAAAGGGGGATAAAGCCAATCTGTTTGTCACTATCCCGGCTGCTAATGGCAGTACTTCCGGTGGGATAGTACTTTCCGGTCATACTGATGTTGTGCCGGTAGACGGGCAAAAATGGTTATCAGACCCGTTTGCAGCAAATATACGGGATGGTCGCGTATATGGTCGTGGCAGTAGTGACATGAAAGGTTTTATTGCCAGCGTACTGGCTGCGGTTCCGGACATGCAGAAGACAAAGCTGAAAGTCCCATTACATATTGCTTTGTCTTTTGATGAAGAAGTCGGCTGTCTCGGTGCACCGGTGATGCTGGCTGAGCTGGAAAAAAGAGGTTTGCAGCCGCAATCCTGTATTGTTGGTGAACCTACATCCATGCAAATGGTAGTGGCCCACAAAGGGATCCATACTTTCTGTTGTGAAGTACACGGTAAAAATGCTCACTCTTCGCTCACGCCTGATGGTGTGAATGCAATTGAATATGCAGCCCGTCTGATTGTATTTATCAACCAGCTGGCTCAGCAATTACAACAGCGGGCTGATTTGGATCATGCTTTTGATGTGCCGTTTGCTACTGTTTCAACTGGCCTGATTCGTGGCGGTACTGCTATTAATATTGTGCCGGATTATTGTACCTTTGAATTTGATTATCGTAATTTGCCGCATATGACGGTAGAAGAACTGACTGAACCGATTCGGCAATATATTGCAACGACCCTTTTACCCGCTATGCAGGCAGTGGTACCGGAAGCATCAATTAAGCTAACCCATAATGTACAGGTACCTGCTTTAAATGACGCAAATAATCAGCAGCTGCATGCATTGATTACTCAACTAGTGGATAATAAACAACAAGCCAAAGTGGCCTATGCGACTGAAGGCGGCCAGTTTCAGAATAGCGGTATCAATACTGTTGTATGTGGTCCCGGTAGTATTACAGTGGCTCATAAGGCTGATGAATATATAGAACTGGAGCAGCTTGAACGCTGTGATCACTTTTTACGCAAACTGATTCAGGTGCAAAGCTTATCATTTACTTGATACGGTATTATCAAACTCTGCGCTGTTTTATATATAAAATGTTTAGGATTAACTGAAGAACAGGAAAATCAGATGGCAACCAAAAAATTTCTCTCTGCAGGGATATTGTTATTATCACTGATATTATCAGTGATGACTGTTCAGGCGAATGGCGTAAACGTTTATATGAGTGCTATTAATATGAGTTATGCGCGTTTTAATTCAGCGCAAACAGTCGCAGATGCCAGTAAAGCTCTGGCCAGTATGCGGGCTGCTGCCGTGGCCGCTAAAGCAAAAAAACCTTCCGGTCTGGAAAATGCTGCACCGAATAATCCAAAATTGAGAGCATACTATGCTGAGATGGATAAATTGATTGCAGAAATTGATAAAACCAATAATCTGGTTAAAGCGGGAAAAATGGTACAGGCTAAGGCAGAAGGTAAGAAAATATTGCAATTACGTGATGAAGGGCATAAAGCGATGAGGCAATAAAAGATACTAGGGCGGTATAGCAGTAAAAACGATAGTCCAGAATGCAAAAAGCCTGGTTCCGCCCCTTAAAAAGCTAAAGAACCAGGAAACATAGACAAATAAACTAACTGATAGATAATGACCGGAATCAATGAGTCTGTACGGACATTATCTTAAATTTTTCAGGCAATCCTTTTTTTGCAACATTTCTTTATCCCCTTTCTACAATCAGATAATTGTAGCTATTAATACAAAAATATACTAAATGCAATAAATATAATATATTATAAAAACTAACTATCTCATTACTGATTATAATACTCAATTAACTTTGCTGTCAGGCTTGGCTGAGTAAATAATTACTTTTTTAGGGCGTTTCAGTTTATATCTGATAAATGAGCGTATATCAGAACCAAAGGTGTTGCTTTCACGCAAATTAATATGACAAAACTCTGGTAAAACCTGCTTATTGGTAATTGGAGCCATCGCTGGCGGAAACAGGCGTAACATATACGCTTCCAAATGGCGGCTTTCCGCCACAAAAATAGTCATAAACACTGCCTTTCCTGATTATTCTAATCAAACCGCTATGCGCTTCCAGACGCATCTGGCGGCAGAAGAATGGCAAGGCTGGAAGACCGTTAATCAGAACCGGCAGGCATAAAGCCTCCCTGCCATTGTCTACCATCGAAAAGATATGCCAATGACTTGGTGAACAGAATATGAAAAAACCATAATAAAAATATCAATGGTTTATCTGTCTGATAAAACAGCCTTCCAGAGCTGACCGTACTATTTAATACGGTATAGACATCATACTGGCGAGTAATTAAATTTGTCAAGAATGTGTTAATTAAATAATATAATCAATAGTTAATGTAATATTTTATTTTTTTATTGTAATCATTAAAAAAATTATTTAATAAAATATAACATATTATTTTGTATGTATATTTTACATATATATTCTATGTATGCTGATATATTATGATATTAACATTTTTATTAGTGCTGTATGGCTGTTATTTAAATTTGAACATGAATTAGCTTAATCCCGCATTAATTCTTTATTTTTTATAAATAATATATTTCAAAGCAGATTTGAAACAGTTTGCTGTCTTTCAAAAATGATCATTTAATGCAGTAGATATATTAATGATTTAGATACAGTTTTAATGCTATAGCTTTGAGTGAACCGTGATTTTATTAATGATAATGATGGAATTAAATTTGATTATGTTATATGTATTTCAAAACCGGAAAATCTAAGAATGAGCAAGGAGCCACGGTGTAGATAACCATGGCCTGCATACAATAGATACTGTTATTGACGATTACTCAGCCAGAGCATAAATTTCGTCCAGATTACGCCATTTACCTTCAGCATCCATGCCATACCCGAAAACATAACGATTGGGAACATCCAGTCCGACAAAATCAGCCATAATGGGCTTTTCTTTGCCAATCAGTTTGTTGGCAAAAACAGCTGTAGAACAGCTGGCTGCACCCATTTCCAGTATCTGTTTTTTTACGGCTGCCAGTGTATGCCCTTCATCCAAAATATCATCCAGTACCAGAATGTGGCGTCCGACTACCGCATTCTGCGGGGCACGCAGCCACTGATAATTACCACCTTTAAGTTTATCACCGTAGCGGGAAATATGGATGTAATCAAAATCCAGCGGAAAACGCAGTAATGGCAGTAATTTTCCGGTGAAAACAACTGCACCGCCCATCACCGGTAATACCAGCGGGTATTTATCACTTAATGCTGCAGTGATGTCCGCAGCCATTTGCTCCAGCCTGGTTTCACAGGTTCTGCGGTCAAACAAAAGATCTGCTTTATCCAGCATTGCCTGAGTTTCGTCGCGTCTGTCAGTTACATCAATTATGCTCATTGGTATTGTCCATGTGTATCCGGGTAAGTAAAACCGTATGTCACTATTAACTGACCACCAATATGCTCAGAATAGATGCAGGTAGTGTTGTCTACGGTTTAATTGAGTAAATTTGTGCTGCTCTGGTGATTTGGCAGCACTAAGACGAATGTGTTTTGATTGTTTAAACCAGAATATTAAAGGTAAATTATCCCAGAATTTTACTTGTAATATGCGAATTTTATGCCATTCCGGCCATTTCGGGCAGTCTGAGAACAAGCGAGTAAAATAACTGACTGGTTTATTAGAAAAATTTTCTGACAGCAAGAGATAAAGAAGCACCATTGCTGTTATGCAGAATTAATCTGTTAACTACAATGGTGCCAAATGGTTGAATTATACCGGATGCAGGTAATGAATCTGCTGATTACTGCTGCCGCGCCAGATTAATGCCGGATCTTTCAGTTCCTGTATGAATTTACCGTCGATAAGGGTGTTGATTTCATTTACAACCTGCATTTGTGCCGGTGATAATTCTGCCAGTGTGTAGCCTGTCCATAGCCAGATGTCTTTATGTTCGGTTTCCTGCCGTACCCGTCTGACCAGTTTCAGGATAGCATTCAGATTATGCGGGTGCAGCGGATCTCCGCCGGTGAGCGACAGCCCCTGACGCACAATACGTTTGTCGTTAAGGTCGCTGATAATCAGGTCTTCCATCTGCTGGTCAAATGGTTTACCGGAATCTGTCCGCCATGTGGTGGCGTTATAGCAGCCCCTGCATTTGTGCTCACAGCCGGCTACGAACAGTGTACAGCGGGTTCCGGGACCGTTGACAACATCAACCGGATAATACTGATGATAATTCATTCTTACAGTGCACCACATTGCTGACCAAGGTGTTTGACCCGTCGTTTAACTTCCTCTTGTTTGCCGGCATTAAACGGGCGGGAATCCGGACTGCCCAGATAACCGCATACACGTCTGGTAACGGATACCCGTGCAGGATCATGATTGCCGCATTTCGGGCAGACAAAACCTTTGCTGGTACAGGAAAACTCACCGCTGAATCCACAGTCGTAGCATTCATCGATCGGTGTATTGGTTCCGTAATAGGGAACATAACGGTAGCTGTAGTCCCACACGTCCTCTAATGCTTTAAGATTGTGCTGTAGATTCGGATATTCCCCGTAGCAGATAAAACCGCCACTGGCCATTTTCGGATAGGGTGCTTCAAAATCGATTTTATCGTAAGGATTAACCTTTTTCTCAACATCCAGATGGAAGCTGTTGGTGTAGTAACCTTTATCAGTCACACCATCGATAACCCCGAATTCGGCAGTATCAAGCCGGCAGAAGCGATCACACAGGTTTTCACTGGGTGTGCTGTACAGGCTGAAACCATAACCGGTTTCGGCTTTCCAGCGGTCGGCAGTGTCACGCAGTTTTTGTACGATAGCAATGGCTTTCTCGCGCAGGGTTTCGCTATCAAAAACATGTTTTTCGGTACCATACAGGGCATTAATGGTTTCGTGCAGACCGATATAGCCCAGTGAAATTGAGGCGCGGCCGTTTTTGAATATTTGAGCTACTGAATCATCAGCATTCAGACGTACCCCGCAGGCACCCTCCATATACAGAATCGGAGCCACTCTGGCTTTGACATTTTCAAAACGGGCAATGCGTGTCATCAGTGCTTTGCGGCACAGTTGCAGACGTTCATCCAGTAACTGCCAGAAGCGTGTTTCATCATATCTGGCTTCTATGGCGATACGGGGCAGATTCAGGCTGATAACCCCCAGATTGTTTCGTCCTTCATGGATTTGCTCACCGTTTTCTTCATAGACACCAAGGAAGCTGCGGCAGCCCATCGGGGTTTTGAAGGAACCGGTAACAGCGACAACCTGATCATAGTTAAGAATATCCGGATACATACGTTTGGAAGCACATTCCAGAGCCAGTTGTTTAATATCGTAGTTAATATCACCGGCTTTGTGGTTAATACCATCTCTTATGCTGAATACCAGTTTGGGAAAAACGGCTGTTTTGCCATTTTTACCAAGGCCTGCCAGACGATTGCGTAAAATAGCGGTTTGTATCAGCCGGCTTTCCCAGCTTGTGCCCAGACCAAAGCCAAAGGTTACAAAAGGAGTCTGACCATTGGCCGTATGCAGGGTATTGACTTCATATTCCAGTGACTGAAAGGCGTCATAACACTCTTTTTCAGTACGTGCACGTGCATAGTCGTTTGCATTGGCAATCTGCCATTCAGTTGCTACTGCCAGATGTTTGTTGTAGCTGGCACGAACAAAGGGAGCCAGTACTTCATCAATACGGTTGATGGTGCTGCCGCCATAAATATGGCTGGCTACCTGTGCAATGATCTGTGCGGTTACCGCAGTGGCAGTGGCAATTGATTTCGGCTGCTCGATTTCGGCATTACCCATTTTGAAGCCGTTAGTCAGCATGCCTTTCAGGTCAATCAGCATGCAGTTAAACATCGGGAAAAAAGGCGCATAATCCAGATCGTGGTAATGGATTTCACCCCGTTCATGTGCCAGTACCACATCGCGTGGCAGCAGGTGCTGTTGTGCATAGTGTTTGGCGACAATGCCGGCCAGTAAATCGCGCTGTGTCGGAATAACTTTACTGTCTTTGTTGGCGTTTTCATTGAGCAGACTAAAGTTGGTCTGTTCAACCAGACCCTGAATTTCACGATTTAGACGACTGCGTGATTCACGTGCCACATCTCGGGAATGGCGGTATTCAATATACGCACGGGCCAGCTCCTTGTACTGTCCGGCCATTAACTGGTCTTCAACAGCCTGCTGGATATCATGAATATCAATATATTCACGCTCGGCAAGATGACCGGCCACACTTTCTGCCACCTGATGGCAATAATCGATATCGTTAATCTGTACTGCTTTGGCTGCTTGTTGTATGGCTTCTTTGATGCGGGCTGTATCAAAAGGTATGTGACAACCATCTCTTTTAATTACAATGGGTTTCATGCTGATTATCCTTCTGCCACCTGTAATAACCGGCAGCAGTTACTGCATTGTTATTAAATAATAACAATTTATCTGATTACAGTGCTTATATGTAAAAAATACTATATTTAGTGTTTAAATGCTTTTGTTGCGCTTTTTTTTACTATATATGGGATTTGTATGATGAATAAAGCAGCATTTTTCACATTTATTTGATATAGCGCATCATTCATGGTTGACATGGCCATTTATTATAGATAAATCATTGGTTTATATTATTGAAAACAAAGTGTAAAAAATGGTCATTTCTTGCCTGCGACTGAAATACTGATGTCTGTAACCAACTTGTCTGAAATCTCTGTTAGAAGGTAACAGGTCTGAATTAGATTATTTTATTTTCAGTAATATGCTTATTGTCATTATCTGATGATTGCTATGCAAGTAGCCTAAGTTAAATCAGATGGGGATACTTATAATTGACAACCGGGTAAACAATACAGTCTGCCATCGGTAATGATAGTGAATCTATATAACAGATAAATTTGAGCATGGTAGGTGTCTGATAATTAGAGATAAAAGAAAAAACAAAAGTCCAAATCATATGAACTTCTATATTTATTGATTATTTCTTTATAACCTATTAATAGTCCAATATGCGACGACTTTGCCACAAATATGAATTTTATCCAAATCACCACGAGTAATTGTTTCCGAGGGATATCTTGATTGATTATCATTCATTACGCGATATTGACCATCAAATAATAATTGCAATCGTTTAATACTAAAACCATTATCAACGTAAAAAACATATATACCATCAGACATATAAAATTGAATTGTAGTATCAATAAATAGTAGGTCACCGTTCTTTAATGTGGGATTCATAGAATCACCTTTTGCTTTTATTATCGCAATTGATGTTAGGTTATTCCCTATATTTTCTTTCGCCCAAGCTTCAGGTATCTCAATTATCTGCTCTGCTTCCAGCGGCTCAATTTCAGTATTTTCAACATTTCTTTCTTCAATATCACTACAGACATTTAGATAATTTATTCTGATGTATCCATTTTTTGATTTACGGATCATCTTAGTATTGTCTGGTTCAATATATGGAAGTGGATATCCACATAAATTTGAGATTTTTACCATTACATCAAATGACACACCATTTTTATTAGTTTCCCATGCAGATACTGATGCCTTTCCCGATAAATTAAGTGCTAAAGCTAATTCTTCCTGACTTAAATCCGCATTCAAATGAGCTGATTTTACCCAATTACCAATATCAAACTTCATAAAAATACTCTAAAAAATCAGAGTATAGCTTTAATGTACTATTGTTGTGTCTTAAATATTGACTGATCTAATCCAATCTACAAAGAATGGACTAAAAAATAATGAGGACATAGGATTGAATAAAAATATTTTAGTTGTTGTAAGCACAGCAGGTGGACAAACTAATCAGATAGATGGATAAATAAATCTCGGAATAGATGCGATAAATTACTAAAAAACAGATAAAAAATAACAATCAGATAATGGCAGGATACCGGCAGCAGAATGCCCGTATTACCGGACATTCTCATGCACATAAAGTAGGCAAAATCAGGTGTTATTTTGCCGATAATCACCTGTTATGAAAAACTATTTGCTTTGCTGGTATAAAGGCAGAATCATGACCGGATAAGCAAAGATAAAAGGTATAAAAATAAGTGATTTATGAGCAGAATCGCAGAGACGCTTTGACTGCTACTGCGCCCATTTGCGACACAGAGCCAGAATATCTGCACCGAAATTTCTGATTTTACTTTCACCTAATCCATAAATATGGTTTAAATCAGCCAGTGTGGCCGGCGGATGCCGGACTAAATCCTGTAATGTCCGGTCGGCAAAAATGGTATAGGCTGGTACATTGTTTTTGCTGGCGCGTTCTTTACGCCAGTTGCGCAGCGTTTGCCACAAACGTTCTTCGCGTTCAGTACGCAGCCAGGTATCAGTATTGCGATTGTTGCGGGTTTTATCATGCTTCAATGGTCGCAGCCAGACCTGTTGCTGGTTTTTTAATACTGCCCGTGCCTGCTCAGTAAGCTGTAATGCCTGATTGGCTATATCAACATTCAGATACCCTGACGCAACGCATTGCCGTACCACTGTACGCCACTCTTTAACTGTTAATTCACTGCCTATACCGAAAGTAGATAAATGCTGGTGTCCGCAGCGTATTACCAGGTCTGTTTCGCGACCGCGCAAAACATCAATCACATGTCCGGTAGCAAAACGCTGTTTTACCCGATACACGCACGAAAGTAATTTTTGTGCCAGTACAGTGCCGTCAAATCTGCTGGGCGGATCAGTGCAGTTGTCGCAATGTCCGCAGGACTCACCTTCCTCTCCGAAATAACGCAGCAATAGCCGGCGGCGGCAGTCTGCAGTCTCACAAAAGGCCAGCATGGCATCGAGTTTTTGTAAATCAATGCGTTTTTGCGCTTCATCGCGCTCAGCAAGCTCAATCCGTTCGCGCAATAGTACCCAGTCATTCAGACCATAACACAACCAGCTGGTAGCAGGCAGGCCGTCACGGCCGGCACGCCCTGATTCCTGATAAAAATGTTCAATGCTGGCAGGCATATCAAGATGGGCAACAAAACGTACATCCGGTTTATCTATACCCATACCAAATGCTACTGTTGCTACAATAATAATGCCATCTTCCTGTGTGAAGCGGCGCTGATTCCGGCTGCGTATTTCCCAGTCCAGTCCGGCATGATAGGGCAGGGCGGTCAAACCGTTTTCGCTTAGAAAAGCAGCAATATCTTCCACACGCTTGCGTGACAGACAATACACAATACCATTCTCTCCGGACATCTGGCTGCGGATGAATTGTAATAACTGTTTCTTGCCGTTGTTTTTTTCAATAACCTGATAGTCAATATTCGGGCGGTTAAAGCTGGAAACAAATAATCGTGCGTCTGTTAAATCCAGATAGTGCTGAATATCTGCTCTGGTGACATTATCTGCTGTGGCGGTAAGGGCAATACGCGGAATACCGGCAAATTCGTCTGCCAGAATGCTCAGTTGCTGATATTCAGGGCGAAAATCATGTCCCCACTGGCTCACACAATGAGCCTCATCAATCGCAAACAGGCTAATACGGGTGTTGTGTAAAAACTGTAAAAAACGCGGCATAACCAGACGTTCCGGTGCTACATATAATAGCTTCAGATGCTCAGCCGCGATTTCATCAGCAATACGCTGTATCTCTTCACCACTGGTGCCTCCGTGTACACAGGCAGCAGAAATACCATTGACATTCAGAGCTGTAACCTGATCCTGCATCAGTGCGATCAGTGGTGAAATCACAATAGCGACACCATCGCGCATTAATGCCGGAATTTGATAACATAAAGACTTGCCCGCGCCGGTAGGCATCAGTACCAGTGCATTATGACCGCTGGCTACTGTGTCGATAATTTCTGCCTGTTGTCCGCGAAATTCCGGATAGCCGAAAACATCGTGTAAAATTTGCTCGGCATGGGTCACAAAACACCTGTTACATTTAATCTGAAACGGGTATTGTACTGCAATTTACCTTTATTTCCGACAGTTACCTGATGGCTGTTGCAAGGAATTAGCATGAAAATCATTTATTTCCGTCACCTGATAACCAGTTTGGCTGTTTGTGCTATTCTGGCTGCATGTACTACCACCAATGTTCCGAAAGCCAGCGGCAGCTGGGTTGAGCTTGGTGTATCCGCCAGTGGTAATATCCAGTATGCGCTTGATAGCGGCAGTATTAAACGCCAGGGTAATCTGGTTACTTTCCGCGATCGCAAAACCGTTATCGACCCTAAACAGCAATATTACAGTAACACACCGGCTTATAAAACCGCACTGAGTACAACACAGATTGACTGTAGTCGTAAAATATTCCAGGTACTTGATGTAGAGTTGCTGGATGCGCATGGCGAACTGATCCGTCAGGATCATTTCGGTGAAACAGACTTGCGCCCGATGGGTATTACCAGTGGTTCAGCTTCCGAACAGCAATATCAGCATGTATGTGCACATTAATTCTAATTAAGATTAATTCTGATTAAGAAAGTTAGCAGGCATGAAAGTAAAATATAGCTTGTGGTTGATTTTAGGTCTGGCGGTTACGGCATGGGCTGAATCTCCTGCCGATGTTGAATTACTCAGTGCTCAGAAAGCTTATCAGGCGGCACTGTCAGCACAAAGTGCCAGCCAGAGTAAAGCATTGCAATTGCAAACTCAGTTGCAATCAGCGCAGTTACAGCTGAAAAATGCACAGGATAATGTTACTCGTCTGCAAAATGATTTTAATCAGGCTGATGTTCAGCGCCAGCAGGCTGATGCTGCATTACAGGCAGCCGGTACCAGACTGGATGCCGCATGGCAGGGTGTGCACGGCCGTTAAAACAGACAGACTGCAATAACTGCCGGGGTGAAAAATCACTTTGCATTTTTACATGCCTGACAAATGGCAACAGCTCGCGTAAAATAGCACTATTTTGCTCAGGCATTGTTTCTTGAAAAAACAATGCTATGGAATCAACTGTTGTCAAATGAATTATCCGATTGAATACGATGTAATTGTGGTGGGCGGCGGACATGCCGGTACAGAGGCGGCTTTGGCCGCTGCGCGTATGGGTGCGCAAACATTATTACTTACCCACAATATCGAAACTCTGGGACAAATGTCGTGTAATCCGTCTATTGGCGGCATCGGCAAAGGTCATCTGGTGCGCGAACTGGATGCACTGGGCGGGGCAATGGCACTGGCTGCTGATTACGGAGGTATTCAATTTCGTCGCCTGAATGCATCAAAAGGACCGGCAGTACGTGCAACACGGGCACAGGCCGACCGCATTCTGTATAAAGCAGCTATCCGTTCCATGCTGGAGAATCAGCCGAACCTGCAATTATTTCAGCAGCAGGTAGAAGATATTGTTGTGGAACATGGCCGTGCTGTCGGAGTAATGACGGCAATGGGTGTTATATTCCGTAGTCGTGCAGTGGTGCTGACGGCTGGTACCTTTCTGGCTGGTAAAATTCATATTGGTCTCGAAAACTATGCCGGTGGCCGTGCCGGTGATCCGGCTGCCCAGCGTTTATCAGGCTGCCTGAAAGAACTGAATTTGCCGCAGGGACGTCTGAAAACCGGTACCCCGCCAAGAATTGATGGTCGCAGTATTGATTTCAGCCAGCTTAAAGAACAGCCGGGCGACAATCCGGCACCAGTATTTTCAGTACGTGGCAGCCGGGAGATACATCCGCAGCAGATTTCCTGCTGGATTACTCATACTAATAGTCACACCCACGATATTATCCGTAGCGGTTTCGACCGCAGCCCGATGTTTACCGGTAAGATTGAGGGAGTCGGTCCACGTTACTGTCCTTCTATAGAAGATAAAATCAATCGTTTTGCCGATAAAGAAAGCCATCAGATTTTTCTGGAACCTGAAGGGCTGAAAACACACGAATATTATCCGAACGGTATTTCTACCAGTCTGCCGTTTGATATTCAGTTAAAGCTGGTGCATTCAATGCCCGGATTGCAGAACGCACATATCCTGCGCCCCGGTTATGCCATTGAATATGATTACTTTGATCCGCGTAATCTCAAGGCCAGTCTCGAAACCAAAAATATAGCCGGACTGTTTTTTGCCGGACAGATTAACGGTACTACCGGTTATGAAGAAGCCGCCGCTCAGGGCTTACTTGCCGGAGCCAATGCTGTATTATATCTGCGTGAAGCTGAACCACTCGTATTGCAACGTGATCAGGCTTATTTAGGTGTACTGGTGGATGATCTGATTACTAAAGGCGTTACTGAGCCGTACCGCATGTTTACCAGCCGTGCCGAATACCGTCTGCAATTACGTGAAGACAATGCTGATATGCGTCTGACCGGTCTGGGACGAGCTGTTGGTCTGGTAAATGATGCGCAATGGCAAATATTTCAGCGAAAACAGGAAGCAGTTGAGCGCGAACTGCAACGCATGAGTCACACATGGTATACACCATTGAATCTGCCACTGAGTGATCAGCAGCGAGTGCTGGGTCAGCCTCTGAGTAAAGAATCCAGTTTGCTGGATATGCTGCGCCGGCCTAATGTTAGCTATGCTGACTTAATGACTTTACCTAATGCACAGCAAGAAGTACTTGAAGCCGATGCGGCTGAGCAGGTAGAAATTCAGGCTAAATATCAGGGTTATATTGAGCGGCAAAATGAAGAAATCAGCCACCGTCAGAATCTGGAAAAACTAAAATTACCGGCCAGCATTGATTACACACTGGTAAAAGGCCTTTCCGCAGAGGTACAACAAAAACTGAATCAATTTCGTCCCGAAACAGTTGGACAGGCTTCACGTATATCCGGTATCACACCGGCGGCAGTCGCATTACTGATGGTGCATCTGAAACGGGGTTTTGAGGGAGCAAAAAAATATGAATGACATGAAAACCATGTTGCAACAAGGTTTGCAGCAGATGAATATCGAACTGACTGTTCCGCAGCAATTACAATTACTGGCCTTCGTAGAGCTGTTGAAAAAATGGAATAGTACCTACAATCTGACTGCACTGCGCAATGATCAGGATGTTATCAGTCATCATATTCTCGACAGCCTCACTCTTTTGCCTTATGTAGAGCATGCCAGAGGCCTGATTGACGTAGGCAGCGGCGGTGGTATGCCGGGCATACCCGTAGCTATAGCACGCCCTGATTTGGCTGTCGCCCTGCTTGATGCTAACAGCAAAAAAACATCATTCCTGCAACAGGCAGTAATCGAGCTGGGCTTAAGTAATGTACAAGTTATAACGGCACGGGTAGAAGCCATGGTTGGTGAGCAGTTCGATGTCATTACCAGCAGGGCTTTTGCTGAATTGAATGATTTTGTTACCATCACTAAACAGCTGATGGCAAAAGGCGGTTACTGGGCGGCTATGAAGGGAGTTTATCCCTATGAAGAAATTGAACGGTTACCTGAAAATACAGAACTGATCCGGGTAGATAAACTCAGCGTACCGCATCTGGATGCAGAGCGGCATATGGTTCTGGTACGCAAGAAAGAAAGTGCATGAGTGCGCATATTATTGCAGTAGCCAACCAGAAAGGCGGGGTAGGTAAAACTACAACCGTAGTTAATCTGGCCGCTTCGCTGGTGGAAAAAAAGTCCAGAGTTCTGATAGTTGATCTCGACCCTCAGGGTAATGCCACGACTGGTAGTGGCATTAATAAAGCCAATGTAACCAGCGGAGTTTATGCTGTATTGCTTGGTAATGAAACTATTCAGCAGGCCATTACTTCTGCTCAGCATGGCGGTTTTGATGTTTTGCCTGCTAATCGTGCTCTGGCAGGTGCTGAGGTGGAGCTGGTGCAGGAGTTGGCGCGGGAAATGCGCCTGAAAAATGCACTGGCACAAGTGGCTGATCAGTACGATTACATTATTATTGACTGTCCGCCAACACTGACTTTATTAACCATTAATGGTCTGGTTGCAGCACAGCACATTATTGTACCCATGTTGTGTGAGTATTATGCACTGGAAGGTATTTCCGATCTGATTGCCACCGTGCGCAAAATCCGCCAGGCCATCAATCCGCAACTGGATATTTTAGGTATTGTCCGTACCCTGTACGACCCGCGCAGTTTGCTGGCAAAACAAGTGGACGAACAGCTGGGTACCCACTTTCCCGATAAGCTGTTCAGTACACCGATTCCGCGTAATATACGTCTGGCTGAAGCACCAAGCCATGGCATGCCGGCCTTGCAATATGATCCTCGTGCCACTGGTACCAGAGCCTATCTGGCACTTGCAGATGAAGTATTGCTGCGTACTAGTAAATAAGCAGTTAATAAGCATAAATTAAATGTATTTATGTAATAACAGCCTTTGCCACAATGTGGTGTTAATCCGGAAATTAAAGAGCAATACATGGTAAAAGCAAAAGGTTTGGGTGCAGGACTGGATGCCCTGCTTGGTTCCGGTAGCGATATTACCGGAGGGGATCGTTTAACAACAGTAGCAGTTACAGATATTATTCCCGGGCGTTATCAGCCACGAACCCAGATTGATGATGAAGGGTTACAGGAACTGGCTGATTCAATTCGTGCTCAGGGCGTTATTCAGCCAGTTATCGTACGTGAAATGGGGCTGCATCAGTACGAACTTATCGCTGGTGAGCGTCGCTGGCGTGCTGCTCAGCTTGCCGGGTTGCAGGAAATACCCGTAGTCATTAAAAGTATTACCGATGAAGCTGCGCTGGCAATGGGACTGATTGAAAATATTCAGCGGCAGAACCTGAATCCTATCGAAGAAGCCCAGGGGCTGAAACGTCTGGTAGATGAATTCGGTCTTACACATGATACAGTAGCCAAAGCAGTTGGCCGTAGCCGCAGCAGTATTTCTAACAGTCTCCGTTTACTTAATCTTCCTCAACCGGTTCAGGACCTGATGTATGGCCGTCAGCTGGAAATGGGACATGCCAGAGCTTTATTAACTTTGCCGGTTATCCAGCAAATTGACCTGGCACAGAAAGCAGTACAAAATGGCTGGTCAGTACGGGAAGTTGAGCGTCGCTGTCAGCAAATTCAGGCTAAACCGGAGGCTACCAAACGCCATCCGGCAGAAAAAAGCTGTGAAGTTCAACAAATAGAAGCGGCGCTTGAGCAGCGTTTTTCTGTGCCAGTGCAGGTACAAAGTAAAAATCAGCGCAGCGGCCGGATTATTCTACAGTTTGATAATCCGGAAACTTTAAGTCATTTATTACAGAAATTAGGACTAGAATAATTCCTGCAAACAGAAATTAACTGTGGCAAAATTGTTTAGTTGGGTTATCAGTTTAAGCAATATTGTAGAAATATATAGAAAAATTAATTAATTAGGTGTAGTTAATTTAACAAAATTTCACAAAATTACTTGACGATATTGTATTAGTTGATTATATTATTGCAGCTTACCGAAGTGTTTTTCAGGGTAACAGAATGAAGTGGATCATGTTTTGGCAAACAGTCATGTTGTTTGCCGCAGTTTGCGTGTCCGCATGGTTGTGGAATTATTCTGCTATCTGGTCAGCAGTATTAGGTGGGCTGAGTTACCTGATACCTACATTACTGGCGATATTAACTATTATTGCTGCAAAAAAATTACCGGCGCTATTACCTGCAACACTGTTAATGGCCGAGATTAGCAAAATTCTGATGATATGCCTGATGATGTTATTGGTGTATTTATGCTATTCCGCTGTTAACTGGTTTGCTTTCCTGACAGGACTAATACTGGTCAGTCAGGCTGGATTGTTCACATTTAGAAAAAGATTGTTATTATGAGCGGCACAGAGATGACTCCGGGCGAATATATTAGCCATCACTTAATTAATTACACCCAGAAATCACCAGATTATCAGACAAATATGGTTGATTTCTCATTTCTCAATCTGGATACACTATTCTTTTCCATTCTGACCGGTGTAATCGCTTCTGCTATCTTGTTTATAGCAGCCAGACGTATGAAAGCAGACGTGCCAACCCGTTTTCAGGCTGCAATTGAATTGCTAATTGAATTTGTTAGCGGTATCTGCAAAGATATGATTCATAACGAGAAATCTCGTAAGATTATTGCTCCTCTGGGGCTGACTGTATTCATGTGGATTCTCTTCATGAATATCATGGATTTATTGCCGGTGGATTTACTGCCATGGGCATGGCAGCATGCTACCGGTGATCATCATGCCTATTTGCGTGTGGTACCTACCGCCGATCTGAATACTACCATGGCCATGGCTATTTCAGTCTTGTTTTTATGTATTGTTTATAATATTAAAATCAAGGGACTGGGTGGCTGGATTCATGAATTATTCAGTGCGCCGTTCGGCAACAAAGTTTGGTTGTTTATCCCAAACTTTCTGATGAATATTATTGAGTTTTTCTCCAAAACCCTTTCACATGGTATGCGACTGTTCGGTAATATGTATGCCGGTGAAATTCTGTTTATGGTTATTGCCTTAATGGGTGGTGCATGGGGTATGTCCGGTGCCGCCGGTGTCAGTGATGTTGTGCTGTTTATCCTGCAGATAATTGCAGGTCTGGCATGGGCTATATTCCATATTCTGGTAATCGCCCTGCAGGCCTATCTCTTTATGGTACTGACTTTTGTTTATCTGGGTCAGGCTCACGATTCCCATTAAGGGTCAGTTTATTTGTTGTAGTATTCTCTTTTCTTTATATTTAAGGAGTTAAGTAAATGGGTGGTTTAATCGCTATCGCTTGTGGTCTGATGATTGGTATTTCTGCAATGGGTGCCTCTATCGGTATTGGTATGCTGGGTGCAAAATACATGGAATCTTCTGCCCGTCAGCCTGAATTAATGAACTCATTGCTGGGTAAATTCTTCATTATCATGGGTATGATTGATGCTGCGTTCATTATCTCCCTGGGCGTATCATTCTTATACTTTGCCAAAATTGGCGGCTGATAAACTTGGATTTGCTGGTTGTTAACTGTTTTAATTAATAAACACAAATTCTAAAGGTTTAATCGTGAATATCAATGCAACCCTAATTGCACAAGTACTCGTTTTTGTCATGTTTGTGCTATTTACGATGAAATTCGTATGGCCGCCCATTGTCAAAGTGCTTGATGCCCGTGCCGACAAAATTGCCGAAGGTTTGGCTGCTGCCGAACGCGGGAAAAACGATTTTGCTCAGGCGGAAAAACGTGTTGCTGATATCTTAGCCGAGGGTCGCAGTCAGGTCTCCGAAATGGTGGCCAATGCGGAAAAGCGTGCCGCGCAGATTGTTGAAGATGCCAAAACGCAGGCATCAGAAGAAGCTGCCCGTATCATGGCTCAGGCAAAAGCTGATGTTGAGCAGGAAGCCAACAGAGCCCGTGAAGCATTGCGTCAACAGGTAGCTGATTTGGTTGTTAAAGGTGCCGAATCTATCCTGCGCAGCGAAGTTAATCCTTCACGTCACGCTGATTTACTGGCGAACCTGAAACAGGAGCTGTAATCCCATGGCTGAGTTCGCAACCATAGCCAGACCATATGCAAAGGCATTATTCAGTCTGGCACAAGAACAGAATCAAATTGAGTCTTGGTTGGACGAACTGAAAACACTGGCTGAAATTATTCTGCAACCCAAAGTGCAGTTACTGATTGACGAGCCGGAATGCGAATACACAGAAAAGGCAAAACAAATCCTGTCATTAGTGGATTTTACGCCGGCTGATGAATTAAAAAATTTCATCTTTCTGTTAGCGCAGAACAAACGCTTAACAGTTTTGCCAGAAATTTATACGTTATTCCAAGACTATGCTTTGTCCCTAAACGACATAAAAGAGGCCACTGTATACACGGCTTATCCCATTGACGAACAACAATTTACACAAGTCGTTTTAGATATGGAAGCCCATTTCAAAAGCCGGTTGAAAGCGCGTCAGGTGGTTGCCCCGGAATTGATTGGTGGCGTAAAAGTAGAAGTTGGTGACCAAGTATTGGATTTGTCGGTGCAAGGCAGATTAAACAGCCTGCATACGGCATTGATGAATTAGGAGAGTTTTCATGCAGCTTAATCCTGCTGAAATTAGCGATTTGATTAAAGCTAAAATCGCAAACCTGAACGTTGATTCAGAATTACGTACCCGCGGTACTGTAATGTCTGTAACTGACGGGATTGTTCGCGTTCACGGCTTATCAGACGTGATGCAAGGTGAAATGCTCGAGTTTCCCGGCAATACATTTGGTCTCGCCATGAACCTGGAGCGCGATTCTGTAGGTGCCGTGATTCTGGGTGAATCAGAACATATTAAGGAAGGTGACGAAGTTACCTGTACCGGCCGAATTCTGGAAGTACCGGTTGGCCGTGAACTGATTGGTCGCGTAGTTGATGCACTTGGCCGCCCGATCGATGGCAAAGGTCCGATTAATACTACACATACTGCTCCGGTAGAAAAAATTGCTCCCGGGGTGATTGCGCGTCAGTCTGTAGATCAGCCAATGCAAACCGGTTTGAAAGCCATTGACTCAATGGTACCGATTGGTCGTGGTCAGCGTGAGCTGATTATTGGTGACCGTCAGACTGGTAAAACAGCCGTGGCACTTGATGCCATTGTTAACCAGAAAGATACCGGTGTTATCTGTATCTATGTTGCTATCGGTCAGAAAGCTTCTTCCATTGCCAGTGTAGTACGTAAACTGGAAGAACATGGTGCTATGGATCACACCATCATTATTGCTGCCACTGCATCAGAAGCAGCTGCACTGCAATATATTGCGCCATATGCCGGTTGCAGTATGGGTGAATATTTCCGTGATAACGGTGAAGATGCGCTGATTGTATACGATGACCTGTCTAAACAGGCTGTGGCGTATCGTCAGATTTCCCTGCTTTTGCGTCGTCCGCCAGGCCGTGAGGCTTATCCGGGTGATGTATTCTATCTGCATTCACGTTTGCTGGAACGCGCGTCCCGCATTAATGCACATGAGGTAGAAGAACTGACCAAAGGTGCCGTTAAAGGTA
This sequence comes from Snodgrassella sp. W8124, assembly GCF_016100875.1. Taxonomy (NCBI): domain Bacteria; kingdom Pseudomonadati; phylum Pseudomonadota; class Betaproteobacteria; order Neisseriales; family Neisseriaceae; genus Snodgrassella; species Snodgrassella sp. W8124. The sequence continues at coordinate 214,900 of NZ_JACFRP010000002.1, forward strand.
AAACCGGTTCTCTGACTGCTTTGCCAATTATTGAAACTCAGGCCGGTGACGTATCTGCATTCGTACCTACTAATGTAATTTCGATTACAGACGGTCAGATATTCCTGGAAACAGACCTGTTTAACTCTGGTATTCGTCCTGCTATCAATGCCGGTATTTCAGTATCCCGTGTAGGTGGTGCAGCACAGACTAAAGTCATTAAAAAGCTGGGCGGCGGTATTCGTCTGGCACTGGCACAGTACCGTGAACTGGCTGCATTCTCGCAGTTTGCTTCTGATCTGGATGAAGCTACCCGTAAACAGCTGCGTCATGGTGAAGTTGTGACGGAACTGATGAAACAGAAGCAGTTCAGTACACTGAGCACAGGTGAAATGGCGCTGACACTGTGGGCGATTAATAACGGCTCTTATGATGATGTGCCGGTATCAAAAGCATTGGCCTTTGAAGCAGAATTTTTAAGCTATGTGCGTACCCAGTGTCCGAATGTGTTACAGGACATTGATACAACCGGCGCTTTGAGCGATGATAATGCCAAAGCATTGGACAACGCCATGAAGACCTTCAAATCGTCTTACAGCTTTGCGTAAGCGTGTTATTGAAAGGAGTCTGAAATGGCAGTAGGAAAAGAGATTCTCACCAGAATTCGCAGTGTTCAGAATACTCAAAAGATCACTAAAGCGATGCAGATGGTGTCAACCTCTAAAATGCGGAAGACTCAGGAACGGATGCGTCAGGCGCGTCCGTATGCCGATAAAATTCGTCTGGTGATGAGCCATCTGGCACAAACCCATTCTACTCATAATGTACCTTTATTGCGCAGTAATAATGACAGCAAGCGTGTTGGCTTTATTGTTATTACCACAGATAAAGGCTTGTGCGGCGGATTGAATGCAAATATTTTAAAAGCATTCTTTCATAAGGTGCAGGAATGTGAGCAGAATGGTCTGGATGCAGAGATTGTGTGTCTGGGCGGTAAAGGGCTGGCAGCCTGTAACCGTGTGGGTCTGAATGTCATTGCCAGTGCTGTGGGTTTGGGTGATACACCCAAAGTAGCTACATTATTAGGTCCGTTAACGGAAATTTTCCAGCGCTATGCCGAAGGTAAACTGAATGCTATTTATCTGGTTTATGCCGGTTTTATCAATACTATGCGTCAGGAAGCACGTCTGGAAACCCTGTTGCCGATTGGTCAGAATGTTCTGGATGAAGTATCTGAAAGCAAAGAGTTCGGCTGGGAATATGTATACGAACCATCACCACAGCAGGTGCTGGAATTTTTAGTCCGCCGTTATTTAGAGTCTGTGGTTTATCAGGCCTTATCTGAAAATATGGCTGCCGAACAGGCTGCACGTATGGTAGCGATGAAAGCTGCTACTGATAATGCAAGCAATGCCATTAAAGAATTGCGTCTGATATATAACAAATCGCGTCAGGCAGCGATTACCACAGAGTTGTCAGAAATTGTGGCCGGTGCTGCTGCTGTTTAAGCAGAACAGGTCAAATAAACTTAGGATGCGATAATGAGCCAAGGCAAAATCGTACAAATCATTGGTGCGGTAGTGGACGTTGAATTTCCGCATGATACTATCCCCAATGTGTATGACGCTCTTAAACTGGTTGATACTGATTTAACTCTGGAAGTTGAACAGTTACTGGGTGATGGTATTGTACGTACCATTCCGATGGGTACTTCCGATGGTCTGAAACGCGGTATGGCCGTAATCAATACCGGTGCTCCGATTACCGTACCGGTAGGCACAGCGACTCTGGGCCGGATTATGGACGTTTTGGGTCACCCGGTAGATGAGGCAGGTGAAATCAAAACCGATACTACCCGTTCTATTCATCAGCAGGCACCGAAATTTGATGAACTTTCCAGCTCTACTGAATTGCTGGAAACCGGCATCAAGGTGATTGATTTGCTGTGCCCGTTTGCTAAAGGCGGTAAAGTTGGTCTGTTCGGTGGTGCCGGTGTGGGTAAAACCGTCAACATGATGGAACTGATTAATAATATTGCTAAAGCACACAGTGGTTTGTCTGTGTTTGCCGGCGTTGGTGAACGTACCCGTGAAGGTAACGACTTTTATCACGAGATGAAAGATTCCAACGTACTGGATAAAGTAGCGATGGTGTATGGTCAGATGAATGAGCCACCAGGTAACCGTCTGCGTGTGGCATTAACCGGGCTGACCATGGCGGAATATTTCCGTGATGAAAAAGATGAAAATGGTAAAGGTCGCGATGTATTGCTGTTCATCGATAACATTTACCGTTACACACTGGCCGGTACTGAAGTATCTGCATTATTAGGACGTATGCCGTCTGCTGTGGGTTATCAGCCGACACTGGCTGAAGAGATGGGACGCTTACAGGAGCGTATTGCTTCCACTAAAACTGGTTCTATCACGTCTATTCAGGCCGTATATGTACCTGCGGATGACTTGACTGACCCGTCTCCGGCTACTACTTTTGCCCACTTGGATGCTACAGTCGTGCTGAGCCGTGATATTGCCTCTTTAGGTATTTATCCTGCTGTAGATCCGCTGGATTCCACTTCCCGTCAGCTTGATCCTGCTGTAATCGGTCAGGAACATTATGATGTTGCACGCGGTGTACAGACTACTCTGCAAAAATACAAAGAATTAAACGATATTATTGCAATTCTGGGTATGGATGAATTGTCTGATGAAGACAAGCTGACTGTAAACCGTGCGCGTAAAATTCAGCGCTTTTTGTCACAGCCTTTCCACGTAGCGGAAGTATTTACCGGTGCGCCGGGTAAATATGTATCTCTGCGTGATACTATTGCCGGCTTTAAGGCTATTCTGAGCGGTGAATATGATCACTTGCCGGAACAGGCTTTCTACATGGTAGGCAATATCGAAGAAGCTGCTGAAAAAGCGAAAACCCTAAACTAAGGAGCACTTGATGAGTACCATGCAAGTGGAAGTGGTGAGTAATGAAGAAAGCATCTACTCCGGAGAAGCGAGTTTTGTAGTCGTGCCTACTCTGGAAGGTGAGCTTGGTATTTTTCCTCGCCATGAACCCATTATGAGCCTGGTGCGTCCTGGTGCCCTGCGTTTGACAGTGCCTGGCCAGAAAGAAGAAATTCTGGTAGCCGTATCAGGTGGTGTCCTGGAAGTACAGCCGGATAAGCTTACGCTGTTGGCGGACGTGGCCGTTCGCAGTGAAGAAATGGATCAGCAGCGTGCCGAAGAGGCTAAAAAAGCAGCAGAATCAGGTATACATGAAGCCAAAGATGATGTTTCTCTGGTAAAAGCACATGTGGCTTTAGCTGCGGCAATTGCCCAACTGAAAACGCTGGACTATTTGCGCACGCATCGAAAATAAACAACTTTGATGGCAATCAATCTATAACTATCTGATTGCCTGACTGAGATGTTGAAAAGCCCGGACAATTTGTCCGGGCTTTTTATATCTGCACAGATTCAATCGAATGTTATCAACAATGAATTCATTAGATATACATCATTTAGTTGTTTAATGGTATCTGATTATGCTGAATATTTTATTGCATACAGGCAACTATGCTATATATGAAGAAAAAATATAAATGATCGTGATTCACTCCGTATCAGCTCACGTAATAAGAGTGTAATATCGGCTCAAACAGATGAATATTACACTCTTGTTGGTAAATCACATTTAACTTCTATGCTTGTTTAGTCGGATAAATAGTTAATTCACTAATATTGGTATCTTCAGGTTGTTCAATAGCAAAATTTACTACGCGCGCAATGGCGTCAGGGCTGATGCCTACCTGTTTATAGAGTTCAGTCATACTTTGTAAAACAGCAGTATCGGTAATGCTTTGTAAAAGCTCGGTATTGATTGCAGCCGGATATAGGGTAGTGGTGCGAATATTGGTTTGTTCGGTTGCACTTTCCTGCCGGATCACTTCCATCAGATTGCGTACAGCAAATTTGGTGGCTCCATAAACACCACAACCCATAAAGCTTTTGATACCGGCTATAGAAGAGGTGGTAATAATATGTCCCGATTTTTGTTTAGTAAAAATCGGCATCACTGCAGCTATACCGTTTAGCACACCTTTCAGATTAATATCAATCATGTCATTCCACTGCTGAGTTTGAACGGCACTGATTGGTGAGTTAGGCATGATTCCGGCGTTATTGAATATCACATCAACGCCCTGAAAATGTTTTTGTGCCAGTTCGACCAGTGTCTGCAGTTGTTCCGGCTGGCGCACATCTGTAACCTGATAAACTGCCTGACCGCCAGATTGAGTAATTTCCTGTTGCAATAATTGCAGTTGCTGTTCACGGCGTGCTGCCAGAACAACTTTAGCTCCGTTCCGAGCCAGTAAGCGGGCTGTTGCCGCACCAATACCGGATGATGCACCGGTAATAATAACAACCTTATTCTGAACACTCATATTTATTCCTTTGCAGATTGTAAAATTGAACATTACCGGCAGAAAATTTAATAAACCGGCATTTACTGTCTTCAAACAAATCAGAATAGTTTGCAAATAAGTCTATAATCTGACAATTAATTTGTTTGATATGATGATTATTGCACAGATTACTTTTTAGTATCGTGATATATTTCTTTAGCCAGATTAAATGCTGACCATGCTTTGGGCCAGCCAACATAAAAAGCCAGATGAGTGATAATCTCAACGATTTCAGTTTCAGTAATACCGTTTTGTCGTCCGATGTTTAAATGCGGCCGTAACTGCTCAAAGTTACCGGCACTGATCAGTGCGGCAATAGTAATCATGCTGCGCTGATGTGCCGGTAATTGCTGTTCGCGAGACCACACCTCTCCAAAAAGTACTTCATCATTAAAATGTGCAAACAAGGGGGCAAAATCACCTAATAAATCATGGCCTGCTGTCTGTTTTTTCATGGTTTTCTCCTATAGATTAAAAAAGATAAGTTAAAGATTGTTGTAATCAATGCTGTCTACCGGTTCCAGCCATTCACTTTGACCTTTAGTAATGGCTATATGGCTGAACCAGCTGTCTTTAGTGGCACCATGCCAGTGTTTGACTCCGGCATGAATGACTACCGAATCCCCAGGATTTAACAGTCGCGCTGGTTTATCTGCTTCCTGATACCAGCCTTGTCCTGCTGTAACAAGCAGAATCTGATAGCCATGCAGATGTTTGTGCCAGTGATTATGGCAGCCCGGCTCAAAAGTAACATTGCTAACATCGACATCTATTTGTTCATCGATAGCGGCTAAATTAGATAAATAGCTTTGGCCGATAAAATATTGTGCATAATTAATATTAATCTTGCCTTGCGGAAAGATCTGTTTGAATGCTGTAGACATGGCTTACTCCTGTTGTTATCAGTATTTGAGTATAAAACTTAAAGTTAACTTTAACTCAAGAGTTATTTTGTATTGAACCAGAACCATCAACTTTAGATATAGTTTTTATTATGCAAAGATTAAAGTTAAAAGATTGTAGATTCAGTTTTAAAAGTATAGCAGTTGTTTCAAGAATATCTGTCTTCATCATAGATATAACGAAAAATATGCTTTTTAAATATATTTAGTGCCTCGAATTTCTTATTTTTTGAGATTTTGTCTACTATCTTTTTTGACCGTTCGGACTGATTTATTATATTGATAGGTTTGCTCAATCTTTTACTCAAAAGGCGTAGTATTCGATTTTTGAAGCAGTTGTAAGGTTTTTTTTAAATCCAAACCATGTAAATCCCATTTATCATTAAATGGAAAAGTTATATGAGAAGCCGGATTATCAATTAATAAGTATTTAGCAAACGGATAAACATATATAAATCCCACATCATAATCACTACTTGGTAAAGGAAATCCCTAAGTGAGGCTGCCAGATTCGCAGGCAAAATGATTCTGATATTATTTTGCTGCTCTAATGCAGTCAGTTCTGTTTAATACGGTTTTTAACATATCTGTTAATTAATTTTTATAAAGATTGTTTTAATAATAAGGCTATTAATCATTGTCTTAAGTTAATAATGTGATGATTCTGTGTTTAATTTTGTCATCAGGTTCAATAATTGCCAGTTCTTGGATTGCGGTTTTGATTCTTTCTGACCAAGATGATCGATCCCAGGCTTCTATAGTATTTAATGCTATATTGCGGTTTTGTATTACCGGGCTATTCAAGCCGATTAATATTAAGTCTTCTCCAACACCGGGAAAATGATTGAGTTCTTGTAAAATCAAATCTAATAAATTATGTGTGTCAATTTCTGTTTCATATTCATGGATTAATGCAGGACCTGTTGCGATTTTAGAAAAATCATATTGTTGATTAGCTAATTGAATAACTTGCTTTATTCTAGGTAATGAATCACTTAGTAGTAAATAAGGCCACTGATCGCTATGATAATTTTTTTGATGTTCAAAACGTGCTTCCCATGCATCAAAGCCATATTGTGTATAAAGGTTTGCAGCCAGCTGAAATTGTTGCGTATTATTAGTTGTCAGCGTATTTTTAAGCAAGTCTAACCATTTATCCTGCTTAATAACCTCATTTGCTTTGTTGATTATTTGATTTTTGATTTGCGTATCCCAGTTAGGATAATAATCGTTTACTTTATTAACCACAAAATCGTGTAATAACCAAACGGTTCATAATATTTTCAGATCCGTTAAATTTGGTAGATTGAGTAAATGAGTTAAATAATTTAGACAGACTTTAGCACCAGCAGCATAGTTATGCATATCCTGGGTGGGTCCGCCGTTTATCAGCGCTTCAATAATTTCACTTGTGGAGCTGATTAATTCACTATCAATGGTTTCAAGCGCTAAAGCTTTATCTAATTCACCTGACATTGCACAGGTATAAGCAAGATATTCATTCATCAAACTATTTCGATAGCCGGATATTAGTAACCAGTCTTTTGTTGATGATGATAAGGGATATGTTGCTAAACGATAAATGATATGGATACGTCCCCAGCCATCAATTTTTTTTGCTAATGTCAGCAAGGCATTTTCAATATCGGTTTCAGATGATAGTGTATTTTGTAATGCGCCAGCAGAATATAATGAAAATTCTTCATGCATACCAAATAACAAAAATAATTCTGTTTGTTCGGTAGTAAAACATCCTAATATCGCAATACTGAATTTAATGATTTCACGATCCGGACTATTAAGTGCTAGCCAATAAATAAATTCGTATAATTTATCAAAATCAATAATGAGTTTAGGTATTTCCTCAGTTAAATCTTCAATATAACTTAAGGTTCGTCCTGTTTGGACTAGGGTGTAAAGTGTTTCGATATCTGATTGATTAGGTTGCGCAGTTATTTTGGTGAGTAATGCTAAAATTTTTTCTACGTAACTTTGTTCTGCAGAGGCGCTATGATAATTTGTAATTCCATCCCTCATTCCTGCTATCCGTTTTATTTTTCTACTATCTAAAGAGTGATCAGGCAGAACTTTGGCCGTTTCGGGAAGTTTATCCGCGTTTTGATAAGGGAGTAAAAACTGATAAATACTGGTTTTATGGTTATCCCATACCAATGGAAAGTGTTGGCAATTAATATTATTCAGGTATTCCATTATTTTTCAGATTTTTAATATTTTAGAGTTTTATGTATGGTGTTAATCTCTGGTAAAAATTAAGTACGGTTACCAGTACTGTCTGATTTTGCTGTGGTGGTTTGATTATACCTTAGCAATATATTAAGCATATGCTTTCCTGTATTATTATCTGAATATCTATTTTAAATTATATTTTTTATTCATTATCAAAGTTTTATTACTATTTTTATACAGATTGATTCTTTATTTTACGCATTAAAAGGGTTAGGCAGGCAAGTTATTGCTCAGTCTGTTTGTTTTGCCTGATTTGCTATTACTTAGTTTTTAATATGAAATGATATTTTAAGTTGTTTGAGCTTTATTTTAGTGATGGGAATAAGAATGACAGAGTCACAACAATACAGTATCCGTGCTTTTGCGGATATATTCGGATTAACGCCGGCAACTGTCCGGTATTATGAAAGTCTTGGGCTGATTTCTCCGCAGCGCTCTGTCAATCAGCGTCGTTTCTATACCGAAAAGGACGTTGATTGGATGCGTTTTATTTTGCATCTGAAAAATACCGGTATGAGTATGGAACAGCTTCAGCAGTATGTGTTGCTGCGCAGTCAGGGGGATATAACTATTGCTGAGCGGCTGGAGTTGTTGTTACAGACTCGTGATAATTTTTTGCAACAGCAGGCAAAACTGCAAAAACATCTGCAGATTTTGAATGACAAGATTGAATGGTATCAGCGACGGCAGCAGGGTCTTTTATCTGAACAGGTGAGTTTTGCTGAATATTTAATCAGCAACGGCCATAGTCTGTAATGCTGTGCTCTGTCGTCTGGTTTAAGTGCAGGCTGTACTGTAAACTGAAATTCGGATGTGTTCGGATAAGCTAATTTTTATTTATATTTAGTAATCAAATAACCAAGGGGAATAAAATGAAAAAATACTGATTATTGTAGTGCATCCTGATATTGAACATTCTTTAGTTAATAAACGCTGGATTGAAGAAGTAAAAAAAATTTCCGGAAAAATTTACGGTGCATGAGCTGTATCAGTCTTATCCGGACGGTAAGATTGATGTGGAGAAAGAGCAGGCTTTGGTAGAGGTACATGGTAGTCTGATCTGGCAATTTCCGGTTTACTGGTTTAACTGCCCGCCACTAATGAAACAGTGGTTTGATGATGTTTTAACCTACGGATGGGCATATGGTTCCCGCGGGACTCAGCTTAAAGATCGAAAAATCGGTTTGGCTGTTTCTATGGGAAGCTCGGAACAGGATTATCGGGCACATTATGATTTAACAGCAGTTCTGCGTCCGTATGAAATGACTTTACATTATGTTAAAGCAAATTATCAGGGTGCATTTTCTTTGTTTGGCGCTAATACAGATGCTTTATTAGTAACAATTACTCCGCAGGCAATCAATCAAAGTGCTGCTGATTATATTGAGTTTCTAAACAAATTTTAAAGTATGCTGAACCATGAACAGGGTTATTAGTTGGTTTCATCTGAACAAATTAGTTTTTCACTGTATCTGTATGTGAAGTTAATAATTTGTTCGTTTACTGGAGGTATTATGTATGAATAATATTGCTTACCGTTCTGATATCAAACCCGAACTCGAAGAAACGCTGAATCTTTACCGAAATTGCAGTCTGGGGGAGCGGCGTCCGATTACGGATAAATCCCGTTTTCAGTCTATGCTGAATAATGCAAATTTAATTATTACAGCATGGGACGGACAGAAGTTGGTAGGTATTGCGCGCTGTTTAACTGATTTTGTTTATATTACTTATCTGGCTGATTTGGCTGTTGATGAGCGCTATCAAAAGCAGGGTATTGGTAAGCAGTTGATTCGGGAAATTCAGAAAAATACTGGAGAGAATGCCGGAATTGTTTTAATTGCTGCCCCACAGGCTGTCGACTATTATGGTCATATCGGTTTTACTGCTCATACATCTGCATGGGTTTTAAAGAAACCGTTATGATAGTAAATACAGTTCGTTGCTATTGATTATTCTTTTGTCGTGACGGGTGCCGGACAGGCAGGTTTGGTCGATAATCACAAAATAAGTGCAGGGCTATGATGGCGGATTCCTGTTTTGCTCCTGAAGGTGATATTGGTATTTGCCTGCAAGTTAATAACTTAGTATGGTTTCAATCAACAGAGAGAAAAAAGTAAGTACGGTCATCTATTCTGACTACTCATGTGAATAGTCAGAATAGATGGGTTTAATGATTTGTGCGGATAAATGATTTATTTAACTTCGCTACCTTCAAATTTTAATCTTTTATCGTTAACAGAAACGAGATCTCCTAATTCGTAAACATTACGATAGCCATATCCGTATAGATTGATAAAGGTAGGTATATTAAGGGCTAAACTGATCTTATTACGATAAGATGGCAGTCCGTTCAGGTCTTTTGGTGTTACTGCCATTTTACTGGCAAAGTTTTCCTGGTCATCTATAAAATTATTATTGCAATAAATGAGAATGGTTGTATTTTTATCTGGAATTAATCTGTATAGGCTAATCTGATTATAGTCGGAGAAATTCAGATGAATAGCCCCTTTCAAATGTTTTCTGTCATACATTTCTTTAGATCTGGAGTCCAAAATAATGGTTTTTGAATTTTTGGATTTGGCCAAAAATTGGTTTAAAGGAAGAAGTCTTTTAGCTCTGTATTGTTTTACTTCTTCGGCTAATTTCATGTAACCATCAAAATCAATTTTGCTGCTGACTGATTTATCCTGAGCTATAAAATAATTCGATAAACGATCAACTTCAGCTTTATTAACTCTGGTAGTGGTTTTTGCAGTAGCAGGTAATGCTAATGTAATTAATATCGCTAAGCTTGATGTAAGAAAATAGTGTTTTATCAGATTATTCTTTTTCATTTATTGCTCCCTTTAAGTAAAAAACAAAACATTGAACATAATAAACAAACCAAAAGGCTTATGTGTTCTTATATGCCTGTTTGTTGATTTATGTAAAATATATGGTTTTGTTGATTCGGGTAGCGCAACTAATTATAAATAAGTTATCTATATTTAGTTAAAAGATAAAAATATGAAATGTTTGATAAATAAAGAATGCAGTAAAGAAAATAACGGTTAATTATTCGTATGAGTATCAAATTTTTATGTGTTATCCGCTTTGGTGCAATTAATCTGACGATCCTGATGGCAGGACAGGAATGAGCTGGCTAAATCAGCACAGCAGCCACAACAAGTGGCTACACCAAGCTGAGCCTGTAAATCAGTGAGACTTGAGGCGCCGGCAGCAACAGTTTCTTTTATCTGGCGATCGGTAATGGCATTGCACAGACAAACGTACATGTTTTGTCCTTTGTGTGTGTTTGGTTTCTTTTGTGGGTAAAGATGATAGTGGATTTCATTATTATTATCAAGTAGTGGATTTATGCTGTCTGAAAGCTGATTATGTTTATACCGGTAAAAATAAAGCCGACTGGGAAAGTCGGCTTCATGCTTTTAAATGTCGGAATTAAGCTTCTGGTGTATCCAGTATATCTACTTCGTTATCGCTGTTTTCTTCTGCTTCAGCAATACGTTCCAGACTGACCAGTTTTTCGCCTTCATCCAGGTTAATCAGTTTAACACCGGCAGCGGCACGACCGGTAGAACGGATCTGATCGACTTTGGTACGAATCAGTACACCGCCACTGGTAATCAGCATCAGGTCGTCGCTATCGGCTACGAGTGTAGCGGCTACCAGGTCACCATTACGTTCACCGGTATCGATGGCAATTACGCCCTGAGTACCACGGCCGGAACGACGGTAGTCATCGACAGCAGTGCGTTTACCAAAGCCGTTGGCTGTGGCGGTCAGTACCAGTTTGTCGCCATCTTCTTCAGCATCATAGGCCAGCAGGCTGATTACCTGATTATTTTCAGCCAGTTTCATGCCGCGTACGCCGCGGGCACTGCGTCCCATCGGACGAACATTGTCTTCACTGAAACGTACTGCTTTACCACCATTGGAAAACAACATGATGTCGTGTTTACCGGCAGTTTTAACCGCACCAATCAGATGGTCACCTTCATCCAGTCCGAGGGCGATAATGCCGGCTGAGCGCGGACGTGAGAAATCGATTAGTGAGGTTTTCTTAACGATACCCTGTTCGGTACACATAAAGACGTATTCATTTTCACTGAATTCACGTACTGGCAGAATGGTGTTAATTTTTTCACCTTCTTCAAGCTGAATCAGGTTGTTAACCGGCCGCCCACGGCTGTTGCGACCGCCTTCAGGCAGTTTGTATACTTTAATCCAGTGGCATTTACCCAGACTGGTGAAACACAGCAGGTAGTCGTGTGTGTTGGCGATAAACAGAGTTTCAATAAAGTCTTCATCTTTGGTGGCAGTAGCTTGTTTACCACGACCGCCACGCCGTTGTGCCTGATAGTCATCTGCCTGCTGGGTTTTGATATAGCCGCCGTGAGTCAGTGTAACCACCATGTCACGTTTCGGTATCAGGTCTTCATCGGCAATGTCGCCACCAAAAGTGTTGATTTCGCTGCGACGTTCATCTCCGAATTGTTGCTGGATGGCGGTCAGCTCATCATGAATAATCTGGTTGATACGAGCCGGTTTGGCAAGAATATCAAGTAAGTCGACAATATTATCAAGGATAGTTTTGTATTCATCGACAATTTTATCCTGTTCCAAACCGGTAAGACGTTGCAGGCGCATTTCGAGAATGGCCTGAGCCTGTGCGTCGGAGAGGAAATAGCCGTCAGCACTCAGACCGGTATTTTCCGGTAAATTCTGAGGCTTGATCAATTTTGCATCAATATCGCTGCGTACGAGCATGTTTTTAACCAGATCAGGACGCCATGCCCGTGAGGTTAAAGCGATTTTGGCTTCTGAAGGGGTAGGAGACGATTTAATCAGGGCAATGATTTCATCGACATTAGACAGAGCGACTGCCAGACCTTCGAGCAAGTGTCCGCGTTCACGTGCTTTACGCAGATTAAACATGGTACGCCGGGTAACAACTTCGCGACGGTGACGCAGAAATTCATTCAGAATCTGTTTCAGGTTCAGCAGGCGCGGCTGACCGTCTACCAGAGCCACCATATTGATGCCGAAACTGTCCTGAAGCTGAGTTAATTTATATAGCTGATTAAGAACAACTTCGCTATTTTCATTGCGTTTGAGCTCAATAACCACACGCATGCCGGATCTGTCCGACTCGTCGCGCAGGTCTGAAATACCTTCGAGAATTTTATTGCGTACCAGTTCGCCGATTTTTTCGACTAGTCTGGCTTTGTTTACCTGATACGGAATTTCATCAATGATGATTGCTTCGCGTTCATCATGATGTCCGACAGGTTCGATATGGGTTTTACCACGAATAATGACGCGACCGCGACCGGTACGATAACCCTCACGTACGCCTGAAAGTCCGTAAATAATACCGCCAGTTGGAAAATCCGGGGCAGGAATCAGATCGATAAGCTCGTCAATACTGAGGTTTTCATTAGCCAGCAGAGCTTTGGCACCGCCTATTACTTCGTTAATATTGTGCGGCGGAATGTTGGTAGCCATACCGACGGCAATACCGGAAGAACCATTAATCAGTAATGTCGGAATACGTGTTGGCAATACCGCCGGCTCTTGTTCTTTGCCGTCATAATTCGGGACAAAGTCAACAGTTTCCTGTTCGATATCAGCCATTAGCTCATGCGCAATTCTTGTCATGCGGATTTCGGTGTACCGCATAGCCGCTGCACTGTCGCCATCAACGGAACCGAAATTACCCTGTCCGTCGACCAGCAGATAACGCATGGAGAAATCCTGCGCCAGACGTACGATAGTATCGTAAACTGCTGTATCGCCGTGCGGATGGTATTTACCAATAACATCGCCGACAATGCGCGCAGATTTTTTGTAAGGCCGGTTCCAGTCGTTATTCGCTTCGTTCATTGCATACAGCACACGACGATGAACCGGTTTCAGCCCATCGCGTACATCAGGAAGGGCACGTCCTACAATCACGCTCATGGCGTAATCCAGATAGGAACTGCGCATTTCATCTTCAAGTGATACTGCTATGGTTTCTTTGGCAAAAAGTGCATCAGACATAATGGCTTTACTACTTTAGAGAGCATGGTTTATTTTACCATAATGGTAATTAGTTTCTGATTATTTTTCATGGCGCGGATGATCTGGCATAAAAAACCTTGTTGTTAAAGGGGTTAAAGATATGCTCACAATATTTGTGGATAAATCTGTGGAAAATGAAAGATGAGCGTGCATAATTGCCTATAAATCAAGACTTGGATGTGCTTGCTTAAAAAATAAGCCTTAAAATAAAATTGTTTAAAAACAAATATATATAAAAATAAGTTGCATGTGTGCAGCTATTTTTGCTTTTTATAGGGTTCAGTATGCGTTGCTTAATTCATGTGGATAAAATCAGTTTGTCAAGTCTGTTTTATGGTTGACAAAAGGATAAATAGTGAGAATGTGTGAGTAAGTTGTGCTGTCTGTAAGGAAATTTTAATGCATGTTTTAAATTTACCTGAAACTATGCTGTCGGATGAGTCTATGGCAGAGGCATGGGTATTTGTACGGGTAATTGATAATTATGGTGATGCAGGCGTAGGCTGGCGGCTAAGCTGTCTGCTGGCTGAATATCTGCACATGCATGTGCGTTTGTGGATTGATGATACTGATGCACTTAATAAGCTAGTGCCGGCACCGGAAAAACAGGCACGGATTACTATCGAAGCATGGCAGGGCGATGCCATGATGCAGCAACAGCTGTCTGCTGCTGCCGATCCGGTACTGGTAATAGAAACGTTTGGTTGTGAGCTCCCGCCTCAGGTATTGGAAAGAATGAGGCAGTGCCGGCCATTGTGGCTGAACTGGGAGTATCTGACCGCCGAAGACTGGGCGGTTGGTTTACATGCTATGTCATCGTTGCAGCCTAATGGTCTGGAAAAGTATTTCTGGTTTATGGGTATTGATGCGGACAGTGGCGGTTTGTTACGGGAACCGGATTATCTGGCTGAGCGGGAAAAATTCAGACAGCAGCCGCAGCTTCAGCAGGCATTCAGGCTGGAATATGGTTTGCCGTTACAGCATACAGGGCAGTTATGGCTGATATTTGCTTATACTTCCGGTCAGTGGGCACAATGGATGGCTATGTGGCAGCAGGCGGATACGCCGGTAACGTTGTGGCTTGCCGGCGGACAGGTCATTGAAAGTTTACGTGCGGCAAAATTAATTGCACCGGAGGAGCTGCAGCAGGAAGGGGATATCTGTGAGCTGGGGAACGTGACGCTGGTACGTATTCCGTTTGTGCCACAGGCGGCCTTTGACCGTTTGCTGTGGCTGGCAGATGCGGCTATTGTGCGCGGTGAAGACAGTTTTGTCCGGGCATTATGGGCAGGATTACCGTTTTTCTGGCATATTTACCGTCAGGATGATGATGTCCATCTGCAAAAGCTGCATTCATTCTGGTTTAAGGCGATGCAAGGCTGGCCGGCAGAACTCAGACAGGCGTTTACTGTTTTGTCGGATGATCTGAATGGTGCAGGGGCTGTGAGTTCGTTAAAATGTGAACAGGCATGGCAGTATTTGTGCGCGCATTGGCAAAGTTGGGTAAAATCAGCCGCTGCGTGGTCAGAAATGCTGCATGGGCAGGACAATGCGCTGGAAAAACTAGCCAGATTCAGCCATCTTCCGCTAAAATAATATACTTATTATTTGCTGAACATTTTTGGAAGTTAGATTAAAGATGAAAACCGCACAAGAATTGCGCCCGGGTAATGTATTTATGGTGGGCAATGATCCGATGGTGGTGCAGAAGTCCGAATACAATAAATCCGGTCGTAATGCTGCCGTGGTAAAAATGAAATTGAAAAACCTGTTGACTGGTGCTGCTACAGAAACGGTTTATAAAGCCGATGAAAAATTTGATGTGGTAGTGCTGGATCGCAAACAGTGCACTTACAGCTATTTTGCTGATCCGATGTATGTTTTCATGGATGATGAATTCAATCAGTATGAAGTGGAAGCAGAAAACATCGGTGATGCCATCAAGTTTATTGTAGACGGCATGGAAGAAAAATGCGAAGTAACTTTCTATGACGGTCGCGCTATTTCTGTAGAACTGCCTACTATTATCGTGCGTGAAGTGGAATATACTGAACCGGCAGTAAAAGGTGACACTTCTGGCAAAGTAATGAAAAATGCACGTTTGGTAGGTGGTGCCGAGATTCAGGTAGCTGCTTATATTGAAAATGGCGATAAAGTGGAAATTGATTCACGTACTTTTGAATTCCGTAAACGCGCTTAACTGATTTTCTTGCTGGCAGGCTGTCTGAATGATTTCAGGCAGCCTGTTTTATTGTTGGCATCGCAGCAGTAAACTGCCTGATGAATGTGATGATCTACGGTATTTTGTTGTTTGTATTGTTTAATTTTGTAGGTGAAACATGTTGTTTGAACTGAATCAGCACGGCCGGGGCGAGTTGCTGGCTGAATGTCGCAGATTGCTGCGGCTGGCGTTGCCGATTCTTATTGCACAGGTGGCGCAGGTAGGTGTAGGCGTAGTCGATACTGTAATGGCTGGTCATGCCAGTGCCAACGACCTGGCCGGTGTGGCTCTGGGTTCGAATGTATTTATTACGCTGTATATTACTTTTCTGGGAGTGATGACGGCATTACAGCCAATACTGGCACAGTTATACGGTGCCGGTAAAACAACGGAAATCGGAGAGCAGGGACGGCAGGGAATATGGTTCGGACTGTTTCTCGGTGTTCTGGGTATGCTGTTGCTGTGGGCAATGATTATACCAATGCAGCACTGGCTGAATATGGGTGCATATGTGGATGCAGTATTTGGTCAGTTTGTATTCTATATTGCACTGGGTATGCCGGCAGCGATGATTCACCGGGCATTT
The DNA here is from genome assembly GCF_016100875.1 of Snodgrassella sp. W8124. Lineage (NCBI taxonomy): Bacteria > Pseudomonadati > Pseudomonadota > Betaproteobacteria > Neisseriales > Neisseriaceae > Snodgrassella > Snodgrassella sp. W8124. The sequence goes on from NZ_JACFRP010000002.1 coordinate 231,363, forward strand.
TATGCTTTTGCCTCTTCTTTAAACCGCCCCAAACCTATTATGGTGGTGAGTCTGATTGCACTATTGCTGAATATTCCGCTTAATTATATTTTTGTCTACGGAAAATTCGGGATGCCGCAGATGGGAGGCGCCGGCTGTGGTCTGGCCTCAGCTATCTGTTTCTGGCTGAATGCCATTGCACTAGGCATATATATTATACGGCAGCGGTATTTTGCACCTTTTGCTCTGTTTGCGCGCTTTGAGTGGCCGCGCTGGCGTACACAGGCTTCTTTGTTGCGTCTGGGTATTCCGATCGGAATGTCATTCTTTCTGGAAGTGAGTCTGTTTACTTTTATTAGTTTGCTGATTGCCCGTTTCGGGGTCACTCAGGTGGCAGCGCAACAGGTGGTAATCAGTATTACTTCTTTAATTTATATGTTGCCGCAAAGTGTGGGCATTGCGCTGGCTGTATGTGTGGGTCAGGCAGCCGGAGCACGTAACTGGCAGCGTGCCCGCTTTGTTTCCGGAGTGGGGTTGTGTATGGGTCTGCTTGGTGCCTGCTTTACCGGGATCATGCTGCTGCTGTTCCGGCATTTCTGGGTAGGCTTATATACAGCTGATCAGGAAGTAATTTTACTGGGCGGTACGCTGTTGATTTTTGCAGCAGTTTTCCAGTTGTCTGATGCAACACAGACAATTGCTTCTTATGCCTTGCGCGGCTATAAGCTGACTAAGATTCCGATGGTGATTCATGCGTTCAGTTTCTGGGGTCTGGGTCTGGGTTTCGGCTGTTTGTTTGGTTTGTATTTCGGTATGGCACTTTATGGTTTCTGGCTGGCTCTGGTGCTGGCATTGACAGGTGCGGCTGTGGCACTGGTGTGGTATCTGCACCGGAAAAGTGAAAAATTTATGCTGACAGATGCAGAAGGCAAATCATGATAAATGTGATTGAACATGCAGATTTACAACCGCTAAATACTTTTGCTCTGCCGGTACGGGCACGCTGGCTGGTCACATTAACGAATACTGAACAGTTGCCGGATATTTTGGCACTGCCTCAGTTTGAACGGCAAAGTGTGCTGTGGCTGGGTGGCGGGAGTAATATTTTGTTTTGTAAGGATTATCCGGCACTGGTGGTGCGTATGGCCAATCGTGGTATCAGGCTGGTGGCGGATGATGGTGAACAGGTTATCGTAGAAGCTGCGGCCGGTGAAAACTGGCATGAATTTGTTCAGTACACGCTGGAACAGGGTTGGTGCGGCTTGGAAAATCTCAGTCTGATTCCGGGTACAGTAGGGGCGGCACCTGTACAGAATATCGGCGCTTATGGTGTTGAAGTACAATCCTGTATTGAAGCTGTACGATGTTTTGATCTTGAAAGTCAGCAACTGTGCTGGCTTAGCCGGAATGAATGCAGCTTCGCTTACCGGGACAGTGTATTTAAACATGACCGGCAAGGCCGTTATGTCATTGTGGCGGTACGGTTTGTATTATCCCGCAGTTTTACACCACAACTGCATTATGGTGATTTAGCTCAGGTGGCCACAGAGATAGCACATGGGCAGCCTCTAACTGCCGGTATCGTTGCACAGGCAGTGTGCCGTATCCGTCGGCAGAAGCTGCCTGATCCGCGCGTGCTTGGCAGTGCCGGTAGTTTTTTTAAAAATCCTGTTGTGGCGGCTGAACTGGCAGAAAGCCTATTAAAACAATATCCGACTTTGCCGCATTATCCACAGCCTGACGGACAGGTAAAGCTGGCAGCAGGCTGGATGATAGACCAGTGCGGCCTGAAAGGTTATCAGCTTGGCGGTGCGGCAGTTCATGAGCAGCAGGCTTTGGTACTGGTTAATAAAAAACAGGCCAGCGCGGCCGATGTAGTTGCTCTGGCTAAATATGTTCGTAACTGTGTAGCACAGCATTTTCAGGTATTGCTCGAACCGGAACCGGTCTGGCTGCCGGAAGTTTTGCCGCATGCGGCTGGTTAAGAGAATATCTGTATGCTTTGCTCGGTGATAAACTGCATAATCAGAAAGAAATTAATATGGTGAAAGAATCACGCCCCAATACGTATAACCGCATTATTGATGCCAGTCTGAAACTGTTTAATGAAGAGGGTGAACGCAACATCAGCACTAATCATATTGCTTCTTTTCTGGGTATCAGTCCGGGCAATCTTTATTATCATTTTCGTAATAAAGATGAAATTATTATGCAGTTATTCAAGCGCTACAGTGAGAAATTGCTGTGTTATCTGCAGCAGGTCAGTCCGCCACAGGACACAGAAGCGATTAAGAACTATATGCTTGGTGTTTATGATGTAATGTGGCAATACCGTTTTTTATTCAGTGATTTAAATGCAATGCTTTCACGCAGTGCCGAATTATTGGGTGAACACAATAATTTCACCCGGGTTCGTGTATCACCACTACTGCAAAATCTCTTGCAGCAACTGACTGATATTGGTTTTATACAAACAGACGAAGTTGCCCGCAAGGAAATGGCAGTGAATATCTGGCTGATAACCAAATACTGGTGTGATTATGACAGTGCCTTATATGAACGCAAACTGACTGAAGCTTCTAAATTTCGTGGTACCCACCAGACTCTGACTCTGTTACGACCTTATGTTACCCCTGCCTACCGGGAAGAATTCAGTCGCATGATGAATGATTTGCGTAATCAGGTGTGAAAATAAAAATAAATAAAAGTGGTTTAGCTTAAACAGAATTTTTAATGCGATATTTTTTATCAGTATTTCATTTGTTCAAGTTAAGAAACTATACTATTTCTGCACGCATATTTATAAATTTGCACTGATTAATACGGCAATCAATTGGTCAGTCCGTATTTCAGATGTAGCAGACTGAAATTTAAATAAAATTAAAGATAATATTTTTTATTTTGCAATCTGTGAGTTCCGTTCAGAACGATATGCCGGGTATGAAATTTCTTATTATTGTTTAATTTAATCAGGAATGGGGCGGCTGGCTCCCATTTTGATACTTTCAAAACGACTGTTGTCCAGCTGCTGTTGTGCACAGGCCTGAGCTAGTAGCTGTGGTGGTTCATCTATGGGTTCATCTGCCAGTTCAAATGCACCCCAGTGCATGCCAACGGCCTGACGGCATTGTAGTATTTGAAAAATTGTTACTGCCTGATAAGGATCTATGTGCTGATTATGCATAAACCAGCGGGGCGCATAAGCTCCTGTCTGGATTGCAGCCATGTCTATCGGGGCAAATCGCCCGGCAATCTGCCGGAACATAATCTCGCTGAAACCTGTATCTCCGCTGAAATAGGTAGTACTTCCCGCGGCTGTCTGCATTATCCAGCCACACCACAGAGTACGATTGCGGTCGAAAATGCCGCGCTGGCTCCAGTGATGTGCCGGTACAGCATGAAATCGGATATCTTTAATCGTCACCTGTTCCCACCAGTCCAGTTCAATGACATTACGTACGCCCATATGTTCCAGTTTATTTTTCAAACCTAGGGGAACAACGGCAGTGATGGACGGAAAACGTTCGGCTAACTGGCGGATACTTGCCTTATCCAGATGATCGTAATGGTTGTGTGACAGTGCGATAACATCCACTGAAGGCAGTTGGGAAATACTGGCTGCAGGCTGAGTACGGCGTTTGGGGCCGGCAAATGTTACTGGTGATACCCGCTGTGAAAATACCGGATCGGTAATAATGGTACATTGCTGTAAACGTATGAGCAGTGTGGCATGGCTGATCCACCACAGCCGGTTGCCGCTCAGTGTAAAGTCCGGTTTCTGATACCAGTCGCGTGCAAAATGCTCATATCCGTTTTGCGGTGGTTTAGGCAGATGATGGATATGCCTTTCCCAGTTCCAGCGACAGACTTCCAGGGGTTTGATGACTGTAGGTTCCAGATTGCAGAAACCGTAAGGTGTATGGTGACTTTTAGCCGGATTGTAATATGGGTTTCTTTTCTTAAATAGCATTATCTGTTGTCTTTAGCTGATACAGCTACGGCAATATATTATCAGTTTAAATGTTTTAATGCTGTTTGCAGGTTCTATTTTAACTTAATTATAAATCATTCAGGTAGGTATACTGAAATTGCGACGGTGGGATGATGTTATGCACAGAATGAAATCAGGATAAAAGTAAAGGCATTTGTCTGTTTTGTTAACGAGTGTTAATATGCGCCTTTTGTATTTTATCATGCGCCTGTTTTCGCGCCTCTGGAGATCGAAAAATGAAAAAAATTTTACTGGTCTTTTTATGTCTGTTGCTGGCAAGCTGTACATTACCGGTTAAGCCGGAGGACAAGTTCAAAACCGGTGATTATGTAGGCGGAGTGAAGGTTCTGGCTAATAATTTCAACACTAAGGCTAAGAAGCTTGAGCAAAAGAATAAGCCATGGAAGGACAAGGATATTCTGTATTTGCAGGTTACTGTTAGCGGTTTAGTGGAAATGGCGCAAAAAAATATTAAACAGGCTACCGTTTCTGATTATGACTTACGGATTAAAAGCTATCAGCTGTTACTGGCGATGAAAACTGAGCTGGCAGATAAAAGTTACAGCACTTATATTGAAAAATATTTAAGTCTGTATACAGTAGATGGTCTGAAAGAATCTCTGGCTATACAGTTTTATCAGCAGGCTAATGAAATTGTAGCTTCAAACAGTGCAGATTATTTGCGCAAGGCTAAATTATACCGTCAGGGCTATGAGTATTTTAATTATAAGGATATTAAAAAGCGCGCTGATGATAATCAGAACATGTATTATAAAACTGCTGCTCAGGAATATTACACTGAAGCACAGGCTAATGTCAGAGACAAAAATTATAAAGAGGCAGCGAATAATTTCCGCAAAGCTCATGATGTTTATCTGCCTTTGGGCAATTATAAGGACAGTGCCAAATTAGCTGCTATTTATGAAAAAAAATGGCGTACTGCTGAAGCGGAAAGTCACTATCAGGAAGCGCAGGGTATTGTGCGCAAAGCAAGACTACTGAGTGAATACCGGCAGGCAGCGGCTTTGTTCCGTGTGGCCAGTGATGTATATAGTCCTTATGGTAACACCTATAAAGATTCTACCAGACAGGCAGGTGTATATGAACAAAAAGGACAGGTACAGATATTTATCCGCGGAAATGACTATCTGGCCTACCAGATACGTTCCATACTCCAGGCAAGCTATGTCAGCTTTGTAAACAGCCCTGGATCGGCTAATCTGGTGATTGATGTAAATATGACCCGCGGTCATTTTCAGCAGTATAAGGATAATATTGAGACGGATGATAAATATGAAAATCTGAAAGTGGGTACAAAAAAGGTAGCTGATGAAAATGGTAATATGGTTGAGCAATCTGTTTATGAAGATTTTTATTTCAAACAATATAGTGTGAAGACGATTAATGAAGCGGTGATGAATGCTGAAGTGCATACCAGTGGACTATATGAATTAAACCGTAGCTATAGAGGAAAAAGTACTTCATCGCAAACTTATTACTGGTTTGACGGACATGTTCCCAGAAAATACACAGCATTTACGGAAGGTACATTGCTTAGTCGTGAAGAGCAGTTTAGTGAGGCACGTAGTAATCTGTGGTATCAGATGCGCGGAGACTTTACTGAAATGAGCAGAGCACTGGCAAATCTATAGTTGTTTAAAAAACTATTTTATTTGTCAGATAGCTGGAAATACATATGTAACAATTCTGTGATCAGGAAATTTCCGGATCAGTATCTGATGATTAAAAGATGCTTATGTAAAAACAAAACCTGAATGAAAAGCCATTCAGGTTTTGTTTTAGAAACTGGTTTGAACAGTTTATTGAAACTAATGTCTAGTTTGAACTATTTAGGATTAAAAGCATAAACAGTACCATCCTGCCATGTACCTATGTAATAGCGATTATTATGTAAAGCCAATGCTACTGCTCCTGGTAAAGAGGTAACTAATTTACGTACAGTCCCGGTTTTAATATCAACTGTGCGTACCATATCAGCACCATTATCAATCACGGCAACCATATTTGGCGAAACGGTGACAATACCTACTCCCGGCCGGTTGAAGTCTTTGCCCAGCTCTGTTTGCTGACCATTCGGGCGGATTAAGGTCAGGCGACCACTATACTGGGAAACAACCAAACTGTTATCCGGTAACTGTGTTACACCAACCGGAGTGGATAGACCGCGTGCAATAATTTCCTTGCGACGGTTGTTTAAATCAAGAGACACAATTTCTCCGGTGGAGCGGTTGGTAATCAGTAAATTTCCAGAATTGGAAAAAGCAATACCTGTCGGAGTATGGTAGCCATCAGAAATTTTTTCAGCTTTGCCGTCAGCAGTTATTTTGAGAATATAGTCATCACTGTATGATGATACGTAAATATTATCCTCTGCATCAATTACAATACCGGCAGGAGAAGAAATATTGGAATAAATAGTTTTACGCTCACCGTCCGCGGTTATTTTAGTGATTGAATTGCCAGACCAGTTGGTAACATACATGGCATTTGAGCTATCAAAAGCAATGCCTGTGGGCGCATCAAAAGAAGCTGCTACGGTGGTTAATCCGGCAGTATTATCTGCTGATATTTTGGATGCAGCTGCTCTGGTAGTATTATTTGCTGACGTATTGGATGCAGTTGCTCCGGTTGTTGAGCTGACCATATTGCTCCTTCCGTATAAATATAAAGTACATAAAGCAAGACAAGCAAAAACAATGGTATATAAGGAGAGTTTTTTCATCATGAGTACCCGCTAAAAGCTAAAGAAATGTGAACACCATAACACTCAGAATAGCTGAGAAATTACTAATGGCCATTATTCATGCTTAAGCTTACTAAGCAAAAATTGCTTAGCTTTTTTTTCTGCAATGCTATGGCTTACTTAAAGCGAAAGCCGGTATAGCTATTTTCTGGGCAAGAGTCAGAAATAAATGATTCATAATTTGCCATCATCATTCTCTAAAATTTAAATGTCCAAATAATGCATGAATAAAGCCTATCAAAAGCGTATATAAAAAACAGAAAATACAGAAATACGAAATTAGCGATATAAAATAAATATCAAAGGCGAAACTCAGCAATAGCAAAAATAAACATATACAGTTATTTGACAGATTTGGATGATTTTATTAGTTCAAACTAATGTTTTTTATAATGATTTTTGAGTAAAAATTAGTAATGCTGTGCTGGTGCTGCTGCCTGATTCAGGCAGGAAATAATTGAGCAGATAATGACTTATGACTTGGTTAGTGGTTGCAATATCCGGCCGGCTTATGTTTTTTCATGCAAAAGTTGATGTAACTTATAATATAGCGCAGCGAAGTAAATTATAATCGTTAACGATAAGATAAGTGCAGTATTTGCTGCTAGTGTAATTTAAATGAAAGGGATGTTTATGTCACAATTTTTGCTGGTGCCGACAGGAACTCAGACAAATATAACTGCTGTAGGTTTGGGCGTGGCGCAGGTATTTGTACAAACAGGTCATGTGCCTTTGTACTTTAAACCAATTGCTGAAGATGTGGCTAAGGATAATACATCTGAACTTGTACAGGTTGTATTGAATCAGAAATTACCGGTACCGCAGTCGCTGAGTAATCTGGATGAACGTGTATATCAGGGACAAGCAGATGATGTAGTAGAAGAATTTGTTGCTGCTTTCCACGAGATGGACGAAATTAAACATGATGTTGTTGTTATTGAAGGTGCAATACCTGAAGCAGGCCGTACATATCTGCCGGCACAGAATGTGAAAATTGCGGCTGCACTGAATGCCCGGGTAGTTCTGGTCGCAGCAGTGGCCGGTCAGACAGCAGCGGCGGTGGCTGCGCAATTACAACTGACTTTGCATGATTATGCACACGGACATACTGAAATCAGTGGATTTATTTTAACTGCTGATGCACAGAATGTACCATCTGCCGGTTTTGCGGCGGATGTTCAGGCTGAACTGGCTAAACATGGTAAGCAGCTGGAATGTATCGGTCTGGTTACTGTACCAGCAGATGTACAGGTTGCACAGGCACAGGAAGCTGCTAAAGCAGTAGCGGCACAATTAAATGCAGATGTGCTGGGTAGCGAACTGGCGAAACCTGTAGCAACACATCTGGCACCGGCAGCGTTTCGCTATCAGATGATGGCACGTGCCCGTGCGGCGAATAAACGCATTGTTCTGCCTGAAGGCAATGAACCGCGTACCATTGCTGCGGCTGCAATTTGTGAAAATAAAGGTATCGCCCGTTGTGTTCTGCTGGCCAAAAAAGCAGAAGTGGAAGCAGTGGCTCAGGCTAAAGGCATTACTTTGCCTGCATCTCTGGAAATTATTGATCCTGACAGTATCCGTGAACGTTATATTGCTCCGATGGTCGAACTGAGAAAGAGCAAGGGTCTGACTCCGGAACAGGCTGCTGAACAGTTACAGGATACGGTAGTTCTGGGCACAATGATGCTGGCTACCGGTGATGTAGACGGTCTGGTATCCGGTGCTGTACATACAACGGCCAATACTATTCGTCCGGCTTTGCAGCTGATTAAAACTGCGCCGGGGGCCAGTCTGGTATCCAGTGTATTCTTTATGCTGATGCCGGATCAGGTGCTGGTATATGGTGACTGTGCTGTTAATCCGAATCCTACAGCCGAACAGCTGGCTGATATTGCTATTCAGTCTGCCGATTCTGCTAAAGCATTCGGTATTGAACCCAAAGTAGCGATGATTTCATATTCTACTGGCTCGTCCGGCAGTGGTCCTGATGTTGAAACTGTTACCGCAGCAACCAAACTGGCACAGCAAAAACGTCCTGATTTACATATTGACGGTCCTTTACAATATGATGCTGCCAGCGTACCAAGTGTGGGCAAACAGAAAGCACCGGACAGCAAGGTAGCCGGTCAGGCAACTGTATTTGTATTCCCAGATCTGAATACGGGTAACACTACATACAAAGCAGTACAGCGCAGTGCACATGTGCTGAGTGTCGGTCCGATGTTGCAGGGGCTGAATAAACCGGTAAATGATTTGTCACGCGGTGCCCTGATTGAAGATATTGTGTATACCATTGCACTGACGGCAATTCAGGCAGTACAGATGAACTAGGCAAGATATTACAAGCCCGCAGGCATTGTAATTTTGTTATACAGCAGACAGATGATAGTAATATCATTTGTCTGTTTTTAATTTTTGGTAATAACTTTTAATAAATCTATTCTTTTGAGAAATATTATTTCTAATTTTAGTTATAAAAAGATAGATTGTTGTCTTTTGGTGCTATATATTTACAAACTATTGTCAAAATTGAATTCATAAATTACAGTCTATTACACAGACGATGATCTGAAAAAAGCCAAGAATACAGAGGCATAATTTAAAGATAGAGGAAATATTACGGTATTAAATACTCGCCTGCAGATATTTGCAGGCGTTTTATTTTTATCTGCTGTTATTTTGAACTAAGAACCATTTCTGTGCGCACATGCCGGCTTGGTTGCTGTCTGCTGCTGGTCACTATTTGCAATATTGTTTCAGGTATTGGTTTATCTGAAAGAATCTACTATTTTAAATAAATATAATATATACAGGTTTGGAATTTTACCAGAATACAGTTTTTATACTGTAATATCGTCATTCGGAATCATTTCTATTGTGTATTGCACAGCCACTATTTTCTGTAATATGGATAGCGTGGTAATTTTTCCGGTCTGTTTTCAATCTTTTATCTGGTTTTGAAATATATCAATATGATTTTTAATCATAAATTTAGTTTAATGGTCAGTCCGGTTCATGCTGAATTAACTTAGCATGATGTGCACCACATGCTGCTGTGTTTCAAATTTATGAGCTGGATTAAAGAAATTGTTTTTTTGCGACATGGGTTCTGACAGGTAAGTGTATTTGCTGTTACATTAAGGACAGCTTACTTTTTTAACGCCAGTTTGATATGCGGTTTATGTGGTTTCTCTTCTGGTAAAGAGGGTTTACCGGCGGCGGCAATCTGTTCGCGCTGTGCTTCTGAAAGCAAGCCGGACCAGTCTCCGTCCAGATACCATTGCTCGCCGAAATCTTCGCAGGGATGCGGAATACGGATGCAACCATTACCACATTGCAAATCATCAGCACGACAATATTTATCACAACCCCAGCAGATTCGTTCGGGATGTTTCGGGTGTAACGGAAAAACCTTGGCCATGATGATGCATACTTGTGACGATTGATATGAAGTTATACCTGCTAAGATAGTTTTATTCAAGGAACGGTTAAATGAAAACCTTGTAATATTTTGTCTGGATGAGGTGCTGATGGTACCGGATGCAGACTGAAATTGAATACAGATTCTAGTCAACAAAAATGGGTGCACGATGAAACAATATGATGTTGCAGTGCTGGGAGGCGGTTTATTGGGACGTTTGACTGCCTGGTTATTGGCAGAGCAGGGTTGTAAAGTAATATTATTTAATGCCGGTAAACGTAATGGTGAAGGTGCTGCTGCTTTTGCAGCGGCAGCTATGCTGGCACCTACAGCCGAGGCAGTAGAAGCAACGCCGCTTGTGGTACAACTGGGTTATACCAGTCTGCCCATCTGGCGCCAGTGGGTGGATTCGTTTCCGACACCGGTATTTATGCAGCAAAATGGTTCATTGATTGTATGGCATCCGCAGGATCGTGCCTTAGCAAAGCAATTTACTAATCACTTGCAGCGTGCCCATCAGGATAACAGCGTCTGGCAGATGTGGGATAAACAGGCAATCAGTGAGCATGAACCACAGCTGGCCGGTCGTTTTAAGCAGGGATTGTTTTTACCGACCGAGGGGCAGCTGGATAATCGCCAGACATTACTGGCTCTGGCCGATGTGCTCGAGCAAAAGCAGGTTAGCTGTCACTGGGAGCAGAGCAGTGATCTGGCTGAATGTGCCGGTCTGGCTCACTGGACGCTGGATTGCCGCGGCTATGGCGGCAAAAGTAACTGGAATAGCCATGGTCATAGCCGTCTGCGCGGGGTACGGGGAGAGGTGCTGCGGGTTTATGCGCCTGATATTGAGCTTAATCGTCCGGTACGGATATTGCATCCGCGCTATCCTATTTATATTGCACCCAAACAGAATAAGTTGTTTGTTATCGGTGCTACACAGATTGAAAGTGAAGATGACAGTAATCTGAGTGTGCGCAGCGGTCTGGAACTGATGTCTGCTTTGCATACTGTTCATTCGGCATTCGGTGAGGCGAGGATTCTGGAAAGTATGGCTGAACTGCGCCCGACACTTAATCACGAAAGCCCAGAAATACGTTATGATAAGCAAAATCATGTAGTGGCTGTAAATGGTCTGTTCCGGCACGGTTTTATGATTTCGCCGGCAGTAAGTATTGCGACAGTACGGGTATTACAGGCCTTAATGCAGCAGCAATCCATTCCGGATGCTCCAGCACGCTATCATATTGATGTTTTACCGGAAAATGACAATGGAGAAACAGATTAATGGATATTAGTGTTAATGATGATGTAATTGATTTTAATGGTAATACTGTGGCTGATCTATTGGAGCAGCTGATGCCGGAATCACCATTTGCGGTTTCGGTAAATACTTGTTTTGTATCTAAAAAACAATATTCTGTTTATCAGTTGCAGCCGCAGGATAAAGTGGATATTGTCAGACCGGTAGTGGGCGGGTAGTACCCGCTGGTAGTTATGTTTTATTTTGAAAACCCTGTTTGATACAGGGTTTTTGCTTATCTGGCAACAGCCGGTTTATACCTGCCGGGAAGAATAATTTACTTTGTTTATCTGTAAATGAATTGGTGATTTGAGCAGTGAAAATTCGATGAGGGGTATATGGATTTTCCAGTATACAAAATCAGTATATTGCTGATTAAACAGCCATTCAGATTTTTAAACAGTTATTTATGCTCTGCTGGAAAGATATTCGGAGGGTAAATTTACTTGATTTAGCATTAAATATGCATTTACACTTGCGACCCCAATTTTGGGTTAATTAATAGAAAAAAACAGTAATCATTATTACATTAAGAGGAAATAATTATGTCTAATCTGTTTACTCGCACACAACCATCCAGTCGCAATTACGGTGTAGCCTTTTTTGCCGGTATTATGGGCGGTCTGGTTTCTGCATTTGTGAAATCAGGTACGGAAGGAATAATGCCGCCACGAACCCCGGATCGTATAGCACCGCCCATTCAGATGATTCAGGATATGGGTATTGATATTCACAGCATGGTTTACACCTATTCAGATCAGGTAGTGAACTGGGGTGGTAGTACCATACATATTCTGTTTTCAATTGTATGAGCTATTATTTACTGTATAGCTGCTGAAATTTTTCCTAAAGTTAAATTATGGCAGGGTCTGGCTTTTGGTATTGGTGTAACTATTCTGTTTCACGGTATTATGCTGCCGGTGCTGAATTTATCTCCGGCACCATGGAATCTGCCGTTTGATGAATTGTTTTCTGAACTTGTTGGTACGCTATTATGGATGTGGACAATTGAAATCTTCCGCCGCGATCTGCGTAACCGCCTGACCGAAAAACCGGATCCGGAGTTTCAGTAAAACTCATCTGATTTATGCATGATGTACCGGCTTATATGCTTAAGACCGGATACGATGCCCGTGTATATCTGTAACAATCGGGAAAATATTATTTAGCCGCTATTCCTGATGATACAGACATGCACGGGCATTATGTTAAGCACTTCTGCCTGCTGGCTTTGGTGCTTTGTGATGGATGAAATCATGATGATGGCAGGCTTAATCTTTTTTCAGTGCTTTGATTAGTTCCGAAGTGTCAGCTCTTTCCATGTAATTGACATTGATATAGGAAAAGATAACTTTTTTATTTTGGTCGATAATATAAGTGGCTGGTATGGGCAGCTGATAACTGTCATCGCCATTAAAATCAGGCAGATTTGCACCTAAGTTTTTGTATAAATTTCTGACATTCTCAGGTAAGGTAAATACCAGACCGTACTGTTTGGCTATCTGATTACCCGTATCCGATAAAATAGTCAGATTAATATTGTGTTCCTGTATTAATTGAGCGCTGATATCAGGTTTTTGCGGAGAAATAGCGATAAAGTGAACGTCTTGAGTATCGAGGATTAATTTCAGATTTTGGTTAAAGTGTTCTAATTCTTTAACACAAAACGGACACCAGCTGCCCCGGAAAAAACTGAGAATGACTGGTTTTGTTTCCAGTAATTTATAGAGTTCGATTTTTTGATTATTTGGCGCTACCAGAGAAAAATCTGGTGCGGTATCTCCGCTTTTTATGGCATGGCAATCTAAATTCTGCGTAAGCATTTCTGATAATGAATTTCCCATTACATTCAATACTTCTGCAGGTAACTGGGTAAACATATCTTGCTGTATTGATTTTAGTTCTTCAATTATTTTCATTATGACTTTCCTGTTGTGAAACGTTTTGATGAATTTGTTGCAGAATTTTTTTAAATATCGTTAATTCTTCAGCAGATAAATTTTGGGTTATTTTTTCTATCCACTGGCTGTGCTGATGCAGAATTTCTTTAACCAGTTTAGTGCCGGTATCAGTTAATGAGACGAGGGAAATTCTTTTATCCTGACTGGCAGTTCTTTTTGAAATCAGTTTTTCATTAACTAATGAGCTGATTAGTGTTGTTGTTGATGCTTTGGTTATGCCTAATAATTTAGCAATTTCTTGTAATGACAGCTCAGGGTATTCTTTTAACAATACTAAAATAATCAGCCTGCTTTCGGATAAATGAAATTGCTGCAGACGTTTGGCGCATTCAATATCAATAGTGTTTGCAACGGATAATAGAGTAAAGCATGTCTTAATTTTATCCAGATCTGCAATTTTTTCTTTTTCCAGAACGTTACAAAAGGATAAATAACGGTTTTTAAGTTGCATACGGTTATTTCTATAAATTAGTTAGTGACCTTACTATTTATTAATTATAGTATAGACTAGGAAAATTATTGTCAATAATTTCAGAATTGTATTGTTATGGTAAATTGATATGAATGGTTGTGTTTGCTGTTTTCCGGATGGTTGTAGTAATTAAGAATTTATTTGTTTTCTTAGATATTTCTGAAATTTTTTGCTTGATGTCTAGGATAAATTGAATTGTCGTAACCATGCCGGCAGAAAGAGAAGCTGCAAACGTTTTCATTTATTAGGACTGATATTTACCATGACATTTATTACACAGGGTTTTTGTTTCCTATCATGATAAAAGCTATGTGTGCGGTGCTTTGATATTTAAAATAAAAATGTTAATTATGATAATTAGATGTATATGCGCCGGGTAATAATAACAAATGTCGTTTTAGGTGAAAATAAGTGAAAAGTTATTGTTTTTGTTATAAAGTATAAATACTTTGTGCAGTTTGCCTTTATAGCTTGTAGTTAGAAGATTTTTATTTTTTATGTTAACGGGGGAAGTGAATATGGCTTTACAACTTTATGATGAAGAGTTTAATAGTCGTTTGTTGTTAGGCACTGCTGCTTATCCCACACTCGAAGTACTGCGTACGGCAGTAAGGAAAGCGCAGCCGGCTATGATTACGGTTGCTTTACGCCGGCAGAGCGCAACTTCGGCAGAGCATGGGCAGGGTATATGGGGATTGTTGCAGGAGCTGGCTGTACCGATTCTTCCTAATACTGCCGGTTGTCTGAGTGTAGATGAGGCGGTAACAATTGCGCAGATGGCTCGCGAGGTATTTGAGACAGACTGGATTAAGCTTGAACTGATTGGTGATGATGATACCTTGCAGCCGGATGTATTTCAGCTGGTGCGTGCAGCCGAAATCCTGATTAAAGAGGGTTTCAAGGTACTGCCATATTGTACTGAAGATTTGATTGCCTGCCGTCGCTTGCTGGATGCCGGTTGTCAGGCACTGATGCCATGGGCTGCACCGATTGGTACCGGTCTGGGACCGGTACATGAATATGCTTTGCATGTCCTGCGTGAACGCTTACCGGATATTCCTCTGCTTGTCGATGCAGGGCTAGGCTTACCTTCGCATGCGGCAAAAGTAATGGAGTGGGGTTTTGACGGGGTATTGCTGAATACCGCGGTTTCACGTAGTGGCTTGCCGGTGATGATGGCAGAAGCGTTTGCACTGGCTATTAATGCAGGAAGAATGGCTTATGAAGCGGATCCGGTAGTACCGAGAGACAATGCACAAGCCTCTACACCTCAGGTCGGACAGCCTTTCTGGCACTATGCTTAACTATGTTTTCATTTGTCACTGAATACTGAGTTTGTGTGAAATGGCTTAGCGGTTCTTGCTTAACAGTTGCCGGATAAGGAGAATTCTCCCACATATTGAATTGAAGAGCAGCAAACTGATTAAGATTAGTATTCAATAAAAGACCTAAAGCGTATATAAGCTTTAGGTCTTTTATTAATTATTCTGTCCTGTTTAATTGATGCAGATAGTAATTAAACAGGACAGATTTTTGGGTATTAATGATTCAGATGGTCTGTATCGGTATAGGTAATGCGTTTTTTCAGTTGCTGACGATATAAAGGCAGGAACATGGTCAGCAGAATAAACCACACTGGTGTGGCGATCAGACCGGTAAGCGTATCTTTATCCTGACTGAACAGGTACAGAACAAAAACGAAAAATATCAGGCAGGCATAACACATGGGTATACCCAGAGGCATTTTGTAAACTGAGCGCGCATGCGCTTCAGGATAAAGCCGGCGGTAGCGTAGATAGGCAATCAGAATGACTGCCCATACAAAAATAAAGCAAATACTGGATACGGTGGTGACAATCGTGAATACTTTCATTACGTCGCCTTCCGCATAAAGCAGAACAACGCCAATCAGCAGCAGAGCACAAGAATATAACAGACCGTTTTGCGGCACTCCGTTGGCGGACAGCTGCGCAAAAGCCTTCGGACCAACACCGTTTTTTGACAGACCGTACAGCATACGGCCGGTAGAATACATACCGCTGTTGGCGGAAGACAGTGCAGAGGTGAGTACAACAAAATTAATAATAGTGGCCGCAGCACTGATGCCAATCAGGGTAAACATATTGACGAACGGGCTGCGGTCGGGGGCGACCATATTCCACGGGGTAACCGTCATAATAATGGTTAGTGCCAGTACGTAGAAAATAATGACACGCACCGGTATTTTATTAATGGCAGCCGGCAGGGTGGTATTTGGATCATCTGTTTCGGCTGAAGCGGTACCGACCAGCTCAATGCCGACAAAAGCAAAGATAGCAATCTGAAATGCGGCAAAAAAACCTGACCAGCCATGAGGCATCCAACCGCCGTAAGACCATAAATTGCTGATTTTAGCCTGAATGCCGCTGGGGCTGGTAAAGCCGGTTAGTAATAAATAGCCGCCACAGCCGATAAGTGCGAGAATCGCCAGAATTTTAATCAGGGCAAACCAGAATTCCAGTTCGCCGAAGAGTTTGACCGATAACAGATTCAGCGCCAGCAGGATGGCAATGCAGATAATGCCGGGCAGCCATAATGGCACTTCCGGCCACCAGAACTGAGTATAACCGGTAATCGCTACAATATCTGCCATACCAATCACTACCCAGCAAAACCAGTATGACCAGCCGACATAATAACCTACAGTCGGATTCAAGATATCGGTAGTGAAATCGACAAAAGATTTGTAATGCAGATTGTGCAGCAGTAATTCACCCATGGCACGCATCACAAAAAACAGAAATGCGCCGATGATTATATAGGTAAACAACACAGATGGTCCGGCCAGGCTGATCGTTCGACCTGAACCCATAAACAGACCGGTGCCGATTGCGCCACCAATAGCAATCAATTGTAAATGTCGGTTTTTCAGTGTGCGTTTTAACTCAGGTGGTCGGCTCATGGTGTATCCTTTACAGACTGGAAAACAAAACAAAAATAGAAAACATGGTTTTATTTTTAGAAGTGTATACGTTGATATAAAGTTAATTATGATAAATATATATGCTGCTAACCACAGACTGGTTCATCACTATGTTTATATACATTCATTGATATAAGCATTTTTACCGGTACATACCGGTTCGAATTTGTAATACTTTATCACAGTTTATTGTTGTTGCCGGCAATATCTGAATATAGTTGTTGAGAATGAGAGGCTGTTGTATTAAGGTGATGGTGTTACCGGTTTTAGACCGGTATAAAAAGACATAATAACAGATAAATAAGGAAGGAGAGCTTGTCCATGCGCGCAATCCAGACCGGATTAGTGGTGGGCTATGGTTTTATTGTGATGTTTATCAGCACAGCAATAAAAGGGGTTTATCAGGTTTATTTTACCAGTCTGGTAGATCATTATGCTGTGAGTATTGAAACAATGGCTCTGGTTGGTGGTTTTTTTGGCCTTGCGCAAGGTATTTACTCAGCATTAGTCGGTAAGCTGTGTGACCGTTGTGGTGCTGGTCATGTTCTGTTATCGGGAATGCTGGCAGCTGCCTGCGCATTTTTGCTGTTTTCCTCTAATAACAGTTTCATGACTTTTGTGCTGGGGTTTCTGCTGCTGGCTGCATATGCGGTTGCTGCCCTGACTTTTGTACCGGTCAGTATTCTGATTGACAGATATGTGATACCTGAGCGGCGCCAGTTTGCGTATGTGCTGGCCACTAACGGTATCGCTGCCGGTCTGATGATATTGTCTCCTCTGTGGATTTATCTGGACGGGTTTATCTCATGGCCGATGCTTTGTGCTATTCTGGCCGGTGTATTTGCCTGTCTGGCTATTGTTCCGGCATTGCTGAACTGGATGGAAGGTATCTGGGTGCCTGAAAAAGTAATAGTGCAGCCTGCAAATATATCATCTAAATCTAAGCCTAAATCTAAGCCGGTCAGCCAGAATATTACCGCACCTTTACCCCGTTACTGGTATCTGGACCGTCGGTTTGTGCTGTCTGCCTTAGCTTTTTCCGGCTGCGGTACGTCAATGATTTTTATTGATGTACATTATGTTCCGGCAATACAGGAAATATTAAGCCAGAATGAAACCGCCAATCTGTTTACCGGTACTTCACTGAGTTTGCTGGGGCTGGCAGAAACCGTGGGCAGTGTACTGATTGGTTATCTGGTGGCTAAAAAAGTATCTCTGCCTTTATTGCTGTGTCTGCTGTATATCGTGCGCTGTATAACCCTGTTGGCACTGGTTTTGTGGCCGGAGCCGGTGATGGTACCGCTGTTCGGGATTTTTTTCGGAATAACTTATATGGGAACCGTCATTATTATATCCCGTCTGGCCGGTTCTATTTTTGGTTATCGGTATAAAGGCTTTATTTTTGGTGCATTTTTTCTGATTCATCAGATTAGCGGTTTATTAACCGCCTGGCTTGGTGGTTTGCTGCGGGTATATTGCGGTAGTTATTTTCCGGTTATCTGTTTTGTTGCCGTATGGATGGCATTATCAGCAGCTGCCTCTTTATTGTTATCTATGCTGAAAAAAAATGGTGGTTCTGATAACGGTGGTCGTTATCAGGTTAAATATGAACAATAATTGCCAATTCTGCTATTAATAGCCGGCAGGAATTGAGAACGGCGAACATGGCCGTATTTAAAGATAATTATGTTGCCGGACAGGGCATGATGAGGTTGATTGTATTGATGGCAGTCGTACAATAACCAAAACAGATTTGAATAAAGAGTGTTAATGATGAGTGAAGAAAAAGTGGTTCATTATCTTAAAGATTATCAGGCACCGGATTTTGCGGTGGCTGATATTAATCTGACTTTTACTCTGGACGAAGCTTATACCACAGTAATCAATCGTATGACTGTTGTACCAAAGCAGACGCAAAAACCTTGTGTGCTTGATGGCAGTGCGGAACTATTGCAGATTGTTTTAGATGGTAAATCCTTATATCCGCATGAGTATGCTGTGGCAGATGAAAAGCTGATTATTCATACGGTACCGGAAAGACAGTTTGTACTGGAAATCACGACCAGACTGTATCCGGCACAAAATAAAACGCTGATGGGTTTATATGAATCCGGTGATAATCTGTATACCCAGAATGAGCCGGAGGGCTTCCGTAAAATTACTTATTACTTTGACCGTCCGGATGTCATGAGCCAGTTTACCACCACCATTATTGGTGACAAAGAACAGTATCCGGTTATGCTGTCTAACGGTAATCTGATTGATAGTGGTGAGCTGGATAATGGTCGTCACTGGGTATGCTGGCGTGACCCGTTTGCCAAGCCAAGCTATCTGTTTGCTCTGGTAGCAGGCAAGCTGGCGGTGCTCGAAGGCAGTTTTACTACCTGTAGCGGTAAAGAAGTGGCGCTGAAATTTTATACCCGTCCGGAAGACCGTGCTAAGGCAGGTTTTGCTCTGGAGTCGCTGAAGCATGCCATGCAGTGGGATGAAGAGCGCTTTAATCTGGAATATGATTTAAATATTTTTATGGTGGTGGCTGTTGGTGATTTTAATATGGGCGCCATGGAAAATAAGGGCCTGAATATTTTCAACACCAAATATGTGCTTGCCAGCAGTGATACAGCTACAGATGCTGATTTTGAGGCGATAGAGGGTGTAATCGGGCATGAGTATTTCCACAACTGGACAGGTAACCGGGTCACTTGCCGGGACTGGTTTCAGTTGTCGCTGAAAGAGGGGCTGACCGTTTTTCGTGATCAGGAATTTTCAGCCGACCGGGCCAGCAGAGCTGTACGCCGTATTCATAATGTCAGGGTATTGCGCAGTATGCAGTTTGCGGAAGATGCCGGTCCGATGGCACATCCGGTACGACCGGCTTCATACGAAGAAATGAATAATTTCTATACGCTGACTGTGTATGAAAAAGGTGCCGAAGTGGTACGTATGTACCATACTCTTCTCGGTGAAGCCGGTTTTCAGAAAGGTATGCAGCTTTATTTCCAGCGGCATGACGGACAGGCTGTTACCTGTGATGATTTTCGTGCGGCTATGGCTGATGCCAATGGTGTTAATCTGGAACAGTTTGCGTTGTGGTACAGCCAGGCCGGTACACCGCAGGTTAAAGCACATGGTGAATATGATACGGAAAAACGTACATTTAGTCTGCATTTGCAGCAATCTATTCCACCCACTCCGGATATGCATGAAAAACAGCCAATGGTGATTCCGGTAAAAGCCGGTTTAATCGGTAAAGATGGCTCACCAGTTTCGTTCCGGCTGGATAACAGTGATTCTGTGGTTGAGGAAACAGTACTGGTATTTAATCAGGCTGAACAGACTTTTGTCTTTAATGATGTAACACAAGAAGTTATACCGTCATTATTGCGCGGATTCAGTGCTCCGGTGAGACTGGAGTATCCCTATAGTGATGCTGATTTAATGCTGTTACTGGCGCATGATAGTGATTCTTTTGCCCGCTGGGAGGCAGCACAAACTCTGTACCGGCGTGCCATTACGGCAAATCTGGCTGCGCTTGAAGCCGGTCAGCCTGTACCACATCATGCCGCGCTGGCTCAGGCCATTACGGCAGCACTGAATGCTGATATTGATCCGGCGTATAAGGCAGTATTGTTGCAAGTGCCGGCTGAAGCAGAATTGTGGGAAGATGCTCAGAGCATTAATCCCGAGCTGTATGTTCGTGCACGTCAGGCACTGTTGCAGGATCTAGCATGCAGTATGGAGGATACGCTGACACACTGGCGTCAGTGGGCTGATGAGCAGGAGCAGAACAGTAAACATGCTGCTCCGCAGGAGTACCATCCTGATCTGGCCGGTATTCGCAGCCTGCGCAATACTTTACTGCAATGGGGCGTACAGGCCAGAGCAGAATTATTGCAAAGCATTGCTGCCGAGTATCCGCAGCGGGCTACCAATATGACTCATGAATTCGGAATGCTTCTGGCCATTAATCATTTGGCTGATACAAAGCGTAATGAGTTATTAGACCAGTTTGCTCAGCGCCATGCTCATGATGATTTGGTCATGGATAAGTATTTTACTCTGATAGGCAGCAGCCAGCGTACGGATACTCTGCAACAGGTGCAGGCAGCATTGCAGAACCACGCTTTCAGCTTAGAAAATCCAAATAAGGTACGTTCTTTACTGGGTAGCTTTAGCCGTAATATTCAGCACTTTCATGCAGCCGATGGCAGTGGTTACCGTTTTATTGCTGAGCATATATTGCATATTGATGGATTTAATCCGCAGGTGGCTTCTCGTCTGGTACAGGCATTTAATCTGTACGGCCGGCTGGAACCGCAACGCAAAGCCTTGATGGCTGAGCAGTTACAGCGGATTCAAAAACATGACGGGCTGTCCAAAGATAGTCGTGAAATTGTAGATAAAATTTTTGGCTAAAAATTTTAATTTTATTATTTCAAAAAAGTTATCTGGTATTGTCGATTTTTTAGCAATACCAGATAATTTATTTCAAAATGAAAAAACAATTTTTACTTAATGGTGTTCAGTAATATTTGAATTTAATTTTTCATTTCGTAATTCCGGTGGTAACGGGTCATGATCCAGATTTTTCAGAAATTGTAGTAATGATCCGCCTGACAATACTTCAATATTTGTGCTGTTTTGAGAACTGAAAAATTCGGGGAGATGTGTTAATTGTGTGCTTGAAATTCCCAGCCATTCTGCCAGACCCTGTAATAATTCCAGTCCACTTCGCTGAGCACTGTTTCGTAGCTGAGTGGTTTGATCACTGTTTATTATAACTAAAGGAACATGATAGTTTTCATAATATGAAGCACCGTGTCTGAGTGTAATATCTGCATCGTTACTTTTACTGTGTGATAATCCATGATCACTAAAATATAAAATAGTGAATGGTTGCTTGGTTTTTTCTAAAGTAAGATAAATCTGTTGCAGTAATTTATCAGTTTCTTTAATAGTATCTATATAGCAATTCAGTGTATGATTGTTTATATAATGAGCAGGTTCGTTTCTGAGTCGGGCACAGATATCTGGATGTGAACCCATTAAATGTAAAACAAATAGTGTATTATTGTTTTTACTTTGCTGTTGTAAAAGAAATTTCTCAAAAGGTTGAATTAATTCATCATCATAGGTGTTTTTGCCAAAATCATACATTGCTTTTTTTAAAAAAAAGGTTTTTTGTGCTTGTGTTGCTATTGATGAAACCAATGTGTCATAACGACCTATTGCGCCTTGATTAGATAGCCATATCGTATCCATATTGGCTTTTTGAGCAAGGGTCAGTACGTTATCCCGGATACTGACTTCTTTATAATTATTTTTGTTTAACGCCAGACTATGAGATAAAGAGATTTGCGTATTGGGTCCGGCAGAATACAGATTTTCCATTATATAATTTGCATTTTTATCAAGGAAGGGAGTATTATTAAATTTCATTCCGTATAAATGCAGATAATCTGCACGAACACTTTCACCTATTACTAGAACATAATATTTGTAATTTTGTTTTATATTATTTATTTTCCAGTTATCAGGCTGATTTAGATTTTCATGCAATTTATGTAATTCATTTAAATAATAATTAATATTGATACCCGTATCTACTAAAAACTCTAATGGCTGGGCATGTAAGGGAAATCCAGTATATTCTTCATCCTTATAATATTCTTTCTTTGTTAAACTTACCGTAATTAAAAGAACAATTATTATTGGAATAACTGAATAACGGGCAGGTAGTTTTGGTAAAATGGGGCGGCAATTTAGTTTCATTGAGATTAACGGTATAGTCGCCAAAAACAGAGAATTCAGATAAGTTGTCCAATGAATAGTGGTTATATATTCAAGAGTTTCTTTTTCATCTGTACTGAACAATGAGGCAATTATACCAAAGTTGGGTGTTCCATAATTGACGGCTGTCGGATGATATAGAAAAATAATAACTGAAGTCAGAATGGTGTAAATTTTCCAGATTTTTGGGGAAAACAGTTGCAGAAATAAAAAGACACAGCAACTGGTAATAATACTGACTGATGTTATCGGATAAGACAATGCAATTAAAATGATTGTACTGAGTATCAATTGAGATGAGATACTAATGAATACTTTATAAATAAATGATTTCATTATATTTTAAGGTGATGTTTGAAATTATTAAGATTAAATATAAAGTATTCTTATTAATAAACAGTATTTAGCTGGAATTATGTAAATTATACTATAGAAAATCTTAACAAATTAATAACAATAGAATGCTTTCAGTATTTTGTTATCATTTGGATATGCAGACTATATGGTAACATAAACCAAGAGTTCAAATATAGAATTTATATTTATTGCTCAAGCAGCAGTCTGCCCAGATAGTCATTTTCTTTGGCCATTCCTGGTAAAACAAAGAAAAATCCGCCGCCGAATGGTTTGATATAACGTTCCATCGGTTCGCCATTCAGGCGGTTTTGGGTATCAATAAAACCTTTTTTCAGGTCATTCTGATAGGCAACAAAAATCAGACCCATATCAAGTTGACCATTGGGTAATACACCCAGCGAGTAACTGAAACTGCGCCGGCGCAGTTTGGCTACGTGCCGTTCAGGAATACGTGGTTCTGCACGGCGCATGTGTGAATCAAACAGAATGCGGTCGCCATGAGGGTCACTGTTCATTTTCGGGTCATCCATTTCATGCTGCATACCAATGGGTGCTCCGCTGGTTTTGTAACGGCCAAAATCATTTTCCTGATCTTCGAGCGGGGTTCTGTCCCAGAATTCGAGATTGAAGCGAATCAGACGGATTGCCTGATAACTGCCGCCCAGACACCATGCCGGTTCCTGGTTGTTCTTGGTTACCCATACCAGTTCATCCATCAGTTTGCTATCGCTAATGGAGCCATTACCGGTACCGTCTTTAAAACCAAACAGATTAATAGCGGTAGTGTGATTGTCGATATCTCTGGCCGGCAGAAATCCGTCCATTTTCCATACCGGCACCATATACTGATTACAATGACTAATCAGATCGCGCAGGGCATAAATGACACTTTCGCGGCTGTTGGCGCAGAACTGGATTGATAAATCTCCGCCGCACCATGCTTTTTCCAGCCGGTCGTTGGGAAAGCGGGGCATAGGAATCAGTTTTTTGGGTTTGAGCTGAGACAGACCAAAACGCTGGTCAAACAGGCTGGCACCCACGGCCAGGGTAATTGTCAGTGAGTCGGGAGACAGATTATGACCAAGCAGCCCGGATTCTGCCGGAGGAAGCTGGTCATTTTTTCCTGCTGTGAGTGTTTGTGGTCTGGTGAGATAGGCAATACGTTGTGAAATCCGCTGGAATAACTGTTGCAGCTCTTTTTTGTTTTTTACAGTAACGTTGAAGACAACAAAGATAGCTTCTTTGGTGTCGGGGGTGATTACGCCGGCCTGATGGCTACCCCAGTAATCAACGGCCTGATTGTAATCATGAGTACAGTTGCCGGCCGCATTGGCTGCTTTGACGGCGCCAAGACTGGCGATACCCAGCCCTCCGGCCAGCAGCATTTTCATGCTATTGCGTCGCGTAGTGCTGGCCGGATTGTCTTCAGGCGAGGCAGCTGAGACAGGCTGATGTCTGAAGGTGTTTTTAGACATAACTTAAACCTTAATGAGGATATTTATAATAAACACGTATACTTAGTTGCGCCCTAAGCTGGGCCAGCCGTGCTGTCTGCGTACTTAGTAAGGAATACAGGATATCGTGATCTGTCTGACTGAGCCGGCTGAAACTTTGGAATTGGTTCTGGGGCAGTTGATAATGCTGCAGAATGGCAAAAATCTGCTGGTAACCATGATTCAGTGCTTTACGCTGCTCTGCCGGAATAAAGCTCTGCAGATGGTGCATGATTTGTGCTGAACCGGTTACATTGGCATGGATATCGGCCAGATCACTGTGGCTATACTGATTTTCTTTGCCGGCAAGTTTGGTTTGCAGAATCATTTCCAGAAAGTCGGATGCTGACTGAACTATTTTGGCAATATCCAGATCATCGGCAGCTACACGTTTTTGTAAATCAATAATTTCATATTGCAGATTGCTGTTTTCTGCCTGTGCTTGCTGTAGGTCTTTGAGTTTAAATAAATCATATTCTAAACGGTGAAAACCGCTGAAATTCGGATCATCGGTACCTTGCAGATAATAATCAGCGCGCGAATTAATATTCTGGTCGGCATTACCAAACAGTTTAACGATAATCCGTACTTGTTCGTAACTCTGATGGGCACGGATATAATTTTGTTGCGCCTGTTGCAGCTGTCCGTTTTTGCAGGCATTCTCAATCGCATTAAGATATTGCTGAGTGGTTTTTAGTTGCAGTACAACTTCCTGCTGATAATTACGAATTGCTGACTGGTATTTTTCCGGAGTGGGAATATCCCCTTTTGCGACTACAGCATTAGAATCATTGATAATTGGTGCCCGTAAACCATGTGCTACAGCAATGGCAGGCACCAGTAAAGAGCAAATAATAAATAGTGTACAGAACTTATTCTGTGTCATTTAAAATTTTCCTTAAGAAGAGCTGTATGGCGATTAATAGCAGGAAACTAACAAATGAAATGATGCTAAACCATACAGGCGGCGAATTATAGGCAGAAATTAAGTCAGGAAAGCTGTCGGACAGAAAGCTATTGTCAATAAAATGTGAGATTTTCACTGCCGGCCACATTATAATATCAGGAAGGGGTTCATTGTGTGTCGACAGATATACACCTGCTTTGACATATGAGGGGAAAATCAGAACTAACATTATAATACTGGTTATGATAAGGTATTTTTTCAACTGCATGCGGCGGCTAATTACAACAAATGGATAAAATGTCAGGGCAGATACTGCAATGCCGAGAATTACCGCAAGGCATAAATTAGTATAATCAGGATTATTCAGCTGTCTGATCTGACCGGACAACCATAAAATAACTTCATTGCCTGCACAGGCAATGGTAAGCGCTGCTATGAACATGGCTGCTGTCCATGAACGTGCCATCTGTTGAGCTTTTTTCTGTTCCTGTGCTGATCCCATGCTCAGGATAAACTCAAACATCAAAAACACAACTAAAAATGTCAGTAAAGTAATCAATATCAATATGCTCATCATAAGCATTTTTTGATTTTTATCGGGAATATATCTGAACACGCCACCGATAATTGCTGCCAGAAACAGTACACCGAGTATCAAGCCGCTAAACAGATGGCGCATCCCGCTTTTGCTGTCCGGATTATGCTTAATCCATGAGTAAATAATGCCGACAACAATCAGTGTTACAAAGCATTCACGCCAGACAATAAAAAAGGTTTGTTCCATTCTATATCTCGTTTTATTTTAAAATTAACTGATTAAAGACCTGTTCCGATTGAAATTTATACAGGGTTTTTCAGTGCAATTGTAGCAACTGATGAAGCATTGCGCCGATTACTTTTTATTGTGACAGCAGGGGACAAACGTGACATATCTTTTGTTCGTATTCACCATATTGCAGCAAGTAACAGATATGGTTGATAAGGGCGTTAAGTGTCTGGGGCATGATTTTCAGCCTGAGCTAATTATCAGTAATGCTAGAGAAGGATAAGGCTGTATAAAAACAATCAAATCATGATTAAATGGTGCCGGTAAATCATATGCTGAAGAAATAACCGGCACATGCCCAAAGTAAGTAAATCAGATATGTAGCAGGTTTTGCCTTATTTGGATTTTTTCCTTAAAAACAATATAGCCATTAATAACCAGAATACACCAAAAGTAATGACGCTAATCCACATTGGCTGGGAGCGGTAGGCAAACAGTGAGGAAGCAAAACTGCCGATCAGACCGCTATCGTCAATAAAGTATGAGGTATCCCACGCCGGGCTAATGAGGAAATCAGGAATTGATACATCATGCTCCAGCAGCATATTGGTACCGTCTTCAACAGCTCTCAGCAATAATGAAATGGCCAGAAATAACAGGACAATACCGGTTATGGTAAAAAATTTTTTCCATTGGATGAAGCGGCTGGTTAGAATAAATGCATAAAATGTCAGAGCAGATACTGCTATGCCGATAAGTACGGCAAGACAGAAATCGGAGTAATTTTGACTGTTCAGCTGCATAATCTGGCCGGACAGAAATACGACAATTTCACTGCCTTCACGGGCAATAGCAATGGCTATAATAAACAGAGCTCCCCACCATGAATTGCGGGCTACCTGTTGTGCCATTTCCTGTTCCAGGGATGATTTCATATTTCGGGCGTGTTTGTTCATCCAGTACACCATTTGCACAATCAGTATGCAGGCAACAGCAGACATGCCCATCATAAACATGGTTTGATGGTCATCGGTAAGCGCTTTGAATACGCCGTTGATGATTAATGCCAGTATGACAGAAATCAGTACACCAAGCCCGACACCGCCAAACAAATAACGCATACCATGACTACTGTCAGGATTACGTTTAATCCATGCATATATAATGCCGACAACCAGTAATGCTTCGAAACATTCACGCCAGACGACAAAAATTGTTTGTCCCATTGTATTTCCTGCTTTTATTTTACTATTAACTGCCCTTTGGGCTTATTCAGATGAAAGTCATCGAAAAAGATATAGGTACCGGGTTTTTTCGGGGCGATGACGACCACTGATGAGGCGCCCGGGGCGAGTACTTTTTCTTTGACCAGTTGGGTACTTTCAAATTCGACGGGACCTTTGCCAATATTGGTAACCTTAATGCGAATAATCTTGTTGGCTGGTGCATTGAGGGTCAGGGGAATCAGATCACCATCTTTCATTTTCAGTTCCAGAGTGACTTTATCGTCAGCAATGGCTGAAAATGAAAACATAAGACTGCATAAACCCAATAAGATAAGAAGAAATTTTTTCATAACAGATATTCTTACAGTGAAAGGTGTTGTGGCAGTAATAATGTAATTAAGGGATTATTCAGCCAGTTGAAGCTAGAATAATCCCTGATCACAGCCAGTTAAATGCGATTAATAGCTGCCTTTGCGGCCTACACCGGCATAATCAAAATCCCAGCTGACTTCAAATGGTTTGAACCATGGTGCTACGCCGGTTTCTTTGTCAATATGGCGAGCCATCTGGTTGGCTGTTGGTGGGGAGATACGGTAGGTAACACGATATTTGCCCAGACCATTCAGTTTGATGTTGTCACCATAGTGGGGACCGTCATTGGCAACCATAGACATGAATTTACCTGAATGTTCGAATTTGCCTTTAGTCAGTTTGGTAATGGAGTATTCTATATTCAGATTGGGAATCCAGTCTCCTTCGGCAAAGCCGTTAGGATTACCTTCTGTTGCATGAATATCGGCTTCCATGTGCACGTCGGATTTGCTGGCCGGCAAATGCATATTACTGTGATCCATGCCATCAGTGTCCATAGTAATAGGCGGCAGATATACACCGGAAATTTCCATTCCGTTTTTAATAATAGGTTTGCCCATGGGGTATTCCTGAGCAAAGGCTGCCATTGATACAAGAGCGGCACTGGCGATAGCAATTTTTTGTAACAGCATTTTATAATTTCCCTATTTTATTCATATTGAGACAAATTGAATCAGATATGACTGCATATCAATTGATAAGGATTATCAATATACTCCTTTTACCAATGTTAGAAAATAATTAAATTATGTTTTTTACTGGTGTTTATTGTTATTTATTGTGGTGCAAATAACAGTAATTTTTTGAGGTTGTCCGTAAAAGTGTCTTATAAATAACAAATCTAAATTGACAATTGAATATATCCTTTATTAATAAATATATAGATTAAAAAAGCTGAAAACGCCGGCTGGAAATGGTTTCAGCCGTTATCAATCTTAATCTGGTCGTTACCAACCGGAAAACTGATGGAGGAATTTCTAAATTATTTGCTGTTGTGGTGCAGGCAAACTATTGATATATAAGTTAAGTAATGTTAAATTAAGCTTGTGGTTGTGATAGCGCTGGTTATGGAAATGATCAGCCGGAACAGATTCCGGATAGTACTTTAATTGGTATGTGTTAGTTTGAAGTAGAAAACTGTTCGGGCTGGTTTGGTGGTATGAATAAACAGTTATCGAAAATAGTTGCCTATGGTGAAATTACTATAAGCAGAAAATGATTAGGTTCTGTGTACTGCCTGCCATATTTGTTGTGCTATGGGTTCTATCCCTTGCCAGAGCAGGGGTTCCCAGTTATGCTGTTTGCAGAATGAAAATACCAGGGTTTCGGCACTGATGATGCTGTTACAGGGCTTGAAAACCAGCAACCCGCTATCCTGCCAGTCTGAGTCGGCTTTGATGATATAGGGTGACAGGATATAGGCTGTATATTCGGTAATTTCCTCTGGTTCGTTATGCCATTGGCTGCCGAGTGATGTAGTTTGTTGTATATAATAAAGTGCAAAGGGGTATTGCAGTTGTAGATTGTCGTGCAATGCTGTGGATAGCGCATTCTTGTCAGGCGCAAGAAGTTTCATTGTTTATTCTCCCTTTGTATTTTATGCTGAATGAGTAATTGTATGAAGTATGTAGTATATCTGTGTATCAGGACGACACCTGATTGTCAGTAGTTTTTGGACAAACAGGTTAGATTGTGGTTTCTGAAAGGGGAGATTTGCTTTGTAGATGTTCATATCATTGCCCTTCTCTTTAATCATGAGACCGCAAGTGTGCTGTTAAACACAGATGGCGGCAGACAAATGGCAGGGTTGACAGACCGACAAAGAGTATACCGGTAGGCGTAAAGCCTCCCTGCCACTGTCCACCATGAAAAAAAGCGGTGGCAATGGGTTTTTACAGACCAACGCTACTTTTTTGGTAAGTAGCAAAAAGTCTGCCTCTTTGTTCAGCCTGTCAAAGCTGGTTACGCTATTGAACGTAACGTCTTTATCTTGCCGCTAAAGCAGGGAACTGTCAATTATTGACTCATATATATGTATGAGTTATCTGATATGCATTTTCATTCCGGGTAAAAATGGTTTGTTTATCCGGATTATTAAGTCTGTTTTATGACTGAAAAGCCAGTTTTTATTTTTTTGGCATGTATTGCCGGCTGTTATGTATTTTGCATATTTTTATGATAAATGCGAGATTAAGCAGACGATTGTGTAATTACTTATTGTATACAGGACAGAATATCTTTAACTGCAGCCATATTCGCTGAACAGGCTGTGATGACTATTGAATAATATAAATGGATAATAAACAGAAACCGGCTGCATATTCTTCGATTTAGTGTATTTGCAATATTTTTTGTTTAATGGTTAACAGTTTTATTTTTAAAGTGTTGTTTTATTGGTATTAGAAGCGAATTGATATAACTAAAAAAACTGGTATTTCATCATTCAGTCTTTAGTATCAGGATAATGTAATTTCTCAATGCTTTTATTTGTTATTTTCAGCAAAAAATCGGGCATACACTGGTATGCCCGATTTTGAAGCTATTTATCTGATGATTACCACTTATAGCCTATACCTGCATTAAAGCCGGTTTCACGTCCGGTAGTGGAGACACCTGCACCCCATGAGAACTTACCGGTATTGTTTGTGGCTTTGTAGTTAATACCAACTGCAGCATAACCATGATATGAACCCATGCCTACACCTACTGTCTGTTCACCGGCATTTAACTGCGGCAGATAAGCACCAGACAGTGCCATGGCCAGAGCAGTACCGGAATAGGCACGCCGTTCTACACGATGTACGCGGTCGTTAACATCATTGACGTAGCGGTTGATATTTTCCATGCGGGCATTAACACCTTTCAGCTGTGCCACATTGACTGCATCGGTGTCGGCAGTACCGGCAGCGACACCTGTAATCTGACGGTAAACACCATTGGCGGCGTCACCCACAGACACAGCGGCCTGAGTGCTGGTGGTTGCCTGAATGGCTCTTGCCTGTTGTGCTGTGGCACTAACCGGAATGTAGCCATTAATACCTGCTGCCGTATTGGCCACAGAGTTGGCACCCAGCGCAATTCCGCCATTCTGAGTAACGCTGGCATGATTACCAATAGCTACGCCGTTTTCTGCACTGGCTGCTGCTTGTGAACCAATAGCTACAGCAGCCTTACCACTGGCAGCTGCTGCACCGCCTACAGCAATAGCATCACTTCCGCTTGCTGAAGCCACAGCCTGAGTGGAATTAACTTTTGCATATTTGCTGCCGCCGTTATACAGATTGTTAATGGCATCGCCTACATTATTGGCTGTTACCGCAGTACCATCAGCATTGCTGGTTGTATAGCTTGGTGCAGTGAAACCACCTGTGCCGGCTCTGGTGAGCGGGTTGTAGCTGGCATTACCGCCCAGGCTGGCTGCTACTGCAGACAGGGCATCAGCTGTTGAAGCAGACAGTTTCCGGGTATCCGAAATAGCCTGATTGGCTTTTTCAGTTGCTTCATTGATCGCAGAAGCATTACCGCCACCACTGTTTTGTGCCAGCTTGCTATCCACTGAGCTGGAAAGACTTTGTAAATCCTGTTTCCATTCATTTTTCATTTGCCACAGCTGGCTGCCATTCACTGCCTCTGTTGAATTCTGGCCTGTATCACCAGAAGCAACATTGGTAATTTTCTGGGCAGTGCCGGAGCCATGGCTGGCATCATAAGCTGAACCGTTCCATTGCAGGGCATTAAGCTGTAATGAGCTCAATGTTGTGGATATTCCTGCCGGTATGGTGCCGGAAGCAAGGTGAAGCTGATCCTGCAGGCTGGACAGACTGGTTGAGGTGGAAGTGGACAGCGAATAGAGCTGACGACCATTTACTGCCTGATTAGACGTTGCGTCTACTCGTCCGTCTGCAACTCCACTAATGGTTCTTTCGTTGCTTGCTTCACGAGTCAGCTGATTTGAGAAGGCTGTTGTACCATCGTCAAAATGCACTGAGTTCTTCTGCAATTCGTCAATCAAACGTTTTGAGGTCTTAATATCATCCTGAGCAGTTTTAATATCATCCTGAGCAGCTTTGATATCTTTGTTCATCGTTTCTATCGTTGTCCTGCTCTCAGTAACTACCTGATCAACTGAGCTTGATACACTGCTAATGATGGAAGACGAAATACTGTATAACTGTCCGGCATTGACTGCATCAGTAGAACCGTCTGCCAGCTGACCGGCAGCCACGTTGGTAATCTTCTGGGCAGCGCCGGAACCATGGCTGGCATCATAAGCATTACCATTCCATTGCAGTGCGTCGCGTTGCAGATTACTGATGTTATTCACTGCCGAGCTCAGACTACTAGACAAAGTAGAGACATTACTGTTGGTAGTAGAAAGTCCGGTATTGTTACCGGCAGTCGCAGTGGAAAGACTACTGCTCAGTGAGGTTGACAGATTATACAGCTGGTCACCGTTAACGGCATCGGTAGAGCCACTGCTAAGTGTACCGTTGGCTACGTTAGTAATCTTCTGGGCAGCGCCGGAGCCATGGCTGGCGTCATAAGCATTACCATTCCATTGCAGTGCGTCGCGTTGCAGATTACTGATGTTATTCACAGCAGAACTCAGACTACTAGACAAAGTAGAAACATTACTATTGGTAGTAGAGAGTCCGGTATTGTTACCGGCAGTCACAGTGGAAAGACTGCTGCTCAGTGAGGTGGACAGATTATACAGCTGGCTGCCATTAACGGCATCGGTAGAACTATTGCTCACTGTACCGTTGGCTACGTTAGTAATCTTCTGGGCAGCGCCGGAACCATGGCTGGCATCATAAGCATTATCATTCCAACCCAGTGCATCGCGTCGCAGGGTACTGATGCTGGTATTAACCTCTGCTAAGCTGGTCGACAGCGTAGCTGTTGCGCCGGAAACTGTATCCAGACGGTCAATAGCACCATTCAGTCTGCCAGTCAGATTACCTACAGAGGAGGAAACGGTGTTGAGTTTATCATTGGTGGTAAACAGCTGACCGCCTGTTACTGCCTCATTTGAACCCAGTTCAATTTTTCCGCCTGTAATATTGGTGATTTTTTTGTAGTTTGCATCATAATTTTCACCATTTATTTGCAGGGCATTCTGATCCAGAGTATTGATTCTATCTGTAGCAGAAGACAAATTATCGGAAATTCTGGAAGTGGATTCAGCAATACTGTTAATCCGCGTATTGGTCTTATTCAGGCTATCATTCAGATTCGCCACTGTAGAGCTTAAGCTGCCTACCCTCGAATTAGTCTGATTTAGCTGACTGCCATTGACTGCATCGGTGGAATCCGGGGCTAAATCAGCTTCGGCTACGCGGGTGATTTTCTGCGCCATAGTAGAACCATGGCCGGCATCGTAGGCAGATCCATTCCATTGCAGAGTATTGTCCTGCAGTCTGGTTACAGCAGCAGTTACTGAATTTACCGAAGTGGATACAGCATTAATACTAGAATTTGTAGTATATAGCTGGCTGCCATTCACTACATCTGATGAATCAGGTGCCAGTGAACCGTTTGCAACATTGGTAATTCGATACCGGGCATTGGTAACACCATGGCTGGCATCATAATAACTGTTGCCATTCTCTTCCTCTACCCATTGCAAGCTGTCTTTTTCCAGTTTGTTTACTGTATCGTTCACTTTGTGTACTGAGCTGGAAACGATACTCAGATTGGAATTAGTAGTAGATAACTGGCTGCCATTTACAGCATCGGTAGAGTTATACGTCAGATCACCGTTAGCTACATTGGTAATCTTCTGAGCCAGATTAGTACCATGGCTGGCATCATAGGCACCAGTACCATCGGTGTTCTTTTTCCATTGCAGCGCATCAGACTGTAAATCAGCGATATTGCTGTTTGCTGTACTGATACTACCATTGATATTGGTCAGATCACCGGCACGGCTTACAACAGTAGACAGTGAGCTGAAGCTGGTAGCAGAAGAGGTGGATAACTGATAAAGCTGACTGGCATTAACCGCATCAGTTGAGCCGTCTTCCAGCTGACCGGCAGCCACATTGGTAATTTTCTGCGCCTGACTGGTGCCATGGCTGGCATCGTAAAAGCCGCCGTTACCATTGACATTCTTTTTCCATTGCAGCGCATCAGACTGTAAAGCAGCGATATTGCTGTTTGCTGTACTGATATTACCATTGATATTGGTCAGATCACCGGCACGGCTTACAACAGTAGACAGTGAGCTGAAGCTGGTAGCAGAAGAGGTGGATAACTGATAGAGCTGACCGGCATTAACTGCATCAGTAGAGCCGTCTTCCAGCTGACCGGCAGCCACATTAGTAATCTTCTGCGCCTGATTAGTACCATGGCTGGCATCATAAGCACCAGAGCCATTGGTATTGTTTTTCCATTGCAGCGCATCAGACTGTAAATCAGAAACATTGCTGCTTACCGTATT
Source organism: Snodgrassella sp. W8124 (assembly GCF_016100875.1). Classification (NCBI taxonomy): domain Bacteria; kingdom Pseudomonadati; phylum Pseudomonadota; class Betaproteobacteria; order Neisseriales; family Neisseriaceae; genus Snodgrassella; species Snodgrassella sp. W8124. The sequence goes on from NZ_JACFRP010000002.1 coordinate 265,566, forward strand.
CAGTTTACCGGTGGTGTTTAGAGCAGCGGTAGATAAAGAAGTGATACCGGAAGCAGAAGAGGTGGATACCTGATAAAGCTGGCTGGCATTAACTGCATCAGTAGAACCGTCTTCCACCAGACCGGCAGCCACATTAGTAATCTTCTGCGCCTGAGTGGTACCATGGCTGGCATCATAGGCACCAGTACCATCGGTGTTCTTTTTCCATTGCAGCGCATCAGACTGTAAAGCAGCGATATTGCTGTTTGCTGTACTGATATTACCATTGATATTGGTCAGATCACCGGCACGGCTTACAACAGTAGACAGTGAGCTGAAGCTGGTAGCAGAAGAGGTGGATAACTGATAAAGCTGACTGGCATTAACCGCATCAGTAGAGCCGTCTTCCAGCTGACCGGCAGCCACATTAGTAATCTTCTGCGCCTGAGTGGTGCCATGGCTGGCATCATAAACACCTGAGCCATCGGTATTTTTTTTCCATTGCAGGGCATCAGCCATTAGCTGAGTAACATTATTAGTGATGTTGGTAACATTACCTGTATTGGCCACCGCTGCGTTCAGATTACTCAGACTGGTTGAAGTGGTTGTAGACAAGCTGTAGAGCTGAGCGGCATTAACCGCATCAGTAGAATGCTCATCCAGTACACCGGCCGCTAAATTACTGATTTTCTGAGGACTGGATGTTCCATGGCTGGCATCGTAAAAACCAGAACCATCAGCATTTCCATGCCATTGCAACGCATTACTAAGCAGAGAGCTAACTTGAGTATTCAGAACATAAACATTGCTGGCAACAGTAGAAATATTACCAGTAGTAGCTACCGCTTCATTCAGATTACTCAGACTGGTCGAAGTGATTGTAGACAAGCTGTAGAGCTGAGCGGCATTGACTGCATCAGTAGAATGCTCATCCAGTACACCAGCTGCTACATTACTGATTTTCTGCGGATTACTTGTTGCGTGGCTGGCATCATAAAAGCCTGAGCCATCAGCATTACTTTTCCATTGCAGCGCGCCACTGAGCAGAGTGCTTACATGGTCATTTAAGACATTGACATTATGAGAGATATTGGCAATATTACCAGTAGTGGCTACCGCCTCATTCAGATTACTCAGACTGGTTGAAGTCGTTGTGGATAAGCTGTAGAGCTGGGCAGCATTGACCGCATCAGTAGAATGTTCATTAACCTGACCGGCGGCAATATTGGTGATTCTCTGCGCACGGTTGGTTCCGTGACTGGCATCGTAAAAACCAGAACCATCTGCATTTCCATGCCATTGCAGAGCATCAATAACCAAATCATTCACTTTAGTAGTTAATGTACTGATATTACTGTTAACATTCGTCAGATCACCAGCACGATTTAAAGTGGATGATAATGTACTCAGTCCGGTAGATGAAGAAGTAGATAGCTGATAAAACTGAGCAGCATTGACTGCCTCAGTAGAGTATTCATCTATATGACCGGCAGCAATATTGGTGATTTTCTGCGCACGATTAGTTCCGTGACTGGCATCATAAGCTCCGCTACCGTCTACATTACTTTTCCACTGCAATGCATCAGATTTTAAAGCTGAGACATCGTTGCTTACCGTATTCAGTTTACCGGTAGTGCTTAGAGCAACAGTGGATAAAGAAGTGATACCACTAGCAGAAGAAGTAGATACCTGATAAAGCTGGCTGGCATTGACTGCATCAGTAGAATTGTCTGCCAGCTGACCGGCAGCCACATTAGTAATCTTCTGCGCCTGATTAGTACCATGGCTGGCATCATAGGCACCAGAGCCATTGACATTATTTTTCCATTGCAGCGCATCAGACTGTAAATCAGCAACAGAGCTGCTCAGTGTGCTGATATTACCATTTACATTGGTCATATCACTGACACGGCTCACAATGGTAGACAATGAGTTAAAGCTGGTAGAAGAAGAGGTGGATAACTGATAAAGCTGACCGGCATTAACCGCATCAGTAGAACCGTTTTCCAGCTGACCGGCAGCCACATTGGTAATTTTCTGCGCCTGATTGGTACCATGGCTGGCATCATAGGCACCGGAACCATCGGTATTCTTTTTCCATTGCAGCGCATCAGACTGTAAAGCAGAAACATTGTTGCTTACCGTATTCAGTTTACCGGTGGTGTTTAGAGCAGCGGTAGATAAAGAAGTGATACCGGAAGCAGAAGAGGTGGATACCTGATAAAGCTGGCTGGCATTAACTGCATCAGTAGAACTGTCTGCCAGCTGACCGGCAGCCACATTAGTAATCTTCTGCGCCTGATTAGTACCATGGCTGGCATCATAGGCACCAGAGCCATCGGCATTGTTTTTCCATTGCAGTGCATCAGACTGTAAAGCAGAAACATTGCTGCTTACCGTATTCAGTTTACCGGTAGTGCTAAGAGCAGCGGTAGATAAAGAAGTGATACCGGAAGCAGAAGAAGTAGATACCTGATAAAGCTGACCGGCATTAACCGCATCAGTAGAACCATTTATCAGCTGACCGTCTGCCACATTGGTAATCTTCTGCGCCTGATTGGTACCATGGCTGGCATCATAGGCACCGGAACCATCGGTATTCTTTTTCCATTGCAGCGCATCAGATTTTAAATCAGCAACAGAGCTGCTCAGTGTACTGATATTACCATTCACATTGGCCATATCACTGACACGGCTCACAGCGGTAGATAAAGAAGTGATACCGGAAGCAGAAGAGGTGGATACCTGATAAAGCTGACCGGCATTGACCGCATCAGTAGAATTGTCTGCCAGCTGACCGGCAGCTACATTGGTAATTTTCTGTGCCTGATTAGTACCATGGCTGGCATCATAAAAGCCGCCGATACCATTAACATTATTTTTCCATTGCAGTGCATCAGACTGCAAAGCAGAAACATTGCTGCTTACCGTATTCAGTTTACCGGTGGTGTTTAGAGCAGCGGTAGATAAAGAAGTGATACCGGAAGCAGAAGAGGTGGATACCTGATAAAGCTGGCTGGCATTAACTGCATCAGTAGAACCGTCTGCCAGCTGACCAGCAGCCACATTAGTAATCTTCTGCGCCTGATTAGTACCATGGCTGGCATCATAGGCACCAGAGCCATCTGTGTTCTTTTTCCATTGCAGCGCATCAGACTGTAAAGCAGAAACATTACTGCTTACCGTATTCAGTTTACCGGTGGTGTTTAAAGCAGCGGTAGATAAAGAAGTGATACCACTGGCAGAAGAAGTAGATACCTGATAAAGCTGGCTGGCATTGACAGCATCAGTAGAATCGTCTGCCAGCTGACCGGCAGCCACATTAGTAATCTTCTGCGCCTGATTGGTACCATGGCTGGCATCATAGGCACCGGAACCATCGGCATTGTTTTTCCATTGCAGCGCATCAGACTGTAAAGCAGAAACATTGCTGCTTACCGTATTCATTTTACCGGTAGTGCTAAGAGCAGCGGTAGATAAAGAAGTGATACCGGAAGCAGAAGAAGTAGATACCTGATAAAGCTGACCGGCATTAACCGCATCAGTAGAACCATTTATCAGCTGACCGTCTGCAACGTTGGTAATCTTCTGCGCCTGATTGGTACCATGGCTTGCATCATAGGCACCGGAACCATCGGTATTCTTTTTCCATTGCAGTGCATCAGATTTTAAATCAGCAACAGAGCTGCTCAGTGTACTGATATTACCATTCACATTGGCCATATCACTGACACGGCTCACAGCGGTAGATAAAGAAGTGATACCGGAAGCAGAAGAGGTGGATACCTGATAAAGCTGACCGGCATTGACCGCATCAGTAGAATTGTCTGCCAGCTGACCGGCAGCTACATTGGTAATTTTCTGTGCCTGATTAGTACCATGACTGGCATCATAAAAGCCGCCAATACCATTAACATTATTTTTCCATTGCAGTGCATCAGACTGCAAAGCAGAAACATTGCTGCTTACCGTATTCAGTTTACCGGTGGTGCTAAGAGCAGCGGTAGATAAAGAAGTGATACCGGAAGCAGAAGAGGTGGATACCTGATAAAGCTGGCTAGCATTAACTGCATCAGTAGAACCGTCTGCCAGCTGACCGGCAGCCACACTAGTAATCTTCTGCGCCTGATTAGTACCATGGCTGGCATCATAGGCACCAGAGCCATCGGCATTGTTTTTCCATTGCAGTGCATCAGACTGCAAAGCAGAAACATTGCTGCTTACCGTATTCAGTTTACCGGTAGTGCTAAGAGCAACAGTGGATAAAGAAGTGATACCGGAAGCAGAAGAAGTAGATACCTGATAAAGCTGGCTGGCATTGACTGCATCAGTAGAATCGTCTGCCAGCTGACCGGCAGCCACATTAGTAATCTTCTGCGCCTGATTAGTACCATGGCTGGCATCATAGGCACCGGAACCATCGGCATTGTTTTTCCATTGCAGCGCATCAGACTGTAAAGCTAAAACATTGCTGTTCAGTGTGCTGATATTACTATTAACATTGCTCATATCACCGACTTTGCTTACAGCAGTAGACAACGAGCTTAAACCAGTGGTTGTAACACTGGCCAGATTTTTCATCTGTGCCACATTCACCGCATCGGTATCGTTTGTACCTGCTGCCAGACCGGTTAACTGACGGGTTATTCCGCTGCCTGTATTACCAATAGCAACAGCACCTGCGGTGCTGGTCCAGGTCGGATTATTCGCAGCAGAATTTGTACCAGTAGGGTCAAAGCCGGTTTTTCCTTTCTCAATATCGGCAACTGATCCGCTGCCCAGAGCGACACCTGTGTCTACAATAGTCGTAGCATTGGTACCTATTGCAATACCACTGGCATTGCTAACGCTGACAGAATTACCAATAGCAATTGCATCAGTAGCATTGGCACCTGTACTTGTGTTATTACCAATAATTAAGCCACGATCGGCATTAACCGTGTTATCATTGCCCAGAATCAGGCCACGAGTGGCCGTGACGGTATTATCATTACCAAAAACCAAATCTTTGGCTGAACTAACAGTATTATCATTACCAAAAACCAAATCTTTGGCTGAACTAACAGTATTGTTATTACCAACAATACGGATATTATTTACGCCTTCAGTTGTACCGCTAATGGTATTTTTATTACCGAAAACACCAGAATCATCAACAGCAATTGTGCCGTTTTCGTTACCAAGAGAATAAGTGTTGTTACCGGTAATATTGGTTGGGTTGCTCGGGGCTGCAATTATTTCACCATCCTTGAAAATGGCATTGCTTTGTACACCGCCGATTGCCCCGGATTTACGCCCGCTGACCTGATTACCCGCGCCAATACTGATACTCTGATCGCCAACTGCCTGTGCTGCATTACCGACTGCCACACTGCTGTTACCGGATGCAGTTGCACCCGCACCCAAAGCAACCGCTGCATCTTTATTTGCAGCACTGCTTAAACCAACTGCTACGCTGCCGGTACCATTTGAAGAAGCCATAGAGCCCAGAGCCACACTGGAAATACCAGTTGCCTGAGAGCTTATACCAAAGGCAATTGATGCAGCGCCGGAAGCCAGAGATGCTACGCCGAAAGCCATTGCTCCGCCCGCAGTTGCAGTTGCGTTAGCTCCGAATGCAGTGGAATAATTCCCGGTAGCGTAAGAACCGCAGCCATAGGCAAAAGAATAAATACCATAAGCTACAGGCATTGCATTGTTATCACCGCCGGTAGGGGCGGCCTGATAACCGGTTCCGCCATCGGTCTTACCTTCATCACTCCATGCTTCTGCTTTGTTAGAAGTTACGCTTCCGTATGGATGACTGGTCCCAAACGCAGTATTTCTAATGAAACGTAAGTATTCATCTTTTGCTGTAATGCCGTCTGAAACGGTTCTGCGACCATTAACTCTGTCTGCACCACAATGGTCGTCATCACCCGAGAATACCATGCTACCATGGCCGCCATATTGATAGCCGCCACCAGGCCAAACTGTACCGCTGTTATTGCCGCCGACAATTGCCGCATTAGCTGCATATACTGGAGCAATTGCCTGCCATTCTAAAATCAGCGCTGTTATTGTTACGCTAACAATTTTTTTCAGTCCTAGCTTATTAATAATTTTTTTAACTATTGATTGTTCACAAACAGTATTTGATTTGGTTTTACTATTCGCCAGCTCTGATGCGGCTACCCATGTTTGGGTATTTTCATTCCAGACATTCCGATAAACCTTGTTCATAGGTTTTCTCCTGATTGATTAAAGTTACAAAACCAACAATCCAACCCCCTGTACTACAATTTGAATCTGCTTACCCGGCTGTAAAATATCTGCTTATCTTGACGGCTGTATCAGCAGATAGCCGACTCAGGAAATAATCTTCCGGAATAAACAATGACAAAGGTTTACCCAGCGTTAAATCCAATTAATGAAAAAGATTACGCTTGAAAAATAAAAGCTTATAAATTCTTAATTATTAATTATTAATATTTTCAGAATAGATAAATGATTAACTTAATCTTGTAACTTTTTAATACAAAGGTATGAGCAAACTGAATAATTAATATTAAATATATAGAATTAACATAAAAAAATATAAATGTACTTATTTATAATTAACTTTAAATGTAAGAATTTAATGTAAAAAATAAAATAAAGAATAAATATGAGAGAGAAACAATAAACTATGTCATTTTATGGCCGTGAATGATAGAAAAAGAAATATTTGATATTTGCAAATTATTTAAAACGGATATTAAAGATAAAAAATAATTTGGATTTAAGAAAACATAAATCCAAATCAGCAGAGATAAGAAAGTAAGACGAACAAATTAGCCGGCTAAATCATAAATTTTCATATCTCATTTCTTATCTGGCTTTAAAAAATAGTAAACAAATTGATCATCAATTTTATAACCTGACTTTTCATACAGAGCTCTGGCTTTGAAGTTATCGATTGATGTGCATAATGGAATGCCGTTATATACAGAATTATTAGCGAAGTTTCTTAGTTTTCCATTAATTGCGTGTCAACACCGCATCTTTTGTCGCTTTTTATAATATATAAATCATTCAAAATGATAGTGGGTGATATAGCTAAAGAAGAATATGAAAAATATAACTGTATAAAACCATATGCTGTTTAATTATCGTAGGCTAGAAAAATGATTGAATCATTGCTTATCAATCTTTCTTTAATGAATTCTTTTGATTCAGATTGACAATCCTTAATACCATAAAATGCTCGATATTCAATGAAAAGTTATGATATATCATCAAATTCGTTTAATGTTCTTTGTGGTATATTAAATAAGGTATCCATACGTTTATCAATATCATAATGCTATTTAGATAATCAGCATTATGATATTAAACCGCTCCGTTTGGTTCAATATCTTATTTGTAATAGCATAGATTAATATTATAAGAGTGTAACTTTTCAGATTTCTTCAGAACGAATTTTAATTCTTGCGGGAGAAATCCATTAAATCTGTACATTGCAAATCAAAATTAATTTATATATTAGAATGAATCAACGGGTTTAGTTTTTGGCTGAATTAATTCTATTATAGATTGCTTTTTTATCTTTAAAGAAAATTAGTTTTCAGGGTGATAAATAAAAGTGAATGGTATAAAACATCAATAAAAAATATATTAAAGGTGGAATTATGAATAGTGTATTTTCTGCCAGAGTATCAGCATTGCAGATTTTTTGATTAAAGATATGATAACTAACAAAAGAGTGATTACCTTTTGCTGATCTTTATTCTTTTAAAAAATAAGTTTTTAATAAACCCAATACATCATTAATCAGCATAATACCGGTAATAATTAACAGAGCACCGAGGAAAAAAGCATAGTCAGGTAATTCAGACAGAATCAGCCAGCCCATCAGCATGGCAAATATTGGCTCAGCTAATTCAGTTACCTGAACCTGAGCAGCGGATAAATAACCAAGCGCTTTGGTAGTACAGTAAAATCCCAGAATAGTAGGTAAAATGGCCAAAGCTATCAGCCCTGCGACGGTTTGCCAGTGAAAATCAAAAGGATTTTGCCGGAAGGTTGCTAAATAGGGTATAGCCAGATAGATCAGACCAAACAATAATAAAAATCTGGTCAGATAAATACCACCATGTAAACCGAATTTCTTAACCAATACACTAAACAGCCCGTAACCGGCTCCTGCGGCACTGGCAAATATCAATAATAATAATGAGGCCTGCCCGGACCATGAAATAACGCTAATGCCGGCGATTGCAACAGCAACACCGGAAACGGCTGATATTTTAATTTTTTCATTTAATAATAAGCAGCCGAAAACTAATGCAGCTATCGTAGCGGAAGCCATGAGTATTACGACTACATTCGCCGCACTGCCATGCCCGTAAGCGATTGTTTCAAAGAAAAACAAAGTAAATATTCCAAACAGAGCACACAGACCAATATGCATCCAGATTTTTATATTATTATCTGATACAGGGGCAACTATCTGAATTTGCCGGGCAAATGGAGTACGTATCAAGAGTAGTGAAACAAAAACAAAAGCCAGAAACGTTTTATAAAACGCTATTTCATAAGGATTCAATCCACTGGCCATCAGTAATTTACTGATAATACCTATAGAACCATTTAGTGCGGCTGCTGATAGTGCAAATAAAATTCCGGCTAAGGCTTTAGGCATTATGAACTTTCTCCGATAAATCTTTCCACATGGCAGATTTCGAATATGCTGACTAAACTCAGAATCAGATTTCGATCATTCATTCAAACTTGTAGCTATCTGACACGATAATTAAATAATCATATGCTAAAGCCAATATTCTATACTGTTTAACAAGTCTGTTTTTATACTTTTAAGAATTCTTGATTGCCTGTCCCATCTCTCGGTTTCTGAATTTGTATTTACTGAATAATAGTCAGAGCAGAAATGTTTTTACTGACTTTAATCTGGTTTTTATACCGATTATGTCAAATCAATATATTTATCATCGCCGGTGCTGATTATTTTTATAACATTTGATAATGCAACCGACCACTTAAATGATTGTTTTATTCTGTAACGGTTTAATGGTTATTTGAAGATTAATTCTGTATCAGCAGGGAACAGGCTTAGTTCATTTTAGATATAAAAGCCGGCTGTTGTTTTATCTGGTTGAAGAATAATTATAATAATTAATTTTATATAATAAATTATTATCGTTTTATTTTAATTTTTTATTGTTAAATTTAAATTTACATGATATTGTATGTCTGGTTTTTATATTTTTATAAAAAGGTACTAAACATGAACACTGTAAGGCTTGAAACACATTCCCGATTGAACCGTTATTGCAAATTAATGTCTCAGTTAACCCTGATTCCTATATTCTGTATAGGTATCGGAATGATATCTCCTTTATTATTTTATTTTTTTGATATTCATAATATCGGACTGAATTCCGGAGGATATTCATTTTTTATTACTCATAGTATGGGTGATGGTAATGCTGATATTGATATATCCAGACTTTCTCTATGGCAGGCAGTTTCTGCTACCTTAATTGATACCATAATCATTGCGATTCTGGCTTATGGTTTCGTTCAGCTCAGATTGCTGTTTTTAAGCTACAGTAAAGCAGATTATTTTTCTGTGAAATCAGCAAATTACTGTTATGCATTTGGTAAAGCTTTGGTGATTTGGGAGGTTTTACAACTGCTCTCAGAGCCTCTGCTATCGTTTATCTTAACGCTTAATAATCATTTTCCGGATCGGTATATTTCGATATCATTTGAAAGTAGTGATTTAATTCTGTTATTCCCTTCTATCAGTATTATGATTATCGGTCAGATACTAAAAAAAGCATGCCAGATTGCAGAAGAAAATAAGCAGTTTATTTAACAGGAGTTTAATGTGCCGATTAGAATAAATTTAGATGTTATGCTTGCTAAACGGAAAGTGAAATCAAAAGAGCTGGCTGCTGCTATTGGTATTACCGAGCAAAACTTATCTTTGCTTAAACAGGGAAAAGTAAAAGGTATCAGGCTGGCTACGCTGGAGGCAATCTGTCAGTATCTGGATTGCCAGCCGGCTGATATATTGGAATATATTAAAGATAATCACTCGGAAACGACATTATAACCTTTATCATGTCGTTTCATTAGCGCATTGTCATATTTTACCCATAAGAAAAACTAAAATAAAAATCGTATTTTATCTGTTTTCTTTAAAGCGAATCAGACGCCCAGTGTTGCCCCGCCATCTACAACAATTTCCTGCATAGTGATCTGTGTGGCTTCTTCAGAGAGCAGGAAAGAAACGGTATTGGCGATATCTGCCGGCTGAGCCAGTTTTCTGAGAGGAATGCCAAGACGATATTGTGTTAAGTCACCATCCAGTATTCCGGCCGGTGGTTCGTTGTCGGTCCATAATTGTTGTTGCATCGCTGTGAGGGTAGAGCCCGGTGAAACGATATTAACCCGGACATACGGGGCAACTTCCAGAGCAAGATTGCGGCAGAAGTGGCTGAGTGCTGCTTTGGTGGTGGCATATAAACCCATTTCAGTGCGTGCCATGCGTGCACTGTTAGAGCTGACGGTAACAATACAGCCTTGTCGCTGCTGCCGGAAATGTGCGGCTAAATGCTGGCTGATGAATATGGGCGCCAGCAGATTAACATTCAGGCTGGTTTGCCATTGTGCCTCAGTGGCACTCAGCAATGGTGTAAGGATTAATACCCCGGCTACATTAACCAGACCAGTTATATTGTATTGATTAATCAGGGTATTGAGTAATATACGGGTTTCTTCGAAAGCAGTGATATCCTGACTAATGCTTGTCCAGTAAGTCTGATACTGGGCTTCAATCATCTGTTGTACCGGCCAGCTCGGTGAATAGGGCTGTTTATCGATTCCGATAACATGATAGTGCTGTTTGAGCAGTTTGGAAACAATCGCAGCCCCTATACCTTGGGCTGCACCGGTAACGATAATAGCTTGCTGCATGGTTGTTTCTCCAGATAATGTTACTGTTGCTGAAATACATTGAGCATAGTTTGCATTTTGGCTTCGGTTTCAAACCATTCTGCTGCTGCGTCTGAGCCTTCAACGATGCCTGCTCCGGCATACAGGCGGATAATATTGTGATTCAGTAAGCCGTTGCGGATAGTAACGACCCATTCTCCGTTACCGCTGGCATCCATCCAGCCATTCAGTCCGCTGTAGTAATGACGGTTATAGCCTTCATGATTGAGAATAAAGTCTCTGGCGATATCCGTTGGTGTGCCGCAAACGGCTGGTGTGGGATGCAGATGAAGTGCCAGATTAAGTGCATCGGGCGCATCGGCTTTCAGTTGCCCCTGAAAGACTGATGACAGATGAAACATGGTTGATGTAGTTAAAATTTCGGGTATTTCTGATGCTTGATATGCTGAGCAATAGCTGCTGAGCTTATGCCGGATATTATCGATAACCAGCTGATGTTCATGCCTGTCTTTGACCGACTGATAAAGTTCTGTCTGAGTCTGGCTGTTGTGTTCCGGAATGGCCGGGCGTGGTCGGGAGCCGGCCAGTGGGTTACTGCGTACCTGTTGCTGCTGGCGCGATAGCAGTAATTCCGGGCTGGCACCAAAAATATACTGGTCTTCTTCCACAGGAATCATAAATTTATAGGCATCAGGATTTTGCCGGATAAGAATATTCAGTAAATCCTCAGGGCTGTACTGCCGGGCAAATTCAAATTCTGTTGCCTGTGACAGTACAATTTTTTGCATCTGTTTATCCGCCATAGCGCTTAAAGCTGTTTGAACACTGTGTTCGAATGCCTGACGCTCTACCAATGATTTTTTGCGGATAAGGGAGTTTGCTGTTTTGCCTGCTGAACCAGTATTGTGCTCAAAGTGAGCTGGTGAAGTTTGATTAAATTCACTGTAAAAATTTAAGGTACCGTTTTTTCTGGTATCAAATGGAATAGCAGCAATAAGAATGGGATTGGCATATCCCTGCGCTTTGATGTGATTAAAACAGTCGGCAATCTGCTGATTGCAGGATTCGGACTGATTAACCGGCATGTGTATTTTGTGGATAAGATGTCTGGCACTGATGTGATGCTGTCTGGTTGCAAAACAGGCAAACTGATCCTGAGATTGAATAGGAGAGCGGGAAACAGCGCTTGATTCTGTAATCGTCATTTTATTACCTGTAGACAGATGCGGGTTGTATGTAATGAAAAGTCTAGATAAATCAGGCTATGTAAGTTTGTTTATATTAATGCAAATAGTAATCATTATCAATAATTATAATAAAAATACAGAAAAATTTTCTGTTCTGGGCAAAATTCAGCCACAAGCTGTTTCAGATATATGCAATGGTTATTATTTTTTCTTTTGTGCAATGGAAACAAACTTCTGCTGTTTGCGGATTTGCATGGGTAAGCGGTAAATCAATCAGGAAATTCAGGTATGAATGACGATACGACTGGAAAGCTATATCAGTAAAATTAATCAGTTTCTGATATTGATGAAACCATGCTTTGATAATGCTCTCTTTAGCTGAAAAAAGCAGCAGCGCCATCAGCGGCAGGTCAGTAGTGTGTTTGGTTATATAGCGTAATTCAGCTGCTCGGAGAAACAGGCTCAGAGTGGATTTATGCTCATTCATAATACTCTGATGCTGCTGGTATTCAATATCGATACCCAGAAAGCGGTGTGTCGGCTGTTTTTTCTGTACGCAGGCAATAGCCAGACATTGGCGCTGATTGCTGGTGTGGCTCAGACTTCCCTGTAAGGATTCAGGAAAAAGCGGCTGTCCCTGTGAGCCTGTTTTCAGAGTAAAGTTGCTGTAACCATACTGTAATAATGCATATTTTGCCGCCAGCCGGCCGGCTATAAATTCTGTCTGGCGTTTGTGCCGGCTTTGTCTGATGTTGTCCGGCAGAAAGATGTTATGTATCTGACCAATTTTATGCAAAACCGCTGTGTCGGCTAATGGCATGCATATCTGGTGAATGGTGTTATTGCCGATGCTGATTGTGCGATGACAGAATAATGCAGGTAAATCATTCACCGGCAATAGCAATTTTCTGCTGCCGGCAGAAGTGTTTTGCCGGCAGTCTATTTTACTCGGGTCTGATATAAATGACATGCATAGCCCGTATTTTTAAGATATGGCTCTAATCAGTAGTATTTGCCTGAATCATATCTGGTGTTTATGTCATATCCGGCGATAAATCCAGAGTCAGGGTAGGCTGCCACGGAGCCGCACTGCGATGCGACACAAAAATCAGGGTGCGGGACTGGCTGAGTATAGTATCAATCAGTTGTTGTTCCGTGCTTTCATCCAGTGCTGATGTGGCTTCATCCAGAATCAGTATCGGCGCATGCTTGATAAGAGCACGGGCAATGGCTACGCGCTGCTGTTCGCCGCCGGATAGGGCAGAGCCCTGCTGGCCGACATGTTGGTGAATGCCTTCATCCGTCCGGTCGATAACTGTTCCCAGCATACATTGTCTGGCAATAGCTTCGATTTCGGCGTCACTGGCGTCAAAACGGCCAATGCGGATATTGTCTGCCAGAGTGCCGGTAAAAATAATCGGGTTCTGAGCCACATAAGCCATATTGTCGGTCAGTGTCTGATAAGACAGTTGAGGCAGTGGAATGCCGTCTAATCTGATTTCACCCATAGCCGGATCATCAAAGCGCAGGCATAGTTGCAGCAAGGTACTTTTGCCACTGCCGCTAACACCGGCGACATGTAAGCGTGCACCTTCGGGGATATCCTGATTAATGGTTGACGAGCTGGTGATACAGTTCAGATTATGCAGAGATAACTGTGCATGCTTCGGGGTGCGCGTTTCTTCTGTTTCAGGCAGTACCGGAGGATGGGTAAGTTGCTGAAAGTGGCGCAGTGAGCTGATTAAATCATTAATGCTCAGACCGGCAGTAGCCAGTGCGCTTAATGGTGCGCCGGCGCGCCCCATCAGTAATAATACAGCCAGTATCAGGTATTCATCGTTCTGAGCGGACAAAATACAATAAACCGCCATACCTGCCATGGGCAGCACATTAGCTAAAGTAGCTATCAGCGTTGCACTGGCTGCACTACAGTTAATTTTGCTTAGCAGGTTTTCCTGAGTGCTCCAGCGCTGCTGGATAGTATCCAGCGCATGAGCCGATCCTGCGGCTGTACGCAGCAGAGTAAGGTGTTCAACCAGTTCAATGGTTGCCGTGGTGCTGTCCAGTTCGGTCTGATGGCGTTGTGCATCAGTTTTATTTAAAGCATATTGTGCCCATACTTGTAATAGTAAGGACAGCAATATCATCGCCAGTGCAGCTAACATGATGCCTGTACCGGCAACAAAGGCCAGCCCGATACAGATAAACAGGGGCAGACAGGGCGCATGTAAAAACGTCTGCAACTGATGCGCCGGAATGCTCATGAAATTCGGAATTTCCTGTCCGGCAGTTTTACTGATAACCGCACGGCGCTGGTCATTAAACCAGGATAATTTAGCGCTGGACAGAGAACGTCCCAGTGCGGCAAATAAATCTCCGGCCAGACGTACGCCGGTAAGAAAGCCGTTACGGGTAACCAGTACCGTAATCACTATGGCTATAGCAGCACTAATCAATACCCACAGTGGCGACTGCTGATTTACTATAGCCAGAGCCAGTATGGTGTAAGCACATGCTTCCAGTACGGCAACCAGTATCCAGCCGATGCTGACAGCAATCAGGCGGGGTCTGGTGGCGGCCGGTATGGTTTCAAAAAGGGAGTGTTTGTTGCCGGCTGCTGTATTCATGCCTCGCTCCTTAATGCTTCCAGTACCAGTTTTGCATCGGCTTTATCGGCCAGAGCCGGCTGGTGAGTAACAATGATAATGGTTTTATGCGCCGTATGAGCCAGTTCCTGCAAAGCCTGAAATATTTCCCGGGCATTCTGGTCATCCAGCGCACTGGTAGGCTCATCCATTAAGATAATTTCTGCCTGAGTGAGAAAAGCCCGTGCAATGCAGATACGCTGTTTTTCTCCGCCGGACAGGGTACGGGCAGGTGTTGATAAATCCAGATTCAGATTGGCTCTGGCCAGAGCCTGCTGCATGACTTCATCGCTGGCATCAGGAGCAGTTAAGGCCAGATTGGCACGAATCGTATTGTCTAAAACATCATATCCTTGCGGAATAAACAGAATCAGCTGGTGGCGGGTGTCGTCATGTAATGCAGACAGATCGGTCTTACCCAGTTGAACAGTTCCGGATGTCAATGGTATGTATCCGGCTAATGCATTGAGTAAAGTGGTTTTACCTGCTCCGCTGGGGCCGGTAATAGCGGTAATGGCGCCGGCGGGAAATGTGAAGCTGAGTTTGCGTAAAACCGGCTGTTCTTCCTGAGAAAAAACTGCATCATGCATAGATAATACTGCCGGCTCCGGCAGATGATTTATGGTTCCGGCCGGTAATAAGGGCTGATGTAAAAATTCGGTCAGACGTTTGGCAGCAGCGCGTCCGGCTCTGATGTAATCAATACCATGCCCGAGACGTAATGCGGGTGTCACAATGGCCAGACTGAATAACAGAGTGGCTGCCAGAGTAGTGGTGTCCTGTGTATAACTAACCCAGTAGCCAATGGCAAATGTCGCTACTGCCTGTAGCATAGCAGTGGCTATGGCTGCCGGCGTGGCTGCCTTGGCTACCCAGTGCACCATATTGCGGGTAAATTTTTCAGTTGCTTCTGTATAAGCAGTTAATGCGCTGGAATGCTGCCCGTAAATACGATAAACCGGAATCCCGCGTACATATTCATCGGCCTTATTAATAATATCCAGCATTACCTGCATACGTGCGGTACCGTCACGCCGGGTCATGCGCGGTATGATGATGAGATAATAAACAGAAGCAATCAGTCCGGGTAATAATACCCATATTGCCGATATGCCGATAAAATAAATAAGGATACCGATGGATAAAAGCGGAATAACCGTGAATACGGCAATCTCACCGGGTAAATGCGCCAGCATATGATGCAAACTGGCAACATCATCGGTTAGCAGCTGTTTAAGTGTCTGCTCATTCTGTTTAGCCAGTATATTGGACGGCAGGCGGATTAAATGCTGTGCCACTGTCCGGCGTAAAGCCGCCGCAAAGCGGCTTTCTGCCTGATGTGCCAGCCATGAGGACAAGGCCGTAAACAATGCGGCCAGCAGCCAGCTGACCAGTGCATAATTCAGCCAGCACCAGCTCATGTTATCGATAAATTTAATGATAAACCATAGTCCTGCCAGCATGGCGATACCGGCAATTACGGCGGCAAGTGTACCGCTTATTAGCCCGGGCAGGGCTACCCGCCACTGATGTGCCAGACCGGGCGGTATGCTCTTGCCGGATAGATTTAAGTCAGTCATGTTTTATGTTCCTAAAGCTGTATGCAGCGTCCGGCTAATTATTTGCAGCCAATGCTAGGCTGAAACAGTTTTATTTTGTTTTTCGATGAGCTGCCACCAGTTGTTTAGTGAAGGCTGCTGACCCAGTACATCATAGCCAATATTGATGTCATACTGTTTCAGTTCTGCGGCAAATTGCATAATGCGTAAAGAATCCAAACCGTAGAGAATCAGGTTTTCTTCGGGGTTAATGGTTTCTTCCGGTATTTCCAGTAATGTCTGAACTTTTTGTGTCAGCCATGCACGGGTAAGACTATTTGTTGCCGGTAACAATGCCTCTGTAGTAGTGACCTGCCCGCAACAGCCGGCAACATAATTTAACGCTTGCTGGTGTTGCTCCGCAGAGAAGTCAGCCAGTGCATCAGCTACAAAAAATACCTGAATATCCTGCATAAATGCTTCTGCAGCGGTAAGCATACAGCCGATATGCGCATAAACACCACCGATAATCAGCTGATCACGCTGCCAGTTATGCATGTGTGTCAGTAAATCTGAACGTTGAAAAGCGCTATAACGCCACTTGGTCAGTATGGTATCTTCCGGACGTGGTGTCAGGGCGTCAACTATTTTCTGCTCTTCAACAGGTGCGGTAGTAATACCCGCACCCCACATATCATTCAGCAGCGCCCGTTGCTGAGGATGCTGCTGATGCGGCTGGGCGGTATACACCACGGGAATTTGTTGCTGAGCCGCCCAGCTGCGCAAACTTTGCAGATTCTTTATCATTGTCCGGATGAGTGTGCTGTCCTGCTGATAAAAATTCAGAAAATAATTCTGCATGTCATGAATTAATAATACAGAGCGTGCAGTATCAGCTTCCCAGTTGGTTTTGTTTTGCGGGATTTGTGCCAGAGCAGGCATCGGATAATCATCGATTTGTTTGATAGTCATGCTGTCTCTCGTTTCTCATTCTGATAATTATTTCAGGCAGGATTTTGCTGAAAGGTTTCACGTAAGCGTTTTTTGTCGGTTTTGCCGACGGCAGTAAGCGGCAGGCTATCAACAATGCATACCTGATCAGGCAGTTTGTAATGAGCAATACCCAGATTGAGCAGATGGCGTTTCAGGCTCAGAGCAGTTAAGTGCTGATTCTGTGACACAATAAATGCACAGCTTTTTTCACCAAAACGTTCATCCGTAATAGCCACCAGTGCAGCTTCGGTAACATCAGGATGGGTAATCATCAGTTTCTCAATTTCTTCAGCAGCAATTTTTTCGCCACCGCGGTTAATCTGATCTTTAACCCGTCCCACCACTTTCAAATATCCGTTGCTGTTACGCTGTACCAAATCACCTGAATAATAAAAACCTTCTGTATCGAAAGCCTGTGCATTGTGTTCAGGGCTCTGGTAGTAACCGCGAAAAGTATAGGGACCGCGTGTTTTCAGCATACCTGTTTCTCCGGCAGGCACTTCGTCACCGTTTTCATCCACCACTTTTACTTCATCATCCGGGCTGATAGGACGCCCCTGTGTGGTGACAATAAGCTCTTCGCTATCATCCAGCCGCGTATAGTTCACCAGTCCTTCCGCCATCCCGAATACTTGCTGCAACTGACAGCCGAAAACATTTAATACTTGTCGTGCCACTGATTCCGGGAAACTGGCACCGCCTACCTGAATTAATTGTAGTGAGTGCAGCTTTTCCAGTTGCTCAGGTGCCTGCTGTAACCACATAGATACGGCACTGGGTACAAGCGAAGCCATGGTCACCTGATGCTGTTTAATCAGGCTGAAACAGCTCAGAGGTTCGGGGCTTGCCGCCATTACTACACATCCGCCGGCATGAAATACACCCAGAGCACCGGGTGAGCTCAGCATATAATTATGTGCTGCCGGCATGGCACAGAGTAATCGGGTATGCTGATTCAGAGCGCAGATTTCGGCACTGGCACGCACGCTGTAATCATAATCATTGTGCGTACGCGGAATAAGTTTTGGTGTACCGGTACTGCCGCCGGAAAGCTGGAAAAAAGCCACTTCATCTGCCGGCGTAGCAGCATAATGGCAGATATCAGAATGCGCAGTGGTATACCAGTCCGGCAGGCTTTCATCATCAGCAAAGGCATTGAGCATTAGAGTTAAAGCCGGCGCCAGCTGTAAAGCAGTCAGTTCATTCAGAAAATCATTTCCACTGAATACTTCATGATGGCGTGAGGCCACCAGCAGCCGGGGTTTAATCTGGCTGAAAAAACTCTTTAATTCATGCTGACGATGATTAAACAGTGCATTCAAAGGCACAATACCGGCTTTCAGCAGAGCAAAAAAGACAATATAAAATTCGGCAATATTAGGTAGCTGCACCAGTGCAGTATCACCTATACCAAAGCCCTGTGCGCTCAGTCGGGCTGCCAGATTATCGGAAAGCTGATTTAACTGCGCATAACTGAAATGCCGTTCACCACAGATAATGGCAGTTGACTGCGGAAACTGTCTGGCAGTTTGTGTCAGCACGCGGGTTAACGGCTGATCCAGCCAGTAACCTTTCTGGCGGTATTTCCGGGCTAAATCTTCAGGCCAGTGTGTATAGCTAATCATCTTATCAGCCTTTTTTCTATCTGTTAAACCAGCTGAATCAGAAAAAAATATTGATTAATCAAAATAAATTGAATCATCCAACATTTTTCTGATGGTCTGTTCAGGGTTGCTAATTACGGTTTGCTGTCGTGATAAATTTTAGTTAAATGAAACTAGTAATCATTTTCATTTACCTGTATCATCGTCAAAAATCGTAAATTTGTCAACAGAGTAAAGAAATAATGTGTGAACTTACTTCAATGCAGTCTGCATGCTGGTTTGGGCGTGTACATGACGCCATGCTTGGTGGTGTAGCTGCGCATCTGTATACCGAATTCAATGGCACTCAGCTGGATTTAGACAGGCTCAGGCAGGCAATTGAATGTCTGTACCGGCGGCATGAGCTGTTACGTTTGCAACTGAATGCTGAAGGTGAAGTAAGAATCAGAGATACACCACCGCAAAATGTATTGGAAATAGATAATTTTTTACATTTATCTGAGGCACAGCAGCAACAGAAACTTGAAGACAAACGCCGACAATGGACACATCAGCAACTCAGTCTGGATGAAGGACAGACAGTGCGTTTTTCTGTCAGCCTTCTGGGTAATCAGGTTTTCCGCCTGCATATAGATGCCGATATGATTGCTGTTGATCCTTCCAGCTTCCGGATTCTGATGGAGGATCTGGCTCAGTTTTACGCAGACAGTACCGTCTGTCTGCCTTCACCGCCATCTTTTTATGACTGGCGCAACAGGATTCAGCAGGATCTGTACCAGCGCCAACAGCAACAGCGTGCTCGCCAGTGGTGGCTGTCACGCATGGATACTATCGCACCTGCGCCTGCTTTACCTTTAAAGCAACCAACCCCGGCCGGAGCACAAAGCACACGCTTAAGTGCAATTATCGGTGTAGAGCAGGCATTGCTGTTGCGCCAGTTTGCCCGTCAGCAGCGGTTAACCTTTTCTGCTCTGATACTGGGGTTGTTTGCCTATACATTGGGCAAGGTCACCCATGATCGTGCTTACCGGCTTAATGTGCCGTTTTTCTGGCGGGAACCGCTTTTGCCTCATATTAACCGAACCATTGGTGATTTTGCTGATTTGGTGCTGTTAAATGTTGATATGACTGAAACGCCTGATCTGGAAACTTTTTGCCGGCGTCTGGCGACTGAATGGCGGCAATGTCTGGATCACCGGCAATTCAGTGGTGTCAATGTAATGCGGCGTTTGTCACGTCATCATGCTACGCCGCAAATCGCACCGGTAGTATTTACTGCCGCAGTTGATTTACCTGAAAAAAATCTGTTCTCATCCAAGGTACATGAATATTTTGGCAGTATGGACTGGTGTATTTCACAGGGGCCGCAGGTGGCACTGGATGCACAGTTTGTGCAGCTAAATAATGATTTACTCATTAATTGGGATATTCGTCTGGATGCATTAGCCGATACATGGGTAAACGGACTATTTGAACGTTTTCTGACTCTGCTGAATACATTGATCGCGCAGCCGGAATATTTTTCACGCCCACTAACTGAATTGAATCAGTACCTGAATATTACGGAACCTGATGAAAAAGCCACCCCTTTAAACTCTCTGCAAAAATCTTATTTGTCCGGCCGAAGTACCGCTTTTGCGCTTGGCGGTGTGGCGATGCAGGAATTTCGCGAATATGCCGGAACACTGGATTTACCCGCATTCCGGCAGCGTCTGGCTGATATGGTACAGCATCATGCCAGCCTAAGAACCTATATTGATGTTAGGCGTTGTGTACAGTGGGTAAATCCGCAGGTAATTATTAATTTAACTGAAATCAATCTGTGTGGAGAAGAGTCGGCAGCAGCTACCGAAAAAATTGACAGTTTTCGCCGGCGTTATCAGCAGGAAATATTTGATTTACAGGAATCGCCGTGGGATATCACACTTTTTCAGTTATCCGCACAGCAGTTTATTGTCTTTGCGCGCTTTGATGCGCTGATTCTCGACGGACGGTCTATTGCAGCGCTGATGTGTGAGTTATTCACGGATACGGAGCTGAAAGAGGCGCCACTGCTGTCTGAAAACAGGCAGCAACCGGATAGTCAGACTTATAACACAGCACTTGCCTACTGGCAGGCACAGTTGCAGCCTGTTACAAGCATCCCGCAATTACCCTGGAAACAGCCTTTAGCGACACTGGAAACTTCACCCTATCAGCGACAAAGCGCCGTATTGCCTGCACAGACATTCGATAAATTATGTCAGTCAGGTTTACGGCAGGGGCTCTTTAAAAATTCCTTATTGATGGCGTTGATTCTGGCGGTATTAAATCGCTGGCAGCAGACACCCGGCCTGCTGTCGGCAGCGGTACCGGTTTTGCCGCTGTATGAGGGTGAATTCTCCAATCAATCCACTTTTGTTGTGGTCTGCTGGTCATCTGCAACCGGATTTATCGAACAGGCGGCTAAGTTACAAAAGAGTATGCTGGACGGTTTGCAGCATCTGGCCTTTTCCGGTGTGGACTTGGCAAGATTACTATTTGAGCAGCATGGCGAGGCACCGGTTTTACCAATCGTTATTACTAATGGATTATCGTGGCCGGTATTACCGGCGGGTAGCGCAGTTCATTATGTTAACGGGTTAACTCAGACACCACAGGTAGCGATAGATATTCGCTTCATGCTCAGTGATGACGGCGCATTGCTGTTTAATATTGATTTTGCACAGGCTGCCATTGATGCAGCCATCATTCACGATTTTCTCGCAGTTCTGGTCAGCGTCTGTCAGCAACTGGCTGATCAGGGTCTGGAAAATATTGATTCTGTATTAAATCAGACATTATCCGGTATCACAATCAATCCGAATGGGCAGTGTGCTGATGCAGTTATCCGCCAAAGAGAACAATTAGAACATATTTACCGCGATACGCTGAATATCGAACAAACCATAGTTATTGAACATACCCGGCCATTCAGCCAGCTCGGATTACGCCCTTCGCATGTAAAAGAAATTACCAGCCGGATAAATCACAGTTTCAGACTGACTCTGAATCCGCGCCAGTTAATCGGCTGCCGCAATATGAAGGAAGTAGAACAACTGATCCGGGCAGAAATGGATTCAGTATGAAAGCATTACATGTTGTAAATATTTAAATATTTAACTTTTTGTACATAGGGACGGAAGAAACATGGATATAAAGCAAACGGATTTGGCAGGTATTGGGATTGGTCCTTTTAATCTGGGGCTGGCGGCATTATTATCTGGTCATTCAGAAGTCAATGCAGTATTTCTGGATAAAACGCCTACTTTTCACTGGCACGCTGGCCTATTATTGCCCGGTACCACATTGCAGGTACCCTTTCTGGCAGATCTGGTTACCATGGCTGATCCGTGTCATCCCTTAAGTTATCTTAATTACCTGTGTCAGCAGGGGCGCCTGTATCAGTTTTATTACTATGACCGTTTTCTGATTCCGCGTCAGGAATATGATGATTATTGTCGCTGGGCAGTACGCCAGTTGCCATCCTGTCATTTCGATGCCTGTGTCAAGGCAGTAAGTTATGATTATCGTCAGGAAAGATTTATTCTCGAAAGTGAATCTGCATCCGGAGACAGACAAATTTTTTCCAGTAAAGATATTGCTGTTGGTGTGGGTACCAAACCTTACCATCCTGAGTGGCTGAAAAATACCAGTCACCCGCTGATACAGCATTCAGCGCAATTTACCTATATGCAGAAACAATTGCAGGAATGTAAACAGGTTACCGTGGTTGGGGCTGGGCAAAGTGCCGCTGAATGTGTGCTGGCTCTTTATCGCGCATTGCAGCCGGAACAAATCCGGGCAGGCGCGTCAATCCGCTGGATTACCCGTTCTGCCGGTTTTCATCCGATGGAGTTTTCTAAACTGGGACAGGAATGCTTTACTCCGGTATATATGCGTTATTTCCAGACACTGACACCGCAGAAACGGCGCGAAGTCAGTGCCGGTCAGGGGCAGCTTTATAAAGGGATCAGCTTTGCCACCATTGGCGATATTTATGATTTATTGTACGAACGAACCATTGCTGGTGCACCGGCAGGGCTGACACTGTTTTCTAATTGTGATGTGCAGTCGGTAGAAATACTGCCTTCCGGCGTAATTAATATGACCTGTCTGCATACCCAGCTTAATCAGCAACAAACCATTCAGACAGATGCAATTGTGGCAGCCACCGGCTACCATCATCAGTGGCCGCAATGGTTTGAAGAGCTGAAAGGCAGTGTTCTGCAAACAGATGAGCGCAATGACTATCTGGTTAATGAAGACTTTGCCGCTGTACGCTGCGATAGCGGTAAAGGGCGGATTTTTATTCAGAATGCCGAAATCGCCAAGCAGGGGGTTGGTTCACCTGATCTGGGTATGGGCGCAACCAGAAATGGTGTGATTATTAATCAGCTTCTGGGCAGGCAATATTACCGGGTACCGGAATACTCGGCCTTTCAGCAATACGGATTACCGCAATAAACTGCTGCTTATAAAAAATCGCCCGAAAGGGCGATTTTTTAACAGGCCGGAAATTTTTAAAAATCATACGAACCGGATAAAAGGAAAGTTCTCGGTGCACCTAAAGACAGATTGGACAGGCGCGGCATGCCCCAATATGCTTTGTTGGTTACGTTCTTCACTTCTGCGCGCAACGTAAACGGATGGCCGGATACTTTGGCATTGTAGCGGGCGCCAATATCAAATACGGTATGACCGGGTACCGATAAACTGTTTTCCTGATTCAGATATTGTTTCGATACAGCTGTCGCATTGGCAGAAAGAGTAACAATGCCGGCTGCGGCTTTAATATCCCATTCTGCACCCAGCTTACCCTGTAGTTTAGCCACACCCGTAGCGATATTGCCTTCATTGGCATGTTTTGCCAGTTTAGTCAGCTCCGGTTTAATGTAGCTGGCACCGCCTATCAGACGTACTGTCTCAATCGGCGAGGCTATAAACGTCCATTCAATGCCGCGGTTACGCTGCTGACCGCCGGATGTAAACTCATTGGTTCTCAGATCAGTATAACTATTGGGTTTTTTAATTTCAAATATGCTTAAAGAATTAACCAGATTGCCGTAATCCCATTTTACCCCCAGCTCAGTCTGCTTGGTTTTATACGGTGGAAACACCTTGGGATAGTTCTTTGCTGTAACGGGGGCTGAATCACCTTTGCTTAAACCCTCAATATAATTGCCGTAAAGTGATACATGATCTGTGGCTTTAAACAGAAGAGCCACTCCCGGAGTCAATGCGTGTTTTTTGTATTCAGTTAAAACAGGTTTACCCATCAGACTCAGATTATCACTTTTGACTTCCTGATAGCGCAGGCCTAAAGTCAGCTGCAGTCTGTCCTCCATGAACGACATAATATCGGCCATCCCATAGCTTCTGAGCTGCAGTGAGCTTCTGGAAATTGGCGGAACATTAAAAGGTACAGAACCACACCATACCGGATCATACATATTGGTGGTACAGGTGGCCGATGGAATACTTCTGACGCCGAAATCATGCTGATTATGCTTGTAATAGGTAGTGTTAATTACCCATTGATGATTTACCGGACCAGTATCAAACTGACCTTTAAAGCCCACATCTGCTGATTTCTTGTCCAGATCAAATGCCAGCTGCGCCATTATGGTCTGAATGGTGCCTTTGTTATCCAGTAAATTGGCTGAAGTAGCACCATTGTATTTATAATTGGTTTTACTGCGCCCGAAAGCCGCATAAGCAGTAATATTGTTTGTAATATCAAATTCACCGCGCACCATGGCTCCGCGGTCTTTATTGCTGACATAAGACCAGTCGGGGTTAATCAGCGTTTTCGGATTTGGCGGTGAGGGTACTTTCATATTTTTACCCAGATTGATACCACGTACCACTCCATCCACCTTGTCATTGGCCATATAGATATCGGCAGAAACCCGTGCACGGTCGCCGCGCCAGTCCAATCCGACTGAACCGAGCTGGGTTTTCAAGTCCTGTTTTCTTACAGGGCCGGAGCCATCCTGATAAACCCCGTTAACCCGGATCCCGAACTGTTTGTTCTGTCCGAACCGGCGGCTGGCATCAATGGTGCCGCCCCATTGTGAATCAGACATATAGGTAGGCGTTATCCGCAGCAATGGTTCATTACCTGCGCGCTTGGATACCAGATTAACTGTGCCGGCAACAGAACCGGCAGGCGGCATACCGTTTAACAGTGCGGACGGTCCTTTCAATACCTCAATGCGTGAAAACATGGCCGGCGGTGTACGGTAATAGGGGGCAATACCAAATAAACCATTCATCGACATATCGTTGGTGTCGGACTGAAAGCCGCGGATATAGTAATTTTCACTCCAGCCGCCGATAGCGCCATTGGTAAATACCGAAGGGTCAGTAGCAGCAATGACATCAGTGACATTTCTTGCCTGAGAATCCTCAACGAATTTATTGGTATAGCTAACGGTATTAAATGGCGTTTCCATCGCAGTTTTATTGCCAAGAAAGCCAAGACGGCTGTCTTTAGCCACAAAACCGCCGGAGTAAGTTGTTTTTCCGCCTGCTTCCACCACCACATCAGCCAGAACAGCTTCACCAGTGGATTGAGTATTCTCGGTAGCTGTTTTTTTCACTGCAGGTTTGGCTTTATCATCAGCCGGTTTCGCATATATAACCGGAGTGTAAAGCAGCATGGCGCTGGCAATACTCAATATCAGCGCTTTGGGTGAGGAAGTGAACGGATGCAGAAAATTTTTGCTTCGGTGTCTGACCGCAGGCAAAGCCTCTTGCCTGCGGTGATGTGCGTGTTTACCCATAGATTTCTCCTTGTTAACTAAACTCACGCAATACATTTAACGGATGGATTTATTGGTAGGGTCTGGTTTTCTTATTTATACAGCTTATTATTCTGCTGTAATTAAAACAAAGTTATTGATAGCCTTTCATCACATCCTGCATAAGCAGGCGCATCGAAGTAGGGCTGGCTCCGGTGGTATACCATGCATCGGCATCCACAAAAACTACCCGGTTGTTTTTCCATGCTTTGGTAGCGCGTAATAACGGATTAGTTACCTGTGCAGCGCTAATCACCGGCTGATGCTCCATAACTGAGGTACGGTCAATAATGTACAGAATGTCCGGATCAGCCCGTTTAATAAATTCACTGGAAATCGGCTGTCCGTGCAGGCTGGTGCTGAGATCATTACTGGCCGGTTTGACACCCAGATCACTGAAAACGAAGCCATAGCGTGAATCCACCCCATAATTACTGAAAGAGCCATTGTTATAGAGTACTACCAGCGCTTTTTCCGGCCGGTCTTTAGTCACGGCACGAACTTTACTGACTTCCGTATCCAGCTCAGCAACCTTGGTGCGGGCTAAATCTTCACGGTTAAAAATCTTACCCAGAGTCAGCAGATGATTTTTAATGGTGTCCAGATGCCCGTGTTCGCTGTTATTGAAATTGATCTCATAATAGAGCGTAGGTGCAATCTGCGTCAGTTCCTGATAATGGTCTTTCTGAATCGGAGTCATTAAAATCAAATCAGGTTTCAGAGTATGGATACGTTCCATATTCGGCTGCACAATACCGCCTAAATCGGCAATATCATCATGATTCTGTTTGTATTTATCCAGAAAATGCGGAATAAAATCCTTGGGCATTCCGGCTACAGGCACATTTAACTGATCCAGAAAGTCCACTTCATTCATATCCATTGCGGCTACACGCTGCGGAATGTGATCAATTGTAGTCGTACCAAGCTGATGCTTGATAATAAGCGGCTCACTACGCTTCTGTACCGCAGACGAAGACGCAGAAACCGGCTTTTTATCACAGCCGGATATGGTCACCATTGTTGCTACTGCAATCAGCCCTAGCAGACTGACAGCACATTTTTTGAGTTTCCCGTTCATATTTTACCTTTCGACTTTTGAAAATACTGACAGACATAACCATGTTTATTGTGACTAATTTCAAAATCCAGCTCATACAGTTCACTCAGGCGTTCTTCAGTAATGACTTCCTGAGCAGGACCGCTGAAACTTAACTGTCCCTGTTTTAATGCGACAATATAATCTGAATAATTTGCAGTAAAATTAATATCATGCACCACCATAATGACAGTTTTCCGCTGTTCTTCACTCAGACGCCGGATTGCTGCCATAATTTGTACTGCATGATTCATATCCAGATTGTTTAAAGGTTCATCCAGCAGCAAAATCTTGGTTTCCTGAGCAATAGTCATCGCCAGAAAAGCCATTTGCCGCAGCCCGCCGCTCAATTCATCTATATACGCATCACGCAGGGCACTGAGCCCCAGAAAATCGATTGCCTCGTCCATAACCTGATGGTCTCTGGCTGAGAGCACCCCGTGCCCGTAGGGAAAACGGCCGAACGACACCAGCTCCTTAACCGTCAGCCGCAAACCGAAATAAGGAGATTGCCGTAGTGTCGCGACCAGACGGGCATAATCAGCAATGCGGATGCCGGCAATATCCTGCTTATCAAACAGAATATTGCCTTTAGTCGGCGAAAGCAGCCGTGCCAGAATCATCAGCAGAGTGGATTTCCCTGCACCATTGGGGCCAATCAATGCAATCACCTGTTGCATTGGCAGTTCCAGATTAATATTGTTCAGCACCGGCCGATGACCATATACTTTGGAAATATTCTGAATAGAAATCATGCCATTCCTCGATGACGGACAATAAGCAGCAGAAAATACACCCCGCAAATCAGATTAATTAAGATACTGACTGTCGTTTTATAATTAAACACATGTTCCACCAGAATCTGAGCAATCAGAAACACCGCAATAGCTACCGCACTGGCAAATAACAGAATCCGTTTATGCTGATAATGGCCGGCGAAAGCATAAGCCATATTGGCAATAAATACCCCCATAAAGGCAGTCGGACCAACCAGACTGGTCGAAACAGCGACCAGTACAGCAATCAGACCGAATCCCCAGCGCACATAACGGGCATAATCGACACCAAGCGAAACAGACTGTTCCTCTCCCAGAGCCATCACATCCAGAGTAGTCAGATACGGATATCCCACCAGTCCTACAGCCAGCATGGCGACAAAAGCATATAAAAGCGTCTGCGTTTCGGAATGATTAAAAGATGCATAATTAATTCCCTGAAAAACAGAAAATTCGCCCGGGCTGATTTTAAGGACAATAAACTGCGTTAATGTGGTGATAACCATAGTCAGCACCATACCGAACAAAAGCAATAACCACAGACTGTGGCGTGCACGCGGCAGCAGATAATGATGAATAAGCCACGAATAAAACAGCATTAATCCGACTGAAGCAAAAAAATTCCCGTTCAGACCCAGCAGCCCCAGACTGCTTTGTCCCAGAAAGAACAGCAGCAAGACCTGCCAGAACAGATATACTGCCTCATAACCCATAATTGCCGGAGTCAGAATCCGGTTAGTTACCAGCGTCTGAAACACCACAGACGAAACCGCAATACAAATACCTGCCAGCAAAATAGTAGCCAGACGCAGTAATCGCTTGGGCAGCACATATTCAAAATCAAGACCGGAATCAAACAGCATAAAAAATACTGCCAGTCCGGCAATACAGGCGCAAAGCAGCCAGAATTTGCGATTCATCATCGTAGCCCCCGTAAAATTAGCAGCAAAAAGACAATGCCGCCAACCGCACCGGCAGTAAGGCCAATAGGTATTTCAAAGGGGTAGATCAGCAAACGGCCGGTAATATCACATCCCAGCAGCAGGCATGCCCCGCCCAGCGCGACAACGGGTAAAGTTCTGGCTAAATGTTCACCATATTTAATCGCCACCAGATTCGGAATCACCAGACCAATAAAAGGAATAGAACCAACCGTAATCACCGTAGCCGCAACAGTAACTGATACCAGCATCAATCCAATAGCCACAGTCGTTTTATAGCTTACGCCCAGACTGGCAGCCATCTGCTGCCCCATACCCACTACAGTAAACCGGTTGGCAAATACATAACTCAGAATAATTACCGGCACAAGCACATACAGCAATTCATAATGCCCCTGCACCACACGGGAAAAATCACCCAGCAGCCAGCCCTGAACATTTTGTAAAAGATTATTTTTATAGGCATAAAACTCAGCTGCAGCACTTAAAACACAGCCATACATCAGCCCGATTACCGGAATCAGCACAATCTGCTGATAGCGGATTCTGGCAATAATCCAGATGTAAATCAGTCCGGCAACAAAGCAGAACAGCAGAGCTGCCAGCATCTTACTCAGCACACCGGCAGAGGGAAGCAGTACCAGCGAAACCAGAATGCCGAGTTTGGCTGCATCCAGCCCGCCGGCTGTTTCCGGCTCCACAAATTTATTGCGGACAATATGTTGCAGAATCACACCACCGATAGAAAGCCCCATACCTGTGAGCACAATCGCAATCAGACGGGGAAAGCGGCTGGCTTTGACAGTTAACCAGTCAGCATCAGAACCGGACAGCAGACCTGTCCATGAAACCGGATCAGTGCCTACCAGCAAAGACACAATACATAAAACAATAAATACACTGATCAGAATACGGTACATCAGTGATATATCCTGCTACAGCGATGACTGATTACAGCCGTTGTCACAAAGTCATCACCATATAAAACCGCAAGCCGGCAAGCTAAATTTTGCTCCCGCATCGGCTGATACAGACTCAGCATTGATTCTCCTCAGGAAGTGCTTTTTATGTCGATCCGCTGCTTATGCTGCTGGTTTACAGCATAAATCAAAATATTAAATAAAATTAAAAACAATTAAAGTTGATGAAAATGAAAATCAATTGTATTATCATTTTAAATGTATTGTAAAGTATTATTAATAAAAATAAAAATTCTGACTCTGATAAACAGAGCAGGCAGGTAGCACAAATCTCTTCCGATGTTAATTTAAGTTAACTGGTTAAATAATTATGACCAGAATGAGTAAAGACAGTCATGAATAACTGATACGGCAAGAGATGATTAATAATATGTTAACGTTAAATACAGATTCTGCTCCTTCTATCGCAAATGAGCACGAAGAATTTATCTGGATGCAGCAATTGCAGGAACCGGAGCAGGTGAAATATCAACTGGCGGTGTGGCAGGTAAACCCATATCCGGATTTAACCATACTGCATAAAAGCATTGTGCATTTGCTGGAAATCCATACAGACTTAAATGTTCGCTATCAATTTACCGATGACGGAGATTTATATAAATATCCCGATGCTGATTTCTCAGCTTGTATCCAAACAGAGCAAATACAGGAAAAACAGCTTATTACCCTTCTGGCGCAACTAATGCAGCAGTCATGGCAGCCGGAAACAACGCCCCCCTTTCTGGTTACAGTAATCAGCACAGAAAACAAAGTTTTTCTGGCTTTGCGTTTACATCCGATATTGGCTCAGCAATTTACTCTGGATGATTTAATTCAGGAAATTCAAACCGCTTACACTGGTATTACCGGAGCACCGCATCAGCTCGAATTATTGCCTTTAGATTTAACTGTACTGAATATACCGGCAACACCGGCTCAGCCTGCAAATACAGAATCGCTGCCAGACATCATTCTGGCAGAATTCAGAAATACACTGGCAGAGCCCGATATGACTGCCGACGATGATTTTTTTGATTTTGGCGGACATTCACTACTGGCAACACGGGTGATTGGTAATTTACAAAAAAATCATGGTATTAAATTGAATTTTAATGATTTTTTTAAATCGCCTACGGCAGGTGCACTGGCAAAAATTGCCCGTCAGCAGCAGCCGGCAGTATCCGCAGCCGAAGTACAGCCGGATCAGAGTGCGCCATTAACACTGGCACAGGATTTTCTATGGCAGGCATACAGTGCCTTTGATTTCAGCCCTATTTACAATTTACCGTTTGCCATAGAATTTCAGCAGCCGGTCAATGAAGAAATCCTGCATCAGGCATTTAATGATTTAATCATACGCCATATCGGCTTGCGTACCCTGTTTAAAACCGATAAACAGCAAACCAGACAATATACAGTTCCCGTAGCCGAACTTAACCAATATAAATGGTTCTGGCCGGTCAGCGACAGCCATGGAGTAACACTGTCCAGTGAAGCGGCGTATAAATTTGATCTTACTCGTGAACTGCCTCTCAGAATCCGGCTGTTAACAGCAGATAACGGCAACACAGTTTTATCGTTTCTGGTACATCACATGGTAATAGATGAATGGTCTTTAAATACCATCATGACTGATCTGAGCCATGCTTATGCCGCACGGCTGCAAGGGCAGGCACCGGTATGGGCAAATACCGTACCCGCTATTCATGAATTTGCACGCAGACAGCAGCAAAACGGTATTAACCGTCAGCATCTTGACTACTGGCGCAGCCGCTTACAAGGAGCAAAAAAAGGCTTAACCCTGAACACAGATACCATTACCTTGCCGGAAAATACTGCTCCGCAGGTGAAATGGCTGGAAATCAGATTTGATTCTGCTTTTCATCAGCATATTTCCGCATTTGCCAAACTTCATCATGCTTCAATATTCAGCGTGTTTTATACCGCTATTGCCACCATACTGCAAAAAGAGGGTAATTTAGACGAAATCGTCATCGGCACCTCAGCATCCGGCCGTACTGATCCCAATTATTTTGATACCGTTGGCTACTTCACAACCATGGTTGCCCATCGTACCCGTTTTACCCCACAGCAATCATTTACCGCATTGCTGGCAGACACCAGTGAACAAATCAACGAATCCATGGATTATGCCGATATTCCGATTAACTATATTCAGCAGGCTTTAGGTATTCCTGATAACGAAGGATTAATGTTTGATGTTTATATTCACATTCATTCAAACAATGCCTTAAATGGTCAGCTAAACACAGCCCGGGGTGCCATACCTTACCGGCAGATATTACCAGAGCGCAATGAATCCATGTTTGGGCTGCACTTCGAAATTATGGAAAATCAGATTAACAATCAGTACAGCCTGAGCATGATTATTACCTATCAGGCACATCGTTATCCGACTGTACTGGTCGAGAGAATAGCCACAGAAGTGCAGCAGCTGTTAAATGATCTGGCTAAACAGGCATCGGCATAAAGATTCAGATAAACAAAGTACTTAAAATTTTTAAGTACTTTGTTTAATGATTTCCGGCAAATATTATTCAGGCATCCTCCTGCTTATCTCATTCACCACATCCTGTATTGTTTTACAGCGTAGCAAAACAGCCGTATCCAGCCGGATACCAAACTGTTGTGTAAGCTTGTCTGAGAGCATAATTAACTGTTTCAGACGCATACCAGTATTCAGAATTTCAGTTCGGGCAGAAATATTCACGGCATTTTCTGCTGTCTGGGGCAGGCATTCACGAAAAATAGCCAGAATATCATCAGTTACAGCCAGTTCTTGTGTCGCTGTCACTTTGACCTGTGGCGGCGTAGCCTGATACAGGCGTTCCTGTGCCATCTGCTGTATCAGTTTACGGTCTACTTTAACATTACGGGTTAGCGGAATTTCTTCAATCATCAGCCATCTGGTCGGAATATGTGATTTCGGTAAATCAGCCATCAAGCATGTTTTCAAAGCATTAATATCCGCATCGGGCTGATTAGCCGGCAACGTATACACCGCCACCAGTTCATGCATTTGTGTTACCGGGTGAGTACAGCACACCACCAGACTGTCCTGAAAATAGCCGGATTTAGCCAGTGCAGCCTCAACCTCGGCCGCAGAAATTCTCACACCTTTTATTTTCAGATAACCTTCAGTACGTCCTGCAAAAATAATATTGCCATCATCTCGCATATACCCCAAATCACTCATGCGAAAAGCAATTTTTTCTTCATCACATCCCAGAGAGACAAAATCCCCGGTTTGCAACTGACCATTGAGCAAATAACCGTTAGACAGATTCACGCCCGACATATACATTCGCCCCACCTCACCAATAGCACATGGCTGTAACTGCTCATCCAGAATATAATATCGGTTATGTGCCAGTGCTTTACCATAAGGAATCACATCAATATCTTCAGCAGTGATTTCATGCCATATACTCCAGATAGTTGTTTCCGTCGGACCGCCTAACGAAAACAAGCGCGCCTGTGGCAGTTGCCGGCGCAAAAACTGAATCAGACCCGGCTTAATATAATCACCCCCTTGTGCAATCAGGCGCAAAGACTGCAATTGTTCTTTACTGGCAACGCTGCACAGCATATCCACAATAGCCGGAACACTTACCCAGATACTAATATTATGAGCTGTCAGTAATTCCGCCCATGACATTGCATCCTTAGCCTGTGCCGCAGTAGGAATAACCAGAGAAGCACCAAGAGCCATTGCCCCAAAAACATCAAAAACCGACATATCATGATGAAAGGGCGTTACAGCCATCAATACATCATCCTGATTAGCCTGCCACCGGTTGATGGTTTGTCCGAGTACATTGGCAGTAGCCAGATTATTCAGTACCACACATTTCGGCGTTCCCGTACTGCCGGAAGTATATAAATAATAGGCTGCTTCAGTATTCAGCTGATAGCAGCATTCCGGATGATTGAAACCCTGTGCAGTCAGAGCATCATCAATAAGTACATATTGCCGGCCGGTTACCGGCGTTTTGCTAATTACCAGATCCGTCAGACTATTAGACAGTAAATAATCTCGTCTGGCTTCTGGTGCATCCATATCAACCGGTAACCAGATAATACCCATCAGAGCACAGGCCAGAACCGCATAAACATGCTCAGCACTTTTAGGCAGACAAATTGCCACTACCGCACCGGCACGTAATTTTTTTTGTTGCAGTGCAGCCATTACCTGAGCCACATTTTTACCCAGCTGAACGTAACTGATTGCTTTACCATCATAGAACAAAGCAGTTTTATCTGGCGGATAATCAAACAGATTATGCCGGATAGAATCAAGAAAGCAGAATGCATCTGCCGCTATCTCATCGTATTTCCCGCGATACAGAAAACTATCCCGATTAGATTCCAAGTTATCCTGTTGCTGTAATTCAGAGCTGTCAGATTGCATATAAACTTTCTCCCATTTATTGTTGTCGGCTGCTACTCAAATGAGTAATGACAAAAAAAGAATTTCAAATAAATTACCGCACCGCAAAACATTTTATACAGAGTTAATCTTTTTTAAAAGATAATAATAATTATTTTCATTTATAAGAAAAATTATAATTTCAATTGTTTATCCAGATTATCGATAGTAATTTCGGGCAAATAATCATTCATCAAACTCAGTAGCGCAGCAATTGAACCGGGCACAGCCGGTAATGTTTATATAAAAAGTAATGCCATACGAAAAATAGCACCGGCAGGCACACATTCATCGATTAAATTAAATCATAATAAGAAAGATTTATTAATTAAATTGAATGACAAAATCTGGTTCAGGTATAATGATTTATCGTATTTTTCATAATAGGAAAATCGAAAAACATACCTAAAGTTATATAAAGAGTTATGAGAAGAAATATAAATATGTTTATCATAAAGCAAAGGATAATAAACATATAATTTATATAATGATATTGTTAAGAAAAAATTTCAATATGAAAAAATTTATTTTAAAAATTTCACTAATAATTTTATTATCTGTTAGTACTAATTATGCATATAGTTTTAATAATAGTTATTATAGGTTAATAGAAGACAGATTAACAGAACAGACAACTGAAAAAGAACATATAGAAGAAGTTTTCAGTAATTCAAATTTAATAATGAGTGAAGAAGAAAAAATCTATTTTTTAGGATGTGATTTCGAACATTCAGAAGAAAATAAACAAGAGATCAATAATCGATTAAATAAAAGTGATTTTTTTAGGAACTATAAAAATGAATTAAAAAAATATCATTTGACAGCAAATAACTTTAGTAAACTTTATTATAGAAATAATAATGACTCATTAGAAAATAATAGTGATTCATCAGACCTATGTAACGAATACAGTAATATTAATATTATACTGCTTGATAATAATGAATTGATGATACCTTATAAAAATCAATTGGTTTTCTTGCATCGTTTATCTAATGAGGATGAAAAAAAACTCAATGATTTTTATAACAATGAGAAATGCCTAGACATGCAAGAGAAAGAAGGAATGGTATTTATTAATGTTTGCTATTATCAAAACATGTCAATTTTAGATGTATATAATGCAATGAGTACAGATCCAGCATATATTTTTAGGGAGAAAATTGGAATAGGTGAAAATCGATCGGTAACTTATGAAGATAAGGCAGTTGATGTTGAGTATAAATGGAAAGGAAAGAATAAGTTAGAAATAATACAGCATTTTGAAGGCGGAGAGGCGTCTTACATTTTTAAACACAAAAAAAATGGGACAAAATTGACAACTATTGATTGTCCTGATTAATAAATAGATCATATCCGAGTCGTAACTATCTCCTGAAATAGTACAGTATAAAAGTAGAAAATTCTCTATGATATTTTTAAGAAAAATTTCAATATAAAAAAATTATCAATATATTGAGTTTTATTAAGTTTAAAAATCAGAAACGGGAACTTAGGTTAAAAGACTTGGCTGTCGTAAAATGTATACAAATGTATATTTTTAATAAATGACTGGACAATTATACAGAGATAGAGCTATGTGATTAAATACATAGTACGATGTTTTAGCCAAATTTCAATTGATGCTAACTATTATCCACATCGCTCATATTTTCAATACCATGCTATAAAGAAAGTTGAGAAAATTAACGCATGAAATACTTAATTTATCCAATTATTATCTGTTTTATCGTATTTGGGAATGTTAGCAATGCAATTGCAAATATTTCTAATGAAATTGCAAATACTAAAGAAATCGAACTCAAGCATTATAAAAAAATAAATTTACCTTATTCCTCTGCTGAATTAGAAAAATACTATTATTGGGGAGAAAATGGATTGCAATTGTCTCCTGATATGCCGTTTCCCCTCAGGTTCACTAACAAGGAGTTTTCATATAAACCTAAATTATTTGATTATCTCGCTAAAACGACATTCTATTTTCCTCTTTGTTATTTTTATTATAAAAATATTTTATATAAAGGCGTTATACAGATGGCGATAAGTGATAATGATGAAAAAATTTTTACTTTTCAAGTATATAGTTATAATGATCAAGGGGGGGTTATTGATGCAATATTACTTTATAAAGTTCAGAGAGGTGAAATATCATACTGGAATGACTTTATAATAAACCCAAATGGAAAAATTTTGATAACACAATATCAGCAAGTAAACCTTTTTGAAGATGATGAAGAGCCAAAAGATAATCAAATCGAGACCAAAATTGTAGAATTTCAAATGACGCCTTCTGGTATTTTTAACTCAGTAGAGAAGTAGATCATGAAAAAAACAATATATATAGCTGTAATAATAAATTTGTTTATTTATAATAGCTACGCAGAGCAATTTAATGTGGCAGAAAATTATAAAGGTAAATCTGATATTCAGTCATTAGATCTAATTCAACTAGAAAAAGATTGCACTGAACAAATTGATTTTTGGCAAATGACCAATTCTGAACGTGAAAAGATAAGAAAAAATTGTCCAATTAATCAAATTGCTTTCTACTTTCAGAATTTATATGAAACCATTAACAATAAAAAAAATATTTATAATTCTGAGAAGTTAAATCTTATTATTGAAAAAAACATTTCTACCAAAATAATTAATAATACTAAATACCCCGTAAAAGCGCTCAATTTATCCATGTTTAATAAAACAAAATTTATGGATAAAATTAATTTAGCCAAGAGTTATTATGATGTGGATGGTTATTATTGGTTAATCAATCAATATTATTACATTAGTGATGACGGAGATATTTATACATCATTATTAAAAGATATAGATGTTGATGTGAAGCCTATATTTTGGAAACATTATCAAATAGACAAAAAAAATTTTCATTTTAATCTTATAGATCTGCTGATCGATGATGGATATAAATATGAAATTATTTATCCAGATCATTTCAGAATTCTTGAGGGCTCATTAAAAGAAACACCTTATGAAATTGATAAAGTAAAAACATGCTATCAAAAAGAATATACGACAGGATGTAGTATTGATTCGTATCGGTTTTACCATAATATTTTATCTGAAAAAATTGAGATGTTGAAAGAAAAAGATACAAATAATAAAGAATCAATAGAAATAATCGATAAGCAAATTAATAAAAAGTGTTTATCAATATCAGAACCAAATGATCATTTTGAAGCAGAAAAATTTACTTACAACATAACAAAATGTTTAACCAGGCAATTAAAGAAAAAAATTAAAAAAATCGATCAAAGATTAGAGGTTTTATGATCTGAATTTTATGCATACTCAAAAGTTAATTATTAACTACAATAATTGAATAAAAAATCATTACTGGTTTTCGTACCCAAAAATAATAGAAAATATATGATGAATTTTTACAATTTAGTCATTTAATTATTGCAATTAATAAAAAATACAGAACAGGGACTATTCTTACTATTTGCGAAGGGTTAATAATTTAAATAAATAAATTATTTATATCTATTCCTATCCATGATAATTCCTCTGGATCTACATATCTATTCTGAGGATCAGAACATCATTGCGGTAGTAACCACTTATCAGCGTAATAATATAAGACAGATATAATCTGTTTTTGTATTTCTTTTAATGCTTTTTTATTTTTACAATCGTTAATTTTATAAATATCCGATCACTACAATTCAATAAAACATAATTTATACATGACTCATAAATCATTAACCCATCCTCAGAGATATCAGCATCGAACTTATTTACAGTCACTGATGGGTTTTTATGTTTGAATAAATACATTATTATCTTTTATCAAGTATTCGTTACCATTAAAATTGGCAATGATTTATAAATTCTCTTTAAGTCTAAATATTTTGTATTTATTAGATTTTCCGTTTAATGCAGAAGAGGCAATAGTATTAATTGCCATAAACCAGAAAAAATGCGTTAGTGACAATACTGCTAACTTCGTTTTCATTAATTAACGGGACAATTTCATTTTTTGGTGTCGTCATATAAGGATTTAGGTATTAAATAGTATTTTGTATTAGATACACTAACTTGCTACCAGCATCAGAAATAACCCTCATGCCTATTTATCGTAATCTGTACAGAAACCGATTTGCAGTATAAATATTTTTTAGCATAATTTAGTCACACCTAAAAATATCAGGCTTTAGTATAGTTCCGGGCAGTGAACAGAAACGATATTTGCCAGACATTAAATCGTTCATATACCTATGCGCTAAGTACAGAAAAACTGTAGCATTAGCTAGTGGAGATTAACGCCGTCAGATATGTTCAATAATTTTTTTAATGTATCGTAATCGTTGATCTTGAGGTTTTGAGGAGAAACGTTATCCAGCACTTTTGGTTTTTTTGGTTTTTGATTTTTTTCTGGGTTAATGTAAGCATAAACTTTTTTACCATCTGTAAAAAAGTAAAAGTAATCTATCTCTGCAAGGGGACCGTTGGTATCACAATCATGTATAATATCGACGATTGATCCTAGAAAAATCGGAATATCTTGAAATTTATCGGTATC
The DNA here is from genome assembly GCF_016100875.1 of Snodgrassella sp. W8124. NCBI lineage: Bacteria > Pseudomonadati > Pseudomonadota > Betaproteobacteria > Neisseriales > Neisseriaceae > Snodgrassella > Snodgrassella sp. W8124. The sequence continues at coordinate 304,045 of NZ_JACFRP010000002.1, forward strand.
GAGTTGTCGCTCGTTAATAAAAATCTGCTTCTCTTTGATTTTAATATAATCTGTTGTAGTAAGTCGGGAATAATCATGAGGGGCTATTTTTTCAAGTCTGAGAGGATCTTCTTTAAGACTGTATTGTTGCTGATTGTCAAAGAAGACTGAAAATAAAGGCCGGTGTAGTTCTCTTGGATTTTTAACATTCGATAGATCAATTGATTTATCTTTGTATAAACTATCTCCGTAGCACGGATCAGGAGGAGCTGTTTCATGGCGTATAAAATCATAAAGATCACCATTGTCAGCATAAACTTTATTATGATATACATATAAATCTTTGTACGCATTCAGGTAGGTCGCTTTGACTGGTGTAAAAGAATCTCCTATTCTAAGCCATATCAGCCCATCCTTTGTATCCATAGAATCACCTGACTGACTAGGATGCATTTCTGCTTTAGTAAATCCATCATATTTATTTTGCAGATTGAATTTTTCGGTAATATCTTTGTATCTTAAACCTGGATCAAATTTAGTCAGATAAAATGTATCATCATCATATAAGTAATGCTCTCTCTCATCATAAGATGACTGAAAAAAATGTGTTTGTGAGGGTGTGAGATGCGGAATTTTTTCTAATTTATCCCTTCGATTATCAAAGATATACACAGCATTATCATCTTTTAATAATACTTCATCACGAAAGTTGGTAATGATTTCCCAATTTCCTTGATGCGAAATTTTTTCTAGTTTATTATCCCTACTATAGTATACATACACATAATTATCATTTTCTAACAAATATTTATAGCCACCAAAGTCGAAAATGATTTCCATATTTCCTTTGAGCTCAGGTATTTTTTGTTTATAAGTTTCTTCCCATACTGCATAATAAGACGCATAATACCAATTGTCAGAAACCAGGAAAAAATGGTTAGCGACTGCTTTGCTAACCTCGTTTTCACTAAATAATGGCGTAAATTTATTTTCTTCGGCGTACTTTAAGGATTTAGGTATAAAATAATAATTTCCACTGGATAATATAAGTATATTTTTATTATCATCAGAAATAACTCGCATGCCTTTATCTGTAATATCCTTCAGGCGTACTTTTGATTGGGATACATAACTAATCTCGTTGCGATCCTTAACTGTTTCTTGCAGATATATACCGTCTTCTTCAACCAATAAATTGTAATGAGAAGAGTTTGTATCTGTATAACAATAACTTGCTTTTGCAAAGTCAATGAATACCAGATAGAAAATGAGTAGTATAATCTGCTGAATAAGATGTTTCATTGTCAATAATTTTTAAAATTATTAATATTAAATTAAATCATAACAAAATAAGATAAGAATATAAAGGACTGTTTTTATCTTAGCTTTAAAATATACAAAATTGCTTTATGTTCTACCGATAATTTGCTTTTATTCAAGATAGATAGCTTTATAGTTAAACTATAGTTCTAATTGTCCTAAACAGGACGGAAAACTGATTTCTGGTATAAGTATTTATTGATTTAACAAAACTTAGTCGCGCCTTAAAATATCAGGCTTTGGTGTAGTTCGGGTCAGTGAACAGAAACGATATTTGCCAGACATTAAATCGTTTATATACCTGTGCGCTGAGTACAGAAAAACTGTGTCATCAGCTAGCGGATATTAGCACTGTCGGATCTTTTTAAAACTAATCGTTTTTCTTTGCTGTTGGTACTAATATGTTCAGTAATTTTTTTAATGTATCGTAATCGTTTGCCTTGAGATTTCGAGGAGAAACGTTATGCAACACTTTTGGTTTTTGATTTTCTCTAGGATTGATATAAGCATAAACTTTTTTACCATCTGTAAAAAAGTAATCTTTTGCCTTGAGATTTCGACGAGAAACGTTATGCAACACTTTTGGTTTTTGATTTTCTCCAGGATTAATATAAGCATAAACTTTTTTACCATCTGTAAAAAAGTAATAATAGTCCTCTTTAGAATGGGATCGGATGCCTTCATCAATATCACCACCTACAGTAACATAACATGGAATTATAATATCGACAATTGAACCCAGAAAAATCGGAGCATCTTGAAATTTATCGGTATTGAGTTGTTGCCCGTCAATAAAAATTCGCTTCTCTCTGATTTCAATATCATCTTTTGTAGTAAGTAGTTTGAGATAGGCAGAAGGCTCTTTTTTTTCTAGTCTTCGTGAATTTTCTTCAAGACTATAGTATTGTTGATTGTCAAAGTACTCTGAAGATGAAATTTTGTGTAGTTCACCAGGATTTTTGACATTTGATATATCAATTGATCTATCTCTGTAGCTTGGATAAGAAGGATCAGCTTCATGGCGTATAAACCAATTAAGATAATCATTGTCATCAAATACTTTGTCATGATACACATATAAATCTTTGTACGCATTCAGATAGGTCGCTTTAACTGGTTTAAAAGAATTAAATATTTTAATCCATATCAGTCCATCCT
>NZ_JACFRP010000003.1:0-125097 GCF_016100875.1 Snodgrassella sp. W8124
AAGTAGGACACCGCCAGACTCCCTATAGAAGAACCCGGTTGATTAGTCAGCCGGGTTTCTTACTTTAAGTACTGAGAATAAAACAGAAGAGAACAATACCGCAGCAGCCTAATGGCTGCTGCGATTATCTAGAGACTAGATTGATTACTTTATTACCTTAATAAATTCTAAGCTGGTTCTTATTCCGAATTTTGTAAGTTTTTTATAAACATTTCGTAGACTAATTTTACTAAATAGTGGTAATTCTGTAGATCTAGTCTTTTTAGTACTAGCAATGGCAAAAATAACTTCATACTCATTAGCATTAGGATTTTGACTAAAATTTTCTAAATCATTTAAATTATGTAAGCCATTTAGTTTACGATAAACTTTTTCACGAAATTTCTCGTCAAATAATAATAACTCAGCTGATATATACCCTTGTGAAAATAAATGATTTAGATTGCTAGAACCTCTATCATATTTTACATGAATAAGACGTTTGTCTATAGATGAATAAATATCACAAAATTCAACTTTACTATTTTGGCCTCCATGTATTATTAATTCTCTATCCATTAAATAGAAATCTTTATATTCATCGCAAATATAGCTGTTATATTTTTGTTCATTAAACCCATCTTCATCTCTATCGTTAATATCATATTCTGGTAAATTTAAATTTGCTTGAGGTATTTTAGATAAATCATTGTTTAATTCTTCATTAAAATTATGATCTATTTGATACCATTTTCCACTATTTAAAATGTAATTCTTCTTATTTAGATATGATTCACAATATATACATTTATATACTGACCATTGTTTTATATTTCCACTAGTTCCTTCCCATTCAATATAAATACTTCTTTTTTTGAATGTATCTATTGTTATATCTATTGATTTATTGTCGAGAAAAGATTTATAACTTTCATAATCGATGTCCATAAATAATGGACTTTGTTTTGATGGTGCATATCTGAATCCTTTAATGTTAGACCAATCAACTATATCCGGAATCACTAACAAGATATTATTTAAATTATCATTTCCTTTGAATTTCTGTACAAGTTGATCATTTAACTCATTAACTAATGAAATATCTCGAACTTCTTTTAAATTGTCAATCCAACCAAAATTTTCTTTATAAGTTTCTTTTTGATAAAGATTTTCAAGTTTTTCGAGAAAAGGCATTATTTTTTCAAGTGAAAAGGAAATATTTATTTTTAAAATATCTTTTCCATATAATCGTTTTCCCAAAAGGGTTTCATCATTGGGTTTACCTGTTACAGCTTTAATCAAATCTTGCTCAATATCAATGCCAAAGTTCGGTAGTGCTGTTTCTATATTGGTTTGACTTCGTTCTTGTCTCGTAATTCTATCTAAATGTTCACAATCTATACTACGTAATTTTTCAGCATCAATTGTATTTAAAGCTATACGTAGGCCAAAATTTTCTTCATAGCAATCATTTTGTAATAATGATTTTCCATATCCAAAAGTCAACGCAAAAAATCTATTTTTACTTTTAATTATAAAAACAGCTGACGCGCTTGAGTTCTTTAGTTCGTCCAGATCATCATCTATTACTGATGTAAATAAACTAACCCATTTAGGTGAATTTGGTTGAATAGATTTAAAATATAAATGACCTATACCAGAATTAAAAGGGATATCTCTATAAAAAATATTTTTATTGTTGTCGATAGCTTGTTCGGCTGATTCGATATTTTCTTTTAGCATTAAGATGCTTAGATTATACTTTTTCAAATCTACGTTCCTTTATAAATATTTATAATATTTAATATTTAGAATTTATTATTAATTCTAAATATGCATTTAAAAACTTATTTAAACAAATATAGATTATATGAAATCTAATTGTTAATTATTTTAAAATACACTTAGAACCAAGATAAATATTTTTTTAATTATTGATTGCAAATATTTGCTTTTGTATTAAAAATATAACATTTTAAGAATTCAATATTGAATTGAAAAGAATAGAAACAGTATATTTTAAATTAAATAAATATATGATTAATTTGCAGTTATTTCTAAAAAATTTACTTGATTACAATTGAACTTATTCTTTGTAAGGATATTATTATTATTTAAATAAAATTTTTTTATTGTTATAAATTTAGTTAGATGTATAAAGTAAAATCTTATATGTTATTCTTATTTATTCAAGTAATATACCTTACAAAAGTTATTGTTTATCTTATTCTCTTTAGTTGAAAATAATGAATCAGCAAGTTAGTCAGTTCTCATCTAATCAGTTATTTCTTTCGGTTATTTTAATGGTAGCAGGCGTACATCTGTGTAATGACCTAATTCAGTCGATGCTGACAGCTACTTATCCCTTACTGGAAGAAAAATATCAGTTAAGTTTTGCTCAGGTGGGTTGTATTAGTCTGGTATATCAGCTTACAGCTTCAATTTTACAGCCCGCAATCGGTTATTACACAGATAAGCATCCGAAACCTTATTTATTACCATTAGGTATGGTTTCAACGACGTTTGGCTTGTGCATGCTGGGTTTGGTCAGTCAATTCTATTTATTATTACTGGCCGCAGCATTTCTAGGAGTAGGATCATCTACTTTCCATCCTGAGGCATCCCGTGTTGCACGTAATGCTTCTGCTGGTCGGTTTGGTCTGGCTCAGTCGGCATTTCAGGTAGGCGGTAATCTGGGTTCATCACTTGGGCCGCTACTGGTGAGTTTGGTTGTGCTGAGATATAACCGGCAAAGTAATATTCTGTGGTTTATCGTTATTGGTGTAATTGCTATTTTGCTTTTGTGCCGCATCAGTGCATGGAGTGCTCGTCATCTGGCTGCAAATAGACACAAGGCAGCAGCAAATTGTATTTTACCTTATGATAAAAGTAAGACTGTTCTGGCCTTATTCATTCTTGCCGTATTAATTTTTTCTAAATTTTTTTATATGGCCAGTATGAGCAATTATTATAGCTTTTATCTAATTGAAAAATTTGCTCTAACTAAACAATCTGCAGTGTTATTTCTATTTTTATTTCTGGCCTGTGTGGCAATTGGTACGTTTGTCGGAGGTCCGGTAGGTGACCGTATTGGTCGGAAATATGTTATTTGGTTCTCTATTTTAGGTGCTGCACCTTTTACTCTGGCCTTACCTTATGCAAATCTTTGGGGTACGGCGCTGTTAAGCTGTGTGATTGGTTTAATTATATCTTCAGCTTTTTCGGCAATAGTGGTTTATGCTCAGGAGTTGATTCCCGGCCGCGTCGGGATGATTGCCGGTCTGTTTTTTGGATTTATGTTTGGGATGAGTGGAATTGCAGCAGCAGTTTTAGGATATGTAGCCGATAAAACCAGCTTACAACTTATTTTTAAATTCTGTTCTTTTTTGCCATTACTTGGAATACTGACAATTTTGTTACCGGATGTGGAGCGGTATAAACGCTAAAATACTCAAAGGCCATTGTTGATGGCCTTTTTATTGATATACGAAATCAGATTAAATGATTTTGAGTTGTTTTAAAGACAGTTTCAGGAAAGCATAAAAGATAGGCGCAAAAATCAATCCGATTACGCCAAATAAGCTTTCAGACAATACCATTGCAATCAGCAGTTCGCAAATGCCGGCGTGGATTTTGTTACCAATTATTTTGGCATTGAGTATATATTCGATTTTATGGATGATAATTAGATATAACAGGACAATTACTGCCATCCAGAATGAAATAGTAAATGCAACCAGACACATAATAGTATTGACTATGAGGTTGCCAATAATGGGGATCAGCCCAAGAACGAAAGTAGCCAGTATCAGGCTTTTGCTGAAAGGCAGATGAATACCGAATAAAGGTAATATGATAAGCAGGAAAATAGCAGTCAGAATGGTATTAAAAAAGGATATCACTACCTGTGAGAAGGCAACATATTGAAATACCAGTACCAGACGATTTAACCCCTCTTTGAGTGCCTGCATATAAATTGTTGATGAGGAATGGGTTTCAGTGATATTGCGTTTGTTCTGCTGATAGCCGGCAATCAAACCGATAATCATACCAATGATGATGATTAGCAATGAATGAAATAATTGCTTAACTACTGACTGAAGATATAGAACATGTTCTTTTATAAAGTTTAGTGCATTGGTTCGCAATTCAATCAGATTATCAGGAATATATTTATTTAGTTCTTTGGGCAGTGAGCTGGCAATGCTGTTAAATAAGCTTTGAATATGAGTAAGGGTTTGTTGCGGATCTTTGGCTACGCTAATTACCCAGCTAATCAGGTAACCAAAGCCGCTAATGAGTATTGCCATGATGAGCAGTGAAAGTAATAATACGGAAAAAAGTTTGGCTTTATTGCCCCAGCGATGCATTTTTTTGGCCAGAAAATCTTCAAGCTTCTGTGTCAGGGTATAGGTGAGTAAGCCGGAAATAACACCGGACATTAAGTGTATTTCCATAAATATGATAAAAAAGACAGAATACAATACTACAAAAAACAGTCCTATTTTTTGTTGCTCATCTAAAAGCATAATTTTTCCCGGGTTAATTTTTATAACAATAAAATTTTATTTCAGACAGAATTCATCTTGCTGGCTGTCTTGCTGCCAGCGATATTCGATTCTGGTTGCGATTTGTCGGGCAACGGTTTCTCCGGCCCTGTCTTGTACAAAGGCTAAAGCCATATCCATACCTGCACTAATACCTGAAGATGTGTAGTATTTCCCATCTGTAACCCATCTGGCTTTTTCTATCCATTGAGTTTGTAACGATGAAGTTTTTACCCATTCGAAAGAGAGTTTATTGGATGTTGCTCGTTTTCCATCAAGTAATCCTGATTTAGCCAGTAGGGCACTACCCGTACATACTGTTAATACATACCGGCTTTTTTGTGCCAATTGCTTTAGCTGGTTGATATAGTCAGCTTCGAGGATAAGTGTTCTGGCTCCTGTTCCACCAGGAATGAAAAGCGTATCGATTTCGGACTGCGGCATCGTGTTAAAACTTTCGGTAGCAATCTGTACACCATCTCGATTGCTTATTAAGCCACCATCACGGGAATAAAACTGCATTTTCCAGTCTGGAACTTTTCCAAATATTTCTACAGGTCCGAAAACATCAAGGGTTTCGAAATCAGGATATAGAATGATAGAGATGTGCATTATTTTTCCTTAGTGTAGACGGGTTGAAAAGATAAATTTCTGAATATTGTTTTGAATATGAGTAGCATATCATTTTTTCACTTCTCAGATGTTTATTTGTACTTGGATAGTGGAGTCTAAAATTAGGCAAATCCAAAAATATAGGATATGAATTTATCTAGATATAATTATAATTCAGATTATTTTTCAGTTAGATATGAACTTGTGAAGTATTCAAACTAAATCCGTGGATAATTCAGTTGTAAAAATATAAAAATGTTGTAATCAGAATAACTGGTAATGCTGAAATAAATTGAAAATGAGCTGACTGGCAGAGGTGAACTGAGAAAAGACGGGTGAAGAGTTTGAAGCTTATAAAATTGAGAATAACATTAAGCATACATGGATAATGGTTCTTCCAGTATTGCTTAAATTTAGCTGATGTAATTTGGTTTTATAAATGCAGAATTAAAAACATTTAGGCTGTGAGGTTTAATAAAAGGTCAGACTTTGCTGATGCTCTTCTGACCTTTTATTGAGCAATTATGGCTTAATTGTTTTCAATAATGCGGTTATTGAGTGGCTGAACCGGCCGGTTGTTATTTTTCGGCAGATAATGAGAAATTTCTTCGATTTCATCCTTGGACAGGGTAATCGGCTGACGGAATAAGATCCACGTTACCGGTTCACTGCATGGTGGAGTAGTCAGTGAACCGGTATAGCGATAGTAGCTGTGATTTTTCGGATAAATGTGTTCAGGGTTGAATAATATATCGGTATTTTCACTGCTATTTTTGGCAAGTTGTTTAAATACGGATAATTTTTCAAAGTAGGAATTTTCTTTGCCTTCCTGCACAAATACGGCAATGACAAGATTACTGTGATCAGCAGCCTGATGAACAAAATGTAATTCCAGCGGATAGCGGACACCATTAATCGTGTGCTCAGCCGGTTCATGAGCATGAAACTGAACCAGTTTGTATGTTTTGTTTTCGTAGCTAAATGTGCTGTTTGCATCAAAGTTAAACTGGAGTGAATGACCATTATCAATAATTTGCTTAATATCGGCATGTTGATAATTAAATTTCAGTGCTGGTAATTGCTTATTGTTTTTGCTGTCAAAAATATCAATAGGGGATTGAGTTTTGCCTGATGCACAAGTTTGTGCATCAGGCAGGTTACCCCAGTTTTCCGGTGCGTTATCACCTTGATAACCCCAGTGGGTTTGTTCCGCCATGGCTGAGGTAGCCAGACCAAGGCTAAGACATAAAGCTAAAATATTTTTTCTCATGATGCGGTTCATATGGGTTTATTATTTTTTAGTTTAGTCTTATTTGGTAAAGTTGGGTAGTATTTTTGTTGTTAGAATCTGATATATTGTTAATATATTAAATATTTTTTATATGGTATTCTATTTCTGGTTTAAATCATGGTGAATCTAAATTTCAAATTACCATCAATAGGAACTGAAATTTGTGATGGTGTTATATAAAAAACATCTATTAATTTGCTATCAAATAAAATATATAAATCAAGTTTGCGACAGTACTTACTGTTAAATGGTAAACGTAGTATATGTAGAACTCTTTAGATTAGTAAAATTAGTCTGATGCAGAACCTCAAAAAGTATTTTTGTATATCGCTAACTTTACTATTAAAAATCCATTCATCTTTTGAATAAGTATCTCCATCTGATATGAATTTTTTATATTCATCTTCAAAATCAATTAAAGCTACAATTTTGTATTTTCCTTCGTTATGTTTATATAATAATGCCCACCAATGGAGATGGGAATTATTATTTTGTATTTTGTGTAGTACGCCATTTTTTTGAAAATAAAAAATAGCTTCATCGTTCTTTATTAAATATGGTTTATTAATAGATTTAAGGTAATTAAAAACTAAGAAGGAGTAATAATTAGCGTCATCGGCCATAATATAGAAATCATCACCCATACTAGTTTTTAACTTATTAATTGTATTTTCACTGGGAGTGACTAATATAACTATATCTTTGTCAAAAATAATTTTTGTTTTTTTCTCGAATAGTATTAAATTATTTTGTCCTGCTAAAGCCGTGTGGAAAGAAAAAAATATTAAGCAGAAAAATATAAATAATGTTTTTTTCATAATAATTAAAGCCCCCCTTCTAATTGTTGATTTATCTGGATATGATAGCAATCATTTTCAATTAAAGTATGAACTGCTTAAGCTCTTATTTGAGCTAAAAATTGCTTAGAATCAGTTAATCCAGAATTGACATCATGCTAAACATATATAATTAGTTTATCATCAAAAAGTTAATTTTTATTGTAAATCTCTATTTATCAATTAATAATACATTTAAGTTTTTTCTACCTTTTGGCGTAATTGTCAATTCACGATTATTATCATTTTGTTTAAACCATTCTTGTTGTAGCATTGATTGAAGCAATAAAGTCCCTAATGGACCACCAATATGATCCCTATGCTCAGTAAAATCTATACAGCGCTTTCCAACACTAGCTGTATTAGATGCGTTGATTAATAGCTTATGTCCTTTAAAAAAATTTTTACCATGTTCAGTAACTATAAAAAAATTATCTTGTATAACAATAAATTCATTATTAATAAATGACTGCGTAAGTGCAACAGACCATGAACCGGCTAGATGTTTATAACATGTTCTTGCCTCTTTAAATTTTTCTTTAGTGTTAATATTGGATAAAAATAAACACTCTTTCGGAGGAATAATATTAAAAGTTGATTCAATAAACATTGCGGTATCTTGATTTTTTATTTCATAGTAATGGTGTTTACCACACTCTCTATGATGGATAAGATCAACATCTTCTAGTTTTTTTAAATGAAAACGAGTAGCCTGTGGCGACAGATTCAGTCGATTTGCTAACCATGAGGCTGAAAGAGCTCTGCCATTCATTAATTCAGTGATAATTATAACTCTACTGAAATCAGACATTGCGTCTGAAAATCGTATTAAATCCTTACAATATAATTTATTCACTCTTTAGAATCTCCATGAAAAATCTATGATTTTTTTATTATTATTCAATTTGAAATCAATTAAGCACAGCGAATTAATATACGCTTTTTAGCTAATTTGTTTAAATTTCTTTTTAAACATTATTCCTGAAAAGTAAATAAGCTAATCAGATATTTTCACCAATAAAAACAAGAGAGAAAAGATTTGAGTCAATATGAAAAATGGATATTTTATTATTGCAACTTTTGATGGTTGGTTGAGGGTGAAATTACTTTCTTCTGCAGGCAATTAGCTAATGGTGTAATCAAATTAAGACGGGGACTATAAATGACTAAAGTAGTAGATAGTTCTAAACCAATATATTCTATTTATATTACATGTTGTTTAGGATTATTCTTATCAACACTGGATACCGGTATTATAAACTTAGCTCTGAATACGTTTTCCATCGACTTTGGTGTTTCTTTGGAATATATCGGATTATCTGTTACTTTATATTTATTATTTTTAATTATTTTTCTTGTTCCTGGCGGTTGGCTTGGTGACTTTTGGGGGCAAAAAATAGCGTTAATAGCAGGTTTCGTGCTTTTTGGTCTAACCTCATTGATAGCTGGTTTTTCTGAGTCTGCAAATCAGCTTATTATAGCAAGATGCGGGCAAGGAATTGGTGCCGCGCTATTGCAGGCAAATTGCTTGGGGCTGGCTGGTTTACAATCATGTAAACAGAAAATAAGGTTAAATTCTTTCATAATGTTGGCGATAAGTTTAGGACCAATTTTAGGGCCTTCTTTCGGCGGTGTTATTTTAAAATTATGGGGATGGCAATTTTTGTTTCTAATTAATGTTCCATTGTGTATTGTGGGATGTTTTTTTAGTTTAAAAATAACTAAAGCAGTAAACACACTAAAAAGAGAGACTTTTGATTTAAAAGGAATGATACTTTTTTTTATAATGTTAGTGGCTTGTGTTTCTCTTATTTATTCTGATAATTTAAATCTGTTATTGATTGAAAAAAATTTTATTGGTATTTCTACTTTATTCATTTTTTTTATTTTTTTGAGAATAGAGTCAAAATGCTCCAATCCTTTTTTTCCTGTCAAATTATTATTCATCTCGTCAATTAGATACGTTTCAATTGGCAGTTTGATATTTGGGTTGACAGCGGGCATCATTTTTTCAGCGTCACCTCTCTTGTTTATTAGAGAAGCTGGTTATCCAATCGATTATATAGGATTAATCTGTACTGCCGCACCCATTGGCGTTATTTTAAGTGTGTTTGGCAGAAAAGTAATAAATTCAAGTTGTAATAAAATTATACTAATTTATGCTTTACCGCTTATGCTATTTGCTTTTGCCTTGCTTTTCTTTGTGAGTTTTAATATTGCAATTTTTAATTATGTTATAGCTGCTTTGTGCTATGGTTTAGGTGGCGGACTGTTTCAAGGTTCATTAATTCAGATAGCGATGGATCAAAAAAAAGATAAACAATCAACGATTGGAGGCTTATTAAGGCTTTTTCAAAATGGAGGAATTATTATTGGGTCAGCATGTTCTTTAATGTTATTAGAAGCAAAGATTTCGCCTTTAGAGAATATTTCTACCTATCAAAAATTATGGGGTATTACTTTTAGTGTACTCTCTATTATGTTTGTTTATTCATATGTCTCTTTATTTAGAATAAAAAAATAAATACAGTCTCATTTTTACTTATGTGGCTAACAATTCAAATAAATTCTTATTGAAGATAAATCATCATATGGAAAAATGCTCGAATGAGCCGATCAATTACGTTCAATTGAGCAGGATAAATGATTATATAAGAATGCGTTGGCAGAGATGGGCACTGGTAATAATGCCTTTGTGTATTACCCCGCCCGCAGATATTGTTAAATCACCCGTTATTACGTAAACGAACTTTGGTTATCGGTTGTTTGCTAAGTTGTTACATGCAACTGGCTGGAAAATAGGCTATTGTGTAGCAGCTGCTGTATTGATGACAGCGTTTCGCAAGGTTCATCAGTTTGATGTATTTGGTATCCATACGCCTATACTATATGCTATTGCTGTTTATCTGGCAGATGCTTCACATTATGAAAAGTTAGGCTGCTTTTTTCAGCAAAAATGCAATTTTATGCTGGCTGGTTTGCGTTATTCACGTTTTGAGGTTTATGTGCCTCAGGGAATATATTTTAGGGTACTCAATTACGGAGATGTCAGCACTGCGCCAGAAAATGAATTTGTGCGGAAATTGCTGATTACACATCGGGTAACTATGGTACTGCTGGCGGCATTTTATCATGATGGATTTAGCCAGTAGAATTATTGTGCACTGGGTAAAATAAATTTTGGCAGTAAAAAATTAGGGCAGATGATTTATCTGTCCTTTTTATTTATCAGTTAATGATAAAGCAGACTGGTGATAATCTGAATATATAACCAGCAGCCAAAGCAGATGAATGCACAGCCGCCAATGCGGTCGATAGCCAGACTCCAGTGCAAATAATTGCGTTTAATTATGGGTAAGGAAAACAGCCATATCATTAAGCATAAGGTCAGTAAAACCTGTACCAGTAAAATAAGCATAATCTCATATTTTAATGTGGGTTTATGTACATTAGCCATAGCCATGGACATAACGCTGCCCAGATAAAAAATGATTTTCGGATTAGACAAATTGGTAATCAGACCTTTCCAGAAAAAATGCTTTTCCTGTATTGGTGCAGTAATGGAATTATTCTGGGGTATAACTGTACGCAGCATCTGGTAGCCGCAATAGATTAAGTATGAACCGCCAGCCAGCATCAGGATATTCTGTAACCAGGGCAGCTGCTGCAATAAGGCGCTATAACCTTCAATAGTCAGTAATAACCAGAAAGCCACGCCTGTAGTAATGCCAAGTGCTACGCAAAATGCAGCCCAGCGTGAGTAATTCAGTGCGGTTTTGCTGATAAGCAGCATATCTGGCCCCGGAGATAGCTGTCCCAGAAGATTAAGCAAAACGATACTGGCAATCATGGATTGTGTTTGATTAAGCATAAACAGATTCAGAGTTAAAACGGCTATTTGTTACGACGTTTGGCACGCGGATGAGTACTGTCATAAATTTGTGCCAGATGATTGAAATCCAGCTTAGTGTATTGCTGGGTAGTGCTGATGGATTTATGCCCAAGCAGTTCCTGTACGGCGCGGATATCATGAGCATTTTGTAAAACATGGCTGGCAAAACTATGCCGCAGCATATGCGGTGACAAATGGCGGTCGCTGCCATGAGTAATTGACCAGACATTTAAACGGTTTTGAATTTGACGCGCACTCAGACGTGTGCCGCGCTGACTGGTAAAAACGGCATTTTCTCCCGCAATGGCATAACGGCAGGTCAGGTAGCGCCGTAAAGCATCAATACTTTTCTGACCCAAAGGAACCTGACGCTGTTTGTTCCCCTTGCCACTAACATGAACCCAGTTTTCATTCAGCATTAGGTGATGCAAGTCTAGCTGCACAAGTTCACTCAGACGTAAGCCACTGCCATACAGCAATTCGAAAATAGCCTGATCGCGCAGTGATAGTGTATCTTCGGCTGTGGGCTGGTCAAAAGTGTGATTTAGTTTTTCTGCCGGAACGGCTTTTGGCAGACGTGCCCCCGCTTTAGGAGCTTTAATGTTGTTAGTTGGGTTAGTTTCAATTTTTCCCTGACGTTGCAGGAAATTAAAATAGGCTCGCCACGTACTAAGCTTACGAGCCAGTGAGGCAGGCTTATCACCCATCCCGCTAAGTTTTTTCAATGCACCGACCAGATGCAACCGTGTAATGCTTTCAGCAGTAAGGTTATCGGGCAGAAGCCGGATGAGCTGAATCAGGTCACGAGTGTAGGCTGTGCAGGTTAAGGCAGACAGACCACGCTGCTGTAAGTGCTGAAAAAATTCATTCCAGAGTATCCAGTTGGGGGATGAAGTAGTCTGCATTTAATTACTCTGTGCAAGGAGATGACGAAAAGCCTCAGGTGTACGACTGATACGCTGGCGTTCATAATTAAAAAAAGCCATACCGGTTTTTACCATGGCAATAGCAGCACCATCGTTGACACGGGTTATACGGTACAAAATACTGAAACCGGTGTTGCTTAGTTCAGATATACCCAAATCAAAGTTTAATTCATCACCATAGAAGCTTTGTCCCTGAAATTGCAGAGCAGCATCAAGCATAATCAAACCGGTACCACCAATATCCATTTCACTAAAGCCGAACGAGGCCAGCAGGCGCAGCCGTGCTTCATGGCACAGGCGTAATACGGCATCATTGGCCAGATGATTGCCATAATTAATGTCACCGATATATACCTTGATTGTGGTATGAAACAGCCAGTGTTCGGGTGGTTCGATATGAATACGGCTCATGGGTTTTCCTTACTGGATTCAGGCTAGATGGTAGCAGTTTTTGAGGTATTCTGTAGCCGGCTGATGTTTGTATCAGGCAAATTTGTGCTAAGCTTTGCCAGTATTTCTTAGGTTGTATTGTTGTTTTTCAGTTTATTAACAAACGCAGTTATGGTTTGTCGGGCAGGGAGAATAACGATGTATCACAAAATTATGGTACCGGTAGATGAAAGTGCAGCTGCTATGCGAGCCTTGCAGGAAGCAATAATGCTGGCTAAATTATGTAATGCGGTTCTACGGGTAGTCAATGTTGTGGATCTGGCACAGTTTAGCTGGGGTGGTGTAGGAGCGCTGCCCTCTGAAGAAGTACGCAAAGCAGTTAATGCAGCAGGTAAAAAAGGTTTAGAGCAGGCAGAAAAACTACTTGAAGAATCCGGTATGCAGTATGAAATTGAAGTGCTGGAAAGTGCCGGTGATAAGGTGGCTGATATGCTGATTCAGGAAGCGACGGAACATAATGTTGATTTGCTGGTGATGGGTACTCACGGCTTCAGTGGTTTTATGCATATATTAATGGGCTCTGTGGCTGAAGGTGTGTTACGACAGTCTGATATTCCGGTGATGTTATTACGTGTACGTGATGATGACTGATTAACAATTTGTTATTTCTATTGAAATCTGGCAGGCAATGAGCTCAATTATTGCCTGCTATTTATTTATGTAAAGTATCAATTCCAATCAGGATGGATGATTTACTGGCGAAGATTCGGATTATGGTGCAGTGATTCGAGGGCAATATTAATAAAATTAGGGGCAATACTGGTAATATCTATATTATCTGGGTCAGTCAGCCATAAATTGGTTAATCCCATAAACAGGGCCTGAAAATACAGGGCGGCCTGCTGGATATTGATATTTGCGGGCAAAATATGCTGCTGACAGCACATATGAAATACAGCACACAGGTTTTGCCACCATAAATTTTGGTATTTTTGCAACAAAGCCACAATCGCATGGTTGTCAGCAGTGTGCTCACAATTCAAATGCAGGATATGACAGAATTTACGATAATTATTATCCGTAGCCATACGTTGAAACATGTGTTTTAGCGCCTGCATCAGATTGTTCAATGCGTCAGGAGAACTGGTGTCAATGTCATGCTGCAATTGGCTGCTCAGTTTACTGAAAACCTGTTGGAATAACGCATCGAATAAGTCTTCCTTATTTTTAAAATGCCAGTATAAAGCACCGCGAGTCACGCCGGCTGCGCTGGCAATTTCTTGCAGTGAAGCACGGCTGACACCGCGCCGGTAAAATATATCCAGTGCAGCAGCCATGAGAGCCTCTTTGGTTTGCAGGGCTTCTTCTTTGGTCTTGCGCATAATAAATTTCCGTTTATCTGTAAATTAAATTAGGCAAATCTGTATTTAATTCAGATTAGCACAAGATTTTTTGATTAAAATAACTTAAGTATTAAATTATTGCATCTGGTATACATACATTGTTGCATGTATAATGCGCAGCGTAAAGCTATTCTTATTTAATCGTCTGTTGTCGCATTGCTGGCTGCCTGATATTTAGATTTCGGCAGCCCTAAGTGTTGGCACCAGCGCTATTTTTGTCATATTTTTAGCACAGTATAGTAAAAAGTTATTTAATTTTTAAAGTATATATGCACATATTGAGGTGAATATGGGAACGAATCGAAAAGCAGATAAATGGCGCATCAGTGCGATAGTACTGGCAAGTGCGCTGGCATTAGCTGCATGTGGCAAAGGCGACAAAGCACCAGCACCACCTGCACCAATGGTTAGTGTACTGACTGTACATCCGGAAACGGTGACTGTAGATACCGAGCTGACTGGTCGTTTGAAGCCGATTCGCGAGTCACAAGTACGTGCCCGTGTGGCTGGTATTTTGCTGAAACGTCTGTTTACAGAAGGTACTTATGTTAAAGAAGGCCAACCACTGTTTCAGATCGACAATGCGCCTTATGTAGCTTCTTTGCAATCGGCACGTGCCAGCCTGGCAACCGCACAGGCTAATGCGGCGAAGGCTGATGCCGATATTGTCCGTTATCGCCCGCTGGTTGCAGCTAACGCAATCAGTAAACAGGAATTTGATCAGGCAATCGCACAACAGCGCCTGGCGCATGCACAGATTGACAGCGCACAGGCTGCAATTAAAAGCGCACAGATTAATGTTGGTTATGCCTATGTACGTGCTCCGATTTCAGGCCGTATTGGTAAGGCGCTGGTAACTGAAGGCGCTTTGGTCGGCCAGAATGATGTTACTCAGCTGGCGCTGATTCAGCAAACACATACTTTATATGTTGACCTGACCCAGACTGCCGCACAGGCAATGAAGATCCGTCAGGATATTGCTGCCGGTAAGATGAAAACCATCAATGGTGCCGTCGAAGTGGCCATCAAGCTTGATGACGGTAGTGAATATCCGCAAAAAGGTCGTTTACTGTTTACAGATATGACAGTAGATGAAGGTACCGGTGAAGTTAAAGTACGTGCCGAAATTCCTAATGATGATGATATGCTGCTGCCCGGACAGTTTGTACGTGTAGAGATTCCGCAGGCTGAAATTCAGAATGCCATCGTCTTGCCTCAGCAGGCAATAACCCGTGGTGCCAGTGGTGATACGGTTACGGTGGTTAATGCTGATGGCAGTCTGGCTGTGCGCAATGTAACCGTAGTACAGCAAAAAGGCACAAACTGGGTAATCAGCGGAGGTTTGCGTGCGGGAGATAAAGTAGCAATGGATGGTCTGGCACTAGTGCAGTTAACCGGTGCGAAGAAAGTACAGACTCAGCCGTGGAAACCTGCACCTGCTAATGGTGCGCCTATGCCTCAGGCTAAGGCTGCTTCTGCATCTGCACCTAAAGCTTCTGCGGCATCTGCCTCTCAGGCTCAGTAAGGAATCTGTAATATGTCACGATTTTTTATTAACCGACCGATTTTTGCATGGGTGGTGGCGCTGTTCATCATCATTGCCGGTATAGTGTGTATTACCAAGCTGCCTGTTGCCCAGTATCCGACAGTAGCTCCTCCTTCCATCAGCCTGACTATTTCCTATCCGGGTGCTGATGCCCAGACCATTGAAGATACTGTATTGTCACGTATCGAACGTGAAATGAACGGTCTGGAAAACCTGGAATACATGGAAGCAAAATCGTTATCCAACGGTACGGGTACATTAACCCTGACCTTCTACCCGGGTACTGATGATGATATTGCACAGATGAATGTGCAGAATGCGCTTTCACGAGCAGAACCGCGTTTGCCGGCTATGGTCAAACAGACTGGTGTACAGATTGCTAAATCACGGAGTAACTTCCTGATGGTAACCATGTATACCAGTGATAGTCCTAATCTGACCCCGGCAGATATGGCAGACTATGTGGTACGTAACATTCAGCCGGAATTACAGCGTATTGACGGTGTAGGTAATGTAATGGTGTTCAGTTCTGAACGCGCCATTCGTGTCTGGCTGGATTCAGACAAGCTGCGCAGTGTTAATCTGACCCCGGCAGCAGTTAATGCCGCAGTAGCTGCACAGAACCAGCAGATTTCTGCAGGTAGTCTGGGTGCTTTGCCTTCACCTGATAATATTCAGACTACAGCGACTATCATTGTCCCAGGTCAGCTGAAAACAGTTGAACAGTTTGAAAATATTATTGTTAAAGCCAATACCGATGGTTCACTGGTACGTCTGAAAGATGTTGCTCGTGTAGAGCTGGGTAAACAGGATTACTCTACTGGTGCCCGTTTGAATGGTAAAGACGTGGTGGGTGCAGGTATTCAGCTGACGACTAAAGGTAACGCACTGGCTACAGCCAATGCAGTTAAGGCTAAGCTGGCCGATTTGCAAAAATATTTCCCTGCCGGCATGAGCTGGTCTGCACCATATGACAGCTCCACTTTCGTTAGTATTTCCATTGAAAAAGTGGTACATACTCTGGTAGAAGCGATTGTACTGGTATTCCTTGTTATGCTGGTATTCCTGCAAAACATTCGCTATACCCTGATTCCGACGATTGTGGTACCGATTGCTTTGCTGGGTGCTTTTACCATCATGTACTTTGCCGGTCTGTCGATTAACGTACTGACCATGTTTGCCATGGTACTGGTAATCGGT
Source organism: Snodgrassella sp. W8124 (assembly GCF_016100875.1). NCBI lineage: Bacteria > Pseudomonadati > Pseudomonadota > Betaproteobacteria > Neisseriales > Neisseriaceae > Snodgrassella > Snodgrassella sp. W8124. The sequence continues at coordinate 16,623 of NZ_JACFRP010000003.1, forward strand.
ATTGTGGTCGATGATGCCATTGTGGTGGTGGAAAACGTAGAACGTATCATGGCCGATGAACATTTGCCGCCAAAGCCTGCTACAGAAAAGGCTATGGGGCAGATTTCCGGCGCTGTAGTCGGTATTACAGTGGTACTGATTACCGTATTTATCCCGATGGCGTTCTTCTCCGGTTCTACTGGTAATATTTACCGTCAGTTCTCTATTGTGATGTCGGTAGCCATTTTCTTCTCTGCTTTTCTGGCATTGTCGCTGACACCGGCCTTGTGTGCTACTTTGCTTAAACCAGTTAACGAACATGAAGCGGAGAAAAAGGGTTTTTATGGCTGGTTTAACCGCAAATTTACCAGCGGTGCCAAAAAATACGAATCCAAAGTGGCTTATGTACTGCATCGCAGCGTACGTATGTTTATCATCTATGCTGCTATCACAGCCTGTGCGTTGTTAGTAATGGTACGTCTGCCGACTTCATTCCTGCCTGAGGAAGATCAGGGTTATTCCATTGCTTTGATTCAGTTGCCGCCGGGTGCGACTCAGCATCGTACCCTGGATACTTTCAAGAAGATGGAAGAATTCACTCTTCATCAGCCTGAAGTGAAAAACATGGTATCCGTACTGGGCTTCAGTATGACCGGTCAGGGGCAGAACGTTGGTCTGAGCTTCCTTGTACTGAAAGACTGGTCAGAACGTAGTGGTGCAGAACACAGTGCCAATTCACTGGCTAACCGCATTACCGGTGCTATGATGGGTTCAGTACGTGATGGTTATATCTTTGCTCTGGTACCGCCATCCATTCCTGAACTGGGTACCAGTACCGGCTTTAGCTTCCGACTGCAAGACCGTGGCGGTAAAGGTCATGAGGCATTACTGGCCGCGCGTAATCAGCTGCTAGGTATGGCGCGTGAAAGTAAAGTGCTGACACAGGTACGTCCGGACGGCATGGAAGATGAACCGCAATTGCAGATTGATATCGACCGCGATGCAGCTAATGCACAAGGCGTGTCATTCGGTGATATTTCTACTGTATTAAGTACTGCTCTGGGTTCCAACTACGTTAACGACTTCCCGAATAAAGGACGTATGCAGCGCGTAATTGTACAGGCAGATGTGGCTTCCCGTATGACACCTGAAGACCTGAGCAAGCTTACCGTTAATAATGCACAGGGACAGCCAGTACCATTATCCGGCATCATGAAGACACGCTGGATTACCGGCCCGGCACAAACTGTCCGCTACAATGGCTATACCGCTATGGCGATTACCGGTAATGCTGCTCCGGGATACAGTACTGGTGATGCCATGAATGAAATGGAAAAAATTGCCAGCAAGCTGCCGGATGGTTTTGGCTATGAATGGACAGGTCTGTCTAAAGAGGAAAAAGATGCGGGTAACCAGTCTACCATCCTCTATATGTTCTCACTGCTGGCTGTATTCCTGTGTCTGGCCGCACTATATGAAAGCTGGACAATTCCATTATCCGTAATGCTGGTAGTACCGCTGGGTCTGCTTGGTGTCGTGCTGGGTACATGGATGCGCGGTATGGAGAACGACGTTTATTTTCAGGTGGGGTTAATTACCGTAATTGGTCTGAGTGCTAAAAACGCCATTCTGATTGTGGAGTTTGCCAAGGAGTTGCAAGAGCAGGGTAAAAGTCCGCTTGAAGCTGCACTGGCTGCCGCTCACCTGCGTTTCCGTCCGATTCTGATGACATCCATTGCGTTCATTATGGGTGTAGTGCCTCTGTACTTTGCCAGTGGTGCCTCTTCTGCGAGTCAGCGAGCCATTGGTACCAGCGTATTGTGGGGAATGTTAGTGGGTACCTGTCTGGCTCTGTTCTTTGTACCTGTATTCTATTCAACCGTACGCAGTCTGTTCAGCAGGAAAAAGAACGACAAAAATGGCGGTACTCCTGACAATGACAAAAATCTGCCGATGACAGTAAACAGTGATGGCAGTGTCAGTGTGCAGTCTGCCAATCAGACAGACAAAGAGGATAAAGCATGAAACACATAGTGAAACCTACTCTGCTGGCTGTATTAGTTGCCGGAGTAGTGTCTGCCTGTTCGATGGCACCCCGCTATCATCAGCCGAAAGTAGAGCTGGCAGAAACCTTTCCAGGTGCAGCAGCCAATGACCGGTATGCCGGTTCAGTGGCTGCCGCCAATCTCGGCTGGCAGGACTACTTCGCTGATGAGCGTTTGAAACAGATTATCAATCTGGCTTTAATTAATAACCGTGATTTGCGTGTGGCCGCATTAAACGTGGAAGCGGTTCGGGCTCAGTATGCTATTCAGCGCGCAGACCGCCTGCCTGCATTAGGTGCGACAGGTAATGGCGGACGTTCGCGTGTTGCGCAGGACTTAAGCGCTATGCGTGATGCTACGGGTCAGCAAACCAGCTATATTGCAGAATCATATAATGTCGGTTTAGGTGTAACCGCATTTGAGCTGGATTTATTCGGACGGGTTAAAAGCCTGTCTGATGCGGCTCTGAATCAGTATTTCCAGCAAAAGCAGGTGCGCGACTCTACCCAGATCAGCCTGATTGCCAGCGTGGCCAAAGCCTACTTTGCTGAGCGTATTGCTCAGGCACAAATGGACTTATCCAGCCGTGTATTAAAATCACGTGAAGAAAGCAAGCGTCTGACTGATCTGCAATTCAAATCCGGTGTGATTTCACAGGTGCAGGTAGATGTAGCAGAAGCACAAATCGAAACAGCCCGTGCCGATTATGCTGCGGCTAAACAGGCGCGTGAACAGGCGCACAATGCCTTAACTTTGCTGGTGGGTAAACCATTGCCGGACGATTTACCGGCAGCAGCACCACTGAGCCGCCAGTTTGTGAATGTGGAGCTGCCGGCCGGCTTGCCGTCGACCATCTTGTATCAGCGGCCGGATGTACGTGCAGCTGAGTTTGCGCTTAAATCTGCTAATGCCAACATCGGTGCGGCACGGGCAGCATTTTTCCCGCGCATCAGCCTGACCGGCAGTATTGGCTCCGGCAGCAACGATATTGGTCATCTCTTCAATGGTCCGAACCGTACATGGAGCTTTACGCCACAGATTACCCTGCCGATTTTCACATGGGGGCAAAACAAAGGTAATCTGGATCTGGCAACAGCGCGTAAAAACATTGCTGTAGCCCAGTATGAGCAAACTGTACAGGCTGCTTTCCGTGATGTGGCCGATGCACTGGTGGCGCGTGATTCCCTTAAAAAGCAGTATGAGGCAAAATCACGTGGTGAACAGGCACAAACTAATCGCTACAAGCTCACACAGTTACGGTATAAACACGGCATAGCCAGCTCACTGGAACAGCTGGACGCAGAACGTGACAGTTATGCAGCACAGCAGGCATTACTCAATACACAGCAGACTCTGCTGGAAAACCGTGCCGATCTTTATAAAGCACTGGGTGGCGGCCTGAATCAGCAAACGGTCACACCTGCAGAAAACACTAGCGTTACCACGACAACTACTACCACAACCACAGTGCGGTAATTGTCTGAAATCCGGATGGCAGTATTACTCTGCCATCCGTCTGACGACATAAGCAGCTTACTGAAAATACAGTGCAGGCAGTAACCTGAACCGGTAATCAGCCTGTATCAGATCTGTACTTACTACAGTTTGCCTGATTCAACAGCAACATTTTCAGCTATTCATGTCATACAAAATGATTTAACCCTTGAATAGATTCCGCTTTTCATGGTATAAATCGCGTTTTACAAAATTATTAGAAGTTTGGAGTTAACCATGGCACGTGTATGTAAAGTGACCGGTAAGCGCCCGATGAGTGGCAACAACGTGTCACACGCCAACAATAAAACCAAACGCCGTTTCTTGCCTAATCTGCAATCACGTCGTTTCTGGGTTGAAAGTGAAAACCGTTGGGTACGCCTGCGCGTTTCTAACGCCGCCTTGCGTACAATCGACAAGGTAGGTATCGATGTAGTATTGGCCGACCTGCGCGCTCGCGGTGAAGCTTAATCATATTGTGATTTAAGGATAGAGCAATGCGCGACAAAATTAAACTGGAATCTTCTGCTGGTACTGGTCACTTTTATACCACTACCAAAAATAAACGTACCATGTCCGGTAAATTTGAAATCAAAAAATTCGATCCGGTAGTGCGTAAACATGTACTGTACAAAGAAACCAAACTGAAATAATTATTTCTTACTGGTTTAAAAAACCTGAGCAGTTTATTGCTCAGGTTTTTTTATTACAAATAATCAAAATCAGATTATCTTTGCCGGTAAAGATTAAATAATCAAACAATGGATAACAACATGCCTGAAATCCTGGAAACATTACAACACCGAATCGAAGAGTTGGAAATTGAAAGTGCGCTACAGTCGGAAACTATCCAGAGCCTGAGTGATACCATAGCACGAATTCAGCAAACTCTGGATTTACAGCAGGCACAACTGCGTCTGCTTTACCAGCGCCTGCCAGACAAGATAGAAAATGGTAACGAACCATTTAATCCGGCTAATGAAATTCCGCCCCATTATTGATTAATTTTGTCCGGAATATTACAAAGCAGAAAATTTTAATTTCAGATGTACGGTATTTTGATTAATTGGAAATCTGATTAATATGAATGTTGAAGCAGAGTTTTAAATAAACAATTTTTTATAGAGAATAATCAATCATATAATTTCTAGTGTTGTTTTAAAATTTAAATTTATTTTTAATAGAAATAATATTCTATATGAATATTATTAAACTTTCCCATCAGTTATCCTGACGGGAAAGTCATGCTAAAATATTTAGTAGCTTTTATCCAGCCCCATTTGCCAGAAATCAGCTTCTAATTGCGTCGCTTTAGTAAAAATTTTGGTCAGTTGCTGAAAGCGCTGTGAATCAATATCGGCTAAACGCTGATTAATCCAGTCAATTTCTTCCTGCATAGCAATCTGAAATTCATCATTTGCGTACATTTCTACCCAGCTTTGATAAGGGTTATTAATTGTTTGATACCATGGCTGATCTTTAAGCCAGCAGGCAATAATTCCATATCCGATTAAGCATGGTGCCAGTGCAACATGTAAATCCAGTAATTCCCCCTGTTGTCCGGCATCGAGTATATAGCGTGAATATGCAATATTTGCTTTGGCTTCGGGCAGAGTACTAAGTTCCTGTTCACTTATGCCCCATTCCTTACAATACTGTATATGTAATTCCAGCTCAGTATCCATAATAGCCTTGAGACCTGCTAATGCTTTGCGTATTTCAAATACATCATGGCTTTTATATACCGCGAGTCCCCATGCACGCGCAAACTGAATTAAAAAAAGATAATCCTGTTTTAAATAATGCTGAAAACACGATTTATCTAATATTCCTTTACCCAGCTGGCGGATAAAATCATGCTGAATATAGCGGTTCCATTCATCCTGACAGGCTTCTGTGAGTGATTGAAATGAAGGCATAAAAGCTCCTTTAATAAATAATATATTAAAGAGTAACAAAACAGACTTATTATTCAAAAAAAGTGTGTTTTATACTCCCTTCGGCGGTACTAACCGCATCAGGTTCTACGGGTGTAATCTCAGCCAGCGGCACCCCGGATAAATTAATCGGTAAAGGTTAAAAGAAAGTCAGACAACTAGCAGAAAAAAATTGAACCAGCTATAAGATGTACTGACAACAATAGTATACAGTTGTTTTCAATAAATATATATTGAATAAATTTATCTGCTTACTATTTATTATCGTTTATGTAGCTGATTATTTTTCTGTTGTAAATAACTGCAGCTTTATTCTGGCTTTGGCAATTTTTATATAATTTGATATTAAAGAACCACGCTCCGGTAATTTTATTTTGCCTCTGATTTCGTATACAGTTATCCGGATATGATTATTTTGTTTGTTATATTCTATTTTTGCGTTTACATGGTTTAAATTTTCCCAGTTTAAATTCTGGATTGAGATAAAGATTTAGCTTTTTGTACATCTTATCAGTTATTTCAAAGGTGTTTACTTGCTCATATGGAATGGTTTTATCAAAGCAGGGAAGAATCAATACTTGTGATTTTATGGTAAATAATGCTGAACCGATGCCTTTATACATTTTGTAACATCTGAATAAATAGAAAGCAATGATTATTGAGAGGGTAATGACAGTTATCAGCCATTCTGAATCATGTGCTTTATCAGTTGTAATACAAGCATGTATTATTAAGATAAACAGACCAGCCAGCAGGGATCGCATAAGTAATCTGATAATTCCACCCGGTTTTAGGATAATGGGTTCCTGATGATCATTAATGATGCTTTTTTGATAATCTAAATTAATTTCTACTAATTCCTGTACATCGTTTTGGTAATTCGATTACAGAATGCTTAATTCCTTATTAAACGGATCTTCCGGAAGCCTGGTTGGAGTAATGCTAATGAGTAAAATATTCAATGATTTAGGCTGGTAATATTTAATACCAGATAGCCGTTGAGCTAAATTCGGGTATCGGTTGTAAACAGAAGGTGATTATTTAAGTAGTTTGCTAAATGATAGTGTTTCTGACTTTCCTGCATAATATGTAACATAATCTAAGTCAGATAATCTATATCTGTTTTGTAATATTAATTTTCCAATGCCTAAATAATTGGCTCCTGCAAAAGATACGTCTAAGGTAAAGTATTATTTAGGAATTATTTTTAAAACATCTAAATCTGCCATAAACTCTTTGGAACGATTCCATTGATAAATTGTCCAGTTAAATGAATGATAAAAAATGTTTAGATGGCAGATATATTCGATAAAATAAATAATTTTTTAATAAATCAATTGTTTCAGTTAACTTATCAATTTGATGATTAAAACTTGCTTATGCATTTAAATGATTTCTTGCAATGTGATTTAATTTATGTGCAATTATGCTGCTAAAGTTAAATAATTAATAAAAGATTTTATATCGGTTATATTATCTCCTTCTCTTTCTATTATTGCAAAAGATAAATTTTTCTCTTTTCCCTGTCTCGTTTTGTGCTAATAAATTTAGAATTCACCTATAGCCATTCTTATATATTGAATAATCAGTTTGATAATAGTAATTACAGCTATTGTTACAGGAATCAACCAAAAAGAAATTTTATTTTCAGAATTAAAAAAAAGAAAATAAGACAGTACCAATACAATCAGATTAAAAATTCCCAAAATGTTAAATATGACCCATTTAATAGGAAAATCAGCATGTCCATGTTTATTTTCATAAAACAGAAATATATAGCCGGCCATCTGAAGAAGCAGAATAATAGGAATAATAATGAATTTACTCATAATCTACTGATTATTTTTTGTTTTGCATAAATAACTGCAGCTCTATTCGGGCATGAGCAACTCTTATGTAGTCTGATATTAAAGACTCACAATCCGGTAACTTTAATTTGCCTCTGATTTCATATGCAGTTATCTGGATATGATTATTTCGTTTGTTATATTTTATTTTTGCGTTACATGGTTTGAATTCTCCCGGTTTGAATGCTGGATTGAGATAAAGAGTTAGCTTTTTGTACATTTGGCCAGTTATCTCAAAAGAGTCTATTTGCTTCCATGGAATAGCTTTATCAAAGCAGGGAAGAATTAATCCGCGTGGCTTCATGGTAAGTAGTGCTGAACCAATGCTTTTATACATTTTGTAGCATCTGAATAAGCAAAAAGCACTGATCATTGAGAGGATAATGACACCTATCAGCCACTCTGAATCATGTGCTTTATCAGTTGTAATACAAGCATATGTTATTAAGATAAACAGACCAGCCAGCAGGGATCGCAGAAACGATCTGATTATTCCGCCCTGTTTTAAGGTAATGGTTTCCTGATGTTGACTACTGATATGTTTCAGATAATTTAATTTAGTTTCTGCTGTTTCCTGTATATCATTTTGATAATCTGATTGCAGGATGTTTAGTTCTTTACTAAATAAATCTTTCAGAAGCGTGGTTGGACTAATGTTGATGAGCAAACCACTCAAACGGTTTAATTCGCCATATTTAATGTAAGACAGTCGTTGAGCTAAAGTCGGGTGCCGGGCATAAACAGAAGGTGATTTTTTTAGAAGTTTGCTAAGCGATGGTGTTTCTGAGTGTTCTACATAGTGTGTAACATAATCTAAAGGCAGAAAGTTTATATGTGTTTTATAGTAATAATTTTCCAATGCCTGATTAATTCGTGTTTGCAAAAGATGCATTTTACTTAAGGCTAAAGCAAATTGCTCTTTATGGGTAACTTTTAAAACATTTAAATCCGCCATAGCTTCTGTGGAACGATACCACCAATGAATTGCTTTGTTGAACGAACAATAAAAATATTTGGCTAGCAAATACGGAGGATAGAATAAATAATTTTCGAATAAAGAATAGGATAAATAATTCTGGTATAAAAAATTAGCTGTTTCAGTTAACTTATCAATCTGACGATTAAAATTTGCAGATACATTTAAATCATTACTGGCAATATGACTTAATCTCTGCGCAATTATGCTGGATAATTCTGCTAAGGTTAAATAATTAATATAAGTACTGTCCAGATATAAAGTATTTCCTGTTAATACTATTCTGTCCGGATACAGACGAACTGCTTTATTACTTACCCTGAAGCCATTTCCTATGCAAAGTACAATATGGTTTGGCATAGCGTTTAACCCAAGCTTTTGTACAATTTCCCTAATTAATTTCCATAATTCCGGATTGGTTTCAGTCGTGATCAGCACACCGCTTACTCTGGCTGTTCCTGTATTACCCTGTTTGTTATATCTGTGTAAATAGAAAAAGCATAATCCTGCTACAACAAACAGAGGGATGATTGCCTTCTCCGGTCTTGTACCATCAGTAAGTATTATGAAAACGAATAAAAAAGACAGAATAAGACTGATGGGCAATATCAGCAAAATTGCCTGTATCATATGCGACGCACGAGTAAAATTAATGCGCAATTGTTTTAAAGATTTATCTGCTTTTCTACCCAAATGCTGAATCAGGAATAAAGCAACTACTCCGGAAAAAAGACACATAATACCGCTAACTATGCCGCCTGTAGCGAGTGGTCTGGCATATGTAAGTGCGAAACTATGCTTTTTAATTTCTTGCTTTATTTGCTGACGCTTGCAGTTATTCTCATAACTTTCAGGCTGCTGTAGTAACTCTTGCTGTTGTAATGAAAGCTGAAAGATTTCCTGATTGATGCTCTGGATTTGTGATGAGGAGGGATAATAGTAAATGCTTAGGCGAATGCTAATAAGTGGTAATAAAATGATGAAAAAAAAAGATAGATTTTCTCTTTGAGCGAAAAGATATGAAGGTTTGTACTTTTATGCAAGATAATCACCTGCTATATTACTTTCTTTCGTAATCTTACAGAAAAAAGCAATATGAATCAGTTAACAATAATTCAAAATCTGTAATTTACCAAACTAAATACATTTCTACCATTAAAATACATAAAAACAAATGATTTTATATACTTTAATGTCTCATTTTTATTAAATTTACTGACCAGGTCAGGTATTTGCCTATTTATTATTCGGTTTTTCTGTTCCGGTCTGCAGAATAGCTGCTAAACCACCATCGTCTGCCAGAAAATCAAATGCCTTTACGGTTGGTTCGGTTAGTGTCCAGAGAATTTCTTTATAATTAAATCCCTGATCGATTTTTAACCGGATTAATCCGTGTCCGTCCAGATAGATAAGATTGCCCAGTACATGATCAAGGCTATATTGTGTTACTAACTGGTCAAAAAATTCCTGCGATGAGGGATTCGGAAAACAATTGGTAAGTTCGGTAAGAATCTGATACTGAAGAGTACGATCAAGTTGCATGGCTGTCTGTGATAATCAATATAAATAATGAAATAATTGTAATATAGCCTGATTAAGTTCTGGTAGCAGGCTGCTGTGTTTTGTAATCCGGATGTGTGATTTTAATTATGATATGATGGTTTCAGGAAGTGTTTTGTATTTGTCTGGTTCTCATTGATACATTTAGAATGTTAGAAAACTAATAATTTGAATTAGACAGTGGTAAACCGACAGTAAGTGGTGATGAGAGATACTTATTATATAGAAATCAGCAAATTTTATTTTGATAATATAATTGATAAAATAAATTTTTTATTACTCTGAAAGATAAATTCAGAATATAAAATAACCTAAAACAAAGTTTGTATAATTTTATACAAGAGTAATTTTTAATAATTATGAAGAAGTGATGTTTTTATATTAATAAAAAATTATATTTTTGCAAGGCCAATCTGTCCGGATTTAAAACATATTTATGCTTACTGTCATTTATAAGAATACTGTAAAAAGCAGCTGAGCAGTATTAGAAAAATATGACTTAAAATTAATAAGAATAATTCCTATTTTCACTTGTATAAAAGAATCATTATTGATTACAATGCGGCATCTTTATATTAATTTGTGTCAAAAGGGGTTAACTTAATATGCGCCGCTCACCCAAGATTATTGCGCTGGCTGTAGCTTATATCGGCTTTCCTGCAGTAGTTTATGCCGAAGGCGAAGCTCATTTGCCAACAATTCATGTTGAGGGTAAACGTGTTACGCCAAGTGTATTCAAAGATACTAAAGTCAAGGCAGATACTATTAAGAAACAAGGTGCGGTGGATTTAAAAACGGCATTAAAAGATGTTCCGGGTGTAGAGGTATTGGATACTCAGGGTACACGACAGGGTAATGACAGTGTCAATATTCGTGGTTTAAGTGGTAACCGGGTTGGTATGACCATTGATGGAATTGAGTTGCCCGAAGCAAATGAAATGAAGCATACGGGACAGTATGCGATTTTCGGTCGTGGTAATTTTATGGATGTTTCCGCGCTCAGCAGTGTTGATATCAGTAAAAATGCCCGTGGTTTTGGTTTGGGCGGTGTTGTTGCTATGCACACACTTACCCCTGATGAGATTTTGCAGGATAAAGATCAGGGTGGTTATATTGATACTCAGTATAACAGTGTGGATAAATCTACAGCGGTAACAGGTGTCGGTGCAATGAGAAGTGACCGCTGGCGCGGAATGGTACTGGGTACTTACCGTAAAGGTGATGAAGTAGATAACCGGGGTAATATTGGTGGCAAAGGGGCTTTGCGTACTAAATCAGACCCTGTTGATCACAATAGCCGGTATTTTCTTACTAAGCACGAATTTGATATTAATGACAAAAATACCCTGAATTTTACTGCTGAATATTTGAGCCGGAATCAGTGGACTGATTCATTGTCTCAGATAAATAGTACCTATACTGATGTACGCGGTATAGATGACAACAAGAAAACTCGGTTTTCACTGGGACATGATTATCACAGTGATGAGGGATTGATTCAATCAGGTAAAACACAGATTTACTGGCAACAGACTAAAACAGATTCAAGTACCCGGCGTGACTATGTCAAAGGTTGTACCAGTATGGTTCCTGACCGGAATAATCGTTGCGTTTTTGACTTTACCAATAAAGATAAAGTATGGGGATTGACAACAGACTGGTCATCGCATTTTGATACAGGTAGTCTGAGTCAGGAATGGCGCTATGGTCTGAGTTTTGCGCACCATGAATTAACTAGTGACTGGCAAGGATATTATGCCAGATCGAAGCCTAATGCCGATAACACTACTATTCGGGCCAGTGCGTATATAAATGCAGATCTGCAATGGGGCAATTTGGTTGTCAGTCCGGGTTTATCGGCTGCTTACTATAATATAAAGCCTAATTCCAATGGCTTTGTAACCGGAATCAATGGTGAAATCGGTGAATTGCGCAAAAAACATCAAAGTGCATTAACACCTCGTCTGGGTATTTCGTATCAGATTACTCCATTGCTGGTACCGTATTTTCAGTATGCCCGTGGTTTTAATGCGCCATCATCTCAGCAGCTGGCTTCTTCATGGAATCCGGGAAACTACAGTTCCTGGGGTAATCCGAATCTGAAAGCGGAAACTGCAAATAATTTTGAGCTTGGTTTACGCGGTAAAAATGATGTTTTTGAATACGGTATAGCCGGATTTGACAATCACTATAAAAACTTTATTGATTATGTAAATATTTCTGATGTGGTGAAGCTACCGGCTGATGCTGTATGGAGCCGTCCGGGCAGTAAACAGACGCTGGTATTGCAGGCACAGAATTTCAGTAAGGCACATATTTACGGCGGTGAAGCATATGCACGCTGGAAGTTCGCGCCAGACTGGAAAGTAAATGGTTCAATAGCCTATTCGCGTGGCTCGATTCGCCAGGAAGGCGTAGACAGACCACTTAACTCAGTGATGCCGGTTAAAGTGAAACTTGGTCTTGCCTATGATAAGGAAGTGTGGGGAGCCAATGTTGATTTAACCTATGTGGCGAAAAAAGATGATAGCGACATTCAAAATGTTCCAAAAGGAACAAGTTACTATAATCCGTCCAGAAATTACGCGCTGGTTGATTTGGGTGGCTATTGGAAACCAACTAAGCATCTGAGTTTCCGTGCCGGTGTGAATAATGTTTTTAATAAGAAATACTGGAACTGGGCAGATATTGCTTACATGATGCCGAATGTAAACAGTCAGTCGGGCACTTCCGGGCAAAGCGACGGCAATGCGACTAAGTTAACCAGAGACAATGCTGATTTCTATTCTGCTCCGGGACGGACATTTAATGTAGGGTTGCGCTACACCTTTTAAATAAATCTGAAATTAAAATAATTAGCTGAATTATTTGCTAAATCACTATCAATAATAACTTTGTAAAGGAACGAGACATGAGTTTATGGCAACAATATCTGGATAAAAAGGCAACTGTCGAAGGAGGAATGTACTTTCCGCGTCAGGCAGCAGCTGATCTGGGTGTGAGTGAAGGCGCATTAATGGCAGATGCTCCGGACTCTGTTTATCTAGGCAGCCGGATTCGCGATCTGGTACTTAAGCTGGAAACCCTGGGAGAAGTTTTGAGTGTGGTGCGTAATGATGCCGCAGTACATGAAAAAGTTGGTGTTTATGAACATGTAACGCTGACTGCGCGTACAGGGCTGGCGCTGAATGTGGGCGGGCTGGATTTGCGTTTTTTCCTGCATAACTGGCATCATGCTATCGCTACAACAGTGGTGATTGGTGAAAGAACCATGCGTTCGATTCAGTTTTATGACGAATACGGCATGAGTATTGAAAAAGTTTTCATGCGTGATGAAACTAAACTGGACGCATGGCAGGCACTGATTGATGAATTCGCAACTAGTGGTAAACCGGAATTTCTGCCGGCACCGGAAATTAATGTAACGGTACCGGAACCATTGTCGCCAGAGCGCGAGCAGGCCTTTCAGGAGCGCTGGAATGAACTGAAAGATGTACATCATTTTGGCGGTTTGCTGGAGACTTTTAAAATTGACCGCCAGCAGTCTTACCGTCATGCACCGGCAGGCAGCACTAAGCAGGTCGATCGCAGTGTATGGGAAGAAATTCTGCAGTATGTTCAGGCAAATAATCTGGAAATTATGGTATTTGTCGGTAATCGTGGCTTAGTGCAGATTCAGACCGGTAAACTACACAACGTAGTACGCTCACATGGCTATCTGAATGTACTGGATGCCAAAGTACCGGAAGAAGGCTTTGATTTGCATCTGCGCGATAGTGATATTGTGGAAACCTGGGTGGTACGTCGTCCGATCAGTGAAGGTTATGTTACTTGTATAGAAGGTTTCGACAAAAATCGTCAAACTGTGGTGCAAATTTTTGGTCGCCGTGAAGAAGGTAATGATGAAATGCAATCATGGCATCAGCTGATGGATGGCTTGTTAGCAGGCTAAGTAGCCGGGGCAGATATGCATTTTGTAGTTATGGTGAAATCATAAATTACTAGGAATATGGATATCTGCCATTGTAATATGAGTAATTAAAGGGTGGATTATGAAAAAATTACTGTTGGCAGCGGCTATGTGCGCTGCTTTTCCATTTGCGTTTGCTGCTCGTATTGTTACGCTGACGCCTGATGTGGCAGATATTGTGGTGGAGTTGGGTAGTGCTAAAGAAGTAGTAGGGCGCGAGAGGGCTTCTACTAATCCGGCTTTAAAGAATGTGCCCAGTATCGGCTTGTTTCACGGGCTGAGTGTGGAACCGATTGCGGCCAGAAAACCAACTCTTGTTCTGGGTTCGTGGATGGCACAGCCAACCAGTATTTACGCCAATCTGAACCGGGTAGGTGTTAAAGCGGTGAATGTTGCGCCAAAGGATGATATTAATGGCTATGCGGGCGGTATTCGCCAGATCGGACAGCTTATTGGTAAGAGTAAAGAAGCCAATGCATTGGCAGATCGCTGGCTCAGTCAGGTGAAACAGATGCCAAAAACCGGTAAGCGCTATCTGATTAGCTATGATGGTCGTTATGTTTCCGGCCGGGGTACTGCTGCGGATGAACTCATCAGGCGGGCTGGTGGTATTAATGCAGCCGCTGCTATTGAAGGTATGAAACCGATGTCACGCGAGGCATGGCTGGCCGCGAAACCGGATATCATTCTGATTGCCGAACGTAACCAAAAACTGACAGGCGGCGTGCAGGGCTTGATTAAACGACCGGAAATTGCTGCTTCTCCAGCCGCAAAACAAAAGAAAATCTATTTTATGCCGTCAAATGATATTTTTCGTTATGGCCTGAATACTCCGCAGGTTATTCCTAAACTTTATAAACTGGCACAATAATTATGACGCAAGTGCAGCAAACGGCCGGTACGCCTGATCACAATAGGGTGAAAAGTGCGTTCTGGCCTAAACTGGTTTGGCTTATCGCCGCTATATTATTCAGTTTACTGTTGAGCTGGTTTTGTCTGGGACTGGGTATGGGTGGCTGGCAATGGCCGCAATCCATGGATGAGATAACACTAGGTATCCGGCTGCCGCGAGTACTGGTAGCGCTGATAGTGGGTGCCGCACTGGCTGCTTCCGGTGCTGCATTGCAAGCATTATTTGATAATCCACTGGCGGATCCGAGCCTGATAGGTACCTCCGGTGGTGCCGCACTGGGGGTTATTGCCGTTCTGGCTGGTGGCTGGGGTGCTATAACAGTACCAATGGCTGCGTTTCTGGGGGCTTTGCTGGTATGTGTTCTGATTCTGACGGTACATCGTCTACTAGGCGGAGGAACATTAGGGCTACTGGTGATGGGTTTTGTTATCAGTGCCTTTTGTGGTGCATTGGTAAGCATGATTCTGTTTATGTCGGATGATATGGTTTTACGCAGTGCAACTAGCTGGCTGGCTGGCAGTCTGGCTGAGTCCGGTTTTACTTCACCATGGTATGCGCTGGTAGTAATGCTGCTGGGATTGTGTGTTCTGGTGGCAGTGGGCAGGCGACTGGATATTCTGATGCTGGGAGAAGAAACAGCCATTAGTATGGGTGTTGCTGTCGGGAGTACCCGGATATGGGCAGTGATAGGCTCTGCTCTGTTAACCGGAGCAGCGGTATCAATGGCCGGTATTATTGGTTTTCTGGGTATGATGGTACCGAATGTGGTTGCCCGTAATCGTGGCGGTAGCCGGCGTAAAATTATTCTGTT
Organism: Snodgrassella sp. W8124; assembly: GCF_016100875.1. Classification (NCBI taxonomy): domain Bacteria; kingdom Pseudomonadati; phylum Pseudomonadota; class Betaproteobacteria; order Neisseriales; family Neisseriaceae; genus Snodgrassella; species Snodgrassella sp. W8124. The sequence continues at coordinate 32,155 of NZ_JACFRP010000003.1, forward strand.
ATCTGCCTGGCTGGGGGCAATATTTTTGCTGCTGGTAGACAGCGTATCGCGCTGGCTGAGTTATCCGGTTGATTTACCTGTGGGTATTGTAATTTCTTTACTTGGCGGACCATTTTTCCTGTGGTTGTTTTTACAGCCATTGCGTCGCTAGGATCTGGATATGGAAAATTTATTTACCATTCGCAATGTACATGTACAACCACGTGGCCGTTGTATTTTATCGGTACCACAACTTGATTTACCGGCCAATCAGCATATCAGTATTATCGGGCCGAATGGTGCCGGTAAGTCAACCTTGCTGCGTGCACTGTTAGGCCTGCATGGTGCCGGTGTCAAATTATTTGGAGAACCGGTTGACAATAGTTTAAAGCGCCGGCAGATTGCATGGGTGGGTCAGCACGGACAATATAATTTGCCGCTTACGGTAGTTGAGTATGTGCAGCTTGGTTGCTCTCCTCAGGGTGGCTGGTTTAAGAAAGCCCGGGCACCCGCAGCAAAGCTCCAGCAGTTACTTGATGTTTTCGACTTATGCTCACTGGCACAGCAACGCATAGGCAGTTTATCTGGAGGTGAACAGCAGCGTGCTAATGTGGTACGTGCGCTGCTTCAGAATGCGCCATTACTACTGCTTGATGAACCATGTAATCATCTGGATATTCGTCATCAGCACCAACTGATGCATTATCTGCATGAGCATCACGCTGATTTTTCTGTTGTTATGGTACTGCATGATTTAACTATGGCAGCAAATCATTCTGATTTTATTGTATTAATGAATGAAGGGCAGATAGTTGCTTCAGGAACACCTCAGGATGTTATGCAATCTGCTTTGTTGAGTGAAGTATATCAATGGCCCATACGGCGTATTGAAGAAGATGGTAAACTGTTTTTTCGTATGAACCATCAAGCGTTGCATTCGGCTGCCGCATAATATCGCAGTGAATCTTCATGGTTAGTATCAGCACGGTTCATGCTGAATCAGAGATAAAATGACCAATAATAACTTGGTATTTGTCTGCTGTGTGTTCTGGTATTTACAGTAAGTACCTGATTGCCGGCTGATGAAAGTGTTAAAAAATTCCGGTATAGTGTGTATGACACAATTATCTATTACCTTTAAATCAGGAACTTTATATATGCAAAACGCCATACGTAATTTTTTATTTGGTTCTGTGGTTGCGGTGGCGTTAGCTGCCTGTGGTGGTGAATCTGCCTCAGGTACTGCTTCCAGCTCCGGTGAGAGTACAGGTCAAAAGGTAGTAATGGGGCTGGATGACAGCTTTCCGCCTATGGGCTTTCGTAATGAAAAAAATGAGTTGGTTGGTTTCGATATTGATATGGCTCGTGAAGCAGCTAAGCGTGCCGGTCTGAATGTGGAGCTTAAGCCAATCGACTGGAGTGCCAAAGAATCGGAGCTTAACAGTAAACGTGTTGATATGCTGTGGAACGGATTAACCATTACTCCACAGCGGCAGCAGCAATTATTATTATCCAAACCTTATATGGACAATCATCAGATTATTGTTGTCCGTCCGGATAGCGGAATTAATACTAAAGCTGATCTGAACGGTAAAATTGTGGCGGTTCAGGATGGCAGTAGTGCTGTTGATGCGGTAGAAGCTGATCAGAATACAGCCAAATCATTCAAAGAATTGAAGAAATATGCAGATAATGTGACAGCATTAATGGATGTATCCGCCAAACGTGTAGATGCACTGGTTGTAGATGAAGTAGTCGGTCGCTATTATGTTTCAAAAAAACCTAATGAATATAAAGTATTAGGTGATAATTTTGGTACAGAGCAATATGCTGTTGCTTTCCGTAAAGATGATCAGGCTCTAGAGCAAAAAATTCAAGGGGCTCTGGATAGTATGAAAGCAGATGGTACATCTGCTAAAATTGCTACAAAATGGTTCGGTAAAGACATCATTAAATAAATGTTGTTTTACTTTGGAATCAACGCTGCCTGAATAGAATTTATTCAGGCAGCGTTATTGTTGTTTTAAGGAATACACATGAATTATGTGTTAAATATGCTGCCTGAACTCTGGACAGGAGCAAAAATTACTCTGAGCCTGTTTGCCATTACCCTATTACTGTCTATTCCGTTAGGGTTGGTATTGGCATTATTGCGCCTTTCCGGAATCAGGGCACTGGATTATATTGTTAATTTTTATATCTGGGTGATGCGCGGCACACCTTTGATGCTACAGATTTTCTTTATTTACTTTGCTTTACCGGCAGTAAATATTTTACTGCCGGCATATACTACAGCGGTAGTAGCGTTTGTGCTTAACTATGCTGCTTATTTTGCAGAGATTTTCCGTGCCGGAATTCAGGGAGTAGGTAAGGGACAGTATGAAGCAGCAAAGACATTAGGGATGAGCTACGGCCAAACCATGCGTCGTATTGTTTTACCACAAATGTGGAAAAAAATTCTGCCGCCGTTAAGCAATGAAACGATTACACTGGTTAAAGATACATCGCTGGTATATGTGCTGGCATTACAGGATGTGATGCGGGTAACTTATCAGCTGGTACAGCGTGAATTTAATCTGATGCCGTTTTTTGTGGCGGCTGCATTCTACCTGATTATGACCCTGATTCTGACCTGGGGCTTCCAGAAAATGGAGAAACGCTATGCACGCTACGACGACTGATTTAATGATAGATGCCCGCGGTATTTATAAGGCTTTTGGTAATACTGAAGTACTCAAAGGCGTCGATATTCAGGTAGCACGCTCAGAAGTAGTTGCCATTATCGGTTCTTCCGGTTCAGGCAAATCTACATTACTGCGTTGTCTGAATTATCTGGAAAAGATAGATGCGGGCAGTATTGCCATTGAAAATGATTTTCTGGTACAGAACAATATCCACAATCGTGCTCATTATGTATCTGAAGGCCTGATAAAAAAAATCTGTACTCGGATGGGTATGGTTTTTCAGCAGTTCAATCTGTTTCCGCACATGACCGTATTACAAAATATCATTGAAGCTCCAATAACTGTGAAAAAAATGAAGCGTGATGAGATTGTTCCGCTGGCACAGGAGTTGTTGCGCAAGGTTGGTCTGGCTAATAAACAGGATTATTATCCGTCTCAATTATCTGGCGGACAAAAGCAGCGGGTTGCTATTGCCCGTGCACTGGCTATGCAGCCACAAATTATGCTGTTTGATGAACCTACTTCAGCTCTTGATCCTGAATTAACCGGCGAAGTATTGAAAACGATGCAGCAACTGGCTGAAGACAGAATGACTATGGTTGTGGTCACTCATGAAATGGGTTTTGCGCGTGAGGTGGCCAATAAGGTGCTGTTTATGGATAAAGGTGTGATTGTTGAATCGGGTGAAGCGAGAAGCTTTTTTGCTAATCCGCAGCATGCACGGACACAGGCGTTTTTGAGCTCGATGTTGAAGTGAAAATATTTTATAGATGTTAATTTATATATCATAAATAATTTTTGAATTGGTAGCTTATTTCTATAATGTTGAATAATGCTCTTTGTTTATGCTGATTATGTCAATCGCAACTAATATGGATGAATGTTAAGTGATAGTAAATTAAAGTGTGAGCAAATATCGGATCCGGTAAATTATCATTTTCACACTAAGCATTATCAGATTAATCAGATTTAAATATAGAGTTATAAAATATATGAGACACAGTAAAAAACAATTGATAGCTCCGGTTTTAAAATGGGCAGGTGGTAAACGTCAATTGCTTGATACTTTAATTCCTTTAGTGCCTAAAGACTATTCTGTCTATTGCGAACCTTTTGTGGGCGGTGGTGCATTATTTTTTGCATTACAACCTCAATCAGCCTGTATTAATGATGTTAATCATGAACTAATTCGGGTTTACACTGTTATTAAAAATGATGTTGACGTTCTGATTGAACAATTAAAACAATTTCAGAATAATAAAGATCAGTTTTATGAAATACGCAGTTGGGATAGAAATAAGGATAAATATACTCATCTTTCCGATATAGAAAAAGCAGCACGAATTATTTACTTGAACAGAACGTGTTTTAATGGATTGTTCAGGGTTAATGCTTCAGGTGAATTTAATGTTCCGTTTGGAAATTATGCAAATCCTAATATTGTGAATGAACCTGTTTTAAGAGCTATTAGTTTTTATTTTAACAACTCAGAAATAGTATTCAATGCTGTTGATTATGCAGAAATTTTAAAAAATCTGCCTGATAATGCATTTGTTTATCTTGATCCACCTTATGATCCTGTATCTGTTACGGCCAATTTTACCAGCTATACAAAAGATGGATTTTCCCGTGATGAGCAAATAAGGTTACGTAAGTGCTGTGATGAGCTGAATGAACGTAGTATTAAATTTATGCTTTCAAATTCGGCTACTGATTTTATTTATGATCAATATAGCAAATATAATATCGAAATTATTTCTGCTAAACGTCTGGTTGGGGCTGATGCATCCAAACGCGGAAGAATACAAGAGGTGATTGTAAGAAATTATGGATAATTCTAAAGATCTGTGTATTAACGGTGCATGGGAATTATTATTTGAAAAATATAATATACTCGAAAGAGTAGATGATCATGGTTTTTTTGAAATTGATGCAAAACAAATAAAAGAAATAAAAGAACCAAGATTAATGGCTAAATTTGATCATTCAGTAAATTTACCTATAATTTTTTTTGAAAATCATCTCGCTATCTTGCCTATTACTCGTGGTCGCTATGTTATTGGCAATTTTCAGGCGTATCAGAATTTACAGCAGATAAATGCTGATTCACCTATTAAAAGAAGAACTTTACCGGATTATATTGAAAGTTTGGATTTATCTGCGATAACCAGTGAGGCAATAGCTTTAAATTGTGCTTATGCTTCAGGTATTATTGCTGATTTTTTGAATGAGAATGAACTGAATCCAACTGTAGCAGGGAGATTAGGCTCAGGTGCTTTTGACTTTTTTATTAAACTGAATAAGTTGAGAAAGTTCTATCCAATTCTAAACAAGAGAATTTGTGTTAATAAATCTCAGATTGAAATTGACGCCGGGTATGAGGGGTTACATTCATTGGCATTAATAGAAGCAAAGCTGGATATATCTGAAGATTTTCTGATTAGACAGATTTATTATCCATATCGGGTTTGGAAAAAGCGTATACAAAAGCCAGTGCGTTCGATATTTTTTATTTACTCTAATGGTATATATAATTTATATGAATATGAATTTACCGACTTGAAAAATTATAATTCTTTAATACAGATTAGACATAGCCGGTATGCTATTGAAGATACTAAAATAAGAATGGCTGATATTAAAAGAGTACTACAAGAAACAGTTGTATTAGACGATAATTCTGAGATTCCTTTTCCACAGGCGGATAAATTTGAGCGAGTAATAAATTTATGTGAACTCCTAGTGACAAAAGAGTTAAGCTGCAGAGAAATAACAGAGCATTATGCATTCGATAAACGACAAGCAGATTATTATGCTAATTCAGCACGCTATCTTGGTTTAGTTGATAAAAAAGAAGAAGAAAATAACACATATTATTTGCTTACAAAAGATGGAAGAAGAATATTAGGACTAGGTTATCAAGATCGCCAATTGGAATTTTGCAAATTAATTATTCAGCATAGGATATTTAATTCTGTATTAAAAGAATATATCAAAAATAAAAATATACCTGTGCAAAAAAGTAAAATTATAGAAATTATGCGTGAAGCAAATTTATATCCCTCATACTCAGATGTAACTATTAGTCGACGTTCTTCTACTGTAAGAAAATGGATAGAGTGGATATTAGATTTAGTAAAATAAAGATCCATAATCAATTATAAGTTCTAATAAATTTATAAAATCAGCTTACGATAAATTTTTTATGAATCAGTGTAATTGGTTATTTTTAAAGTTCTATAATTCTATTATTTTACTAGTACTGATAATCAATAATTGATGACCCTGAAAAATTTATATGCATGCTTACTCTGGTATTTGCTGTAAACAGGAGCCGATAGAGGTTTATCTCCAGATGACAATCAACCGGATGTAATTTTAAGACAGTAGCAGGTAAGTAATGGTATTTTGTAAGGTTAGTGTTTTTAGAGCCAAGATATGGCTCTGAAAGGGTATGCAATTAAAGAATGAGTTGGATGACGCTGTTAATATCTATAAATATTATTGCTGAATAATGATTTAAAGTAAGAGTTTATTTTTGGAAAATACAATAAATAGCAAATTTTCAGTTTTATTCTGTTTCTATCAGATGAGTTCTCAGGTAATAATTTATTTTATAAATATAAAATCGTTATATATACAAAACCGTCAGAACAACAGTATGTCTGACGGCTTTTAGAAAATACAGTTTATTCTGTATCAGCAGCCTTAGCTACGGTTACCATAGCAGGGCGTAATACACGGTCGGACAGGGTATAACCTTTTTTCATTACCGAAACTACTGTATTGGGTTCTTGTTCACTTTCTACACTTTGCAAGGCCTGATGACGGTGCGGATCAAGTTTGTCGCCGGCTTTAGGATCGATCTCTTTAATATTAGACTGATCGAAAGCTTTTTGTAATTCGGTCAGCGTCATTTGTACGCCCATTTTCAGTGCGTCAAAGTTACCGCTTTGATCTTGCAGGGCCATTTCCAGATAATCTTTAACTGGCAGCATAGCACTGGCAAATTTCTGTCCGGCAAATTTGTGTGCGCTTTCCAGTTCATCCTGATGACGTCTGCGCAGATTTTGTTCATTGGCGAGTGAACGTAACTGTTCGTCTTTGAGTTGTCCTTCAAGTTCGCTAATACGTTCCTGTAACTCTTCTACGGTAGCTTCAGGAGCGACAATTGGTTCTGTGGTTTCGGTATTATCGTTAACCTGTGTTTCGTTTTCGGTATTGTTTTCCGGTTGCATATTTTTTCCTCTGCAAAAGGGTAAGTTATGTGATTAAATTGGGTCGTTGTATATCGATTTCAAGCGACTGTAACAGATTTGTAATTACTTTTACTTATTAATTTTAATACATTGATTTTTCTAAAAATTAAATATATTTATATATCAGTATCCAAGTGTTTTATTTTGGATATAAAAATAAATATTTCATTGGAAAAATTCAAGTTATATGCACTGGTGATGAGCGGACAGAATGGAAATACTGTCCGCAAAACAGGATGATATCTAGCCGGTATTACGCAACCCTTGTGCAATACCATTAATTGTCAGATGGATGAGCTGGAGTATCTCACTATTATCCGGCTGCTGGCGTAATTGTTGCAGCAGATGTATCTGCAACCAGTTCAGTGCATTCAGATAAGGAATACGCAAGGCCAGAGAACGTGCCAGAGTGCGGTTATCACTCAGATAATGCTGACGTTGCAAAATATTAAGCAAAGCCTGCCGGCTGCGCTCAAACTCTTCAGATAGCATGGTGTAAATGGTTCTGGCAGCTTGCTGATCACTGGCAAGATCTACATAAGCCTCAGCAATAGTAAGATCGGCTTTGGCCATGACCTGATCCATGTTGGAAAGCATGGTTTGAAAAAACGGACTGTTTTTGACCTGCTGCTGTAAGCGTTGCAGATTGGTGCTGTCCTGTTCAATCAGTTCTGCTACTGCACTACCGAAGCCATACCAGGCCGGCAGCATCAGGCGGTTCTGGGTCCATGAGAATACCCATGGTATGGCGCGTAAGTCCTGAATTTTGGCCAGTGTTTTCCGGCTGGCGGGGCGGCTGCCAATATTCAGACTCGCAATTTCCTGAATCGGGCTGGTTTGCAGAAAATAATCAATAAAGCCCGGAAAAGTAATTAATTGCCGGTAATGTGTGAATGCACTGGCAGACAATGCATTCATCAGTTCGCTGTCAGGCTCGCTGTTGTGCATGGGTAAAACAGTAGCTTCAAGAGTAGCAGCAATGAGTGCTTCAAGATTACGTTCTGCATTGGTCGGATCAGCATATTTGGCGGTAATAACTTCTCCTTGTTCAGTAATGCGTATTTGTCCGGCTACGCTGCCAGCCGGCTGTGCCATGATTGCATCGAATGAAGGTCCGCCACCGCGACCGACACTGCCACCGCGGCCATGAAACAGGCGCAGACGGATATGGTGCTGACCAAACAGTTGTACCAGTCTCGATTCAGCCTGATAAAGTGACCACTGGCTGGTTACATAACCACCATCTTTATTACTGTCAGAGTAGCCCAGCATAATTTCCTGCAGGTTATCACGACTACGCAAAAAAGCACGATACCAGGGCAGATTAAATAATTTATCCATAATACTGATGCAATTATGCAAGGCATCAATGGTCTCAAACAGAGGAACAATATTAATCCGGCTGGTCGGTTTCTCATTACTGATGCTCAGTAAACCGGTTTCTTTCAGCAGTAACGCTACCACCAATATATCGCTAACGGTTTCGGCGTTAGAAATAATGCACTGATTGATAGCGGTTTCACCATAGTTATTTTTAACATTCGCCGCAGTCTGGAATATAGCCAGCTCACGCATGGTGTGCGGACTATACTGAATATAAGGGCTGTATAGCGGGCGCTGGGTGCTTAATTCACGTAACAGAACGCGCTGTTTGGCTGCTTCACTTAATGTCTCAAACATTTCAAGACCGGCATGTGTAAACAGTTCGGCTACAACTTCGGCATGTTTGGCTGCATGCTGACGCAAGTCGATGGACATCAGATGAAAACCGAACAGGGAAACAGAACGAATCAGGTCAGCCAGTTTGCCTTGTGTGAGCAGGGCACTGCCATTTTGTTGTAAAGAGCTGGCTATATTATTAAGCTCCTGCAAAAGTTCCGCCGGTTGTTTATATGGAGGCAGACCATGATGCTGGTTGTGTGGAGCAATATTCAGTTGCCGGGAGGTAGCATTCAGGCGTGCCTGTATATAGGTAAGAGCACGGCGGTATGGTTCTTCGCTATGAGCCGTTGCGGTATCCGGTGACTGCTCGGCCATATGATACACGCTGCTGTCAATCTGAACACGACGAGAAGAAAGCGGCAGCAACTGATGCAGTTCATCCAGACATTGATGATAATGCTTTAACAAAGTATCACCCTGAAAGATGAAAGCTTCCTGTAAAGTATCTGCATTAACATACGGATTACCGTCACGATCTCCGCCAACCCAGCCACCGATACTGAGTACATCAGGAAGAGTTATTTGCGGATACGTGCTGGTGAGCTGCTGTTGCAGTTTGCGGTAAAGGGCTGGTACCGCTTTAAAAAAACTCAATGGAAAATAGGTAACGCTATTATAAATTTCATCACTTACGCTGATTTTGAAATGGCGCGTTTCATCAGTCTGCCATAAGGCCAGCAGAATAGCTTCAGCCTGTTGCTTTAGCTGTTCGTTATAGTGATGATCAGAATGGTCGTATTCACTGAGAATGGTGCGGATATGACGCTGAAAGCACAGAATGCACTGGCGCTGTACTTCAGTTGGATGGGCGGTTAGCACTGCACTGATACTGGTTTGCTGCAGAATCTGTTCCAGTTGTGCAGCACTAATCTGCTGTTGCTGAATCTGGTTGATAACATGAGTAAAACTGGTGCGTCCGGGATGCTGTCTGTCATTTTCATATGCCTGTCGCCGCCGTTCATGGTGCGCATCTTCGGCAATATTCAGTACTTGTGCAAAAAGGCTGCATGCACGAATCAAATCTTGCTGTTGTTGTAAATCCAGAGTAGGCACCACCTGTTGAATGATGGTTTGTGGCTGATTACCACTGAGGAGCTGGCGCAATACAGTTTGTACAGTAGCTGTGGTTTCGTTTTGCAGGACGTTAAATAGTGCTTCAGTCAGGAATTTGATATCTGCCGACAGGGGCGCATCTTTACGCTCGTCCAGAAGTGATGTTGGCATTGTGTTCTCGCTTTTGCAGACTTGTGTTTATATTGAATAACCTGCGTCCATGATATTACGTGGTGATGATACGGGCAATACTACTGATTCGATAAGAGTTATAACCTCAGCTTCTTAGGTTACAAAAATATATTCTTTCTCAATCACCCGAACAGCCTTTTATATTGTTGGCTGATTCTGATTTAACAGAATGATTGAATTTATTTTTACATTCTGTTTTTTTGACTTATTAATCATTTTCTTGTTGTGGTTGGTATTTTGCGCTTGGAACATAGCCCGAACAGGATGCTTCCAATGTGTGCCGGTGTGTCTGATACAGCTACCGGTATTGTTTGTGCCTGCCAGGTCTGTGGGAGAGAAGGTTATGCTGTTTTTAAAACAGCCATCTGTACTGCCCGGTTTTTCGCTTAGTCTCGGCATAAGTGTGTTATCGCTGTCAGTACTGGTGCTGTTGCCATTTACGATGCTGGTATGGACTGTTACTGATCTGGGCTGGCATGGTTTTATACAAGTCATTTCTGAACCAAGGACACTTGCTGCGGTATGGCTGACTTTGAAAATGTCTTTACTGGCAATGCTGGCCAGTGTACTGCTGGGAACTTTGGTGGCATGGGTATTGGTACGTTACCACTTCTGGGGTAAGGATCTGGTTAATGCATTGGTAGATTTGCCGTTTGCTTTACCTACTGCAGTAACAGGGGTGGCTTTGGCTACCTTATATGCACCTACAGGGTGGATAGGTGCAGTATTAACCCGGTTTGGCTTGCAGATAGCATTTACACCGGCAGGGATCTGGCTGGCATTGTTGCTGGTAAGCCTGCCATTCGTCGTACGCGCAGTACAGCCGGTGCTGGCAGAATTATCAGGAGAATATGAAGAAGCTGCGGCTATTCTGGGTGCTTCCAGATTAACCATTGTATTCAGGGTGCTGCTGCCGGAGGTTTTACCGGCACTGGTAATGGGGGCAGGTATGGCTTTTGCACGCGCTACCGGAGAATACGGTTCTGTAATTTTTATTGCCGGTAATGTGCCATTTAAATCAGAAATTCTGCCGCTGATTATTGTCAGTAAATTTGAATTGTTTGATCTGCCTGCAGCGGCAGCAGTCGCATTATTTATGTTAATAATTTCCTTTACCATTTTGTTTATGCTGAATTTGTGGCAATGGCGTCTGAGCCGGCGTATGCAGGGACGATACTGATGAGCACAGTTAAAACCAATGAGTTGCTTACCGAACCGCGCTGGCTGCGCTACTTGCTGATATGCATAACGCTGCTGTGCCTGGGTTTGCTGTTACTTTTGCCGCTGTTATCGGTATTCAGTTTTGCGCTGGCAAAGGGCTGGCAATTGTATCTGGCTGCTTTGACTGATGAAGAGGCACTCTCAGCCATTCGTTTGTCCTTGCTGATTACTGTTATTGTTGTGCCGGTAAATGTAATACTGGGTGTGGCAATGGCCTGGTTGTTAACCCATTTTTCATTTCGTGGTAAACAGTTATGGACAACTTTGCTGGATCTGCCATTTGCAGTTTCGCCGGTCGTGGCGGGGTTGATGTTTGTCTTACTCTTCGGTAGTAACAGTTGGTTCGGTGGCTGGATGGAAACACATGGAATACAGATTATTTTTGCAGTACCGGGTATGGTGCTGGCGACTCTGTTTGTTACCTTCCCCTTTGTAGCACGTGAGCTCATCCCTTTAATGCAGGCTCAGGGAAGTAGTGAAGAACAGGCTGCACTGATACTAGGTGCTAGTGGCTGGCAAATGTTCTGGCGTGTCACATTACCCAATCTGAAATGGGCTCTGATTTACGGCATTATTCTGACTAATGCCCGTGCAATGGGTGAATTCGGGGCTGTCAGTATGGTTTCAGGCCATATCCGCGGTGAAACCAATACAATGCCTTTACTGGTAGAGATGATGTATAACGAATACAACATGGTAGGGGCATTTGCTGTTTCCAGTTTACTAGCCTTGCTGGCTTTATGCACGCTGGTATTACAGAAGTATCTCGACTGGCGGCAGACACGTTTGTTCAAAGATGCACGGCGCGAGCAGATTGCAGTAAGCGACTGAATAAGTAAAGTACCGTGCTGGGTAGCGATTATGAGTATTCGTATTAAACAGTTAAATAAATATTATGGTGATTATCATGCCTTGCAGAATATTAATCTGCAGGTACCAACCGGTTCACTGACGGCATTGCTTGGTCCGTCCGGTTGTGGAAAAACCACCTTATTACGCATCATTGCCGGGCTGGAACGCGCAGATTCAGGTGAGCTGTTTTTTGCTGATGATGAGATCAGTAATCTTCATGTGCGTGAGCGCCGGATCGGATTTATGTTTCAGCACTATGCCTTATTCAGGCATATGACTGTATTTGATAATGTGGCTTTTGGTTTACAGGTATTACCTAAACGCATTCGTCCGAATAAAGCAGAAATAGCTAACCGGGTGCATGAATTATTACAACTGGTGCAGCTTGACTGGCTGGCTAAAGTATATCCGCAGCAACTATCCGGAGGTCAGCGCCAGCGTATTGCTCTGGCACGTGCTTTGGCAACCAGACCAAAGCTGCTGCTGCTGGATGAGCCGTTTGGTGCACTGGATGCCAAGGTGCGCAAGGAATTACGCCAGTGGCTGCTGGAAATTCATCATCAGCTTGGGATTACCAGTGTACTGGTTACACATGATCAGGAAGAGGCGCTGGAAATGGCCGACCAGATAGTAGTGATGAATCAGGGAAAAGTTGAGCAAAGCGGAGCTGCCTCATCTTTGTATGATAATCCTGAAAATGTATTTGTTACCGAGTTTCTGGGTGAGGTTAATGTATTTGAAGATGCCTGTATTGAACACGGGCAATTGTGTCTGGGGCATTATCATGAACCGATTACCACAGGAGAAAAAGCCCGTCAGAATGTAGCTGTTTATATTCGGCCTCAGGAAATACAGGTATTAACACATATTCAGGATAATGTAATTGCCAGTGCATGCGTAGAAGAAATACATGCTATCGGTGCACAAATAAGGTTATGGTTGCGCCGAGAGGATAATAATCAGCGTATACAGGTATGGCTGTCGCCGGCCGAGTTTCGTACGCTGTCATTGCAGCCGGCTCAGACAGTATGGTTCAGACCTCAGCGGTTAACTATGTTCAGATTGCCGGAGATGGTAGATTACGTGATTTAATTATATTAATTTTATTCGGAAAGTATTTAAATAATTAAATTAGAATAAAATCTGATTCGGTTATATATATATATGTTTTTATTTATATAATTTCAAATATTTTAAGTCAGAGAATATTAATTGCAGGTATTTTTTATCTGCAGAAAAAAGATTAATTAAGTGGCAGCTAAGCTATCAATACCAATAAAGATATAATTCAAAAAAAATTATCACAATAAATATTGAATAAATAAAAAACGGCTACCGAAATGATATTCGGTAGCCGCTTTAATTAAATCATCTATGATTTAATTACCCCAATAGGCAGCAAAATTATTGTGCTGAACAAATTGTTGTATCTGATCCGGCATGCCGGAAAGAGAACTATCATGTCTGGCGGTAAAACCGGACATAGCTGAAGCCAGTTGCTGAGCCTGAGTGGCTACAGCCGGACTTTCATTTGCTACAGGAGTAGAATTTCTGGTCAATAAATCACGGTTAAGTAAACTTTTTGAAGTTATACCATAGCCGGATTTACCGGTTTGGGCAGACAAGTAATTTCCTTTAATAATATCTTGATAGCTGATGGTTTTATCATCAAATATAAAGTTGAAAGAATGGGCTCGTGCACTAGAATCAAAGTATCTACTCAAAGTTACAGAATCATTAGTACCATATGCCCGCACGATCAGATCATAACCAGAACGGCTAAATACAGCATTGGTAAGATTTGTTCCCTCAAAAACAATATCATTATATTCACTGGATATATCATTCCCCCTATCATCGATAATATCCTGTCCGTGACCCCGCTGAAACAGATAACGATCTTTTTCATACATACCACCATACAGATAATCGTTACCGGCACCGCCATTCAGTATATCAAATCCACTATCTCCATATAGGTAATCATCGCCATTACCGCCATTCAGAATATCATTTCCGCTTCCACCATATAATCTGTCATTACCATCATCACCATTCAGAATATTATCTTTGTTTTGACCATATAACTTGTCATCACCGCTACCGCCACTGATAATGTTTTTGCCCTCCCAGCCTTTAATTGTGTCATTACTGCTATCACCATAGGTAATATAGGTATAATAATTCTGAAAATCCTGATAGGTAATAATTCTGTCTTCAAAAATGAATTTATAAGCTTTGGCCGATGTATAAGTGTAAATATAGAAATAATCATTAATAGTAACAGAATCATTCGAGCCATAGGCATGAATAATCAGATTTTCGCCAGAGCTGGTAAATACCGCATCAGCAAAATTAGCACCTTGGAAAACGACTTCATTAACATCATCGAAGCTATCACCAATAATGTCTTGCCCGTGTCCGCGCTGAAATAAATAACGATCTGCGGAAGCACCTCCATTAAGAAAATCATTACCGGCACCACCATTAAGGGTGTCACTGCCACCGTTGCCATACAAACTATCATTGCCATCACCGCCATTCAGAACCTCATCCACATTTCTGCCTTCTACGCCGATCAGAATGTCATTACCGGCACCACCATTCAGGATATTTTTACCGTCTGCCCAGCCTTTGATTGTGTTATCAGTATCATCACCATCTGCAGTAAAAGTGAAATTATTTTTGATATATTGATAATCAATGAATTTATCGTTAAAAATAAAGTTGAAAGCATTAGCTGAGTCGTTGAAATAATCAGTCAGGGTAACAGAATCCTCTGATCCATAGGCTCGAACAATCAAATCTTTGCCGGAGCGGGTAAAAACTGCATCGGCAAAATTAGCACCTTCAAAAACAATATCATCGACTTCATTTGAGTAGTTATAGTATCCAGTATCATTAATAGTATCCTGTCCGTGTCCGCGCTGAAACAGGTAACGGTCTTTTCCTCTGTTGCCTCCGTTCAGGATATCATTACCGGCGCCTCCGTTCAGTATGTCATAACCACTATCGCCCCATAAGGTATCATTGCCGTTACCGCCATTCAGGATATCATTGCCATATCCGCCCCATAAGATATCATTGCCATCATTTCCGTTCAGAGTATCATTGCCACTTAGCCCGTATAGTGTATCATTACCCACACCTCCGTTCAGAATATCGTCACCATTGGTACCCGTTATTGTTTTATTAATATTCTCCGTGGGCGTAAAAGTGTAATTATTTTTAAGGTATTCATAATCGATAGTTTTATCTGTAAAAATAAAATTAAAAACCCGTTCGTAATCGTTAGTAAAATAACTAGTTAGCGTAACAGAATCATCTGAGTGATAAGCGTGTATGATTAAATCGTTCCCAGAACGGGTAAAAGTGGCATCAGTAGAGTAGGCATCTTCAAAGATAACATCGTTATATAAGGTGTGGTTACTATTATAATACCCGCTATCATTAATAATATCCTGTCCGTGACCATACTGAAACAGATAAGTGTCTTTTTCATTGAAGCCACCCTCTAGGAAGTCATTGCCTGCACCTCCAATCAGAACATCAGAACCTTCACCACCATATAAGTTGTCATCGCCATCACCGCCATTAAGTATATCGTCACCATCTGCCCCGTTGAGTTTGTCATCGCCATCATCTCCATTCAGAACATCATCTTTGTTTTTCCCATATAAAAAATCATTACCGCCACCTCCGCTAAGAATATTTTTACCATCCCAGCCATCAATTTTGTTATTAGTATTATCACCAGTAGCAGTAAAAGAATAATTATTATTAACAAGGTCGGAATATGTAATTACTTTGTCGTCAAAAATAAAATTATAAGCATGATAACTTGCTACATTCCAATAATCTTTATTATTATAAAAATAATTATTTATAGTAACAGAGTCATCGCTACCATAGGCATGGATAACCAGATTATTGCCAGAACGGGTAAATACTGCATTTGCAAAATTTGCTCCCTCGAATATAACGTCATTCACCTCTACAGATTCATTGCTATAATAACTTTCTTGGATGATATCCTGTCCGTGTCCGCGCTGAAACAGATAAGTGTCTTTTTCATTGAAGCCACCATCAAGAATATCATTGCCGGCACCGCCATTGAAGATATCAGAACCATGACCACCATCTAATTTATCGTTACCAGCACCACCATTAAGCGTATCGTTACCGTCTTCTCCACTTAAATAGTCATCGCCGTCATCGCCGTTTAAAATATCATCTTGTTTATTTCCATTTAGAAGATCATTACCGGCACCGCCATTCAAAATATTTTTACCTTTCCAGCCATTTTTGTAGTTTCTACGACTATCACCTATAATTGTAAGAGTAAAATTATTTTCTATATACTGATAATTAACGGTTTTATCATTAAAAATAAAATTAAAAGCCTGATTATTGCTACCGAGAAAATAATTATTTATAGTAACGGAGTCATCAGAACCATAGGCATGGATAATCAAATCATCTCCATATCGGCTGAATGCAGCATTGGCTGAATAGGCTCCTTTAAAGATAAGATCATTGTTTGTTGCATAGTCATAAAAAACTTCATCGATAACGTCTTGTCCGTGTCCTTTCTCGAACTGAAAAATGTCTTTTTGCCCGCCTCTTCCGTAGAGTATGTCATTACCCGTCCCGCCGATAAGAATATCATTATCGTTACCGCCATATAATGTATCGTTGCCGGCACCACCATTCAGAATATTTCTGCCTTCCCAGCCTATAATAGTATTATTTTGATCATTGCCGTTAGCAGTAAAGGTGTAATTATTTTTGAGATATTCATAAGTGATCGTTGTATCATCAAATATAAAATTAAATGCGCGACTGTCTAAATTACTATCTATTTTACTATTTGTGCTACTGCCTAATATATAGTCAAAATAATCAATTAAGGTGACAGAATCATTTGAGCCATAGGCACTGATAATCAGATTATTGCCAGAGCGGGTAAAGACAGCATCCGCAGATTTCGCACCCTGAAAGACAAGGTCATTATTTGCAGAAGTTTGATTAGGTCTACCTATATCGTTAATAATGTCCTGTCCGTGACCACGTTGAAACAGGTAACGATCTTTTTGAAAATCTCCGCCATTAAGAATATCATTACCGGCACCACCATTTAATGTGTCGTTACCGTAATCGCCATTAAGAATATCGTCACCGTTTTCTCCGTTGAGTTCATCATTATCCCATCCGCCATTAAGAATATCATTACCGGCACCACCATTTAATGTGTCGTTACCGTAATCGCCATTAAGAATATCGCTACCGTTTTCTCCGTTGAGTTCGTCATTACCATTGCCGCCATTCAGGGTATCATCACCATTTCTGCCCCACAGGACATCATTACCATTACCCCCGTTCATAATATCCTTACCGGCCCAGCCGATAAGGGTATTGTTATGGAAATCACCATTGGATGTAATACCATAATCGGTTTTGAGATTTTCGTAAGTAACGGTTTTATCATCAAAGATAAAGTTAAAGGCTCGGCTGCTTTTATTCAGATCAAAATAATCCGGCAAAGTAACGGAATCAGTAGTGCCGTAAGCAAGGATGATCAGATCATTACCGGCACGGGTAAATAGGGCATTTACTGAATTGGCACCCTGAAATACCAGATCATTGCGCTTTTGTTGTAAGTAAGAAATGGCGTAATCATCCCCTTTATCATTGATAATATCCTGCCCATGTCCCTGCTGGAAGATATACTGATCTTTTTCGTAATCGCCGCCACTGAGGATATCATTACCAGTGCCGCCATTGAGAATATCAAAACCAGTGCCGCCAGTTATCGCATCATTGCCGGCACCTCCATTGAGCTGGTCATTGCCGGCATCGCCATAGAGAATATCATCGCCATCATTACCATTAAGAATATCGTTGCCATTACCTCCGCTCAGGGTATCGTTGCCGTAACCGCCATTGAGCTGGTCATTACCGGCATCGCCATAGAGAATATCGTCTCCATCATCGCCGTTGATAATATCGTCGCCATCAGATCCATTCAGCGTATCATTACCGGTACCGCCGTAAAGGGTGTCGTTACCATTACCGCCATTTAAGATATCATTGCCGGCATCGCCGTAGAGAGTATCATCGCCGTCATTGCCGTTAAGAGTATCGTTACCATTACCTCCATACAGAAGATCTTTACCCTGCCAGCCATTAATGATATTATCATTATTATCGCCGTTTACACTAAAGGTATAATCACTCTTCAGATTTTCGTAGGTTACCGTTTTATCATTGAAAATGAAGGTAAAAGCACGGCTGTTTCTGCTATAGTCAAAATAATCATTTAAGATAACAAAGTCTCTGGAGTTATTAGTGTAGATAATCAGATTATTACCGGAGCGTTTAAATAATGCCTCAGCGGAATTGATATTTTCAAAGACAATATCATTGCGTTGTTGTTGCCAATAAGAGTCAGAACTATCATATCCCTGATCACTGATAGTATGTTGTCCGTGGCCGTTTCTGAATACGTACCTGTCTTTTACCCAGTCATTACCCTGAATAAGACCATTAGTGTTTGCTGAATTAGGACTTTCTGCAAAAGCTGCTGATTTCAGAGAGTTTTTTTCATTCTTTGGCTGGGAATTATTTTGCTGTCTGTATAAATTGTTTAAAGTTTCCATAATCCTGAATCTCCTTGATTAAAGTTTATATTCTTAAATAAAGTTTGCTGACTGGTCAGAATCAGCACTAATTATGATATTTAAGTTTTAATCATTATAAATCAAAGCTTTATGTATCATAATCTGAGAGTATATATACTCTGTATAACTGGTATAAAATTTGATTTATATCAAACAATTTATATTTTTTTTAAAAGACCATTATTTTTTTATTATGTAAATATATGTTTTTATTAAAAATTATGCATAATTAATTTTATATTTAATTTATTTAATATATTTATGAATTTAAATTATGACAAATTGAATTTTAATTGCTTTGTAATGTATAAAAGGACATATCCGGATATATATGCGGATATGTCGTTGCGATTTACTGATGATTAATGGTCGCTGACACGTTCAATAATTGCGCCCACTCCGCCTAGCTTCTGTTCTATATTTTCATAGCCGCGATCAAGATGATAAATACGTTCAACAGTAGTTTCACCACTGGCTACCAGACCGGCAAGTACCAGACTGGCAGAAGCGCGTAAATCGGTAGCCATAACAGTTGTACCGGATAATTGTTCCACACCTTCCACAATTGCAGTATTACCTTCAGCGGATATCCGGGCACCCATGCGATTAAGTTCGGGTACATGCATAAAACGGTTTTCAAAAATGGTTTCTACTACTTTACTGTTACCGCTGGCAATACTATTCATTACCATAAACTGTGCTTGCATATCGGTAGGAAATGCCGGATAGGGAAGGGTGCGGATATCGATAGCTTTGGGACGCTGTTGCATGTCGATGCTGATCCAGTCTTCACCGGCTTCAATAATTGCGCCGGCTTCACTCAGTTTTTCCAGAATGGCCTGCATGGTTTTAGGTGCAGCATGTTTAAGAACGACTTTGCCGCCGGTCATAGCCACTGCACACAAAAAAGTTCCGGCTTCTATGCGGTCGGGAACGACACGGTGACTGCATCCGTGTAATTTTTCTACACCGGTAATAGTAAGAGTCGGTGTACCTATTCCCTGAATATTGGCACCCATTTTAACCAGGCAATCGGCAAGATCGGTAACTTCCGGTTCCATGGCAGCATTTTCCAGAATAGTCGTTCCGTTTGCCAGTGTTGCAGCCATTAACAGATTTTCTGTGCCGGTTACGGTAACCATATCCATAACAATATGTGCACCTTGCAGACGTTTTGCCCGGGCTTTGACATAACCATGCTCAATACTGATTTCTGCCCCCATGGCTTCAAGCCCTTTGAGGTGCTGGTCTACCGGTCTCGATCCGATGGCACAGCCTCCGGGTAGGCTGACCTGAGCCTCACCAAAGTGTGCCAGTGTGGGACCCAGTACCAGAATAGATGCACGCATGGTTTTAACCAGATCGTATGGTGCACAGGTATTATTGATACTGTTACAGTTTATTTCAAATTCCTGAATATTATCTGTAAGTACACGTGCTCCCATGCCCTGTAACAGTTTTTGGGTGGTTTTAACATCACGAAGCATGGGCACATTGGTCAGATGCAGGGTATCACGAGTCAGTAAGGAGGCACATAACAAAGGTAAAGCGGCATTTTTAGCGCCGGAAATAACAATTTCACCGTGTAATGCGCCGTTAGCACGGATTTTTAATTTTTCCATATGGATTCTCAATTATGGCAATAGTGTCTGTTTGCCGGATTAATGCTGTTTGACAGCCCATTCGTCAGGAGTGGCGGCAGTGGTAATGGATAGTGCATGTAATTCATTACTGGCAATCTGCTGCGCTAGCCCGTCTTTAATCATACGATGGCGTGCCAGCCGGTTTTTTCCGTTAAAGGCACTGGATACAATCCGGGCAAAGAAATGATGACCATCACCTTCAACCTCAAGATATTCACAAGGTAGAAGGTTTGCAATCATGGTTTTAACTTCTTCTGGTGTTAACATAACGTGCTCCGGAATAGTTATTAATAAGGCGGCTATTATAGCGTTTTGCTGTGTCTAATTGCGTAATTTCCAGCCTGATTTCAGAATGCCGCAGACAAGAAAACACAGGACGATAGCAAAGCTGCCGACTACCGTTAGTGCAAGCCAGGGAGAGGAATCACTCTGGCCAAAAAAACCAAAACGGAAGCCGTCAATCATATAAAAAACCGGATTGAAATGGCTGAGTGAACGCCAGAATTCAGGCAGGCTGTTGATAGAATAGAATACACCGGACAGAAATGTTAAAGGCATGATAAGAAAGTTCTGAAAAGCGGCCAGCTGATCAAATTTTTCTGCAACAATGCCGGCAAGTAAGCCAAACATACCCATAATGGCACATCCGAGCAGTGCAAATGTTATTATCCAGCCGATATGATGTGGCATGGTTAATCCGAAAAAAGCTGTTACTGCTATGACTCCAATACCTACCATCAGTCCGCGTAGGATGGAAGCGCCGACATAAGCGCAAAAGAAAGCAATGGTACCCAATGGCGGCAACAGAATAAATATCAGATTACCGGTAATCCGTGACTGAATCAGGCTGGAAGATGAGTTGGCAAAAGCATTTTGCAGCATGGACATCATAGCCAGGCCCGGTATCAGAAATACATTGTAACTGACTCCCGGTAATATATCAGGACGCCCCTGCATTACATGAGCAAATATCAGCTGATACAGCAAGGCGGTGAGGATAGGAGCAGATAAAGTTTGAAACCCTACTTTCCAGAATCGCAATACTTCTTTTTTAAAAAGGGTGTAGCAACCAATTGTATTCATTTTGTGCCTTTCGCATGGTCACTGGTCAGGCGCAGAAAGACGTTTTCCAGATCGTTTTCCAGAATATTCAGATTGATAACATTAATTCTCTGATTCTGCAGAATTTGTAATAAGGCTGTTAGCTGGTTGTAGTCAGCGAGTTTGAGCAGATAATGGTTATTATCATCTTCTTTAATCAGATAATGACGTAAATTATCCGGTAATGTTTGATCTGTAGTTAATGCCAGCCGTAATTCTGTTTCGGTATCCAGTAAGTTGCGTGTGCTGTCCAGTGCGACAATTTCACCATGTTTCAGCATGGCTATGCGATTACATAATGATTGTGCTTCTTCCAGATAATGTGTGGTTAGAATAATGGTATGACCGTCTGTATTCAGTCGGGTAATAAACTGCCACAGATTCTGACGTAATTCTACGTCTACTCCGGCTGTGGGTTCGTCCAGTACGATAACAGGCGGCCGGTGTACTAAAGCCAGAGCAACCATAACGCGGCGTTTCATCCCGCCAGACAGATTACGTGTGTTCGTGTCGGCTTTATCTGTCAGTCCGAGACCGGAGATAATTTCATCTATCCAGTCATCGTTATTGCGCAGACCAAAATAGCCGGACTGAAATTTCAGTGCTTCACGTACGTTAAAAAAAGGATCAAAAACCAGTTCCTGCGGAACGACACCCAGAAGTTTACGGGTAGTGTTTGCTTCCAGTTGTACATCATGACCACAAATGCTGATTTGTCCGGAAGTCAGGCGGCTTAGTCCGGCCATTGCGGAAATGAGAGTAGTTTTGCCGGCACCGTTAGGACCGAGTAAACCAAAAAATTCACCGGGCTGGACGCTAAAGCTGACACCTTTTAAAGCAGTAAAACCATTAGCATAGGTTTTTACTGCTTGTTTAATACAAAGAGCAGGGGAAGTCATAAAATTGAATATTTGTGAGGTTATAAGTGATATTTGCCGCTGTTTATCAATGCTTTGATGGTGTTATTTCTTCACTTAGCGGCTGATCTTCATCGGCTGGCAGATTATAATTTTCACTAGCCCATGCTCCCAGATCAATCATTTTGCAACGCTCCGAACAGAACGGACGAAAGCGGCTGGACGGAGTCCAGTCAACATTTTTCCCGCATATCGGGCAAATTACAGTGGTGATTTTTTCAGTCATTATTTGATTACCGGATCAAAGCTGCACATGACCAGAGTAAATGGTATATCAGTGTTTAAAACCTGGCCACGTGCCTGTTGTTGTGAAGCCTGTAAAAAGCGAATATGGGTAAAATATTTATTAGCAGATACTTCTGGCAGTGCAGTGGCATTCTGGGAAACATTAATTCCTAGTAGGTGAATGTTCTGTCCAAGACTGTTATGCTGATAACTTCCGCTTGTTGCCAGACAGTCTACAGACAGACTGTTTTGACGCAGAATTTCCAGTAGCAGTTTGATGGCTTCATAAGTAGGTAACAGACTCTGGATCCACTGGCGTAACTGTAATTCACGTTCTGCTGGCTTTTTTTGCTGCCAGTAATAATAGGAAGGCAAATCATACGGGCTGGTGCCGCCGGGTACGAACATGCGCTGCTTGATTGCCATCAGCCATTCATTTTCGCGTAAATGCTGTCCGAATTTTTGCTGAACGCTTTGCAGATTTGTAATTGCAGTTTGTATATCTACCAAGACATGTTTACCTTCTTCACCACGTTGTCTGGCCAGACTTTTTTGTCGTTCCAGTTCTTGCAGAATATCCAGTTTCAATTCGGCACGTGCTGCTGCTTCCATGATTTCGAATAGTGAGAATAATGCACAATGATGTGCCCAGATTTCACTGCGTATCACTACTTCATGGAAGTGTTTGAACAGATGTGCTATGCGCAGGAAATTACGGACGCGCTCAGACAAAGGATGTTCGAAATGGATAATATCTGTCATAACTTAGCTGGTGTTAGAGCTTGATAGAAATGATGCAGCTGGATAACTTTCCGGTTTAGTTCCTGCCAGTTGCCATCGTTGATAATGATGTCATCGGCAATGGCTTTCCGGCTATTGCTGTCAGCCTGCTGCGCCATGATAGCACGGATTGTTGATTCGTCCAGATTACTACGCTGCCGAACTCTTTGAATACATATGTTAACCGGTGCTTCGATAATGAGTATACGTTGTACCAGTTGTTGAAATTCTGGTTTTTCTGCCAGTAAAGGAATTTCAATAATTCCATAATGCTGATTCAAAACGATTTGCTGTTTTGCTTGCTGAAGACTTTGCAGAATTAACGGATGGAGAATATTTTCCAGCAGAATACGATTCTGTGAATCGGCAAACACCCAATTACGCAGTTTTGGCCGATCCAGACTGCCGTCAGTAAGAAATAGATTATTCCCGCACTGTCTGCGGATTTCAGGTAACGCCAGACCGCCAGGAGCAGTAAGCTGGTGTGCGATTTCATCTGCATTCAGTACTGGTATGCCCAGAGCAGTAAAACAGCTTGCTACGGCAGATTTTCCACTACCTATGCCACCGGACAGACCTATCCAGAACGTCATGTACTAAACCCGGAAAGACGCAGCCACCAGTGAATCAACTGATTAATCTGACTGTTTGTCATCCACACAATCCAGCCTGCAATGGCCAGTGCCGGACCAAAAGCCATAGGCTGGCTGCGGGCAACTCTGAGAATAAGTGAAGCAATAATACCGACAATTGCTGCCATAAATACAATTAAAGGCAATGCAGAAGCACCCATCCACGCACCAAGGGCAGCCAGTAGTTTAAAATCACCATAACCCATACCATCTTTACCGGTTAGTAGTTTGAATAACCAGAAAAGTGACCACAAGCTCAGATAGCCTAATGCAGCGCCCCAGATAGCAGAAGCTAAGGGAACAAATTCACAATACCAGTTAAACAGTAAACCCAGCCAGAGTAGAGGTAAGGTGATTTGGTCAGGTAACAGCTGGGTTTCGGCATCTATAAAGGTCAGTGCAATCAATGCTGCAGTCAGTATCAGACCGCCCGCAGCAACAGGTGTGACATCATAACGCCAGACTACTGCAGCAAATGCAATACCGGTTAATAATTCTACACAAAAATAGCGCGGGCTGATGGATGCTGAACATGAAGCACAGCGTCCGCGTAGCAGTATATAACTGACAAGAGGTATATTCTGCCACCAGCGGATTTTATGCTGACAGTGCGGGCAGGCTGAATGCGGAACACAGAGATTAAAGCGACTGGTGTGTTCTGCAGGCAGTTGCAATGCCATTCGTGCTTCTGCCTGCCAGCTTCGTTCCATCATTATGGGTAAACGATAGATCACAACATTCAGAAAACTGCCAACAGCACATCCCGATATTAATGCAATGACGCTAAAAAACAGAGTATCAGTTAACATCAGGTATTAACCTACGGCATTACCGATATTAAATAGCGGTAAATACATGGCAACCAGAATTATCCCGACAATACCACCGAGTACAACCATAATAATCGGTTCCATCAATGAAGACAGTTGTGCAACGGCAGTATCTACATCTTCTTCATAGAATTCTGCGGCCTTATTGAGCATGTCATCCAAAGAACCTGATTCTTCACCGATTGAAGCCATTTGCATCACCATGTTAGGAAATAATTCGGTTGCCTGCATGGCAGAAGTAAGAGATATACCCTGATTAACTTTGGCACGGATTTCCTGAGTAGCTTCTTCATAGCGAATATTACCGGAGGCTCCGGCAACTGAATCAAGAACTTCTACCAATGGTACGCCTGCTGCAAATAGAGTTGCTGTTGTACGAGACCAGCGTGCAATGGTGGCTTTACGAACGATTTGGCCGAAAATAGGCATTTTTAACAGCATATAATCAAAACGTTTTTTCAGATCATCTGAGTTCTGATACCATTTAAATAAGCCAATTACACCACCTATCAGTGCAATGATAACAAATATGCCGTAATGTACAAAGAAATTGGAAATATTCATCATGAACTGAGTCAAACCAGGTAATGGTACGCCCATACTCTCGTAAACTTTACCAAATGAAGGTAATACGAACATCATCATGACGATTACCAGTGCGATTGCTACGACTACTACCACAGCTGGGTAGGTCAAGGCACTTTTAACTTTTTTCTTGATACCCTGAGTTTTTTCTTTATATACCGACAGCTTGTCAAGAATAGCCTCTAGTACACCACCGGCTTCACCCGCATGCACCAGATTACAGTAAAAATGATCGAAATATTTCGGATGTTTGGCAAAAGACTCTGCCAGAGATGTACCTTGCTCAACATCAGAGCGGATTTGCAACAGTAGCTGGGTCATTGCCGGGTTAGAATGGCCTTTGGCTGCAATATCGAAAGCCTGCATCATAGGCAGACCGGATTTCATCATGGTGGATAATTGCCGGGTAAAGACGGTAATATCTGCCTGACTGATTTTCTTTTGGCGCTGTTTTTTGACCTTGGCAATCTGTATTACACGAATTTGACGCCGGGTTAGCTTGGCGCGTGCATCAGCCTCGTCTTTTGCGACAACTTCTCCGCGTACAATCTGTTCAGTTTTAAGGTTTTTGCCTTCAAAACTGAAACTGGTACCGGAAGATTTGGTTTTGGATACTGCTACGGGTTTATTCATAGTGTTCTCTCACAGTATTGACTTAATTGTATAGGCGAACAATCAGTTTTAATCATTAGTGCTTGCAAGAATCTCGTCCAGAGACGTAATGCCTTCCATCACTTTCAGTAAACCGGCATGGCGTAAATCGACCAGACCTTCCTTGAGCGCCTGAGTGCTGATATCTACTTCATTACCATTATTCATGATAATACGTTGCATTTCATCACTGACCGGCATAACTTCATATACGCCGGCACGTCCTTTATAGCCTTTACCCTTACACCTTTCACAGCCGACCGGCCGATAAAATGTCCATTCTTTGGCGAGATCTTCATCTGAAAAACCTGCTTTTTTCAGTGCAAATTCAGGCGGACGCTCTGCCGGTGCCTTGCAGGTACATAAACGCCGCACCAGACGCTGTGCCATAATCAGATTTACTGAGCTGGCAATATTAAACGGAGCAACGCCCATATTCAGCATACGAGATAATGTAGCAGGGGCATTATTGGTATGCAGAGTTGAAAATACCATATGGCCGGTTTGTGCAGCTTTAATGGCAATATCTGCGGTTTCCAAATCACGGATTTCCCCCACCATAATGATATCCGGATCCTGGCGCAGAAATGATTTTAACGCTGCAGCGAATGTCAGTCCCTGTTTATCATTAACATTTACCTGATTAATACCGGGCAGGTTAATTTCCGCAGGGTCTTCAGCAGTGGAAATGTTAACACTATCGGTATTAAGAATATTAAGGCAGGTATATAGTGATACGGTTTTACCGGAACCGGTAGGGCCGGTAACCAGCACCATACCGTATGGACGGTGGATGGCCTCAAGCAGTAATTCTTTCTGAAATGGCTCAAAACCAAGTTGTTCAATATTCAGACTAGCCGCATCCGAATTCAGGATACGCATTACGATTTTTTCCCCAAACAGAGTGGGCAGTGTGCTGACACGGAAATCAATTGGCTTGGCACCTTTACGGAACTGAATCTGAATACGTCCGTCCTGAGGAATACGTTTTTCTGAAATATCCAGTTTGGCCATCACTTTAATACGTGAAGCGATCTGGCTGCGAATATTCAGTGGCATACGTACCACTTCACGCAACTGTCCGTCAACGCGAAAGCGTACTCGTGCCATTTCTTCATAAAATTCAAAATGTATATCTGATGCGCCGCTATTTAATGCATCACCTAGTATTTTAAAAACAAATTTTGCAATTGGTCCATTTTCGCCATCTTCGTCATCTGCAGACATGGCGTTATTTTCTACAGCACTGGAGTCACCAATTGAATCCATATCTTCCAGAAGGTTGGTGGATTCCTGACCAAGATTTTCCAGTAATTGGCGTAACTGACTATCGCGGACTATAACCAGATTCAGTACGCAGCCGGCATCTGTGGCAATTTTCTGGTAATGCTGAATTGATGTAGGATCAGATACAGCCAAAAACAGTCGATTACCGCGCTTGAATAGCGGCACGCAAATGTATTGCTGCATTATTTTCAGATTAATTAAATCCAGCGGTACCAGACTTTGGTTATATGGCTCCAGATTCAGGTAAGGAATACCAAATACACCGGACAGAAAGCTGGCCAGTTTATCAGCATTGATGGCTCCAGATTGTAGTAATGCCGGTATAACCGGACGTTTCTGTTCCAGTTCCTGACGCAGTTTTTCTGCTTTTTCTGCGTCAATAATCTGGTGCTTATATAAAACCCTGATCAGTCCAAGACTCATACAAATTAATTCCCGTCTCCATAACTTCTGAGTTTACATTCTGGTAAATACTGTACCTGTTCAGGTTTGACTGAAATATTACTGCATACAGCACACTTTTTTCTAACCTGTATCAGATAAAAGACCAGAGTAAATTCATGTTAATGTTTAATTGTGCTAATTATAAGTGAATTTGTGTATTTAAACAGCCTATATATCGGTTTAATTACAAATTTCCCAGTAATCTGCATATAACTGTAATTCCATTTGCTGGTGCCACTGGTTGGCAATTAGCCGGTAAACCACGCGAATATGTTCCGGTAAGGTGGCTGTACAGCGGAAAAACATAACTTCATATTCACAGTTGTTCTTGTGTAACACTGCTTTAATATGGCCGGTACCCACTATTTGTTGTCTGATTACTTTAAATTCATCGCAAAAACGGGGTTCAGGAAAATTCTGGCCCCATACCAGAGCCGCCAATTGCTGTGCTGTGGCTAAGTTCAGATATTGATTGTCTAATGAACCATCAGTCTGGTACGTATAGTTTAAATCTGCCGGCCGGATGAGTTGCCGGCAGACTGCCTCAAATTCATTTTGGAAAGCTGCCAGATGTATTTCGGAAATACTTAAGCCTGCAGCCATAGCATGTCCGCCAAACTTCTGGATAATATCCGGCCGGCGTTTACTGACCATATCCAGTGCATCACGCAGATGTAAACCGGTAATAGACCGGCCGGAGCCGCGTAATGTACCATTTTCTGCCTGAGCAAAAACAATACTGGGTCGATGAAAGGTTTCGCGTAACCGGCCTGCTAAAATTCCGGTTACTCCCTGATGCCAGTTATCATGATAAGCAACGATGCTATAGCTGTTTTCTGTATTGAAGCCGGCCAGTTGTAGATTAGCTTCATCCTGCATGCTGCGCTGAATCTGACGACGTTCATGGTTCAGATCATTCAGTTGTTCGGCCAGATCGGTTGCACTTTCCATATCATCGCTCAACAGACAGGCTATACCCAGACTCATATCATCCAGTCTGCCGGCAGCATTCAGACGGGGTCCGATAGCAAAACCCAGATCAAATGCATGTGCCTGTTGCGGATTGCGTTTGGCCACTGCAAACAAGGCACGAATTCCTGCTTGCATTTTATCAGCTTTAATTCGTCTGAGCCCTTGAGCTACCAGCAGGCGATTATTCTGATCGAGAGGTACCACATCGGCGATGGTGCCCAGTGCCACCAAATCAAGCCATTGAGCAAGATTGGGTTCCGGATGTTTACTAAACCAGTTTTGCTGGCGCAGATGGTAACGCAAAGCCATTAGTACGTAGAACATCACACCCACACCAGCCAATGCTTTACTGGGAAATTGATCACCTGGCTGATTAGGATTAACAATAATACATTCAGGCAGTTGTTCACCCGGCAGATGGTGGTCAGTAATCAGGACGTCCATTCCTAGCTGTTGTGCGCGTTGTACGCCGGCTACACTGGCGATACCATTATCCACGGTAAGCAGCAGGTTCGTACCTGCCTGAGCTGCAAGCTCAGCAATCTGTTCAGTTAAGCCATAACCATGTTCAAAGCGGTTGGGGACGAAAAAATCGGTTTGCGCTCCCATTGCCTGTAATCCGCGTATCCCTAAGGCACATGCTGTGGCTCCGTCTGCATCATAATCGGCAACAATCAGAATTTTTTCCTGCCGTTCAATTGCCTGAGCCAGTCGCTCACTGGCGGCCTGAATATTTTTCAAATTCTGAAACGGTAACAGCGCAGACAAATTGTATTCAGTTTCACTTTTGTTTTTAACTGCCCGTGTTGCATACAGTTTGGCTAGCAGAGGATCAACACCCTGAGCAAGCAGAGTTTGCAGAGCATCAGTATCTACTGAACGGGTAATAATATGTGCCGGCTTCATAAATTTAATCCGGTAAAAGGTTGGGTTTTAGGCCGGAACAAACGAAATCTGGGCTTGCGAATCTGAAGCAATCCGGCTTCACAGCGGATATTCAGCTGGCTGATATGTCTGTTTTTTAATCCTGACAGCAAAGGTTGCCACCAGTCTTGTTCCCATTGATGCAGTATTTGTGCATAGGTATAAACATCACCCTGATTTACTGGTAAGCATAAACTATCATTAAACAATACAATTTCCTGCTGGCCTGAATCAGACAGAGTATCTATTAATGCTGCGTAATTTGCCGGTAATTCATGCGCATGCAATGCCCACGAACTATTGGTATAAAGTAGTGTGTCGTGCTTTGCTGTGCCAATAAGGTCTTTTTCAAACCATAAACCATTAATCGTGGGCAGACCGCGTGTGCTGCGTTCCTGATTCAGTGGATGCTGATGCAGCAACATTTGCAGCTCAGTTTGCTGTTGCAGAATCAGGGTTGCATCTTTACCCGAAGGTTTGGCGGTACCATCTATGCAACCTGACAAATCAAGTAAAGATGACAGGGTAAAATCAAATACCCGTGGCGTGGTAACTAGCCATAAATCCGGTCTGACCGGAGAAAACCGCCAGCCATCTGGCTGTAACCATGTGCTTAATACTTCACAGAAAGCTTTTGCCTCTTCTGGATTCAAACCAAGAGCATTTCCGTCAAGATACTGAAGCTGATGCATGCCGGCGGTCTGGTTTATAGGTGTGACAATAAGGCCGCAATATTCCCGGTTTAGGTTTAATTGCTGCTGAGCCTGTTGTACCCATGAACCTTCCCACAGATATTGCCGGTATAACTGACTTCTGTTTATGGTTTGTAATGTATGCTTGCTCCATTGCCGCAAGGTATTCAGTGCCGGTAGCTGTAAGTCAGGTAACGCAGCTTCTTGATGCGGCCATAATAAACCCGGCAGAACGAGAGTTATACTTAAATCGGCTGACATGAATACACAATTTCCCAGTATAAAAGTCAATATCACTTTGAATTTTTTTATCAAATCAGATTGTTAATTTGATGCTATACTTTTAATTTATTTCATCACGGAATTATTCGAATACAGCCTGACGAATTTTTTCAACATCAACATCTTCAATATACCTTTGTATGTTAGGGTAAACATTGTAATGATGTTCCAGTTCAGGCTTCATTAATTCATCAATAACCTGTTTTTTAGTCCAATTTTGAAAGATTAACCGATACATCGCGATAACTACTCCGGTGCGGTCACTGCCATGCCAGCAATGAATTAATATCGGTTTAGGCGAATTTTTGATGGCTTTAAGGATTTGAATTATTTTTTCATCAGTAACCTTACCTGCCCGCATATTAATCCGAACCTCAGCAATTCCGGTATTGGTCAGTTTATCCCGATCACTATGCCATAAACGCAAATTAATTATCGTTTTAATCCCTATCGTATTAAGCTGTTCAATCTCTTTTAAAGAAGGTTGTTCAGACCGGTATATATCGTCAGATACTTTATAAAAGTTGTCGGGTAACTGGTTAGAATTATCATTGGATCGACAGCTGCTAATGATTAAACATAAGCAGCACCATAAAAAAATGTTCGCTATTTTTGTCATTCTAAAACCATTGTAAAGATAACGGTAAAAATATGCGGTTGAATTTAAGATTGTGGTTGTAACCATTGCTGTAACAGCAATACATCATCAATACTTAGCAGCGCAGTATCTGTTAATGCTGCCTGCGCCTGTAAGGTAGTCTGTCGCAGCAAACCATCACGGATGAAGTGTATCTGTACTGTTTCACCAACATGAATACGTGCCCACTGCTTATTAAAATCGGTAATAATTTCATCATTAATAGCAATCAGCTGGTCACCGGCACACATACCGGCATTCTCGGCGCTGCCTTGATTAAATACTTGTTGCAGGCTGACGCCGAATGAGGCTGGCTGAACGCGGGCACTCAGATCTGCACCGGGCTGTTCGGCAACGGAGTAATGCTCAATATATGCACCACCATGCTGGCGAGGCAGGGCAGCCCAGTGAAGCTGTACACCAGCCTGCTGTAGTTGTTCTGCCAGAGGCAAGTCTGCCGTGGTCATAATATATTGCTGATAAACTTGAGTTAAGTCTATTCCGGTAGCTTGCTGGGCTATTTTCAGCCATTCATTTTCAGCCAGCCCCATACTCCGCTGACGCCAGTCCTGATACAGGGCACGCATAATATCATCCAGATTTTTTTGCTGGCCGGTATGCCGGCGGATATAGTGATCGAGACACAGGGCTGCCAGTGCGCCTTTCTGGTAATAGCTGACAATACTGTTGGCACTGTTTTCATTCTGTTTGTAATATTTTGTCCATGCAGTAAGGCTGGAATCTGCCAGGCTTTGCTTTAAACGGCCGGTACCCTGTTGCACACGGGTAATGGTTTTGGCCAGTAATTGCAGATACTGTTCTGGTGTAATCACACCGCTGCGTACCAGAAACCAGTCATCATAATAGGAAGTGATACCTTCAAAAGCCCATAACAGCTGTGTATAAGCTTCATCATCCAGTTTGCTGTTTAAAAATGCAGAAGGAATAATAGATTTTACGTTCCATGCATGAAAATATTCATGGCTGAACAAACCCAGTAATGTGATATAAGCGTCGGTATTTTTTCCGTCTTTTTGCGGCAGATCATGCCGGTCGGCCATGAGGGCAGAGGAAGATTTATGTTCCAGCCCGCCATAAATGCCATTTCCGACAAAAAGTAAAAAGCTGTAGCGTTCAAACGGTGCCGGTGCGGCAAACATAGCAATTTCACTGGCACATATTTTGCTTACATCATCTACCAGACGCTGCTGATCGAAAGACGAGAAATGGCCGCTGATAACAATTTCATGTTCAATGCCGCCTGCACTAAATGACAGACGCAGCAAATAGCCCATTTCCACTGGATAATCAATTAAAGAGCGGTAATTATTCACCTGATAAACATGGGGCTGTGATGTTTGCGGCATGGTAGTGGCAATATCCCAGTTTTCAGGCAGACCGGTAATGATTAACTGGCAATTCTCCTGTTCACGCTGATTATGACGTAAAAACAGACAGGCACCATCAAAGAAACCTCGTTCAGTATTTAAAAAAGAGCCGCGCACTGAAGTATCGAAAGCATATACCAGATAAGTGATCTCCCAGTTACCTGCCTGTCCGTTGCAAGCCCAGGTATTTTTATTTATCTGTTCAGCTGATGCCGGTGTATTGTTGCAACTGGCCGATAAAGTGACAATATGACGGGCAAAATCACGAATCATATAACTACCGGGTACCCAGCTGGGTAAACTCAGACTGAAATTCTGATTATCCAGTTGTGTAAAACTAAGGCGTACTTGCCACAGATGCTGAGTCAGAGAATGGGGTTGCAAATGATAGTTAAGCATAATTTGTGCCTCAATGAAGCGGAAAAGAAATATCAGCGCTGTCTGTCAGAGAAAAATTGCCTAGATTAATATTAATTTGGTTGAATTTGTTCTGGTGTTTGTATGGCAAACAGGTACTGATTCTGTTTGCCACAATAGGCTCAGGCTGTCTGAAGCCTGTAAAAGCGAATTCAGACAGCCTGTACTTCTGCTGGTAAAACGATTTAAGCGAGTGGTGTAACTTCCATGCCAAACATAGCACGTGCGGTATTCAGCATCTGGCAGCTAAAACCCCATTCATTGTCGTACCAGGCCAGTACTTTTACCATATTACCATTGGTAACTTTAGTTAATGTACTGTCAAATATCGAAGCCTGAGTTGTATGATTAAAATCGGTGGAAACCAATGGTAGAGTATTGTAGCCCAGAATATGTTTCATACTGCCTTCACTGGCTGCTTTAACTATGGCATTAACTTCTTCGACACTGGTGTTACGGGCGGCTTCAAACGTTAAATCAACCAGTGAAACATTAATTGTGGGAACACGTACTGCAAAACCATCAAACTTACCCTGTAATTCCGGTAATACCAGTCCGATAGCCTTAGCTGCTCCGGTTTTGGTCGGAATCAGATTTTCAACAGCACTGCGGGCACGGCGTAAATCTTTATGGCGAACATCAGTCAGTACCTGATCATTGGTAAATGAATGAATGGTTGTCATTAAGCCTTTTACCATTCCCAGTTCGTCGTTAATGGCTTTTGCCACCGGTGCCAGACAGTTGGTTGTGCAAGAACCATTGGATATTACTGTCATTTCCGGTGTTAACACCTGATGATTAACTCCGTATACCACGGTGGCATCCACATCGGCACCGCCGGGTGCGGAAATCAGAACTTTTTTGGCACCACTTTGTAAATGAATGCTGGCTTTTTCTTTGGTAGTAAAAGCACCGGTACATTCCAGCACCAGATCGATACCCAGTTCACCCCAGGGTAATTCTGCCGGGTTACGGGTAGAAAAAAAACGGATGCGGTCGCCATTAATAATTAAAGCATCATTATCAGATGAAACATCTGCGGCAAAACGGCCATGAACCGTATCAAATTTTGTCAGGTGTGCACTGGTTTCCAGTGAACCACTGGCATTTACCGCAACAATTTCCAACTGGTTGCTCAAGTTATAGTCATAGATTGCACGCAATATCTGGCGGCCAATACGGCCATAACCATTAATGGCAACTTTTAACGTCATGCTTATTCCTTTTTAGATCAACAAAACCAATCAGGCAAATTTGGGATGTACAGGGCGAAATGGTTTAAACCGTACCAAAAACATCATGTATTATAGCTGAATCAGCCTGTTTCCACATCTGTATCAGCGCATACCTGTTCCAGCTGACTGTGCTTCCAGCATTTGCCGGAATGCATCTGACATGCTGTTAATATCCACCCAGCCCATGGTGCTGAATAACAACAGCAGTATGCCTCCGGCCAGACAGGTAATTAAGAAATAGATAATATATCCCAAAAATACTTTAAATATATTTTGCTGACTGATGCGAACAAAGCCAAAGATCTGTACTACCAATGTCCATAGCAGCCATAAAGACCCAGGAGTGGCTAATACCTGTGGCCAGTATAGTGTGGCCAGTGTAGGCAGGATCAGCACTTCAGTGGCCAGTACATAACCATACCAGTGTCCTGGCTGCTTATTGTAATAGCCTAGAATGATCTCCATTGCCATGCTCAGAACACCCCAGCGCACCACCGTTAATACAATGACAAAGATGGTTATGCCGGTTTGCCGTCCCAGAATCTGTGACATATTGGCCATATTCATCAGACCAAGCGCAAGTAAAACGGTAACGAAGATTAATGGATTGTAACGATAATGTGTTTTGGGATAAAAGCGCAGGCGCAGAGCAGCACAGGCGTCCAGAAAAAATTGATACATCAGGTCAATACCACAATTAGGGTTATAAATAAGGATAGCTGTTTTAACCGGCAGCCATTCTACGGCATCATAATCAAGTACATGTCAGAAGACTGGTATGTCTATTTTACCAAGCAAACATGTTTGTTGTTTTGTATGATGGCTGATATTATTGTGTAATCAATACACAATATAGCTTTACCGATAGCATCACGATTGTTTTGTATCGTGAATTTCTGCTGCTTTCAATGTGTTTTCCATTAAGGTAGCTATGGTCATAGGGCCTACTCCGCCCGGTACCGGTGTAATCATAGATGCACGTTCTCTGGCTGCATCAAACTCTACATCCCCACATAACTGTCCGTTTTCCAGACGGTTAATTCCCACATCTATTACTACAGCCCCGGGTTTAATCCATTCACCTTTAACAAAGTTCGGAATGCCGACGCCTACAACCACAATATCAGCCGCAGCAACTTCCTGTGCCAGATTCCGGGTGGCACTATGACAGATTGTGACAGTCGCACGTGCCAGAAGTAATTCTAATGCTTGCGGCCGGCCGACAATATTTGAAGCGCCTACTACAACAGCTTTTTTACCGGTGATTGGTACCTGACAGGCATCCAGTAATGTCATTACCCCTTTAGGTGTACACGGACGCATTAATGGCATTTTTACCGCCAGCCGGCCAACATTATACGGATGAAAACCATCTACATCTTTATGAGGCACAATCCGTTCCAGTACCTGCTGACTGTCAATATGTGCAGGCAGTGGTAATTGCACCAGAATTCCGTCTATACCATTATCTGCATTCATTTCGTCAATCAAGGCCAGTAATTCGGCTTCAGTGGTGTGTACAGGCAGCTCGTAACTGCGGGATTCAAAGCCAATGGTTTCACAGGCACGCTTTTTATTGCGAACATATACTGTACTGGCCGGATCTTCACCAACCAGAACCACAGCCAGACAGGGGCGGCGTAGCTGATTATCCAGACGCTGCTGTACACGAATGGTTAATTCTTGCAGGATTTGTTGAGAAATTTTTTTACCATCAATGAGTTGAGCGGTCATGAGAAAATTCCAGAGAAAAAGATTATGCCGATGGCAGATAACTATCAGCTAATATTTACAAGAATAGCATTGTCGCATTTTTTTTAAGCGGTTTCATCTGCTTTTATATATAGCCATTCATATAAATCAGCCATATTTCAAAAATATGGCAAAAAAATTTACTTTACCTCTTGACGATAGTTTTTCATGGCTGTATAGTTCGCCTCTCTCGTCGGGGTGTAGCGCAGTCTGGTTAGCGCATCTGCTTTGGGAGCAGAGGGTCGTGAGTTCGAATCCCACCACCCCGACCATATCGACCGAATCCTTGTCCGGATAGATTTGAGAGTACGCGCCCGTAGCTCAACCGGATAGAGCACCGGCCTTCTAAGCCGGGGGTTACAGGTTCGATTCCTGTCGGGCGCACCAAAGTTTGAAAAGTTTTATGGTGGCTGTAGCTCAGTTGGTAGAGCCCTGGATTGTGATTCCAGTTGTCGTGGGTTCGAGCCCCATCAGCCACCCCAATATAAAAGCCCAAGCCGTTTGCTTGGGCTTTTAATTTTTATGATACCCTTCGGGAATACACTATCGCCTGCTAAACTTGCTATCTATTACGTCTTACTATAATAGTTGCTTATAAAACTGCTATCCTGCTATGAATAAAGCTGCAACTGAACTTCCCATTTTAACCATAGCCTTGTGTGCCGGCGAAGCATCTGGTGATTTACTGGGTGCCCATTTGATGAATGCGATCCGTGCACGTTATCCGCGGGTACAGTTTGTTGGTATTGGCGGACCGCGGATGCTGGCAGCCGGAATACAAAGTCTCTATGATCAGGAAAAACTGGCAGTACGCGGTTTTGTTGAAGTTGTCAAAAAACTACCGGAAATTCTGGCCATTCGTCGCGGCCTGATTCGTTCACTGAAACAAATCAGACCACAGGTATTTGTCGGTATTGATGCACCGGATTTCAATCTGGGTGTTGCCGAAAGTTTAAAACAGGCCGGTATTGCTACCGTACATTATGTCAGTCCGTCTGTCTGGGCATGGCGGCGTAAACGGGTAAAAAAGATTGTTAAACAGGTGGACGAGGTATTATGCCTGTTTCCGATGGAACCGGAACTATACCGGCAGGCAGGCGGACGGGCACGTTTTGTCGGGCATCCTCTTGCTCAGACTTTGCCACTGGTTATTGACAGAAAGGCGAAAAGGCAGCAGCTGAAACTTTCTGAACAGGCACCAGTGTTTGTTTTAATGCCGGGTAGCCGGGTCAGTGAAATTGATTTCATGGCACCGATTTTTTTACAGGCTGCTGAAATTATTCACCAGCGTTATCCTCAGGCTCAGTTTTTACTACCACTGGCTACGGCGGCAACACGGCAGCGTATGCAGGATATTCTGGCTCAGCCGGTGTGGCAAAAATTGCCGATACGTTTAATGTCTGCACATGCAGAAATGGCCTGTCAGGCAGCCGATGTTGCACTGGTTACCAGCGGTACGGCCACGCTGGAAGTGGCTTTATGCCAGTGCCCGATGGTAATCAGCTATAAAATTTCACCTTTAACCTATGTAT
The DNA here is from genome assembly GCF_016100875.1 of Snodgrassella sp. W8124. Lineage (NCBI taxonomy): Bacteria > Pseudomonadati > Pseudomonadota > Betaproteobacteria > Neisseriales > Neisseriaceae > Snodgrassella > Snodgrassella sp. W8124. Next base: position 69,723 of record NZ_JACFRP010000003.1, read on the forward strand.
ATGTCAAACATAAAATTAAAGTGCCGTATGTTGGTTTGCCTAATATTCTGTTAGACAGAGGTGTGGTACCTGAATTACTGCAAAGTAATGCAACACCACAAAAACTGGCAGAGGCTGTGATTCACTGGTACGAATCGCCACAGGAAGTACAGGATTTGCAGGCAGACTTTTCAGCACTACATCAGCAGCTGCGTTTGAATACTGATGAACTGTCTGCACAGGCGGTATTGCAGCATGCAACGGGGCAAATATGAATACAGAGCTGATGGTATTATGATGGTATTACCCAGCCATGCCGGTGTAGACGAAGCCGGTCGTGGTCCGTTAGTTGGCAGTGTATATGCAGCAGCTGTTATTTTACCGGCAGATTATGATTTACCCGGTCTTACTGATTCAAAAAAATTATCTGAGAAAAAGCGTGATGAGCTGGCAATATTAATTAAGCAGCAGGCAACTGCATGGTCTGTAGCTGCAGCAGATGTGGCAGAAATACACCAGTATAATATTCTGTTTGCTACTATGCGTGCCATGGCTCGTGCTGTAGCCGGTTTGCATATTCAGCCGGACAAAGTGTGGATAGATGGCAATCGCATACCTGCTGATATAACTTTGCCGGCAGAAGCAGTAGTTAAGGGCGATCTCAAAATAGCCGCTATTTCTGCCGCCTCTATTCTGGCCAAAACGGCACGTGATGCAGAAATGTATGAGCTGGATAAATGTTATCCGCAGTATGGTTTTGCCCGTCATAAAGGCTATGGTACAGCCGCACATCTTGCTGCATTGCAGCAGTTTGGCGTACTGCCACAGCACCGGCAGGATTTTGCACCTGTGAAAGCCTTGCTGGCGCAGGGAAAATACTGTTTCTGAGGCTATTCAACCGCGGGATTGTACTTTTTATGTTTAACCTGTACATCGCTGTTATATCAACATTTTATGATTTCTATTGAATTAATATCAAATAATTAGCAGCAGTTAATAATTAAGTAAATCAGCGGTGAGACATGCATTATCGCAATGATGATATGTAGCAATAATGCAAAAACGCTTCCCGGCAGGAAAGCGTTTTTAGTCCATAACAGATAAATTAATCTACAAACTGTTTTTTAATTCGTTCACGTCGTTCCTGCGCTTCTACCGACAAAGTTGCAGTAGGGCGAGCGAGTAGCCGTTTCAGACCGATAGGTTCGCCGGTATCCTGACAAAAGCCATAATCGCCTTCGTCTAGTTGGCGCAATGAAGCCTGAATTTTACTTAATAACTTACGTTCACGGTCACGGGTGCGCAGTTCTAATGCATATTCTTCTTCCAGTGTTGCGCGGTCTGCAGGATCAGGCGTAGTAGCCTGCTCCTGTAAATGTCCGGCCGTATTGTTGGCATTATGAATCAGCTCATCCTGGAGTTTTAACAGCAAATCACGGAAGAAAGCTTGGTGTTCTTCATTCATGTATTCTTCTTCAGGGCCATTCCAGGCCTGGATGTCTTGTTCTGTGAGTTTGGCCATTGTACAGTCTTTCTTTTGCATAGCTCGATTAAGCAATTAGCTCAGGAACTGACAGCTTAATCTGGATTTGAAAATAACAGATACTGGATTTCAGGCTGTTAAAAAAGTTCGGGCATAATAGCATGTTTTTATAATTTATTAATAATTTTGCATTCGACAACATTATCCGAATATCAGCCAGTATGAAATCTTACTGCTTGCCTGCGGCAGCCACCATTCGAGACAAAGCCAGAGCACAAGCAGAATAATTGTCGCAGAAAAATCATATTTACCAATACGCATAAAGGCAAACGGACGGGTTAACGGAGCATAGATACGTTGCAAGGTAAATAGCAGTATTGAATAAGGTTTGCTCAGACTTAAAAACATTCTTATTACCAACCCGATGAATAATACATAGCACAGTGCTTTCAGGGAAAACAGAATGCAAAGAGCCAGACTGGCTGCAATAGTGCGAATATCCGGTAATACCCATCTAAGGCTGATAAACAGATTTAGCGTACATGCCAGGTAATAAATAATGACAGTAGCCAGAATGCAGGCAATATCCCATTGGTACAATGGCGGTATAATTTTACGCAGAGGACGTACCAGCCAGTTGGTACTGCGTACACAAAACTGAGCCAGAGGATGCAGAAAAGGTAATTTAGCCCACTGTAACAGAAGCCGGGCCCAGCATATAATACTCAGTGCACTGGCTAATAAAAATAATGTTTTACTAATCACATATTGCCTTTAATGTCCGACGGATATTGAACTTTCTTTTTATAGAAAAAGATTCGGGCGGATTATATTATGGAAAAATTTGAACAAACAAATTCTGACTTAAGATTATATTGTATACAATATAAGAGATAAATAATGATATTTGATAAATATAATTTTTTTTATTTAAAGTCGGGTTTACCGCTGTAATAATACAATCCATAGTGGGCAGAACTCATAGTCTAAAAATCTGATCTGAATTGCAGTGCTATGATATGCGCAGCTTTTCTTGGTTTTGAATTTTGCTTTGACTGATAAAGTACGTTTCTATAGCAGCTATAAAATTTTTCCTCTGCACACCGAGCAAATATTGGTTTACTTTAACTATATTTAATAATCAAATCATGTATTGTTATTTTATTCATTTTGTACCCTTCACAAGAGTACATTTGTTTTGCTAATTAATATATTTGATGAATTTTTATCGATGATTAATACAGTGCCAATAATTGCATAGAGAGAAAGTATTTTAATTTTACTAATTAATCAAAACCAATTAATTAAATATGTAAAATAAATTATTGTTAAGTAAAAGCCAGAAATATAGATTTGGATTCGTCGATTAACATTGAAGTATTTTTAAAACTTAATATAAACAAGATAAAATATCAATAAATGAAGTACATTATAAGTGAATATGTTAAAAATATACTCTTTAATGTACTTCATAAAAACGCCTGAAGTTTTTAATAAAACGTGACTCTATATCAAAATAATATCTTTTAAAAAGGTGCAAGTTGTTGCTGCATTTCTTCTGCTCGCGCAACACTGGCAGCCACACCGTCAATTACAACCTGTGTCAGCTGATGCTGGTCAAAAACTGAAGTCGCAGCAAATGTGGTGCCACCTTTAGATGTTACATTTTTTTGTAGTTGAGCAAATTCGGTGCCAGACTGTTCTGCCAGATTTACAGCACCTTTGAATGTTCCAAGTGTCAGACGGTGAGCTTCTTCAGGGCTGAAACCCTGCTGTATGGCAGCCTGTTGCAGGGCATTAAGAAAATAGAAGACATAGGCCGGACCACTGCCACTGATACCAGCGATACGATTAATGCCACTTTCTTCTTCCAGCCATACTACTTCGCCTGTTGTGCGCATGATATTTTCTGCTATGGTTTTGTCTGCTTTACTTATGCCTGCCGGTGCATACATACCGGAGATTCCCTGACCAATTTGGCAGGGGGTGTTGGGCATAATACGGATAATACGCTGATAATTACCCAGAAACTGACTTAAAGTACTTATTGTTAAGCCTGCTGCTATGCTTAATACTAGTGCACCGTTAAGCCGGATACCGGTTGTAGCCTGCTGCATATCTTGCGGTTTAACTGCCAGTACCAGAATATCTGTGGTTGCCAGTTCTGTTAATTTAGCACTGGTACGTACCTGATATCGTTCGCTTAGATATTGTCGTTTATTCTGATTACGGTCAATTACTTCAATTTCATAACCGCCTTGCTGAGTCATACCGGCTACGATAGCTGTTGCCATATTACCACCGCCAAGAAAATATACGTTCATAAGATTTTCCTCAGTTTTTATTAAAAATAATTAACTTAACCGGTAATATTGTCTTAATTGAATAAATTTAAACAATATTGGTTTGTAAAGACTTTTATATTCAATATTAGCTTAATTATAGGTTCAATGTGTAATGGATAAAGTCAATATGGATTGCAGCTTCAGATTCAGCAGCTGAATATTAACTAATTAATATCTTATTCTACTGATTTTATTGATTTTAAAGCTGAAAAGAACCAAATAAAATTACTGGTGTTAATTTGACTATTATGTTAATAATGTATTTTTATCTGATAAATAAAGAATATTTATGTTAAAAATAAAATCAATAGGTCGTAAGGCTTCTTATGGTTTAGTCTTGGTGTTATTAACCAGCATACTGAGTGCTTGTAATACGGCTGGCACCAGTAGTAGGGATAGGGTTAGTAGTACGGATAGCACCAGCAATCAATCAGATTATCGCCATGAAAAAAAGTCATCGGAATTTCTGGGCTTGTCTGCTGCTGCCTATAAGGTACGTGGGGCAGGGAGTATATCTTCATCCATCGAGGGGTATGATTCCAGAATAGGATTCAGGGGGGCAGACTATCAGAGTCCAGGCTTAAGGGCTGTATTTGAAACTCAGCAGCCGGATACTGCGCAATATAAAAATTATTCTGATAACCCGGTAAAACAGGTAGTTACTGAACCTGTTAGTACATTCAGTCTGGATATGGATACAGCCAGTTATGCAAATAGCCGACGGTTTATTGCACATGGCCGGATGCCGCATCCTGATGCAGTGAGAGTAGAAGAGTTCATTAATTATTTTCCAAGTGCTTCGAATGAGAAATTAACGTCAATAACGGGTTCTCCTTTTTCTGCCGGTTATGAGCTCGCACCCAGCCCATGGAATACAGATAAGGTTCTGTTAAGAGTTAATATTAAAGCAAATGATGTCAATTTTAATCAATTACCGCCGTCGAATCTTGTTTTTCTGATAGATACGTCCGGTTCGATGGATGGTGAAGACAGGCTGGATTTGCTTAAACAGTCATTAAAGTTACTGGTAAATGAACTGCGTCCGCAAGATAAGGTTTCTATTGTTACTTATGCCGGAAGTGCCGGAGTGGCGCTGGAATCTACCTCTGGTAGTAATAAAGCCAAAATTATGGCTGCCATTAATAAACTTGAAGCTAGGGGCAGTACCGCTGGCGGAGAAGGGCTGCAGCTGGCTTACAAGATGGCTGAACGGGGCAAAGTAAAAGGTGGAATCAATCGGATATTGCTGGCTACTGATGGTGATTTTAATGTTGGTATTAATAGCACAGAAGAGCTGAAAGCATTTGTCAGCAGAGAAAAAGAAAAGGGTATAACATTATCTACACTTGGTTTTGGTACTAATAATTTCAATGATGCAATGATGGTTCAGATTGCCGATGCAGGTAATGGTAATTACAGCTATATCGATAGTCTCGAAGAAGCGCAAAAGGTATTGCAGGAGGAGATGAGTGCCACTTTGGTTACGGTAGCTAAAGATGTCAAAGCTCAGATCGAATTTAACCCGGCTCAGGTACTCGAGTATCGCCAGATTGGTTATGAAAAACGGCAGTTAAAGCAGGAAGATTTTAATAATGATAAAGTTGATGCAGGTGATATTGGTGCAGGGAAAAAGCTGACGGTTTTATATGAACTGACGCTGGCCGGTGGTAAACCAAGTATTGATCCTTTACGTTATCAGAGCAAAAAATCTGCAACAGCTACAAATGCAAACAATAATGAAATTGCTTTTCTTAAATTACGCTGGAAAGCACCACGTGGTCAAAAAAGTGAACTGGCTTCCCTGCCTATAGAAAAGAAAGCTCTGGCCAGTTCTTTTGCTAAAGCCGGAGTAGAAACACGGTTTATGGCCGCAGTAGCAGCATACGGACAAAAATTGCGTAATAATCCTGAACTGTCTAAAACATCTTATCAGCAGATAGCAAGCTGGGCAAATAATGCCAAAGGTGAGGATAAGCAGGGCTACCGTGCTGAATTTGTAAAATTAGTCAGAAAGGCAGCTGCTCTGGAAGATAAAAACAACTAAGGTATGATTCAGTAGCATATTAAATTCTATTTCTAATAGAAAATAAACAGAGTTATTGAACCGGATAGTTTAATAACTAAAAAAGCCAGTTTTTTAAAGCTGGCTTTTTCGTTTTTATTGCTTATGAATCAGTCTTGTTTGCTCACTACAATTATCAGATTTGGTAGGTACGAACATTTATGCTTTTGAAGTAATTTAAAGGTTATAATTAATTTCAGTGATAAAAAATAATTGTTTTTAGTTTAATTCAATTTAACTATTGGTTTATGTTCTGCAATCTGAATCTGTATTGTTCAAGTCATGATATGCAGTATGTAATCTAAATGTATAAAACTAATAATAATTATTGAGAAAAAATAAAATACAAGGTTTGACTGTTAGATGAATATCTGAGTATTTTGTAAATAAATTTTATATCGTATTATTTTTGCAATGCTAGAGATAAATCCGGACAAATTATGTCGTAATTAGTGTGTATACAGGTATGAAAAGCAAGATTCCGGGCTGAGGTGTTGATATAAGTAATGATTTATCCGAACCAATATAATCTGAGTATAATCAGTTTCGTTTAGCATGTTTAGCTGATTATCAGGTTTTTATGAAATCCGCCGGGTAAACACTCATCGGATTGTAAATGGCATTATTATGAAAAATATACTTTCAATTCAGTCTCACGTGGTATTTGGTCATGCAGGTAACAGTGCTACTGTTTTTCCTATCCGTCGGTTAGGTGTCAATGTCTGGCCATTAAATACAGTACAGTTTTCTAACCATACTCAGTACAAGCAATGGAAAGGTATGGTAATGCCGGCTGCGCATTTACTGGATATTGCAGATGGTATTGCCGCAATTGATGAATTAAAAAATTGTGATGCTGTACTAAGTGGTTATATGGGTTCAGCTGAGCAAGGCAATGCGATTACTGATATTGTCAGAAAAGTGAAACAGGCTAACCCGCAAGCCATTTATTTTTGTGATCCGGTAATGGGACATCCGGAAAAAGGCTGTATTGTGGCAGGTGGCGTAGCAGAATTTTTGTGTGATGTGGCTTTGCCGCTGAGTGATATGATTGCGCCGAATCTGTTTGAGCTGGAAGAATTGAACAACAAACAACGTATTCATAATGTTGAGGAAGCAGTTGCAGCCTGCCGTGCTTTATGCAATAAAGGTCCGCGGGTGGTTCTGGTGAAACATTTGAGCCGTGCCGGCTATCAGACAGACCGTTTTGAAATGCTGCTGGTCACTGCTGAGGAAGCATGGCATATACACCGGCCACTGGTGGATTTTGGTGAACGGCAGCCGGTAGGTGTAGGAGATATGACCAGTGGTATTTTTCTGGCTGATTATCTGTCCGGTAAGACCTTGCTGGAGTCATTTGAGCATACTACTGCTGCAGTATACGGCGTTATGCTGGAAACTCTGAAACGCCGGCAGTATGAGTTGCAGGTGGTCGCTGCTCAAGAAGAAATTGCTCATCCTGCACATCGCTTTCAGGCTGAGAAAATAGCCTGATTGATTTATATATTTATCATAATGATGATAATTTTTGTGCTGCCGGTAAGAAATCCTTACCGGCATAATTTTATTTCTAAGAATTATTTTCTGTCTGAGTGTAGTTGCGCTGCCCGAAAATTGCACTGCCTACCCGTACATGAGTAGCTCCGCAAGCTATAGCAATACTTAAATCCGCGCTCATACCCATTGATAATACATCAACTGCAAAGCCGACCTGGTGCAAGTACTGTAACAGGTTTTGCATCTGTTGAAACTGTTGCTGTAATTCAGAGTCTGTGCTGCCGGCCTTGGCTACACACATAAGTCCGCGCAGTTTAAGACGAGGTAATGCGCTGATGATATTAGCCAGTGCCAGTAATTCGCTTTTATCCGGACTAATACCATGTTTATTGCTTTCTGCTGAAATATTCACCTCAATGCAGACATTGAGTGGTGGTAAACATTCAGGACGCTGCTCATGCAGCCTCCGGGCAATTTTTTCACGATCAATAGTGTGTACCCAGTGTGCCCGTTCTGCCACAATTCGGCTTTTATTTGACTGAATATACCCTATCATGTGCCAAACAATATCCAGTTCAGCAAGCTGACTGGTTTTTTCGCTGAATTCCTGAATATAGTTTTCACCAAAATCGCGTTGGCCAGCCTCATATAAAGTAACGATATCATTGATAGGAAAGGTTTTACTGACAGCAATTAGCTGTACCGGCTGTGGGGCCGCAGTTTGCCGGCAGACATCATTTATGTTTGCCAGTACCTGTTGCCAGTGTTGAATTAAGATGACTGTATTTTTCATAATTAATGGTATTTTTCAATTTTTCTGATTAGATCTAAGTATATTTGTAAAAATTTTGGCATAGTGACAAATATTTTCATTTTAAAGATACGACAACTTGATTAGAATAAGAACCATATTTTGTGCCTGTATTATGCAGGCAAGCATAATGGAGTAAATATGCAGATAACCGATTTATTGGCCTTCGGCGTTAAAAATAAAGCTTCCGACTTGCATCTGAGTGCTGGTCTGCCTCCCATGATACGCGTTAATGGTGATATCCGTCGTATCAATCTGCCTGAACTGAGTGCAGAAGAAGTAGGCAAAATGATTGCTTCTATCATGAACGATTATCAGCGCAAGGAATATCAGCAAAACCTGGAAACTGACTTTTCGTTCGAATTGCCCAATGTATCGCGGTTCCGTGTTAATGCCTTTAATACTGAACGCGGTCCTGCAGCCGTTATGCGTACCATTCCGAGTAAAGTTCTTACACTTGAAGAACTGAGGGCTCCGGCAATTTTTCAGAAAATTGCAGAACTGCCACGCGGGCTGGTACTGGTAACCGGCCCTACTGGTTCCGGTAAATCAACTACACTGGCAGCAATGATCGACTATATCAATAATAATGATGCCGGTCATATTCTAACAATTGAAGACCCGATTGAGTTTGTCCATCAAAGTAAAAAATCGTTGGTAAATCAGCGTGAACTGCATCAGCATACTCATAGTTTCGCCAATGCCCTGCGTTCGGCACTGCGTGAAGATCCGGATGTGATTCTGGTAGGCGAAATGCGTGACCCTGAAACGATTGGTCTGGCCTTAACTGCTGCCGAAACAGGTCACTTGGTATTCGGCACTTTACATACCACAGGTGCTGCTAAAACTGTCGACCGTATTGTGGATGTATTCCCGGCAGGTGAAAAAGAAATGGTTCGCTCCATGCTATCAGAAAGTTTGCAGGCAGTGATTTCTCAGACTCTGCTTAAAACCAAAGATGGTAACGGCCGTGTGGCAGCACATGAAATTATGATCAGTAATCCGGCAGTACGTAACCTGATTCGAGAAAACAAAATTGCTCAGATCAACTCTACTTTACAAACTGGTCAGAAATTCGGAATGCAGACACTCGATCAGTGTTTACAGCAATTAGTGCGTGAAAACCGTATTAGTATAGATGTTGCACGTGCCAAAGCAGTAAGTCCGGATCAGCTGGTAGGCTAATTGTTTGTTGTTTTTATATAGGAAAGTGTATTGATATGGGTACGTTGAAAGGTTCTGCTGAGGAGTCGTCCGCTTTGACTGATTTACTTGCAGATATGGTTAAACATTATCAACATCCTGCAGCAACCGGGGCTGCCGATAATTCTGCTTCCGGTACAGCTGCCAATACATCCACAGTGACAACAGAACAACCGCAGTCTAATGTTGTTGCAAAAGAGGTTACGGTAACGACAGCAAACCAAATACCAGCACCGAATACAACAGCCACAACAGCAACTGCAAGAAATATGACAAAATCTGCTGTTACAGCGGTATCACAAACTGAAAAAGCTGTATCTGTACCGGTTGCAGAACGTATTCCTGCAAAGACTTCTGTTACTTCTGAAATCAATACAATGACAAAACCTACAAGCACAATGACAGATTCACATACACCAGATATCAGTGCAGCTGCCTCTGCCAGTTCTCCTGCTTCCCTTACTCTCGAACGGGAAACCATCCACCTCCATCCGGTACTGGAAAAAATGGCTGTGGAAGCTGTGCGTTTAAATGCTGCTGATATCTTTATCAGTCCCGGATTCCCGCCATCATGGAAAATAGATGGTAAGATCACACCGGCGCCTACTAAGCCTTTAACTGCAGATGAAACTGCCAAAATTGCTATGTCAACCATGACCATGGCGCAACGTCAGCGGTTTATCCAAGAACTGGATCTGAATTATTCCATTATTGCTAAAAACGGCGTGCGCTTCAGGGTAAATGCCTATCATGAACAAGGTCGGGTAGGTATGGTTCTGCGCCGGATTACCACCGATATTCCAACTACTGAAAGCCTTTTTCTCCCACCGGTGCTGGACGAGCTGGTAATGAAAAAACGCGGGCTGATTATTCTTGCCGGTCCTACCGGTAGCGGTAAATCCACTACTATGGCTGCTATGCTGGATTATCGCAATGCTAATTCTGCCGGTCATATTCTGACTATTGAAGATCCGATTGAATATGTTCATAAACCTAAGAAAAGCATTATTACTCATCGCGAGGTAGGCGTAGATACACTGAACTGGGATAATGCTATGCAAAGTGCACTGCGTGAGGCTCCTGATGTAGTCTGTGTGGGGGAGGTGCGCAGTGATGAAAGCATGGAGTATGCATTAAAGCTGGCTCAAACTGGCCACTTATGCTTTTTTACTCTGCATGCCAGCAGTGCAAATCAGGCTATTGAACGTATTCTGAATTTTTATCCGGAAGAGCAGCATAAACAAGTATTGATGGATTTGGCACTGAATCTGGTATGTATTATTGGTCAGCGCCTGGCTTCGAAAAAAGATGGTAAAGGCCGTCGTGCTGTGGTTGACTTGCTTATTAATACCGCTACTGTTCAGGACTATATCTACAAAGGTGAATTAATGCAGATAAAAGAACTGATGGCTAAAGCAGGCAATGATGGCATGCAAACTTTTGATCAGTGTCTGTTCCAGTTATATGCCGATGGTATTATTGATTTTGACGAAGCCTTGCGTCAGTCTGATTCACCCAATGACTTACGTTTACGTATTAATCTGTATGAACAGGGTGAAAAGGGTGCGGCAATCTTTGATACTGGGGCAGATTTGAATCTGATTTAAATTAATTAAATGTATTAATCAGCTATGATTTCGAATATTCAGGCAAAGCTATATGCTTTGCCTGTTATATTATCGGCTTGATCTATCAGCCTGTAATTTTAACTGTATTTACTACGGAATAATCAATCACCATGAAAGCCATGATTCTTGCTGCCGGACGCGGTGAGCGTATGCGTCCACTGACAGATACTTGTCCGAAACCATTGCTGAATGTTGGTGGTATACCTTTAATTGCTCATCATTTACGGCGGTTAAAGGCAGCCGGATTTAATGATATTGTTATTAATCATGCCTGGCTTGGACAACAAATTGAAGATACTTTAGGCTCAGGGCATGCTTATGGCGTGGATATCCGTTATTCAGCAGAAGCCGAGGGTGGGTTGGAAACGGCCGGAGGGATTGCTACAGCCTTACCTTTATTGGGTCATGCCCCTTTTCTGGTTATAAACGGAGATGTCTTAACCGATATTGATTTTGCACAGGCTTTCAAGATTAGTAAAAAGTTACAGCAAACAGGTAAGCTGGCACATTTATGGCTGGTTAATAATTCGGGACATCATCCAGAAGGTGATTTTAGCCTGACGGACCAAGGAGATATTATTGATCGACAGCCAGAAAACCTGACATTTACTTTCAGTGGTGTAGGTGTTTATCATCCAGCTCTTTTTAATGAGATACCAAGATATACCCGGGCTAAACTGGCACCTTTGTTGCGTACAGCTATGCAAACCGGGCTGGTGAGCGGTGAGTATTATGATGGCTATTGGCTGGATGTAGGTACAGTAGAGCGATTGCAACAAGCAAATCAATGGTTTGCTGAAAAAATATCATGAATCACTAACAGATATGATTAATATACGGTAACATAATTTACTCAGCTGGCAGAGCGAATATCCGTTTTATAAGATAGTGTCACAACCGGTCAGCATAAATCCTTGTTTTTCAGCGATTAAGTAGTAAAACATGCAAAAACAGCCGACAGAGCAAACTCATATTCGAATTCTGGGCGTTGATCCTGGCAGCCGAGTTACCGGCTTTGGAGTTATTGATGTCATCGGTAGCCAGCATATTTATGTGGCTTCCGGTTGTATTAAAACGACTTTAGGTGCCCCATTAGCTGAGCGTATCCGTATAATCGTTCAAAATTTACGTGAGGTGATTACAACCTATCAGCCAACGCAAACTGCTGTAGAACAGGTTTTTGTCAATGTTAATCCTGCTGCAACACTGGTACTGGGACAGGCTCGTGGAGCCGTATTGGCAGCATTAACCCTGGGAGAACTGCCTGTATTTGAATATACTGCATTACAGGTCAAACAGGCTGTAGTAGGTAAGGGGAAAGCTGCTAAAGAGCAGGTGCAGCATATGGTGGTGCAAATGCTGTCACTCTCGGGTACGCCTCAGGCTGATGCTGCGGATGCTTTAGCGGTAGCATTAACTCATGCTTTACGAAATTATAGTCTGGCTTCAAAAATTCAACAGGGGCTAACCATTAAATCTGGTCGTTTTCGTTGAATTCTGTCTGCCAGACGATATTCTGCTATTTGTCAAAGTACTTATTTCTATTTTCTATGTGCAGAACAATACAATTAGTAAATTATAATTTTTGTTGATAAAATCTATAACGCTGTAGGTGGTAAATGGTAAATTCGTTGATAGGCTGAAGTAAAACGCTGTAGGGATGCTGCTGTTCATCCTCATTAACTAAATTCATTCTACTTAACAGGCCAAATTGTGCTGACTCAAGTTTTGCCGGCTTTACGTCTAGTCGATCATGCCTAACACGGTAAGTTCCCAATTTGCCATTACGCCGGTAGTAGAAGCCGGCCAGTGGATGAGTCAGATATACCAGTGCAGTTTCATTATCAGGAAACCCCTGAAAATGAAATTGTTGGTCTGGCTGCTGGCTTAATTGTACCTGTGCAGGTGCCCAGTCAGACTGTGTATGCATTTCATAATGCTGGTAACATTTGGAAAGTGGGTCAAAGTGACAATTAAAACTTATTTTGCCCCGATGCCAGGGTAATTTCCATACATTCCGGGGTACCATAATCGTCCAGGAATCCAGAGTTGTGCCCAAAAACCAGACACAGCGTTCACCAGTAGTGGTATCTATAATATAAATTCTATAGTTGGTTTGCCCCATGGTAAAAACAGGGAACGGATAAACGGCTGAAGTGAAATCAACATCTATAAAAGGTACTACTGATAACAAGCCTTTTTGCTCACCATTAATTATGACACTATCCAGCTGAAAACGTGATGGAAATAATCCTGCAAATCTCTCTGCATCAATCGCGTAAGTAATAATAGCAAAATGTTTTAATTTACAGTCTACATCTATGCCTGATGGAGCAGGACGCGGATGCAGAAAATCTTTAAATTTAAGAGGCGTTAGCATATCAATACCTTTAATTCTTATCTGAAAATCTAATCAGTATCAGGAATCATAAAATTTCCTAAACTAAGTATATATATTAAATTTACAAAAATAAACATAAATTAATATATATTATAAATTTAATCTAAAGATTTACATTATAAATAAATGATAATCCTATATCATAAATTAATAGTTTTATATATAAAGAATATTAGATAAGAATTATATTTTTAAAAGCTAATTAGCTTATTGTAAACGGGGGAATATTCATTTAATATATTTGTCATAATTGTAAAATTATTTAATTTAAATATTATGTGAATAAATTAAAAAGAGCATTATGCAATGATAGAATTGGCTTTAACACCAATATATAAATGACAAAACATCTTTGCGAATATTAAATCGTTGTGGCTCAGCCTAACTGCACTAACGGCAAATGTAGATGAAAGTAAACTTTATCATGTTCCTATAAGGCTAGGGTCGTTTAATCAAACGTTTAAATCCATAACGCACACTCCAACCCGCTATCAGCGCCAGTACAATGCCACCAATAAAATCAATAAAGAGATGTCGCCGAAGCTGGATGATCGATAAGACTATAGTCATTCCCCATAGTAGTAAAATTATATTGCGCAGAGGGTGAAACTTGTTTAATGCACCCCAGATAGCAAGAGATGTTAAGGTAACATGCAATGAGGGAAAACAGTTTACTGAATCATCAATTTCAATCAGTTTTGCCAGTAACCATGAACTGACAGAACTACCGTTATCGACCGGATATATCATCGTGGTTGGAAAAATAAGGTAACACAGAGCAGCCAGAATCCCGCTAAGTACAAAACAGCCAGACATCCAGCCTAGGCGTTTATAAGGGGCAATAAAAAAGCAAATTGGAATAATTAAAAAAAATGAGAGATAAGCCCAGATAGCATGAGGTGTAAATTCAATCCATTTATCGATTATTGATGGTGAAAGTAAACTCGGTTCATGTTGCAAACTGGCTGAACCATGATAAGCCATTCCGACCACCCCCCAACTGGTAAATAAATAAACGCATCGCATCCAGAAGTGTTTCATTGAACCCCTCGCTCGCGAATAATTCGCCGCCTTTTTTGCGAAAATTCGGCAGGTATCGTGGTAACAGACAAGAGTTTCCACTTTAGCTGAGTAACATTGGCACCTTGCTGAATAAAATGTGCAGTTAATGCCTGTTGGCATTGGCTTAAGTGTGCGAGTGAACAGCAGGCAATCAGCTCAATACTGTTATCCTGATGCTGAATCAGACGATAATCACTGGTTAATGGTAAATTATTGGCAATCACGCGACTGCAATAGTCAGCAAAAATAGTTAACGGATTTCCTTGCTGATCGGGGAGTAATAGCTGATCATCGCATCGCCCTTCAATATGTGAAATTGCCATCCCTTGCCGGCCACAAAGGCAGGGAGTTTGGCGCCGGACTAAAATATCATCTAACTGATAACGTACAATGGGTTGGGTTTCACGAGTAAAATCAGTAATAATCGGTATAAAACGATTTTCGTCTAACCAGCACGGTTCGATATAGATGAACTCTTCATTCAAGTGAAGCGTACCAAGCGGGCAGGTAGCTGCAAGAAAGCCTTCGGTAGCCTGATAAACTTCAGCCAACTGATTAAAGACCTGTTTGATAATTTGTTTATCCTGCTCTTCAAGAACTTCAGCAGCAGATATCACCAGAACCGGATTTACTGTCAGCCTGCCATTAAGCTTCTCTGTTGCCAGTGCACGCAATACTTGTGCCGGTGCCACGATGATGGTAGGTTGATATTCATTAAGCGATTGGATCTGTTGTTGAAAATTATCAAACAGACCATAAAAACGAAAAGTTAACCAATGGCTGTTAGTACTGTGATAGAGATGATTGTCGGCTCTTAAAAATAATGCAAGCCGTTCTTTAGTCAGTAATCCGCGAGGTAACATTTTTGCCAGTATTCCGCCTGCCCAGATTTGTTGCTCTCTCGGACTCACAACAAATAGGCCACGTTGCCCTGATGTTCCCGAGGATAACCCCACACTGAATTTACCCATTCTGGCACTAAAATCACGCTGTTGTTCGCTGTGCTGAGCCAAGGCTAATAATGAATCACAAGTAAGATTCTCTATATTCATTTGATCAAAATGTGCCATCATCAGCTGCTTATTCATTAAAGGCCATGATTCAAACGGCTGATTAATGAATTGGCTGAAATAAGGGCTTTTGGTTAACACACGCTGTTTAAATTTTTTTAGCTGTTTAATTTGATATGCTTCAAGATCAGCGCGCTGTTTAAATATTAAGTGTTTTGTGCGCCAGTAGTACCAAAGTATTTTTAGTAGCCTCATTCCTCACCTTCATGGCTTAAATAAATGGTCACGTCAGGATGATAAGAGAGTTGATGGAGCTGATTAAGAGTGTTTTCAAAGGCTCTGGAATCAGCCATAATCAATTGGGCAAAGCGAGATGGCTTTCTTAAATCTTGATAATTTTCTTTGACCCATGCAGCATCACTGGCTAACAGCGTCCAGCCCTTATCAGTTAAAATAAATGCACCAATATGGCCGACAGCATGGCCTGGTAAAGGAACTAAAATCACTTGTTCTTTACTGTTTGGCAAGATGTAGCCCTGAGTAAAAGGAGCAAGTTCAGGAGCAAGCTGACAAATTTCAAAATGTTCTACAAAACTCACCCGCTGTTCAAAATCAGACGGAATAAGATCAGGTACAAATCCTTGTTTAAGAGCAAAAAAACCGCGTAAAGGTTTGAGTGTTTTCCAGCCCTGTTGTGAGCAGATGAAATGGCTGTGAGTGAAATCTTTCAGTCCGGCGATATGATCGCCATGAAAATGTGAAATAATGACATTTTGGATACTTGCAAGATCAATACCCAAGGTAATAAATTGCTCTTTAAGAGATTCCCCTTTATTGAGATAGACAGGTGTGGTTTTCTGATAAAGTTTAAAGATACCTGTTTGTGTATATTGCTTAAAATAGTCAGCATAGCCAGTGTCCCATAGCCAGCGGTATCCATCAACTTCAATAAGCCAGGCGCGTGCTGGGAACTGACACACGTTAAAACCTGCTCCGCGCATGGCCATGCAAGCAATATGAGTACAATATCCGGCTTTGAACGGGGTAATTCTGGCCATTTATACATGCCCGCTTTGCTGTAACCATTGTGCTGTCAGATGTATACTTTCATTCATATTATATAGAGGCTGATAATCTAAACGTTCAATCGCCATTTTCTGACTTAAAGTCATGTCAAAATAGAGCGTACCGACACTGTAACGGGTTAGTGCCGGTTCTTTGTTTGTTAATGATGCGATACCCTCAAGCAAAGCAGCTGTGCCATATAATAATCTGTAGGGTAGTGACCGGGTTTTGTAGTGAAGATTTAACTGATCTTTTAATAATAAATGAATTAGGTCATCAAGTTTGCAGGGTTGCTGATTGGTAATATTAAAAGCATTACCAGACTGAATATTCTGCTTATCAGAGGCCAGGTACAAGGCATGAACGACGTTAAGAACAAAGGTAAGGTCTACAAAAGCCTGACCGCCACCAGGCAAATATAAAATACCTCCGGTACGGTTTAATAATGCCAGTATACGGGGAATAATCACTCTGTCATGAGGACCGAAAATGCCTCGTGGTCTTAAGATTAAATAAACAGTATCCGGATAAAGCTTTACGCATTCCTGAATGCGTTTTTCTGCTTCATATTTGGTATTTGCATAATGATTTGCAAAATGTTCAGCAAGATAATCTTCAGTAATATTCTGATGAGATTGAAAATCAAAATAAATTGAAGGTGTTGATATATGAATAAAACGTTTAATACCAGATTTTCCGGCAAACTGAGCTAAACGTGCAGTAACAACGGTATTGGCCTGATAAAACCATTCATATCTTCCCCATGGGGAAGATAAAGCTGCACAATGCCAGACAATATCACAATCAGAAAGAAGTTGAAGATAATCCGTATCAGTTGCGGTAACTAAGTCCAGTACAGTAAATTTTGCACCGAGTGTTGTCAGCTCTTTTCCCGCTATTTGATTACGACCCGTGGCATGAACCTGATGGCCTTGTGTCAGTAACCATTCTACTGCATTGCGCCCCAAACCACTGGTTGCGCCAGTCACTAAAAATTTCATGGCAGCAGAATCATCCCGCCTAGGGTTAGCCCTGCAGCAGTACCTATTAGCATAGCTGGTTTCCCCGGGTTAAAACGATTGGTGATTACCGCTTCATGCAATGCACTGGGAATTGATGCGGCTACCTGATTACCTCGAAAACGATAAATATCAATTATCGATTCGTTAGGAATAGTAAGCCGTTTACGCATGTGTTCCAGTGATAAATGGCTGGCTTGATGAGGAATAACCGTAGCTATATCAGAGAGAGTTAAGTTAGCCTGATTTAATAAACGAGCTAAATATGGTTCAATCAAAGCAGATGCCAGTCTGAATAGTGGTTTACCTTGCATACGGAAAAGGCAATCATTTTCATCCATGCCGGTTTTAATATTCCGACGGCTACCGCCACCGCTGATTTCACAAAAATCAATGCCATTAGTATGTGTTTCTAATAAACAGGCAAGAATACCACTATAACCATCGCCTTTTTCGACAATGGCACAAGCAGCGCCGTCTCCAAAGATTAAAGACGACTCTTCATCCTGCCAGTTCAGACCACGTGATGCTAAATCTGCCGAAACAATAGCGATGCGCTTATAAGCTCCGGTATTTAACAGACCTGCTGCTACCTGTAGTGCACTGATAAAACTCACACAACTGGTATTAACATCAAAGTTAGCAATGGTTTTGGATAACGTGCTGGCTTTTAAAATATGTGCTGCTGTATACGGTAAGGCCTGGACAGGAAGTGCACAGGCTGAAATCAGTAAATCAATAGATTCTGCTGAAATATTACAACGAGTTAGCGCATCATTAATGGCTGCTGCTGCTAAATCAGCCTGCTTTAAATGATGGTCAGCATGATAACGATAAAGAATGCCGGAACGTTTCAGCGTATAACCTGCCGGTTTGTTCAGCTTTTTATCCAGATCTGCAGCTTCAATTCTATCCGGAGGTAAAGCAGTTCCGGTGGAAATAATTTTAATGGGAACTAAGTTTTTATTTAGTAGTTCATTGTCTTTAAACAAAATATGTACACTCCATACTATTTTGTAAGAATTGCATTGTAATGCAAATATTTTGTTAAATAAATGTTATTATTTAAATTGGGAGTGTTTGAAATTTTTAGCTGATTTATTTTTTAAAATAAAAAAACAATAATTTAAATATAAAATATGCTTAGTTATGCAAATAAATCAGTAATAAATATATCTGTATTTATAGTAGTTTATATTTTCTGTCAGTGTTTTATAATTTCAACTTTGTGCTATTTTTATTCTCTTCTCTATTTTATTTACTGATAATATACAGAAATAAAAAGTTTGGATACTCATATTCTTGAGTGCTTGGATATTATCAATAATATAGTAAGCAACTTTAACCTATTTAGTTGATAAGTCTTTTTTACTTCTTTAAGTTTTAACTTAATCACTAGACACCACAATATACTATTCTATTACCGTAAGTATATAAAATTTGTTCAGGAAATTAAAAAATAACTGTAATCAACTAAATTATAAATAAACTAAATTATCATAATGAAAAGTAATTTAACTTAAAAATAATGCTAATTGAGTGTATAATAATATGTATTATAAATAAATTATGCAATGAGGTTGAATTTATTTATAAAAAAACCCGCTGATGCGGGCTTTAGAGCTAATCAGTTAAAATTATTTATCATATTCACTGATAATTTGTTTAGCTGTTTTACCATTAAGTTTGCTTTTAAGTTCTTCAGCTATTTTAGCATCATTGCGATTATTGGCAGGATTAGTTGCCGCTTTAGCTGTTACATTAACAAGTGCACGAGCAAAAGCAGCTTTATCTGTATCACTTAATTTTTCAGTAGCTGCTTGTACAGAACTGGTATAAGTTTCTACTGTTGTAAAATCAATTTTAGGACCATCATCACCACCACAACCAACTAATGCAAAACTTAATAATGATACAGCTAATAGTTTTTTAAACATTTCATTCCTTAAAAGTAAATATTTTAAAAGAATTGATATTTTTATACTAAAAGAGTTAATTTTCAAGCAATAAATGCAATTTAATTGAAAATAATTTATGACTTTGTCAGTTTGTATTTCAAAATTGTGAATATAGTGCAACATTTTTTTATAATAAATAAAAGCGTTATTAGAAATTATGTCTGATTTTACGCTTAAAATATGTTCTCTAATAATTTTTATTTAGAAAAACTTTAATGTCGGCAAATTAAGTAAAGAACTAAATAGTTATGATATAAACAATATAATGACTATTTAATCATTAATTTGTGGCTTATGTCTGGATTCAGATAAAAATAATCTTTCTGTTTTTAAGCAGCAATTAGGTATTTTATTTGATAAGTTTTACAAATATAATTGAATTGACAGGGATTATTGTGTTTTATAGTTCTTATATCTGTTAGCTTAATTGAAAAATTAATGTATTTCTAATTTTACTCACAAATTCATGAATAAAGTATAAATCGTTAAGATTTCGAAATACTGGTAGACACTCCAACAAGTAGATCAATATTATCAGCCAAGATTTAAAAAATTTATTTAGCATAAGAATTCAATGTTTTTATAACTGCTTGGGAGTAATCAGACATTATATAAAATAAGTTTTTCATTCTGATGTCTTTCAACTCAATCTGCTGCAATTTTGAGTTTCATAATATTTCGTTACTGTATCTGGCTATGTATAGATTAAAATGCACACATAGTTAATAATTTTTCATTATTATTCAAAATAATTCGATACACTTTTAAATGATATTAAAATAATAAATAGAAAATAATTAAGTAAATTGATAATAAAAATTAATAGGAATTGTTTATTTATATTTCTTTTGCCATAATTAAATGTAATAAATGCTAAAACTATAATATGGATACACAAGAACGCCTTGCCTGGATTGAATTGGCATTGACTCCGTTTGTTGGTGCTGAAACTTTTCTTCGTATAATTAAATATTTTGGTTCTGCACAAAATGCTCTGAGTGCATCTGTTGCTGAAGTAACTCCTTTTTTTCACCAGCAAGCCGGTAAATATTGGCATAGTGATGTAGCAAAACAGGCAACTGAAGCAGCTATAGAATGGGAGCAAGCGCATACTGATGCACGTTTATTACTACTGGCAGATAATGATTTTCCGGCAATGCTGACCAAGGGTTTAACACCGCCTCCATTATTGTTTGTTCGTGGTGATAGCCAGTGTTTGCATCAACCCGCTTTATCAATTGTTGGCAGTCGGCATGCTACACCACAAGCCATGCGCATTACTCGTGATTTTGCTGCTGCGCTGGCTCACAAAGGTGTAACAATTATTTCAGGTATGGCTAGTGGCGCAGATACAGCAGCACATCAGGGTGCTTTGCAGGCAATGGGTACAACAGTGGCAGTTTGGGGTACAGGTATTGACAGAGTATATCCGGCACGTAACAAAAATTTAGCCACACAAATTGCTGCTCATGGCTGTATTATTTCTGAATTTCCCTTGGCTACTCGTCCTTCGCCCGGAAATTTTCCGCGACGTAACCGCTTGATTGCTGCACTTAGTCAGGGTACGCTGGTAGTTGAAGCCGCAACTGAATCGGGCTCATTGATTACTGCAAGACTGGCTGGAGAAATGGGGCGGGAAGTTATGGCGATACCGGGTTCTATTGATAACCCTTTAAGTAAAGGCTGCCACGCATTAATCAAACAAGGTGCCAAATTAGTAGAAAATCTGGAAGATATTTTGCAGGAATGTCCACGCCTCTTGCAAAAAAAAGATTTGCAATCATATAGCAATCGTCCTCATCTGCAAACTGATGATATAAGTAAATCATCTACAAATACTGATAGTTCAGAAGATTCATTATCAGTTCATTCACCAGATTGTATACTTAACCCGATGGAGCAGCAGGTGCTGGACGGACTGGGTTACGGCATAATGCATCCGGATATGTTAGTTACAGCACTTGGCATGGCTGCTACAGATGTGTATGCTCATCTCGTGACATTGGAGCTTGGTGGCTGGATTACCACTCTGCCAGGCGGTTGTTATCAACGCATTAAATCTTGAGAGGAAAGCAAATGATTGATGTAATAGCGTTTTTGATTGAGCACTTTCAAGACGTTGATGCATTTCCACCGCGTAAAGACTTAGGCGTATTGTTGGAAGAAGTCGGTTTTAATGATGAAGAAATCGGCGACGCTTTATCCTGTCTGGACGATTTGCGTTTTGAACCATTAATTCCGGCAGAAAAGTTACGCAATAGCACTGGATCACGCATTTATAATAATGAAGAGCTCGATGCGCTTCCGCTTGAAGTGCGTGGACTGGTACATTTTCTGGAGCAGAATGGTGCTCTTAATCCGGAGCAGCGTGAATTTGTACTCAATGCCCTGATGAACTTACCATACGAAGATATTACGGTGGATCATGCTAAAGTATTAGCTTTACTGGTGTTATGGGCACACCGCTCAGAATTACCGGTGCTGATAGGTGATGAATTAATGGCTGCGCTCAATGGTGAAGCCGTCATGCAGTAAGTTACTGAAGCGATACAGTTGCTTGAAAGCTTTCAGTCAGCGTGTCTGAAAGCTTTTTGCATTGTTCAAATGTATTTATTAGAATAATCCAGACTAACAACATATCACAAATATTTAAATTACGAATGTGAGCCTGAACTAATGGCAAAAAACCTGTTGATTGTTGAATCTCCATCTAAAGCGAAAACGCTGAAGAAATATTTAGGTAGCGATTTTGAAATTCTCGCTTCCTACGGTCACGTGCGTGATCTGGTTCCCAAAAGCGGTGCAGTGGATCCGGAAAATGACTTTGCTATGAAATACCAGTTAGTAAGTCGTAATGCCAAACATCTCGATGCAATTGTGGCTGCAGCTAAAGAGGCTGATGCATTGTATCTGGCTACCGACCCGGATAGGGAAGGTGAAGCCATCTCATGGCATTTGCAGGAAATACTGAAATCCAAACGCGGTCTGAAAAACCTGCAGCCAAAGCGGGTAGTGTTTCATGAAGTGACCAAAAAAGCTGTACTGGATGCAGTAGCCCATCCGCGTGAATTGTCACAAACGCTGGTAGATGCACAGCAGACAAGACGGGCACTGGACTACCTGGTGGGTTTTAATCTGTCACCTTTATTGTGGAAAAAAATTCGTCGTGGTTTATCTGCTGGCAGAGTACAAAGCCCGGCATTACGCATGATTTGTGAACGAGAAGAGGAAATCCGCGAGTTTACTGCACAGGAATACTGGACTGTACACCTTGACAGCCATAAAGCACGTACTAAATTTACCGCTAAATTAACCCATTGGCAGGGGCAGAAGCTGGAACAATTTGACATTCCTGATGAAGAACGTCAGCAAGGTATCGTTTCAGCTTTGGCCGGTCAGCCAGCACATGTATCTAACGTAGAAAAGAAAAAGCGCAGCCGTAATCCTGCTGCTCCATTTACCACCTCGACTATGCAGCAGGAAGCAGTACGTAAGCTGAGTATGACTACTGATCGTACCATGCGTACCGCACAGCAGTTATATGAAGGTGTGGATGTCGGACAAGGAGCTGTGGGTCTGATTACGTATATGCGTACCGATTCGGTTAGTCTCTCAGATGAAGCTGTAACAGAAATACGTCATTATATTGACAACAAAATCGGTAATGAATTTTTACCTTCATCGCCCAAAATATACAAAACCAAATCTAAAAATGCACAGGAAGCACATGAGGCTATTCGTCCTACCTCAGTGTATCGTACGCCGGAAGCAGTAAAACCATTTCTGACTGCCGACCAGTTTCGCCTGTATCAGATGATATGGCAGCGGGCAGTGGCCTGTCAGATGGCGCCTGCACGCTTTGATACTACCAGTGTTGATATTGTTGTGGGTAAAGGTATCTTCAGAGTAACCGGTCAGGTACAAACTTTTGCCGGTTTCCTCAGTGTCTATGAAGAGGGTGTAGACGACAGCGAAGAAGATGAGAATGCCAAAAAATTGCCTGAACTTCATGAGGGTGAGAGTTTGCCGGTTGACAGGATTTTTGGCGAGCAGCATTTTACCCAGCCACCACCGCGTTATTCTGAAGCCAGTCTGGTTAAAGCACTGGAAGAGTATGGTATTGGTCGTCCATCAACCTATGCCAGTATTATTTCCACACTAAAAGAGCGGGAATACGTTACTCTGGAACAGAAGCGTTTTATGCCCACTGATACCGGTGAAGTGGTTAATAAATTTCTGACCGAACATTTTGGTCAGTATGTGGATTATAACTTTACTGCCAGACTGGAAAATCAGCTGGATGACATTGCCGGCGGTAAACGGGAATGGAAACCCGTAATGCAGCAGTTCTGGAAAGGCTTTGATAAAGAAATCAAAGCTAAGGAAGATATACCCCGCGCAGAATTAACTGCCGAAAATCTGGATGAAATCTGTCCTAAATGCGGAACCCACCAATTACAAATTAAATTTGGTAAGCGCGGGCGTTTTATTGCATGCAGCGGTTATCCGGAATGTGACTACACCCGCAATGTTAATGAAACAGCCGAGGAAGCAGCAAAGGCAGCGGAAGAACCGACAGTTGTAGAAGGGCGGGTTTGTCCGAAGTGTGAAGGACAACTGGTATATAAACGCGGACGTTACGGCAAATTTATCGGTTGTTCCAATTACCCTAAATGTAAATATATTGAACCGCTTGAAAAGCCAAAAGACACTGGTATTGAGTGCCCTAAATGTCATAAAGGCAGTCTGATTGAGCGTAAAAGCCGTTATGGTAAATTATTTTATAGTTGTAATACTTATCCGGACTGTGATTATGCTGTCTGGAATCCGCCGGTTAAAGAAAGCTGTCCGCAGTGTGGCTGGCCAATAATGACCATCAAAACAACTAAGCGGCGTGGAACTGAAAAAGTGTGTCCGCAAAAAGAGTGCGGTTATACCGAGCAGATTGAACCACCTGCACCAAAAGAATAAATCAGGCTGCTTTAAGAAATTAGATGTATCAAGACTTTCAGAATGCCTGAAAGTCTTTTTTTATCGGAGTGAGTATACGTGGCAAAAGTACAGTATCAGCATCGCAATCAGGTACGCATTATTGGCGGTACTCATCGCGGACGTAAATTAACATTTCCGGCAGCCGAAGGACTGCGTCCGACTGCAGATAGCGTGCGTGAACGATTGTTTAACTGGCTGGGACAGGATTTAACCGGAATGGCAGTTCTGGACCTTTTTGCCGGTAGTGGGGTAATGGGGCTGGAGGCTGCCTCACGAAATGCTGCCAAAGTTACTATGATAGAAAAAAATCGTCAGGTTGCGGCAGCAATAAAAAGTAATGTGCAGCAATTGAATTTTGGGCAGATAGAGCTTATCTGTACAGAAGCACACAGTTTTCTCATAAATAATCACCAGCAATTTAACATAGTATTTCTCGATCCGCCGTATGTCTGGCAGCAATGGCATGAACTGCTGGAGGTTGTTTCATTACATTTGCTTCCGAATGCGCGCGTATACATGGAAAGTAACACATTACCTGTACTTCCAGCTGGCTGGGAGGTACTTAAACAAGGAAAGTCAGGTATAAGTCGTTTTGAATTATTAACTTATCATAAAATTGATACTGAGTAGGGAGAAAGACCGGATTGCAGGAGAGAAAACAAAATAGTGCTATAATCCGCGCCCAACGGTTTAGAGTTAAATTTAACGATAAAGGAAAAACATGTCACTCTTGATAACAGATGAGTGCATTAACTGCGATGTATGTGAGCCTGAGTGCCCGAACAACGCTATTTATCAGGGTGATGAGATTTATGAAATCACCCCTGAGCGCTGTACACAGTGTGTCGGCCATTATGATGAGCCGCAATGCCAGCAGGTTTGCCCGGTAGACTGTATCATTATTGATGAAGAACATCCGGAAAGCGAAGAAGAGCTGGAAGCAAAATATCAGCAGCTAATGGCGGAAAAAGAGTAAATTTTTCCAAGCATGAAATGTATTTGAAACAGTTGATTACTATTTTAAGCAAAAAAAAATGCTGAATAGACTTGACGAAGTGGCAAATGAACATTATCATGCCGTTCTCTTTTGGAGGGATTCCCGAGCGGCCAAAGGGGGCAGACTGTAAATCTGTTGCGAAAGCTTCGAAGGTTCGAATCCTTCTCCCTCCACCAAAATTCCAGTCTTACTTGTAGTTTTTTAAGTGAGTATGCGGGTGTAGCTCAATGGTAGAGCAGAAGCCTTCCAAGCTTACGGTGAGGGTTCGATTCCCTTCACCCGCTCCAGATAAGTAAATACCTACCGTATGCCCATGTAGCTCAGGGGTAGAGCACTCCCTTGGTAAGGGAGAGGCCGACAGTTCAATTCTGTCCATGGGCACCATTAGAATTGATAAACCTAATCATCTTTAGATAGGAAGTAGCCATGGCTAAAGAAAAATTCGAGCGGAGCAAACCGCACGTAAACGTTGGCACCATTGGTCACGTTGACCATGGTAAAACCACTTTGACAGCTGCAATGTGTACCATTCTGTCCCAGAAATTTGGTGGTGCAGCCAAAGCTTATGATCAGATTGACAATGCCCCGGAAGAAAAAGCCCGTGGTATTACCATTAATACATCACACGTAGAATACGAAACCGCAGAACGTCACTATGCACACGTTGACTGCCCGGGACACGCTGACTACGTGAAAAACATGATTACCGGTGCTGCCCAGATGGACGGCGCGATTCTGGTGGTTTCTGCAGCCGACGGTCCGATGCCACAAACCCGTGAGCACATCCTGTTAGCCCGTCAGGTAGGTGTACCTTACATTATCGTTTACATGAACAAATGTGACATGGTTGACGATGAAGAATTGCTGGAACTGGTAGAAATGGAAATTCGTGACCTGTTGTCAAGCTACGAATTCCCGGGTGATGATGTTCCTTTGATTAAAGGTTCAGCTCTGAAAGCACTGGAAGGTGACCAGTCAGACATCGGTGAAGCTTCAATTATGGCTTTGGCAGATGCACTGGACAGCTACATTCCTACACCGGAACGTGCAGTAGACAAACCATTCCTGTTGCCGATTGAAGACGTATTCTCAATTTCAGGTCGTGGTACCGTGGTTACTGGTCGTGTAGAACGCGGTGTAATCAATGTAGGTGATGAAATTGAAATCGTTGGTTTGAAAGACACCCAGAAAACCACATGTACTGGCGTTGAAATGTTCCGCAAATTGCTGGATCAGGGTCAGGCAGGTGATAACGTAGGTGTATTGCTGCGTGGTACCAAACGTGAAGAAGTAGAACGTGGTCAGGTACTGGCAAAACCGGGCAGCATCACTCCGCACACCAAATTCAAAGCAGAAGTATACGTACTGAGCAAAGAAGAAGGTGGTCGTCATACACCGTTCTTTGCGAACTACCGTCCGCAGTTCTATTTCCGTACAACAGACGTAACTGGCGCAGTAAGCCTGGCGGAAGGTGTGGAAATGGTAATGCCGGGAGAGAATGTAACGATAGACGTAGAACTGATTCATCCGATTGCGATGGAAGAAGGCTTACGCTTTGCGATTCGTGAAGGTGGCCGAACAGTTGGTGCCGGTGTGGTTGCTAAAGTTATCGCTTAATCAGGAAGAATATAGATATGAAAAACCAGAAAATCCGTATTCGTCTGAAAGCTTATGACTACGCTCTAATTGATCGTTCTGCTCAGGAAATCGTAGACACTGCCAAACGTACTGGCGCTGTGGTAAAAGGTCCGATTCCTCTGCCAACCAAAATCGAACGTTTTAATCTGCTGCGTTCTCCTCATGTGAATAAAACTTCACGTGAACAGTTGGAAATTCGTACTCACCTGCGTCTGATGGACATTATCGACTGGACTGATAAAACCACTGATGCATTGATGAAACTGGACTTGCCAGCTGGTGTTGATGTTGAAATTAAAGTTCAATAATTAATTGAATTACTAAAACGGACTGGATATTATCCAGTCCGTTTTTTATTTATTCTTAATTCGGGTAATTGAACAGGTTAGAATAACCAATCCAGAATTTTAGGAAAAATCTGTGCTGTGACAGGTGAGGTGGATATTTTGCGGTTAATGATTCTTCCATTAATGCAGAATTTATTAGCCAGTTTCAATTGGTGTGCAGAGTATTTAATTAATAGTTTAAGCCATAAAAAAACCAATACCATACTGGGTATTGGCTGTGGTGGAAAAAACAGATTAATGCAGTTTGCTAATATTTCACAGCAATTGTTGTTGAATGTGATGTTTAATTATATCTGCCATTTTTTTTATCCCTGTATCGATTTTTTCTTCTGAAACAGTTACAAAAGCCAGCCTTAAACAATTATTTTTTTCACCGTGTACATAGAAAGTTTCACCGGGAGCAAAAACTATTTTTTGAGCAATGGTTTCTTTGAGTAATTCAGTAGCATTAATATATTCAGGTAATTCAACCCAGATAAACATACCTCCTTCAGGTTGATTCCAGCTAACTTCTTTGGGCATATACTGTGCTAATGATTGCAACATATACTGGCAGCGGGCATTATAGAGCTGGCGGATTTTCGGAATATGATGATTGAGAAAATTATTTTTACTAAGAACCTGATAAGCAATGTACTGAGTCAGGCTAGGGGTATGTAAATCCGAAGCCTGTTTTAGCGGAAGCAGTTTACTGATGAATTGCTTATTCGCAACCAAATATCCTAAGCGGAGTCCCGGCGCTAAAATTTTGGAAAAAGAACCTAAATAAACAGTGTTTTCTGGTGCCAGCGTATATAAAGCAGGCAAACGCTGACCCTGATAATCCAAATCGCCATAAGGATCATCTTCAATCAGCAATAAATTATTCTGTTTTGCTTTTGCGACTAAAGCCTGTCGCCGGTGTAATGGTAACCGACGTCCGGTAGGGTTTTGAAAGTTTGGAATACTATATAGAAATTTTGCAGAGCTTGCCAGTTCATTATCAATAGTTTCAGGAATTAAGCCTTCATTATCACTGGCAATAGCTACATATTCGGGATTGTATTGATTAAAGGATTGTAATGCCCCAAGATAAGTCGGAGTTTCTACCAATACTGTATCGTTAGTATCAATTAGTGCTTTCCCGATTAAATCCAATGCCTGCTGTGAACCAGTTACTATCAGAACTTCATCACTACTGACAGATACATGATCACGTTCTGATAAATAATTAGCTATCCATTGCCGTAAAAGTGTATAGCCTTCACTTGGTCCATATTGTAGTGCACCATAAATATCCTGGTTCTCCAGTAGGGCATTCGCTGCATGTTTGATTTCTGATAATGGAAATGTATCTGGTGCCGGTAAGCCGCCTGCAAATGAAATAACATCTGTCTGTTCGGTGACTTTAAGGATTTCTCTGATGGTTGAGCTTTTTAAATTTTGCGCACGTCGGGAAAATTTCCAGGACATTAATCTGACCTTTTTAGATGATATCTGCTTAATTGTTAAAATATATTTATCTTATTTGATTTTAAAATTATTTTTTAATTTTAGTTTGGATAATACAACGAATTTTTCTATCGTACTTATAAAGTAGTAATATCAGCTGGAGAATATTCAATATCTGAAAAGCTTTTTCAGCGAGTAACATAAAATTAGCATAGCGTCTGTGCAAAAATACTGGCAGATGACGCTATACTTGTGCTTCATTATTACAATAAGTATGAATTATTCATAAGCATGCTGTTTCGGTAGCCAACAGACTGTCAATTGTTTCTCGCTGACGAATCAGATGATGTTCTGTACCATTAACCAATACTTCAGCGGCACGACAGCGAGTGTTATAGTTACTTGCCATACTGGAAGCATATGCCCCGGCACTTTGTATTAACAGTAAATCACCTGCTTTAGCTGCAATAGTTCGATCTTTGGCCAGAAAATCTCCGGTTTCGCAAATTGGTCCGACGACATCAGCAACAAATTTATCTACTGTTGTCGGACTGGCGTTAATAATATTGTGATAGGCCTGATATAGTGAAGGTCGCATAAGATCATTCATGGCCGCATCTACAATCACAAAGTTCTTTTCTTCACCTTGTTTAATGTATTCAACTGTAGTGAGCAAACTGCCGGTATTACCAATCAGACTGCGCCCGGGTTCCAGTATTAATGGCAGGTTACGCCCAGATAACAATTTGCTGACTGCTGCTGCATAAGCATTCAGATCAGGCACATTTTCGTTTTGATAAACAATACCTATGCCACCACCCAAATCAATATGCTCTATCCGGATTCCCAGTTCGTCTAGTTTGTCTACTAGTACTAATAATCGTTGTAATGCTTCGATTAAAGGTGATAAATCAGTTAGTTGTGAGCCAATGTGACAGTCAATTCCTGTGATTTTTAAGTGCGGTAACGTAGCAGCAAGCTGATATGCTGCTAATGCATCCTGACTGGCAATTCCGAATTTATTGGCTTTTAACCCAGTAGAAATATATGGATGGGTATGAGCATCAACATCAGGATTAATACGCAATGATACCGGAGCAATTTTATTCAGACGCTGGGCAATACTATTAATACGTTCCAGCTCAGCCAGTGATTCAACATTAAAACAGCGAATATTGTTTTTCAGGGCAAATTCAATTTCAGCACTGCTTTTGCCTACACCAGAAAAGATGATCTTGTCGGCAGCTCCGCCAGCCAGTAATACCCGCTCTAATTCTCCGCCTGAAACGATATCAAAACCGCAGCCCAGACTGGCAAAATAGCGCAGAATAGATAAATTTCCATTGGCTTTGACTGCGTAACATATTAAAGGTTTTAAATCGGCAAAAGCCTGTTGATAAAGATTAAAAGCATCTGTTATTGCTTTCTGGCTATAAACATATAATGGTGTACCATACTGTGCAGCCAGTACAGAGTAGGGTACTTGTTCACATTTCAGGGAATTAGTCATGTTTAGGTAAATTTTTCTGATCAATCGGATCAATAGTCAGTCCGGTTTGTACAGGTCCGTATTTGGCTTTATCTCCCTCTTTTGGCAAATAAAGATCACCCTTATAACCACAGGCCGCTAAACAACTGGTTGCAATTACAGTTAAAAAGAAGAAACGAAACATTAATCTGACCTATTGTAGTTAAGCTGGCAGTGAACAGCTGTACTGCCAGAACGGATAAAACTAGGATTTAAACATATTATATGGCAAGATAACAGTGTGAATGTAATAAAATGCAGGGGTATGGTAAGTAAGATGAACGAAAGTGAATTTTTGCAATATAGTGATGATTTGTTTGGCTATATTGAGGAAAAAATAGATGAAGGCGGTTGGGATCTCGATTGTGAAGCTGGCGGAAATGTACTCACAATTGAAGCAGAAAGCGGAGAGCAGATTATTGTAAACCGGCATGCTGCTACTCAGGAATTATGGATAGCAGCAAAAAGTGGTGGTTATCATTTTGCCTGTAAGAACGGTCAATGGCTTTCAGCACGGGATGGCAGTGAATTTTTTGCGGTCTTAAATCAGGTACTGTCTGCCGCCTGTGACGATGACATATCTATTCCGGTTTTGAGCTGATTTCTGATAAGGGGAAATAGTGATGTTGCATACCTTGATTAAACATGATTTGAAGGCTTTACAGGCATTTGTGGCCATTGTTGAATGTCAGGGTGTGACTGCTGCACAGAAACGGCTGAATATGTCACAATCGGCAATCAGTATGCATTTGGCGCATCTGGAAGAAAGTCTGGGGGTGATATTATGCCGGCGCGGTCGTTCCGGTTTCGGGCTGACTAAAGCCGGACATCAATTATATGAAGCTTGTACATTACTTTTACAGGCAACATCTGAGTTTCATCGGGAAGTACAGAATATTAAATGGCATCGTTCTGTGCTTTCCGGTAAGTTGCGAATTGGCTTAGTTGAGTATTTACCACCTGATTTTCAGCGTATTTTTAATCAGGTCATTGCCAGTGCCTATCAGCATTATCCGGAGCTGCGTCTGACTATTGATATTTGTGCGCCACATGATATCGAAACCGCTATTGCCAATAATCAGATGGATTTTGGTATCGGCTATTACTATAGCCTGCTGAAAAATTTGCAATATCAGATAGTTTTCGAGCAGCGTGAACATGTTTATTGTCATGCAGAACATCCGGCTGCAAAAGTTAAGGATTTAACGTTAAATCGGCTTGCTGAAGAATATCACTGGGTAAAACGTACCTATGCTGATTTTCCCGCTAATGCTGGCTTTTCTGCCGGAGTAACTACGGCTACTGCAGATAAAGAGCGGGCAACATTGTTGTTTATTCTCGCAGGCAGCCATCTTGGTTTTTTGTCACAAGATATGGCTGAGCCTTACGTTCGTACAGGTGAACTGGTGCCATTACTGGCACAGCAGGCGACTAATATAGTAAATCATTTTGCTGTTACCCGTCCTACGCCTGATCCACGGGTAAACTGGTTTCTGGGAGAGTTAAGCGGTCTGTTGCCTTAAAGCAGTTAAGAACGAAGTATCCCTTTAAATTAGATAGCTAGCCGAAAAAATTACAAAGCAATAAATAATAAGTGAATTTTTATCCAAAGTAAGTATTTAAACAAAAATAGAAGACTGAGAAACGCTAAATCAATAATATGTATAACTTCTAAAAGAGATAAATATTTTTATAGGTTAAATGGGATTAAAAACGCATTATGTATGGTTTTTATCCTAAGAAAAATATTTATCTCTTTATAGATTATTTACTATTGATAATGTTTTCAATTAATGAATATACTAACTTAATATCTTCAATAGTAGTACGCCAGTTTACAAATGCTGCACGAATGCCTTTTTCATGATTAAAAGTGGTTGGTGTCATAAATACAAGACCAGTTTTATTTAATTTTTGCAGAAATTCAGCGGTATCGTATGCAGCAGTAACTTTAAAGCAGACAATATTTAAACGTACTTCAGCCAATAATTCAAAATGGCTGCTTTTACGTATATAGTTACCAAATTCTTGAGCCAGCTCAATAGAATTATCCACAATATACCGATACCCTTCTCTGCCATAGGCTAACAGGCTGAACAATACTGGTAATGCTTTTAGTCTTCTGGAATTTTCCGGCAAGATATTCATAAAGTTAAAATTTTCCAGTTGATTTTCCAGATAAGGAGCACTGCTGTTTTTAAACTGGTTAAACTGTAAGCTGAAATGCTCTTTTCGTATAAAAAAGCAGGCATTTTCATAAGGTACGTTTAACCATTTATGGCAATCTATGGCAATGCTGTCAGCCATTTCCCAACCATTGAGTAAATGTGGATAGTGTGAAGAGCAGGCGGCAAATGCTCCAAAGGCGGCATCAATATGTATCCAACAGTTATAGCTATGCTTCAACTCCATAATTTCCGCAATAGCATCAAAATCAGCTGTATTGGCTGTACCCGCATTTAAAACCAGAATAAATGGCTGATGTTTGAAACGATCTTCAATAAACAGTTTTAATTCGGCTACATTAATGGCTTCACGCTGATTTGAAAGAGTAGGAATGGTAATTAAGTTATTTCTGCCTAAACCAAGCATAGCTAATGATTTTAATACTGATGAATGAGGGGTAGCCGATATAACTGGCAGTGACAGATTTATTAAACCATCAGCAGCAATATCCTGTTTAAACTGAGTGCCATACCATTGTCTCGCCACAGCCAGCGCAGAAAAATTTGCCATGGTCGTGCCGGTGACAAATCCGCCGGTAAATTCCCTTGGCAGATTGAATAAATCCAGTAATAAATCAGTTGTGTGAATTTCAATACGTGCAGATACATCTCCCTCGCCGCTGATAGCCTGAGTATTCTGATCGTAAATAGTGGCCAGAATATCGCCTATTATTGCAGCCGGTGTACTGCCTCCGGTTACATACCCCCAATATCTGGGACCGCCTGAAGCAACAATAAACTCTTTAAACTGAGTATTAAATTGATTTAAGGCCGCTAATCCACCATAACCTTGCTCTGGTAGATTCAGTTGCGGCAAACTATTTTGCTGTTGCTGAGTTAATTGGCAACATGTTGGCATACTGTCGAGGTTGTTTAGAAAGTCGATAGATTGATGAAAAGTATTTTCTAAAAGCTCATGAATGGCAGTTAAATCGTTTTTTAATGTTTTATTCATATATATTTATTGTATGGATTTATCTAGAATTGATTGTATAACTTTTTAATTATTGGAGAAATTTATTTTAAATCTAAGCAATGATATCTTTAGATAAGACAATAAACTCTGCCTGGTTATGGAAATAGACTTTTCTGGAAAGATTCAGGCAGACATCTTAAAATCTGAATCTGATTTGTATTCTAAAGTCTGTCTATCGTGAATGAATTTGATTTTATTCGTCAATATTTACATCGTCAGCAGCAGGATAAGCAACTTATTCTGGGTATTGGGGATGATGCCGCTATTATAAGACCTCGTAGTGGCTATGATCTGCATTTCAGTACTGATATGCTGATAGGCGGAACACATTTTTTTCCGGATGTTGCCCCGGGGGATCTGGCGCATAAAATACTGGCTGTTAATTTGTCGGATATGGCCGCTATGGGAGCCAGTCCGCGCTGGGCATTGCTTAGTGTAGCGCTGCCTGAGCTAAATAAAGAATGGTTAACAGCGTTTTGTGATGCTTTGTTTGCTCTTGCTGCGCGTTTTGGGGTAACACTGATTGGTGGTGATACCACTAAAGGTAACTGGATATTTAATGTTAATATTATTGGTGAAACACCTAGTGGACAGGCTTTGCGGCGTGATGCCGCAAAAATCGGTGATGATATCTGGGTGTCCGGCCAGTTGGGGCTGGCTGCCGCTGCATTGGATATGCACTGGGGAAAAGTAAAATTACCCGCAGATGTATATAAGACGTGTGAACAGAAACGTCTGCGTCCGGAACCGCGGGTTGCACTAGGAAGACAGCTACTCTCCCTTGCGCATGCTGCGCAGGATATTTCTGATGGTCTGGCTCAGGATATCGGACATATTCTGGCTGCGAGTAATGTGGGTGCACAGTTGAATGTCGATGCTATTCCCGGCTTACAGACTTTACGGCAGATATCTGATGATGAGCAGCAATTAAGGCAATGGATGCTGGCCGGAGGTGATGATTATGAACTGGTGTTTACTGCACCTCCTGTACAACGTGAAGCAATTTTAACAGCAGCTCAGACTACTGTTACACCGATAACACGGATTGGTGCTATTACTGCATCAGGACTATTGCAGTTAAAAGATAATGCGGGCAATATTATCAGCTTATCTAAACAAGGATTTGACCATTTTGGCTGAACAAGATTTGACTACTGTACCGGTAACACCTACCTGGCGCTGGTTGTGCCGGCATCCGGTATGCTGGCTGGGTTTTGGTTTTGGTACGGGATTAGCGCCAAAAGCACCCGGTACATTCGGGACGCTACCAGCCATTCCATTGGCCGCATTATGGCTTATGTTGGGATTACCTCTATGGCTGAATATCATTTTTGCTTTGTTGCTGTTTCTGGTTGGTATATTTATTTGTGATTATACTGAACAAGCATTGTGCCGGCAGGATTATGGGGGCATAGTTTGGGATGAAATTGCTGCTATGATGCTGATTTTATTTTGTATTCCGGCAGGATGGATATGGTGGCTGGCTGCTTTTGTTATTTTCCGTTTCTTCGATGCTGTAAAACCATGGCCTATTCGCTGGTTTGACGCCCGGGTACACGGCGGTTTCGGTATTATGCTGGATGATTTGATTGCAGCAATTTTTAGTTTACTGGTGTTATTACTGGCCGGATACTGTATATCATCTTATGATTCAATCTTGAATATATTCAGATAAAATTGCATAAAACAGTTAAATCTTTAATCAATAATAATCCGGAATGCGTTATGCTATGCTAACCACAATGATAAAGTAATCTGCATGGAGCTGATGTCAGATATGATATTCAACAGGAAAAGGAAAACAGCATGAATGGTCAGGTTTGGTTGTATGTATTAATTGCTGCCATAATCGGTTTGGTGCTTGGTATGGGGCTGATGTGGCTGTTATTGCGGCGCAGTAGTCAGAATCAGCAATATCAGTCAGTTAAAGCCAGCTTTGACAGTTATCGTCAGCAGGTAGACCAGCATTTTATTCATACGGCCAGTGCTGTAGATGAGTTAAACCGCTGCTATGAAAAAGTATTGCAACAACTCAATATTGATGCAAAGCAATTGATGGAAAAAAATACTTTGCAGGAACTGCTACAGAAACGTGCTGATAAAAGTGTCACTTTGGCATTTATGACCAGTTCAGAAAATAAAAATCCGCAAACAGATGCGGATTCGACCTTGCCTTATACTGATGTGATGCAAGCGGCCGTTATCCCAATTAACGGCATGCCGGATCAGGTACCTGATCGTATCGGTCCTAATGTGATACATAGCCACGAGCAGCTGACACATCCTAAAAGCAAAAATACTACACGTGACGGTGGGTCAACAGAAAAATCAGTTGATTTACAACAGAGTAAATCCTGATTAGGGTTTAATGCATTAAAAAATCAGGCTGTAGCAAAATTTTTGCTACAGCCTGATTTTTATTTTAATTAGCGTATAAATTCGATATTTTCCGGTTTTTTCAATCGCTGTTTAAGTAGTTTAGGTAAAAGAGGATGAAAATACCAGTGCTGGTCATCCAGCCGGATACAGCCTGCCTGAGCCTCAATTGTCACATTCGTATCAGTTACGGCATCTGTTTCAGTAACACGTATCTGATGCCATTTGCCCCAGTCGCAAACCGGTAACAATGGCGCATATTGGATAACTTTGTCATTTTGGTCAGCCATAGCTGTTTCTTTACGGCAGTGACCATCACATAAATGAGCAGCCTGTTTCGGACAAGGCTCATGAGTGCTGATGCTTTGCGGCAGAATATCCAGTACCGCTGGGCACAGATCATAGCGGCGTGCCCAGTCAGATAATGCACGTTTTGCTGCACGCGGATGAGCAAATAATCCGTAAGGCGGATGTTGCAATATTCCTTCCTGCAGCCGAATAATTCTTGCCTGTAATTGTCCGCGCTGATTGGCTACAAAAGAAACCGTATACCAGTTAGCAGGTGAGGAAGATTTGGATAAATGTGTCTGTGTTTGTGGGTGTAACTGATAGTAACCATATAGCCATAATGCATGCAAAGAGCTGACAGCGGGAATAAAATTAATTTCTGTAGTATTTTTCCAGTAGCTTTGTGTATTTTGGCGCTGAAACTGTATACATATATCGGTAAAAGCCCGTTCCACTATCATTAAAGATTCAGGCTGATTCGGAGAATGTTGTAACAGAAGCCCGGAGCTGTCTGGCAGGGCATATAATTGCTGACGTAATTCAGGTTTAAGCCATGCAGGGAAATAACCCGGTTTAATCATTGCCCGCCACTGAGACTGCCAAAGGGCATTATCATGCTCACGCAAGCTGCGCTGTAAAAACTCAGTTAAAGCAAGAACGTCACCCATGGCACGATGGCGGTCGGCTGCGTTCAGATCAATTTCGAAACGCGCAATAATGGCATCCAGATTATGCTTAAAATGCTGCGGGTATAATTTGCGTGAAAAGGGGACTGTATCAAGTGTTGGTGCTGCAAAATTAATATTATTGCGTGCAAAAGCATGACGCAAAAAAGTGTAATCAAAGCGACTATTATGTGCGACCAGAAGGTGCCCGCGCAGTAAAGGTAGAAGCTTACCAGCAATGTCGGTAAAGCTCGGTGCATCCTGCACCATTTCATTGCTGATACCTGTTAATTTAGTAATAAAATCACTGATTGGCTGCTGCGGATTAACCAGCCATTGATGTCGGCTGATACAACCCTGATGAAAACGTAAAATAGCGATTTCAGTAATCCGGTCCTGAGCGAAATGGCCACCGGTGGTTTCAAGATCGACTATGGCAACAGGCAGAGGCAGCGTACAAAAAACCGCTGCCAGCTCGGCAAATGCAGCGGCGTCATCGTTGGTAACAATACTCATGACGCAAATAACTAACGCTTAAAAAATAGTCATTCTATACTAAAATGCAGGTTATGGAATAATGCCTTTATACTAAGAAGTTTAATGAATTTATATAAACACTATCTATACAGGTCTTCAGAATTTAAATATGAATTTATCTGTCGATAAAACAGTATATTGCTTAATATTGCTATTTTTTAATTATGACTGGTCTTGACAGTAATGCCGATGTTACCTATACTGCACATCTTTCTCGCACCCGTAGCTCAGTTGGATAGAGTATCTGGCTACGAACCAGAGGGTCGGGCGTTCGAATCGCTCCGGGTGCACCAAGTTTCCGCGCCCATCGTCTAGCGGTTAGGACATCGCCCTTTCACGGCGGTAACCGGGGTTCGATTCCCCGTGGGCGTGCCAGTTAATAAGAAAAGCCAGCTTTTTAAGCTGGCTTTTCTTTTATCCAGATTTCTGTTCAGAATTCATAAATTTATTAAACTAATTTAAGAAAGAGTGACTGGTTTTTTATTCAGGTAGTCCGGTTATCTGAATTTTTCCATTAATGTTTAATGTGAGGCGAGTTTCACCGGCTGAAATATCCTGAACCGGAGCAGAACCGGCTGTACGGCTTAGCATCATAGGTTGAACATAGGCTGCATAATTCTGGGTAGCTTGGCTATTGCCTAAATTTATATTCACTATTTTGTATCCATGACCGCCTAGTTCATGAGTAATTTGTGTTGCACGCTCCTGAAAACGGGCAATGGCCTGTCGGGTTAATTTTGTTTCATAGTTTTTCAGTGTTGTATCCGCAACCTGATAATTTATAGCTTCAATGGTTGCCAGGCGCTGTACTGTAGCAGCGAACTGATTTAAAGCCGCTAAATTTGTACTTTTAATCTGTATCAGAGCACTGTCCTGCCAGCCATTATCGATGCGTTTATCTTTTTGATAATCAAATCTTGGCTCAACCGCACGCGTTAATTGTGTGGTATTAAAATCAGCATGCCGGTGTGCATTAGCCAGAATCTGATTCAGTTGACTGGTAACTTTATTGCTGATCTGTTGTCTGTCCGCTCCCTGTTGCTGAATCTTCAATACCAGCACCATTTCATCCCGGGTAACGGTTTGCGACGCCTGTGCACTCAGCTCTACTACACCATAATTTAATTTTATTTCTTCTGCCAAACTGCTACTTGTTGAATATACAGATAGTAATACTATGAAGATATATGAAATAAAGCGGCGGTTCATTGTACAAACCTTTGTCACAATATAATTAAAGCAGATTAGCAAGGTGACAGATTAAATACAATAATTATTTGATAATAATGGGAAAAGATGAGGAATATACAGAGAATTTAGAAATAAGGGTGGCGAGCCAAACCCCCGGCACTGGTCGCTTTAAGATGGGCTGCTTGCTTCCGCACCTGACCCGTTGTCCTAAATAACCATGCGGGGAGACCCGCCACAGCGCGGTATTATACCGGTAGTTAGACTAATTCCCAACTATTTTCTTAATTTTAATACAAACAAAAATAGCTATTGTTAAAACAATAGCTATTTCAAATAATTAATCGCAAAAATTAAAGGCTGATTTTGGTTTTACGTACACCATAATCCGGTTGAAGCAGAGCGCATTGCGGATGATTATGACGGCTGAAACGGCGCGCACGTCCCGGAATTTGCTGACAGCTGACACTTACGTCATTACTATCCTGAGTTCTGCCTGTCTGATTATTTGCATTAGCCTGATTGGCTTTAGCTGCTCGTTCGCGTTGACGCGGTTTATCACTCTCAACTTTAACCGAAGAAGTCTGTGACGCTTTATTTTCAGCGGGTGCCTGTTCCCACCAGCGCGGTTCAAAGCCTTCAATGCGTTCAATTTGCAGGTTATTCTGAGTTAATTCTTTTATTGCATTAAATACCTTTTGTTCCTGCTCATCCATCAGGGAAATAGCTACCCCTTCAGCGCCGGCACGGCCGGTACGCCCGATACGATGTACATAATCTTCGGCATTCAAAGGTAGCTCATAATTGATTACAAACGGAAGTTCAGCAATATCCAGACCGCGTGCCGCTACATCCGTGGCCACCAGAACACGCAAACTGCCTTCCTTGAATTGTGCCAGTGTTTCCAGACGTGTTTGCTGGGACTTATCGCCATGAATAGCTTGTGCACTTATCCCGCGGCGGTTTAATTCGCGATTAACCTGATCAACACTTTGCTTAGTATTACAGAATACAATTACCTGATTCATGTTCAGATCACAGATCAGCCGCTGCAGAAGTGAACGCTTGCGTCCGTTATCCAGTGCAATAATATGCTGTTCCACATTGGCAGAAGTGGTATTTTGTGCTGCTACCTGAATTTTTTCCGGATTATGCATAAAATCCTGAGCGAGCCGCTGAATGGCCGGTGCAAAAGTTGCTGAAAACAGTAAAGTCTGACGCTGTGATGGCAGCATTTGCATGATTTTGCGGATATCGTCAATAAAGCCCATATCGAGCATTCGGTCTGCTTCATCCAGAACTACAATTTCTACTTTGTTTAGCTGGATATTTTTTTGTTGTATGTGGTCAAGCAAACGTCCTACTGTAGCAATAACAATCTCGCAGCCCTGACGTAAATCCTGTTTCTGAATCTCCATATTCATCCCGCCAAACAGCACGGTCTGGCGTAAAGAAAGATTTTTCAGATAACCCTGTACATTCTGATCAATCTGGTCAGCCAGCTCACGGGTTGGTGTCAGTACCAGCATACGCACAGGATGCATTGCCGGAGATGTACTGGTATTGGCATAGCGTTTCAGTCTTTCCAGACTGGGCAGCATAAAGGCTGCAGTTTTTCCTGTGCCTGTTTGTGCGGCAGCAAGTAAGTCCATACCTGCCAGTGCTTTCGGAATAGCCGCATACTGTATAGGTGTAGGTTCGTGATAACCCTGTTCTGTTAGCGCAGAAACAATTTCCTGAGATAAACCCAGGCTGGCAAAAGCATTCATTTTGACAACCTCCAGTTGTTGTCTGCAAATACATACAACTGTTACGAATTGGATAGAATAGATGACTGTTCAAATATCATTATTTTTAGAAAAGCACCATAACGGCAGATGGTAATCATTGATGTTATGGTTATCGTGACAAAATAGTCACTAATGTAAACCAGTAGTGTATCATCTTTATCAACCCGTTATAAACTTGACTGCTATCTGGCTAAAATTAAATAAAAATTCGTAAATTAGCATTTGAATGAAGTCATTACAGCTTTGTATAACCTTTTGCAGACGGGCATTCAGCTATTAAGTAACAGATAACAAAATCGTATAATTCAAATAGATAGTATAAATAAGCTTTTGCTAAACATCTAATCATAGGCTTATGCGATAATTGACTTTATTAAGTTAATCATACAGTACAAGCGAGCATATCAATATGTCAGATGAAAAAAGCAAGGCTTTGGCTGCGGCACTGGCGCAGATAGAAAAGAATTTTGGTAAAGGTTCCATCATGAAAATGGATGGCAGCCATACCGATGAAAATCTCGAAGTAATCTCTACCGGTTCACTCGGACTGGATCTGGCTCTGGGTGTGGGTGGTTTACCACGTGGTCGTATCGTAGAAATCTACGGACCGGAATCTTCCGGTAAAACCACGCTGTGTCTGGAAGCCATAGCACAGTGTCAGAAAGATGGTGGTGTATGTGCTTTTATTGATGCCGAGAATGCCTTTGACCCGATTTACGCCCGTAAACTTGGGGTAAAAGTTGAAGAATTACTGGTATCACAACCTGACACCGGCGAACAGGCTCTGGAAATTTGTGACATGCTGGTTCGCAGTGGCGGGGTGGACATGGTTGTTGTTGACTCGGTTGCAGCTCTGGTACCCAAGGCTGAAATTGAGGGCGAAATGGGTGACAGTCATGTCGGCTTGCAGGCCCGTCTGATGAGTCAGGCTTTGCGTAAACTCACTGGTAACATCAAAAAAACCAATACTCTGGTTATTTTCATTAATCAGATTCGTATGAAAATCGGTGTCATGTTTGGTAATCCTGAAACCACTACTGGTGGTAATGCACTGAAATTCTACTCATCTGTACGTCTGGATATCCGTAAAATCGGCCAGATTAAAAAAGGTGATGATGTCATTGGTAATGAAACACGCGTTAAAGTAATCAAAAACAAAGTAGCTCCGCCATTTAAACAGG
The DNA here is from genome assembly GCF_016100875.1 of Snodgrassella sp. W8124. Classification (NCBI taxonomy): domain Bacteria; kingdom Pseudomonadati; phylum Pseudomonadota; class Betaproteobacteria; order Neisseriales; family Neisseriaceae; genus Snodgrassella; species Snodgrassella sp. W8124. Next base: position 111,405 of record NZ_JACFRP010000003.1, read on the forward strand.
CTGAGTTCGATATTTTGTATGGAGAAGGTATCAGCTGGGAAGGTGAGTTGATTGATATCGGCGTTAAGCTAGGCATTGTTGAAAAATCAGGCGCATGGTACAGCTACAATGGCAGCAAAATAGGTCAGGGTAAAGACAATGTACGTCAATGGTTGAAAGATAATCAGGAAATAGCCGACGAAATTAATCTTAAAATTCGCAATAAAGTAGGCATCACTGCTCAGAATACCGAAGGGCAGTTGGATGATACTGATGGTGAAATGCCTGCCGAAGACTAAACGGGTCTGTTTTAAAAAGCTGCTTAGCTACGCTAAGCAGCTTTTTTATTAGCTTATATGAGTTAAAAATCGACTGGAAAATTCTGGATAGTATATGGACTTTTAATATGGCAATAAAACATGATCCAGATAGTAGCCCTGGACAAAAGTTGTTACGTATGTACCAAATATTATTTTCAGAAGATAAATGCCACTATCAGTCTGAATTAAGTAAACAACTAAATTGTTCTGTACAAACAATTATGCGATTAGCAAATGAAATAGAACAATCAATTCCTAGCTGTTTTCTAACAGGACTTGATAACGGGCGTCGATGGTACCGCTTGCAAGCTAAACACCACAATATGTTAGGACTCGATTATCAGGAGCTAAACTATCTAAGTTTATGTCAGGAGCTTTCTAAAGCTTTTATTCCACAAGAGATTTTTTAAGCGTTTAGATCAAACTATGTTAAAATTATCGACACTGCTGTTAGAGCAGGATTCTGAAAAAATTCCGTATACAAATAAACCCATCGTTTTTTTAGTAAAGGAAAGATTGATTATTCAACACATGATTCGATCATCGAAAATTTATTAATTTGCATCAACTCTCATTATTTTTGCCATCTTCATTATATATCCGATAATAATCCAAATGGTAAAAATCATTATTTTATTCCTAAAAAACTTATTGCAATGAATAATGCTTTATATGTCTTTGGCGCCAGTACAAACCATATAAAAGAGCGAACATGGGCGGAACAACAAAAATAGAGGAGCTAGATAATGGTGATATTGCATTAACGATTACCACATGTAGTGAACCCAAACTTATGGCATGGGTTAGAAGTTTTGGAAAAAAAGCGTTGTTCTCTGGTTTAATTGAGTAATAACAGTAGATAAAATAGTAGTGAAAAAACTTAACATTTATATTTTAGATGAGGAAAATAGCATGCCAATACCGTTATTGATTCTTGGCGCTGCTGCTGTGGCAACAGCGTTTGGTGGAAAAAAAGCATATGATGGACATAAAACCAAGCAAGAGGCCAATGAAATTCAGGAGAATGCAATTAAAAAATATAATAACAGGAAAGAACAACTTGATAAAATACAAAATGATACCGATGAAAAATTAAATAATCTTGGTCTTTTGGAACTGAGTATTGGTCAATCAATTGGTGAATTTGAAATATTAGCTAATGAATTATTAGTAAAAATGGAAAAAAGTGGTTATAAAAACCAGAAATTGAATATTCCATCAAACCAATTGGATAAAATTAACGATCTTGCTATTTCTACGACTGAATTTTTAGCAACAACTGCTGCTGCAGGTGCCACCGGTGCCGCTGCAAGTTTTGCTGTTTATAGTGGAGTGATGGCATTTGCTGCAGCATCAACAGGTACCCCTATTGCAGCATTGTCAGGTGCGGCTGCCTACAATGCAACAATGGCTGCAATTGGCGGCGGATCGCTTGCTGCTGGAGGTTGGGGAATGGCTGGTGGTGCGATGGTATTAGGTGCTGCCGCCGCAGCCCCTATTTTAGCTGTTGCTGGTTTGGCTTATGCATTACATGCAGAAAAAGCATTAGAGAATGCTGAAAAACAAAGCGAAGAAGTTAATAAAGCCTTAGAAAAAATGAACTTGGCCGAAGTACGACTTAACAAAATAACTAATTATGTACAACGAATTAATCTATCACTGACTTCCATTAATAATACTTTTATTGAATATTTCGATGCTTTAAAAGCAATGAATCAAACTATTATGAAACGTCATCAAGGCGAAGATATCTCAATTGATGAATCTAAAGAATGTCTTCAAAAAATTGATAACGGTTATGCATTGGCAGCTATTATGACTGAGATTATTACTACTCCGATTTTTAAACCCCAAGTTGATGAAGATGGAAAAGCGGTTATTAAAGATGGACAAGTACAATTCGATACTGATGAGGACGGAGGAAGCGTACTTAATGAAACAATTTTAGATTCAGTTTTAACTGAACAGTCTAAAAAACATAATGAAATTTTATCAAAATAATTATATATCGCCGGATATTTTCCGGCTTTTTTTATCAGGATCGTCCATGTATAAAGCTGAAATAGACTGGAGTCATGAGCTTCATGAAACTGTTGTTAAATCACTAGCGACTTCTTTTGGATTAGATTTTTTATTATTTAAAGATAAAGATGGTGGTAATGTCGATACTATCCATAATGTGAGAAAAGGGATTTACGCGACTGAAAAGGAAAAAGAGCAATATGATAATCGCGGGAAATATGATTCTCATAAATATCATTCACACCGTGATTATATTGCAACAAATAAGCAAGGTAAAATGGTTCATCAACAAGGGGAGTTATATGATGAATATACTGGTAACTCTTTTCATGTTAATGATAAAAAGAATCTAGATCACATTATATCTGCAAAAGAGATCCATGATGATGCAGGTAGAGTTTTAGCAGATATCATAGGGGAAGATTTAGCAAATAATGAATCAAATCTTTGTTTTACCAATGAAAATATTAATAAAAAGAAACAAGATAAGTCGATGGAGCAGTTTATTCTGGAACTGCAGAATAAGCGTACTAAAATACAACAAGAAATAGCTGAACTCAAAAATAAATCTCATTTAACCGAACAAGAGCAAAAAGAATTAAAAAAATTAGAAAATATAGATAGTGCTAATCTAGCAAAGATGAAAGAAATCGATGAAAAAGCGAGGGCAAATTATAATCAAAAGATAAATCGTGAATATTATATAAGTAGTAAATTTGCAAAAAATATCACTAAACAGGCTGCTATTTCAGGTTTTAAAATGGGCACAAGGCAAATGCTGGGGCTGATTTTGGCTGAAGTGTGGTTTGAACTAAAGGAATCAATTCCTACTATATATGAGCGAAATCGTCAATATTTTACCATCAATGGTTTTATAAATGATTTAATGAGTACATTTAACAATATATGGCATAGAATTAAAAAGAAGTTCCATACTTTTTTTATGGCTTTTAAAGATTCGGCAATAGGTGGAGTGTTATCAAGCGTTAGTACTACCGTGATTAATATTTTTCTTACAACACAAAAACAGATCGTAAAGATGCTTCGCGAGATTTGGGGGAATTTAGTACAAGCAATTAAATTAATATTCTTTAACCCTCAATCATTACCTTTAGGTCAATTAATTAAAGAAGTCGGTAAAATTGTTGGTGCAGGAATAGCTGTTTCTTGTGGTGTAATGGTTAACTCAATGTTATCTCAAGTTTGTGTATTCCCTTTTGGTGCAGAAATAGCCGCTTTTTGTAGCACCTTAGTTACGGGTGTTATCACATTAGGGGTAACTTATTATCTTGAAAATGGCGAAATTTGTCAGAAGATTTGGGCATTTTTAGATAAATTCTCTGATAACAGCACTAAAAGACTTAATTTTTATCGTGAAGTTAATGAAAAATTAGACTGTTACCTATTAGAACTTTACCAATTAGAATTTAACATTGATACCGAACAACTTGAGCTCTTTTCATTACGTTTATCTTCAGTCAATAATGAACTTGAACGAAGTTTTATACTAGAAGAGGAAATTAAGGAACGAAATATTAAATTACCATATGAAAAGGGAAATCCTGATTCCGTAAAATCGTGGTTAAATTCATTATGAGTTTTTTAACACCTTTTCCTTGTGATAAATGTGGCATGTGTTGTTGTCATGTAAATTTATCACTAGAAACCCAATTTTTGGATAGAGGAGATGGTATTTGTATTGCTTATAATCAGCATTTAAAATTATATCGTATTTATGATGTACGTCCAGATATTTGTCGAGTAGATGAGCAATATATAAAAAATTATAAAAATAAATATAGTTGGATAGTTAAAAGAAAGGTAATTGCTTATGGAATAAGCAATACCATTGATAATACGGAAATGAGTTGCAGAGTCAGAGACCATTCCATTACTTTAGGTATACATCTGATAAATGCTTTTAAAGCGGATTTAAGTTATGATATTGAAAAGGAAAATAGTAATATTTGTAAAAATTTCCAATCAGAAACCACACCTTTTAAACACCAAGCATAAATCATGATCACTTTAGCTGAATATCAGCAACAAATGACTGCCGGCTATACTCATATTCCATTAGTACAGGAAGTGCTGGCAGATATGGATACACCATTGTCACTTTACCTGAAACTGGCAAATAAACCATTCAGCTATTTGCTGGAGTCGGTAGTAAATGGTGAGCGTTTTGGTCGATATTCTTTTATCGGTTTGCCCTGTGATACCTATATTAAAATATCCGGACAAAACACAAGGGTATACCAGAAAAATCAGCTAACAGAAACGCATCAGGGTAATCCGCTGGAATTCATTAAAACATTTCAGAACAGATATAAAACTCCTGATATTCCAGACCTGCCAAGATTTACAGGCGGATTGGTAGGTTATTTCGGATATGAAACCATTTATCACTTTGAACAGATAGCCCACCGGCTGAAGCAGGCAGACAAACCTAATCCGATTGGCGTGCCCGATATTTTTCTGCTGCTTTCCTTAGAGCTGGCGGTTGTGGATAATTTATCAGGCAAAATTTATCTGATTGTTTATGCCGATACCAGTAAAAAAGATGGTTATCAGCAGGCCAGAGCACGTTTAGAAGAGTTACGCACCGCGCTGCGTCAGAGTGTGCAGTTACCATTGTCACTTGGCAGTGAATTAACTGAGCCAGTGGCAGAAACTGGCGAAGAACAATATAAAAATTATGTTAAACAAGTAAAAGAGTACATTCTCAATGGCGATTGTATGCAGGTTGTCCCCAGTCAGCGTCTCAGCATGCCTTTTTACGATAATCCATTGAGTCTGTACCGTGCTCTGCGTACTTTGAATCCTTCCCCTTATTTATTTTATTATCATTTTGACGACTTCTATGTGGTAGGATCTTCTCCGGAAATTCTGGTAAGACGTGAACAAAGCAGCGTTACCGTACGTCCTATTGCCGGAACGCGTCCTCGGGGCAGAACACCAGACGAAGATCAGGCACTGGCACAGGATCTGATAAATGATCCCAAAGAAGTGGCCGAGCATGTCATGTTAATTGATCTTGGACGCAATGATGTCGGACGCATTAGTAAAATCGGTCAGGTAAAAGTTACCGATAAAATGATTATCGAACGCTATTCTCATGTAATGCATCTGGTATCCAATGTTGAAGGCGAATTACAGGATGGAACATCGAATCTGGATGTACTGGCTGCCACCTTTCCGGCTGGTACGCTTTCAGGCGCACCAAAAGTGCGTGCTCTGGAAATCATCGAAGAACTGGAGCCAAACAAACGCGGTGTTTATGGCGGAGCAGCCGGTTATTTGAGTTTTTCCGGAGATATGGATTTATGTATCGCTATTCGTACTGGTGTTGTCAGAAACAATACACTATATGTACAAAGTGGTGGCGGTATCGTCTTTGATTCAGATGAAGAGCTGGAATGGCAGGAAACTCAAAATAAAGCCAGAGCAGTAATCAGAGCGGCGCATATGGTGCAGCAGGGTCTGGATAAGTAAAGCAGATAATTAGTTACTTACAATTAACTATGGTTGATGCACTATTATTTATAACTATTCCATCAACCATAGTTAATGTCGTCGCCAATACTATGCAGTAAACCATCAGCTAATCATTTAAAACACAAATCAGCATTAAACAGGTTTCAATTTCACTTTAATATCTGCCGGCGGAGCATAATAGGGTGCAGAGGTAACCAGTAATTGCGCTCCCGCACGAACATATTCCGCTATATTTAATAAAGTAACGCCACCGGCAGCAGACAATAAACTCATTGGCGCTAATATTTGCTGTTTTGCCAACACCAGTGCAAATTCTTCCGGCGTAAACTTATCCAGCTGTACAATATCTGCCTGTGCTGCTAGTGCTGCAAAAGCCTCTTCGATATTATCTGCTTCGACAATAATTTTCTTTTCCGGCGCAGCATACTTTAAACGCGTTACCATAGCAGCCCAATCATCCGGCTGCTCATAAAAATGGCGGTGATTGGCAAACAGCAGAACAGACTCAGCTGTGCCGGCACGATGTAATATTCCTCCGCCATCTATTACAGCCACAATAGCCAGAGATTTCGTACCGGGAATACTCTTACGCGTGTAGGCAATTTGTACTAGCGGATTAATCTCATGTGCACTAGCCAGCATTTGCGCCATATATTGTGCTACACCACTGCACCATTCCAGTACATTCTGTGCCACCTTCCAGCCCTGATGCAGATTTTCAGCTTGACCAAAAGCGGTTAACAGCACGGTTTCAGCATTAACATCAGCACCGTCTTGTTCTTGTATCACTACTTCCAGCCCAAGCTTCTGCAATAGTCTGGCCGCAATGGTCACACCACTAACCCTGCCAGCTTTCTGGCGACAGAATGTCATTTTTCCAGCCTGCCGGCCAAAACCTAAAGCACGGGTGGTTAAATCACCATAAGCGATATCATCGAGCAATAGTTTATCCAGCTCAGCATCAGATAAATAAAACATGGTATTTCCCCGTTAAATGAATGACTGCAACCTGCGCCTGTTTCTTATCAGTTATGTCGCTATAGCATATACCGATAATTATGAGAAAAATAATTAATCAATAATTAACAGATAATGCTTGTTTTTGAAAACTATAGAGCTTAGTAAATAAACCATTATTGTCCATCAAGTCTTGATAATTACCTTGTTCCGCAATTGAGCCTTTATCCAGAACAATAATATTATCTGCACCGATAATCGTTTTTAAACGATGAGCAATAACGATTACAGTCCTGTCCTTGACCAGACTGGCGATTGCTTCCTGAATATAAATCTCATTTTCAGGATCCAATGAGGCAGTAGCCTCATCAAGCAAAATAATAGGAGCATTTTTTAATAATGCTCTGGCAATTGAGATTCGTTGCCTTTCACCGCCCGATAATTTACTGCCGTTTTCACCTATTAAGGTATTCCAGCCATCTGGTAATCGGGCAATTAGTTCATCACATCTGGCTATTTTAGCGGCAAGTTTGACTTCTGCATCAGACGCATTATGCCTTCCGATGCGAATATTGTTCATAATCGTATCATCAAACAATACCACCTGTTGGAAAACAAAAGCCATTGAATGCATCAAAGTTTCAGGGTCAATTTGCTTAATATCGAGATTACCAATGGTAATCCTCCCCGAATTTACATCCCAAAAGCGTGCAATCAATTGTAATAAAGTGCTTTTACCACTACCTGATGGTCCAACTAATGCTGTCATTTTTCCTTCTGGAATAGTGCAGCTTAAATTATTAATAACGTTTATTTGATTGTAGGAAAAATTAACATGATCAATATTGATAGTATGATTAGCAAAAGTCACATCTTCTTTTCCTTCCATAATAGACTCAGATTGTAAACTTCTCATTCTATCGATGGAAACAAGCATATAAAACAGCTCGGGTAATAATGTCAAAATAGAAATCAGAGGGCTATAAATTCGTGAACTGATAATAACAAAGGCAATAAAAGTAATTGGATTTAAGCTGCCAGAAACCATCAGTGAAACACCGAGTAAAACCACTATGCCTAAACCGACTTGTAGTGTCATGGTAGACAAAGTGACAATAATTCCTCCTATTCCTTCAAACTTAATTGATGCCCACATCATTTTTTTAAGGGCTTTATCCAGGCGTTGGAATTTTTTACCACTTATTCCGTAACCTTTGATAATTTTAATACCATCCAGATATTCCTGAACTTCGTCGGAAACAATTAATTTAGCCTGAACATGTTTTTCACCAAATTTTTGTTCAAGTCTTTTACCAATAACAACAATAATAATAGAAATCGGCAGAGTACAAAAAATAGCACCAGCCATCCGCCAATCATAAAATGCCAATAAACAACAAGTTATCAGGCTGCTGATTGAATAACCGATTAATTGGGGTATCACATGGCTAAGCATGTTCTCAATAACGGCACAATCACCCATAATATTAGCCGTAAGTTCAGAAAGATCTTTTCGGTTGAAAAAACTAAGCGGTAGTTTGCGGATTTTTTCAGCAACTTCAATTCGGGTATTGGCTGCCTGACTAACAGCATTAGCATAAGTTTTTTCATATTCTCTTTTATAACAAAATAAGAATAATAAGGCTGAAACTACGCCTGCTCCCGCCATAATCCATAAGTAATTTATATTTACAGGAATTTGGTCAGTTAATGGCTTAATTAGCAGGATAATTATCTGTAATAAAATGACAAACGGTAACATTAATGTCAAATTAGAGATGATACAGGCGATAATAGCTTGATTAAGATTTTTATTCTCTGCATCAGACAACATCAATAATTTTTTAAACATATGCCACCTCATCATCTTGACCAGACTGATACATTTGCCAATTTAATGTTTGCTTATAGTATTGCCACATTTTGTAATAGGTATGATGCTTATCAATTAGCTGCTCATGCGTTCCTTTTTCAACAATTCGACCTTTATCTAATACCACAATTTGATTTGCATCTTTTATTGTTGATAAACGATGCGCAATCATAATAACGGTTTTACCCTGCATCAAAACTTTCAAGGCAAGCTGAATTTTGTATTCATTTTCAGGATCAGCAAAAGAAGTGGCTTCATCAAGAATTAAAATAGGTGAGTTTTTTAGTAATGCGCGGGCGATTGCTAAACGTTGCATTTCACCGCCTGAAAGATGCAGTCCTTTAGTACCTATTACCGACTGATAGCCGTCTGGCAGCTTTTCAATAAATTCGTGACATTGTGCAGCTTTAGAGGCGGCAATAACTTCATCTAACCGGGCATCGGGTTTGCCGATTTTAATATTATCTAAAATAGTTTGTTTAAAGAGAAAAACATCCTGAAACACAAAACTCACTAACGACAATAAATACTCACTTTTCATTTGCTTAATATCTACACCACCAATCGTTATCGAACCTTCATCAGGATCAAAGAAGCGGGGAATAAGCAGTGAGACTGTACTTTTACCACTGCCGGAAAGCCCAACCAGAGCAGTAGTTGTTCCTTGTTTTGCCGTAAACGAAATGTGACTTAGCGCATTATTCTCTGAAGCCTCACTACCCTGAATCTTATTGTAGGCAAAGGTAACATCATTAAAACCAATATCATAACGATTTACTTCTAAACCGGATTCGGGTTCAGCTAAAGGTTTTACGTTTAAAACACTATCCATATTTTCAACGCTTTTAACTGCTTTTTGAAGGCCTTGAGAAACATACATCAGTTTTAAAAAAGGCGCTGGTAATGCCAGTGAGAAAATTAAATAAAAAATAGAAGCTAAGATAAAATTTGCATAATTATCTACAGAACCGAGTAAGAAAATTATTACCGGGAGAATAAAAAGATAGATGTTATTTAATATCAGCAGAAAAAATGCCATATGATATTTAAAACAATCAGTAAACTTAAGGCAAAATACTTGATACGCTTTAATTGACTCATAAAAGCGTTTAAATGAGAAAAAGGTTTGATTGAAAGCTTTTACAACAGCAATACCACGAATATATTCAACTGAAGCATTACTCATATCAATAAGTCGATTTTGAAACTCCTGCATATGGTTTTTAATATCTTTACGACGGTAGCCGCTTATCAAAACAATATAAGCCAAAATAATGGGTACCAGCGTTGCCAACCCTAAACGCCAGTCAAAAATAGCTAAAATAATTAAAATGATAATCGGAGTCGCAAACGAACCAACCATATCAGGGAGTTGATGAGCAATAAAAATTTCTATCTTTTCAATATCATCATCAACGATTTTTCGTAACTCTCCACTCGAATGTTCAGTATAAAATCCTAATGGTAAATATGATAAATACCGAACGAAATTATATTTCAAATAGTAGAGCGTTTTAAACGCAGCAATATGCGAGAAGCAGAGTGCAAGGAAATTAAAAAATAGCGACAATGCAGCCGCAATAAAAGCCAGCCAACCATAATGAATAATAAGCCCGTTATTTAATACGTCCTTATTGACTAAACTCATTATTATTTCGTAAACAATATAATAAACCGAAATAAAAGGGATAAAAGCAGTAGCAACACTTAAAACTGAAAATAAACAAGATAAAATAATTAAAATTTTATTTTTAAAGGTGAGTTGCCAAAGTCGAGAAGCAGGACTGTAATTACACGGTTTCATTAAATGAGTATCTTATTAAAGTAATAATAATCATTATCATTTATTATGTATAAAATAACAATTCTTTTTATAAAACAAACAATATCAGGGAGTGTGTTAATAAAATAGTAGGCCTTTAGTGCAACAAATTTTGCACTGGGCCATGATTTTGAGCTGATTCGTGACCACAATGGAAAAGATTGCTCTACTTCTTAAAACTATCTTAATGACGAACAGTTGATTAAATAATTAACTCAGTTAAATTATCGAGCAGAGTTTTTTATTGCATTATGAGAATTTATTTTGATCTCGTTAGAAAATAGATTTCTGACTGGAACGAGAGGATATATTAAAAGTTGTACTACGATATTCAATGAACTCTATTTGATTAATTCATGACAATTTATTTTGTTTTTAGTTGTCAATAATTCCTAATAAAGATAACAGATTGCCAGTGATGTTCTTATTTTATAAGCTATATCTATCTGGTATATAACCATAGATAATTTTGTCGTATATAACCTTTACCTGAAAAGGATATCTATCTAAATGAAATTCAGGTACAAAAAATGTAAGCTAAAACAGTTAATACTCAAAGTATTATTTTAATAGCTGTAGAAAAATTAAGAGGGTATAGAAAAAGCATACCCTCTTAGTTTTAAATTGACAGAGATAAACATTTATCAGCTAATATCCAGCACCGCATGGAACGCAGCTTGAGGAATATCTACACCGCCAAATTTACGTTGTCTGACTTTATTATCCTTTATATTTTTAGCAATTTTTCTCTTTTTGGATAGAGAGCCGGAATATCCTTTTCCGGTTACGCTTTTGCGTAAGGGCGGAATATCCTCCCGCGCAATAACTCTGTTTTCAACCACAGACTGAACTGGCATGGGATATAACTTACGCGGAATCACATGCTTCATTTTCAGAGCTATTTGCTTACCGCGTTCATAACTACTGCTGCGCGGTAAAATAAATGAAAATGCATCTACTATTTCATCATTCAGCCAGATATCCATTTTCACTAGATCAGACGTAATATAACATCTGTCGCGGTAATCAACTGAAGCATAACCATGCGTGATGGATTTTAATGAATTGAAAAAAGTATAGGCAATTTCAGAAATCGGCAGCTTAAAAAATAGTTCCGCCATTTTATTATTGAGGTAGGTCATATCAACAAATATACCTCGCTTTTCCTGGCACAGATTCATAATTTCGCCAATATTTTCCACAGGAATAATAATGGCTGACTCAATAAAAGGTTCTTCAATGGAAGCTATTTTTTCAAAACTCGGTAACAATGTCGGATTATTTACCGTTATTACCTGGCCATTAGTAAGCGTTACTCGGTACTCAACGCTGGGAAAAGTAGAAATAATTTCAATACCATGCTCCCGTTCCAGTCTTTCCTGAATAATTTCCATGTGCAAAATACCTAGAAAGCCACAACGAAAGCCACTGCCAAGTGCCAGAGAATTTTCCTGCTGATAAACAAAGGCCGAATCATTCAGAGCCAATTTTTCTATCGCATCGCGCAGCTTTTCCTGTTCCTCATTTTTAATAGGAAACAAGCCTGCATATACCATGGGTTTAACATCTTTATATCCGGGTACGGGCGGAGTGTTTGGTGCATTAATATCAATTAATGTATCACCAACTTTCACATTGGAGACCACCTTTATATTAGTAGAAATATAGCCTACCTCGCCCGCAACAAGCGTTTCAACAGACCTCATTTCAGGCAAAAATACACCAATTTGTAATGCTTCAAACTCCAGTCCACTTTTGATCATTTTAATTTTCTGACCAGTAGCCACCGAACCATTGAAGATACGGACATGCAGAACCACACCACGATACATATCGTAATGCGAATCAAAAATTAAAGCCTGAAGAGGACGATCCTGCTCACCACTAGGTGCCGGTATTTCTTTAACAATAGCATTCAGAATATTATCGACTCCGGTCCCTGTTCTGGCCGAGGCCAATATAATATTATCCAGATTAATTCCATCCAGCTCATCGAGCTCTTTGGTAACACGTTCTACATCCGCATTTGGCATATCAATCTTATTGATAACCGGAATAATCGTTAAATTCTGCTCCTGCGCTAATTTTAAATTAGCAATAGTCTGAGCCTGTACTCCCTGTGTGGCATCAATCACCAATAATGCCCCTTCACAAGCGGCTAAACTGCGGGAAACTTCATAGGCAAAGTCAGTATGACCGGGCGTATCAATCAGATTAAGTTCATATTCAGCCTGATCTTCGGCCTGATAGTACATACGCACAGTCTGGAGCTTAATAGTAATACCGCGCTCTCTTTCAAGCTCCATATTATCTAATAATTGCTCTTTCATTTCTCTTTCGCTGACCGTTTTTGTCATTTCAATTAACCTGTCAGCCAGCGTAGATTTACCATGATCAATATGAGCAATAATACAAAAATTTCTAATATTATTTAGGTTCATATTCCCATTCTTTCAGATTTTATTCATTTAATAGGCATTAAATGTAATAATTAGAGTAACTCGAAGTCAAGCTTAATATCCCGTCTTTACTAATTGTGATATTTTGTTGATTTATAAAACTAAAGAGGTAAAAAATGGTGGATTTACAGGATTGTATTTTATCAATAGCCAATAATGGGCAGTTAAGCCTCAAACCCAAATATTCCGTAACCGAAGCGGCCCAAATTCTTGGATTATCAGCACATACTCTGCGCTATTACGATTCCCTTAATCTATTCCCGTTCTTACAGAGAGATCAGCATGACAAAAGATTTTTTTCAGATGCAGATTTACAATGGGCAAAATTAATCGAATGTTTACGCAATGCCAATATGTCCATAAAAGATGTTCAACACTATGTAGAGCTCTGTTTGCAAGGAGACAAAACACTGGATCAGCGGCTGAATATAATTAGCCAGCAAGAACAAAAGCTGCTCGACACCGTGGAAACATTAAAAAAGCAAATAGCATTGTTGAGATTTAAAAAAGAATACTATGAAAATGCTAAACTCAAAAATGACATTGATAAATAGTACTGTCATCTAGTCACAAGTAAAAGGAAACAGAGGCTATAAACAAGCCATCATCCCTATCGGCAGATAGTGGAGTCAAATAAAACCGCAAAACTGAGTCAAAGGCACCAAAAATAAATTTAGGAAAAACAGCTGAATGAGAAGAAAGTCAAAAATAAATGCAGGCAGGAGTTGACAGGGGATTTGTGGAGGCGTATAGTTCGCCTTCT
>NZ_JACFRP010000004.1:0-47978 GCF_016100875.1 Snodgrassella sp. W8124
AAAACGTATCCAGCCTGTCAACAGGACTGAACACAGCAAATAGCGATATAGCCAGCCTGTCAAGCGGATATGTTAATATCAATAATCGGGTATCTTCATTAAATCAGGATGCCCTGCAATGGAATAGCGGTATTAGCGCATATGATGCCAGCCATGGAAGCGGTAGCGCACAAAGAATTACCCATGTAGCTGCCGGTGATGTATCAGCACATTCAACCGATGCAATTAACGGAGGTCAGCTCTTTAGTCTCTCCAGTTACATCTCTGTTTCAACCAGTCTGAGCAGTCTGTCAACAACTGTTTCATCAGCTGTTACTAGTCAAATCAATTCTATAGGCAGTTCTCTGTTCAGTAATTATGAAAGTCTGTCAAGCACAGTAAGCAGTGTGTCAACTGCTTCCGGAAATATGCAGACAGTTATGTCTTATCTGAACGAGCATGCGATCCAATGGAATGAGGAACAAGGCGGATTTGATGCAGGCCAAATCAATGGTATGACTCGTGGTTCTACTCCTGATGATCGTGGCAAAAAAATTGTGAATCTGGCAGATGGTGATCTTACTGCAGATTCGCATGATGCGGTAAATGGCGGCCAGTTATACACAGTAAAATCTGATCTGAGTTCTTTGTCAACATCCACTTCAACAGCGATATCAGATTTATTGATTGGCACAGACCTGGGCAGTATGCTTACCAGTATCTCTGATCTGAATGCGAATGCGTTACAGTGGAATGATAGTAGTAAAGTTTATGATGCTGCTCGCGGAAGTATTGAAGGACAGAGAATTACCGGTGTTAAAAGCGCTAGTATAGCAGCCGGTTCTCTTGATGCAGTGAATGGTGGTCAGTTGTGGGATGTACAACAAAGTATCAATACCTTGTCATCAAGCCTGTCAACAGCAGTAAGCGGTCTGCCCGCAGGCACTATTTCTGATGATGCACTGTCGAGTCTGTCAACTGCAATCAGTAAAAACATAGACAGTCAGATTTCCTCTGTAGCATCTTATCTGGGTACTGCCTCACAATCGGACACAAATAGTATTAAGCCGCCTAAATACGATATTACTACGCCGTCGGGCAGTGTGGTGTCAGCCAATAATGTAAAAGATGCACTGGAAAATCTGGAAAATTATGGCACTAAATATGCAAAGAGTAACTCAGCAAAAGCAGCCTCAGTTGCACAGGGGGTTGATTCAGTTGCAATAGGCGGCGCATCAATGGCCAGCGGCACCTCAGCAGTTGCCATCGGTGATTCTGCCAGCGCATCGTCAGCCAATGGTGTTGCTCTGGGCAGTCAGGCGAAAGTAACTCAGAGCGGAGGCGTAGCACTCGGATCCGGATCGGTGGCAAATACATCAGCCGGTAAAGAGGGCTATATACCGGTAACGGCAACGCAGCAGCAGACAGCAGCAATCCGGGCAACGAAGAGTACAGAAGGAGCGGTATCTGTAGGAGATGCATCGAAAGGTGTATACCGTCAGATAACCGGGGTTGCCGCGGGTACGGCTGATACTGATGCAGTCAATGTGGCTCAGCTTAAGGGTGTGAATAATCAGGTTAGCATGATAAATGAATATGTTAACCAGATGAATGACAACATTCATCATGTTGAGCGTCGTGCCTATTCCGGTACGGCACTGGCCATGGCTCTGTCCGGTGCTTATCTGCCCTCCCTGAATGGTGGTGAACAGACCGTTGGTGTTGGTGTCGGTGCATATCGTGGCTATGGTGCTGTCGGCCTTAACTTTAAGGCAGCAAGTAAGAACGGCAAAGTGACATGGGGTGCAGGTGTTTCTACTACGGGCAAAGAGACAGCTGTTAATTCAGTACTTGGCTTTAAATGGTAAGAAAACCTGATTAAAAGCAGACTTCCGGGTTTTTCCTGTGAAGTCTGTAAATCTTATTTATTGATCACTAATTGTATTTTTACTAAGAATACGGATTAACATGCGTATCGGTATTTCTGTTATTACTCATGCCAATCAGAATATCTGGGAAAATGGCATGAGTCAGAATATTATATTTTTAGTTCAGAGCCTGAAGGCTATTCCGTTTGTTAAAGCAGTTGATCTGATTAATGTGGGCGGGCAGCCGGGAATGGCAGAGCAAATTGATTTAAGTTTGTTTGATTTGCATCTGATGTCTGAACAGGAAGCTGAGGATGCTTTTGATGTCATTATTGAACTGGCTGGCGCGTTAAGTCCGCACTGGCTGGCGTTGCAGCGGGCACGCGGGAAAAAAGTGGTATTTTATTGTGTTGGTCAGCCTTATGTTGGTCTGGCAGAATACAATGTCTTTGAAAAACCGACCAGTTTTCCGCCGGTAGACCGTTCTGATGAAGTATGGGTTTTGCCTAAAGATAAGGGCTATATTCCGATGCTGCGGACAATGTACCGTTGTCCGGTACATGTTACGCCCTATTTGTGGGATCCGATGTTTGTATCCAGACGTAAGCAGGAAATTTCTGAGCATGGTTTCTATTTTGGCTGGCGCGATAATTTTCAGGATGGTGTTAAAACGCCGTTGAATGTGGCTATTTTCGAGCCTAATATTTCAGTGGTGAAGACTTCATCCATTCCGATGCTGGCCTGTGATGAAGCCTATCGGGCAGAGCCGCAGTCAATAGGTATGATGCATGTGCTCAATACGCTGCATATGAAAGATCATCTGACAATGCTGTATCTGGCCAATTCACTGAATCTGGTAAAAGACCATAAAGCGTGTTTTTACGGCCGCCATGATATTGCCGGTTTTATGGCACAGCATGCCAATGCGGTGGTTTCGCATCAATGGTGCAATGACCAGAATTATTTGTATCTGGATGCACTGTATGGTGATTATCCACTGATTCATAATTCACCTTGGTTAAAAGAGTTTGGTGCCGGCTATTATTATCCGGATTTTAATGCTGCAGAGGCAGGCAGACTGCTTATTCATGCCTGGCAGCATCATGAGGAAAATCTGGGCAGTCAGCGGCAGGCTTCTCAGGCTTTGTTTAAGGCCACTTCACCTCTGACAGAAGCCAATATCGCTGCTCATGCACAATTATTAACTAATCTGTGTGCTGATCGTCCGGAATTATTAAGGAATTAACTCATGTCGTCGGTGTCTTCACTTCGTATCGGTGTTTCAATTTATGTGCGTAAAGGAGCACAGTCGCTGTGGGAAAACGGTATTTTTCAGAATTGTCTGTTTCTGGCGATGCTGTTACAAAAATCACCGGTTGTCAGTAATACTGTGTTGGTTGCCGGTTCCGGTGACGGTGACATGCAGGACGCAATGAATTTTCTGAAGGATTCACCAGTACCAGTAATTGACATGGCCAGTGCTCTGAACGAGCTGGATGTCATGATTGAAATGAGTGCTCAGCTATCCAAAGAGTGGATGATAAGTTTCAAGGCTCAGGGTGGTAAAGTAGTCAGTATGCGGGTAGGTAATGATTATGTGATTGATATTGAACGCATGCTGTTCAATAAACCTTCTGCATTGCTGATTACAGGTGCGCCATATGATGAGGTATGGACATTACCTGAGTATGAGAAAAGCTGTATGCCCTATTTTGCCAGTACTTTTCGTACTCCGGTCAGAATTATGCCGCATTTGTGGAGTCCGGTTATTCTGAATAAGGCTTGTGAAAGACTGCCGGAAAATGAGAAGTTCGGATATCGGCCTGGCCGCAGACGCTGGCGTATTGGTATGTTTGAGCCGAATATGTGTATGGTAAAAACCAGTTATATACCTATGCTGGTCTGTGAAAATGCGCATCGTCTGAATCCGGATTTTATTGAACATATCTATGTTTGTAATACTCTGAATCTGAAAGAGCAGAGTGCTTTTAATCTATTTGCCCATAGTCTGAATATTATTCGTCATGGTCTGGCATCGTTTGAAGGCCGTTACCCGATCTGGCAGGTTGTATCACGCTACTGTGAAGCTATTGTTTGTCATCAGTGGGAAAATGCGCAGAATTATCTTTATTATGAAGCTTTATATGGCGGTTATCCGCTGATTCATAATTCGCATCTGATTGGTGATTGCGGGTATCGCTACCATGATTTTGATTGCGAAGAAGGCGGGCAGAAACTGGCAGATGCGTATAAGATGCACGATGAAAATCTTGCCGGTTATCGTGAAAAAGCAACAGCTTTTCTGGCAACTCTGGATCCGGAGGCAGAAAGTAATGTGCGCTGTTATACTAAAGCACTGAAATCTCTGTTTAAAGTATAGATTATCTTAAATTGATCGATATTTTAGTCTAATGTGTTCCTGCATAAAAGCTGCTGCTGATAAAACATATAAAACCGGTTGTTGGTGAAATATTTCCATAAAAAAATATGAATTTATCTAATACATCAAATTTGAATTCCGGCCATGTTCAGGATACCGGAGCCGCGCGCCTGCGTATAGGAATTACTATTGGTCTGAGTCACCCTGAAGAAACGCTGTGGAATAATGGTATTAAACAGAATGCTGTTTTTCTTGCTGAAGCATTGAAAAACTGTCCTAATGTAGATTCTGTGGTTCTGGCTAATACAACAGATGTGCCGGTTACTTCACGCTTACCATGGGATTTGGAGAGATGGCCGACCAAAAGTTTTATTGAGGTCAAGGATCAGATAGATGTATTGATTGAACTGGGCGGGCAGATTAGTGCTGAACAAACGGCTTATATTAAAGACCGGGGTGTACACCTGATTTCTTACTGCTGCGGTTTTGAATATATCCATATGATGGAGTCGGTTTTGTTTGCCCGCAATATGGGCGGGGCCAACCTGTTTATTAATCAGCGTTATGATGATATCTGGATGATTCCGCAGGTAGCCAATTGCAGTCGGGCTTATTTTGAAATATTCCGCCGCCACGAAGCACGTGTCGTGCCATTTGTGTGGAGTCCGGTCTTCCTGAATCAGAAGACCGCAGCTATGCCTTTTCAGGGTTTATGGCAGGTTCCGGTATCCGGTAAAGGCTGGCGTTTGTCGGTTATGGAGCCGAATATCGATGTGGTTAAATTCTGCCTGTATCCGATTCTGATTGCTGAAATAGTCTATCGTGATAAACCGGAATCTATTGATATTTTGCAGGTTTGTAATGCTTTGCCGATGGCGCAGAAATCCATGGAATTCATTGCGCTGATGAATCAGCTGGATATTGTGAAAAAGCACAAATCAGTATTTCTGGGGCGTTATGATACACCGACATTTCTGGCAACCAATACAGATGCGGTAATATCTCATCAATGGGAAAATCCGCTAAATTATTTCTATCTGGAAGTGTGCTGGCAGGGATATCCTTTGATTCATAATGCTGAGCTGATTTCAGATCTTGGCTATTATTATCAGGGTAATGATGTGCAAGCGGGTGCTAAACAGTTGCTATCTGCGATGAATGAGCATGCTGATAACTCAGCTCATTATATAGATGAGCAGCGGCGGCAGATTGCCCGCTTTCTGCCGGATAATACTGATTTAGTGGCCGGCTATTCTGCATTACTGACAGAACTCAAAGCCAGACCACTACGCTAATTGCTATTTATTTTCCTGCATAAAAGTATTGATATTATCCTCCAGCATGCTACAGATACGCTGTATGGCTTCTTCGCTGCCCCATGCCATATGCGGGGTAATAATCAGGTTAGGCAGGTGAGCTCGCAGTAACGGATTGCCATGTACCGGTGGTTCCTCGCTAAGTACATCTACGCCTGCTCCGCCTAACTGACCATATTTCAACGCCGCAACCAGTGGCTGTTCTGCAACCAGACCACCTCGTCCGACATTAATCAGTACGGCTTGCGGCTTCATCATTTTTAATTCCGCTTCATCAATCATATTGCGGGTTTGTTCATTCAGCGGGCAATGCAGGGAAATCACATCAGCTTGTTGTAATAGCTGGGTAAATGGGGTATAGCCATCCCGGCAACTACTGGCGTTTTTGTGTTCTCCCCAGAGAACATGCATTCCGAATGCCTGCGCCCGTGCAGCTAAAGCCTGTCCGATACCACCTTTCCCGAAAATTCCCAGTGTTTTGCCGTTCAAATCATGTATAGGTGCACCGAAATGGCAGAAAAAAGGGCTGTTTTCCCATAAGCCGGCAGCAACATCGCGCTGATAAGCAGGTAACTGGCGCATCAGTGCCAGAATCAGCATCATGGCATGTTCGGCAACCGTATCGTTTCCATAACCGCGAACATTACGAATACCGACATTGTGTTGTTGTGCTGTTTGCCGGTCAATGTGATCCAGACCGGTAGCCGGCACCGCAATTAACTGTAAGTGCGGACTATTGCGAATAGCTTCAGCATTAATTCGCACTTTATTGGATATAACAATATTTGCCTGAGCAATCCGGCCGGCTACTTCATCCGGGCTGGTATGGCTATAGCTGGTAATGTGATGAGGAAATTTGAAGTTAAACGGATATTCGGGCAGGGTTGCACGGTCCAGAAAAACGATTTCGCTGGTAGTCATATTATCTCCTGTTAATTGAAAAGCCTGCTATGGACAATAACATGCATGGGTTGAATGTCTGTGTTACAGTGTACGCTAATTTATTAATCAAGGATGAATGAATATGGATCTGGTGATTGAAGATTTGCAGCAGGGTACGGGTACGGAAGCTCAAAAGGGTAAGGAAATTACGGTACATTATACTGGTATGCTGGAAGACGGTACGGTGTTTGATTCCAGTGTTACCCGTCAGCAGCCGTTAACATTTACTCTGGGTGCGGGTATGGTTATTGCCGGCTGGGATGAAGGATTTAATGGTATGAAGGTAGGCGGTAAACGCAAGCTGACTATTCCGCCGCATATGGCTTATGGCAGCCGGGGTGCGGGTGGTGTGATTCCGCCTGATGCCACACTGATTTTTGATGTGGAATTGTTGCAGGTTGATGATTAAGCTGTTGCACGCTGATTTTGCTCAGGCAGCTGTTTCAGGCTGCCTGAACTGTTTTAATAAGCAGGGATTCTGATGATGGAAACTAATCCGACTATTGCTGCTATTGCGACTGCTCCGGGACGTGGTGGCGTAGGCGTAGTACGTTTATCCGGTAAAAATCTGTTGTCTCTGGCACAAAAATTAAGTGGTGGAAAAACACCGGTGCCGCGCAAAGTGATGTATACCGATTTTGTTGATGAGCAGGATACGGTTATTGATAATGGTCTGTTGTTGTATTTTGCAGAGCCGGCCAGCTTTACCGGTGAAGATGTAATTGAGTTGCAGGGGCATGGCGGACCTGTGGTGTTGCAGATGCTATTGCAGCGCTGTTTGCAACTGGGTGCGCGGCTGGCAGAGCCAGGTGAATTTACTAAACGTGCCTTTTTAAATAATAAGCTGGATCTGGCGCAGGCTGAAAGTGTGGCTGATTTGATTGATGCTTCCAGTCAGTCGGCCGCACGGATGGCAGTACGCAGTTTGAAGGGTGCTTTTTCTGAAGAAATTCACCGGCTGGTTGATGATCTGATTACTTTGCGTATGCTGGTGGAGGCAACTCTGGATTTTCCGGAGGAGGACATCGATTTTCTTCAGGCCGCAGATGCAAGCGGCAAGCTTAAGCAGTTACGTGACTGTCTGGACAAGGTATTACAGCATGCACAGCAGGGCGCACTGCTGCGTGAAGGAATGAATGTGGTACTGGTGGGTGCGCCTAATGTAGGTAAATCAAGTCTGCTTAATGCACTGGCTGGCGACGATATAGCTATTGTTACTGATATCGCCGGTACAACCAGGGATACAGTAAGGGAACAGATTACTCTGGACGGGGTACCTGTCCATATTATTGATACAGCTGGTCTGCGGGAAACAGAAGATGTGGTTGAACGTATTGGTATTGAGCGCAGTCAGCAGGCTGTACAGCAGGCAGATGTAGCGCTGATACTGATTGACCAGCGTGAAGGACTCAATGCCACTACTGCGGCAATTCTGGCGCAGTTACCGGCCAGTTTGCACAAAATCGAAGTACACAACAAGATTGATTTAACAGGAGAAGCAGCCAGCTGTGTTTCACGTGAAACGGGAAAATTGCGGGCATTAACGGATGCCGGTCAGGTCATTGCTTTGTCGGCCAGAACAGGTGAAGGGCTGGACTTATTGCGTCAGGCTTTATTACAGCAGGTAGGCTGGCAGGGTGAAAGTGAAGGGCTTTTTCTGGCACGAACACGCCACATTCAGGCGCTTGAACAGGCCAAAGAGGAATTGTTAAATGCCAGTATGTGTCAGGAAAATCAAATTGAATTGTTTGCAGAGCATTTGCGTCTGGCGCAGAATGCATTGAATGAGATTACTGGTGAATTCAGTGCCGATGATTTGCTGGGTGTTATATTCAGCCGTTTTTGTATTGGTAAATAAATTTTACACAGTTATTATTACTAAATGAAAGCACTAACTATCAATTTTAACGGATAGTTAGTGCTTTTTTGCTTTACTGGTTAAAGAGGCTGTATTAAAGCAAATCTTGGCAGTAGTTGTCCGTTAACACTTATGGTTTCATTAAACATACTTTTGGGACGTACCCAGGTTGAATAATCGCCGTACAGGCACTGGTAAATAACCAGTTCTTCTTCGGTTTCACTATGGCGTGCTGTACCGGTAACCTGATAAAGCCTGCCTTTATAGTGCTGATAAATGCCTCGTTGCATAGGTATTTCCTACATAGTCAGATACAGCCGGAGAGCGCCGGCTGTCAGAGGTGTTATAACTAAAATCTCTTTAATTACAACTCGGTATTCTTTTGGCTGAAAGCCGATTAATTATACAATGGTTTGAATGAATTATAACAAGATGCCATATTAAGGAATACTGTAAATGAATAATGACCCGCGAGCCAGAATGCCAGATGCACCATTGGCCGACAATGAACGGCTGAAAGGTGAAAGTAATTATTTATACGGGCAGATTGCTGCCGATTTACATGATGGGATTACCGGCGGGTTTAATGGTGATGATTTTCAGCTGATTCGTTTTCATGGTATGTACGAGCAGGATGACCGCGATGTCCGTGCCCAGCGACAGGCAGCCAGACTGGAACCGTTGAAAAATGTAATGATGCGCTGCCGTCTGCCCGGCGGAATTATTACCCCGAAACAATGGCTGGGAATTGATGAATTTGCTACTGCACATACACTTTATGGCAGTATTCGTCTGACTACACGCCAGACCTTTCAGTTTCATGGCGTGCTGAAACCGGATATTAAACCGATGCATCAGTGGCTGCATCAGCTCGGTCTGGATTCAATTGCTACCGCCGGTGATATTAATCGTAATGTGCTGTGCACCAGTAACCCGATTGAAAGCAGTTTACATCGTGAAGCCTATGAGTGGGCGTGTAAGATTTCTGAGCATTTACTGCCGCGAACACATGCTTATGCTGATATCTGGCTGGATGGTGAAAAGGTGCTTAGCTCAGAACCGGCTGCACCATTGTCAGATGGTGTTAGTAATGATGCGGTCGAACCGATCAATGGTAAGACTTATTTGCCACGTAAATTTAAAACTGCTCTGGTTATTCCGCCACTGAATGATGTGGATTTACATGCCAATGATTTGAATTTTGTCGCTATTGGTGAGGGCGGTCATCTTGTTGGTTTTAATGTACTGGTAGGCGGCGGACTGTCTATTGATCATGGTAATCAGCGTACATTCCCGAATACCGCTAAGGATTTTGGTTTTATTCCGGTGGAGCAGGCTGTACGCTGTGCTGAGGCTGTGGTTACTACCCAGCGCGACTGGGGTAATCGCAGTGATCGCAAAAATGCACGTACACGTTACACTTTGCAGCGTGTAGGCGCAGAAGTATTTAAGGAGGAGGTTGAGCGCCGGCAGGGTTTTAAATTTGCTGCCAGCCGCCCTTATGAACTCACTGAACGCGGTGATCGCATTGGCTGGGTACAAGGGGAAGACGAACGCTGGCATCTGACCTTATTTATTGAAAACGGCCGTTTACTTGACTATCCTGACCGGCCGCTGAAAACCGGTATGCGTGAATTAGCCAGAATTCATAAAGGTGATTTCCGCCTGACAGCCAATCAGAATGTGATTATTGCCGGTGTGCATGCTGAAGATAAGGATGAAATTGAACGGATTGCCCGTAAATATAAACTCATTGACGATGAAATCACGGAACAGCGTAAAAACAGTATGGCCTGTGTGGCTTTTCCAACCTGTCCGCTGGCGATGGCTGAATCTGAACGGTTTTTATCCGGTTTCATTGATCAGGTCGATGCGCTTATGGCGCAATATGGTTTGTCTAAGGAGCATATTATTCTGCGGGTAACCGGTTGTCCGAATAACTGCGGTCGTGCGTTACTGGCCGAAATCGGGCTGATAGGCAAAGCAGTCGGCCGTTATAATCTGTACGTTGGCGGTAACCGGGCTGGCACGCGTATTCCGCGTTTGTTCCGCGAGAATATTACAGTTGATGAAGTGCTGGCTATCTTGCAGGATTGGATTGCGCGCTGGGCACAGGAGCGTAATAATGCTGAGGATTTTGGTGATTTTGCTATTCGTACCGGTATTGTTAAACCGGTGGTAGATGCCGCAGTAGATTTCTGGGATGCAGATAAAGTTTCAGTGTAAACGACTAATCAGAAAAGAGAAATTTCTGTAATTTAATTAAATAGTCCGGATACCTGATAACAGGTCCGGACTATTTTTATGTATGGATGGTGTCAGATTATGGCTGCTGATTGGCATAAATCTGATCAAATATACCGCCATCGCTGAAAAAGCGTTGTTGAGCTTCTTTCCAGCCACCAAATTCTTTATCAATGGTCACCAGTTGCAGGCTGGGAAACTGGTGCCGGTATTCTGCTATGATTTTCGGATTCACCGGTCTGAAATAACTTTGTGCTATCAGACGCTGGGCACTGTCGCTATACAGATATTGCAGATAGGCAGTGGCCAGCCGGCGTTTATCCGGGGTAAGAACATTACTGTCAACAACGGCTACCGGCGGTTCACATAAAATTGAAAGTGACGGTGTGACGATTTCAAATTCGTCAGGAGACTGTTTAAGTGCCAGTCTGGCTTCATTTTCCCATGCCAGTAATACATCGCCGAGCTGGCGGTGGGTAAAGGTGATGGTAGCGGCACGTGCTCCGGTATCCATCATGGGTACATGCCGGAGTAAAGCTTGCAGATATGCCTGAGCACTGGCATCACTACCGTTTGGCTGATGCTTCGCCCAAGCCCATGCAGCGAGAAAATTCCAGCGTGCACCACCGGATGTTTTAGGATTAGGTGTGATAATCTGAACATTGTTACGGATCAGATCTCCCCAGTCGCGGATGTGTTTGGGATTGCCCTTACGCACCAGAAAAACAATGGTAGAGGTATAGGGGGTGCTGTTATGGGGTAAACGCTGCTGCCAGTCCGGTTGCAGTAATGTTTTTTTGCCACGGTTCAGAGCATTGATGTCTCCGGCCAGCGCCAGTGTCACCACATCGGCTTTAAGACCATTCTGTACAGCAATAGCCTGTTTACCGGAACCTCCGTTGGACTGGCGGATATGCACTTTCTGACCGGTTTGCTGATACCAGTAGTTTTCAAAATCAGTATTGTAGTGCTGATACAATTCACGTGTAGCATCGTAAGAAGCGTTCAGCAGAGTTGCTCTGCTGCCGGAGTTGTTATCGCAAGATGTCAGACCTGCAATTATTGCTGCCAGCAGACCGTAGCGCCAGAATATATTCATGCCGGAAAATAGGTTTTAGACGATGTTTTAATGTAGCAATGCTGGTGCGGGTACGGAAATACTGTTTTTTTGTTTCTTTATAACCAAAAGCAAGATAGCAGCCTAATAATCAGATGGAATGTAAGTAGTGAGGGCTGTGAATTTGAAAAAGTTGGCTTAGGCTGTTATAAACCGCTTTTAATTTTTTTATCTGTTTAATTGAGAAAGTTACATGAAGAGCCGGAATGCAGATGTTGCAGCTGAACAAAAGCTGTTAACACGGGAAGATGTGCGTACGCTGATGCTGTCATCCTTTGGCGGGGCGCTGGAATTTTATGATTTTGTCATTTATGTTTTTTATGCCAAAGTGCTGTCTGAACTGTTTTTTCCGGCAGGTTTAAATCCATTCTGGGCGCTGCTGAATACTTACGGAATTTTTGCTGCCGGTTATCTGTTTCGTCCGCTGGGCGGTATTGTGATGGCGCATTTTGGTGATTTATTCGGGCGCAAGCGTTTGTTTGCATTGTCTATTATGATGATGGCTTTACCTACGTTATGTCTGGGGCTGATGCCTACTTTTGCTACTATCGGCTATGCAGCTCCTATACTGCTATTAGTATTACGCATGATTCAGGGTGTGGCTATTGGCGGAGAAATTCCGGCAGCCTGGACTTTTGTGTCTGAACATGTACCTGAAAAACGTATTGGTATGGCAAATGGTTTTCTCACAGGCGGGTTGTCGCTGGGAATATTACTGGGCTCTCTGATTGCGCTGGGTATGGCAAAACTTTTCAGTAGTGAAGCTATTCTAAACGGAGCATGGCGCATACCTTTTATTATTGGCGGGCTGTTTGGGCTGCTGACTCTGTATTTACGCAGCTATCTGCATGAAACGCCGGTTTTCAAAGCAATGCAGCAACGCAAGGAGCTGGTAACGGAAATGCCGGTTAAAGTTCTGGTTTCTAAACATAAAACTGCTGTATCTATCGGCATGCTGCTTACCTGGTTTCTGACTGGCTGTATTGTGGTGATTTTGCTGGCTATGCCGCAGTTATTAACCGGCAGTTTCGGATTTTCCAGTACGCAGGCATTTGAAATGCAGAGTATGGCTATTGTGATGCAAATGCTGGGCTGTGTGATTTATGGTTTGCTGGCAGATCGGCTGGGTACCGGACGGGTACTGATTGGCGGAATCGTGTTTACAGGTGTAATGACAGCGTTATTTTATCCGGCACTGGGCAAATTCAGTGATAGCCTGATTTTTGTTCTGTATTTATTGCTAGGGTTGGCGGCTGGTGTGGCCGGTATTGTTTCAGCTGCCATGATACGAATGTTTCCGCCGGCTATACGGTTTACAGGGATTTCTTTTTCTTACAATGTGGCTTACGCCATTGTCGGCGGTTTAACCTTGCCTCTGGTGCAGTGGTTAAGTCGTTTTAGTCCGATTGGCGCAATGTATTATATTCTGCCCTTATGTGTAGTAGGTGTACTGGCTGCCGGAGTATTTCAAAGTCGTTACCGGTGATGTTGTAGCTGCATAGTAACAGATATAAAAAAGCTGCTTTATCCGCAAGTATATATTGCATCAGCATAAAGCAGCTTTTTATCTATAATCCTATATCAGGCATTGCCGGCGTTAGCCTGTTCAGCCTGATACATGGCTTCGAAATTGATCGGAGCCAGCATTACCGGCGGGAAGCCGGAGCGTGTAATGGTATTAGATACAGTTTCGCGTGCATAAGGGAACAGAATATTCGGAGCAGCTACAGCCAGCAGCAGTTCTACATCCTCATCCGGGATGTTGGCAATGCGGAAGATACCGCTTTGTGCCACTTCATTCAGAAACAATACACGTTCTTCAGTCATTTTTGCAGTAACAGTAACAGTTACTGTTACATTATAAAATTCATCTTCCAGTTTTTCAGAAGCAGAAGTAACACGCATTTCAATTTGAGGTTCTCCGCTTTCCAGAAAGATCTGTGGCGCATGCGGTACTTCCAGTGATAAATCTTTCAGATAAATTTTTTCAATACTGAATACCGGTTGTTGTGAGGTTTGTTCTGGTGTTTTTTCTTTTTTGCTCATGCTTTTCTTTCAACAAGGGAATAAAATTAATATTGCGGATTTCATCTGGTTGTACCGGATGAAAAGTGAAAAAAGATAGTACGTGCTTAACCTGCGAGCAGAGCGTCTAGTTTACCTGCTTGATTCAAAGCATTCAAATCATCAAAGCCGCCGACATGTACCTCACCGATATAAATCTGCGGAACAGTCCGGCGGCCGGTACGCTGCATCATCTGCTCTCGGATTTGCGCATCCGTATCAATCCGGATCTCATTGATGTCGGTTACACCTTTTTGTTTGAGTAACGCTTTGGCCATCTGGCAATAAGGGCATACCCCGGTGGTATACATGGTAATCGGTTGCATTGCAGTTTCCTTATTTACGGACAGGTATAAGCATACCGCGAACTTGCGATACTGGATAGGTGCAGGCTTTCTTTGAGCGTATGCTGCGGTATAATCGAACAATACTTATATAACAAACGGACATATAAAGATGATTCGTTTTGAACAGGTTTCGAAAACGTATCCGGGCGGTTTTACTGCGCTGAAAAACTTAAGTTTTTCTATCAACAAAGGTGAAATGATTTTTATTGCAGGCCATTCCGGTGCAGGTAAGTCAACAATTCTTAAACTGATAAGCGGTATTGTTAAACCTACTAAGGGCAAGGTCTGGCTGAATAATCAGGATTTGGGGCGGCTAAATGATAACCAGCTCGGTTATTTGCGTCAGCATATCGGTATTGTTTTTCAGGATCATAAATTATTATTTGACCGCAATGTGTTGCAAAATGTGATGTTACCTCTGCGTATCACCGGTTATGAGCGTAAACAGGCTGAGCGGCGGGCGCGGATAGCGATTGAAAAAGTTGGTCTGAGCGGACGTGAGCTGGCTGATCCGATTACTTTGTCCGGCGGCGAGCAGCAGCGGTTGTGTATTGCGCGTGCTGTGGTACATCAGCCCAGCCTGCTGATTGCAGATGAACCGTCTGCCAATCTGGACAGAGCCTATGCACTGGATATTATGGAATTGTTTAAAACATTTCATGAGGCCGGTACTACGATTATGGTGGCAGCACATGATGAAACATTAATGGCAGACTACGGACACCGTATTATCCGCTTACAGGAAGGCAGGTTATACGCATGATCCAGTTTATTTCTCTGCATAAAGAAGCGGCATGCAAGGCATTACGTCAATTACTGCGTCAGCCGGTGGCAACCCTGCTTATTTTACTTATGCTGGCCATCGCCATGACTTTACCGCTGGCTCTGTATCTGGGTGTACAGAGCGGTCAGCAGGTACTGGGACAGATGAATGAAGTGCCCACCATGACACTTTATATGCAGATTAATGCCACCGCCGATGATAATCATACTGTTGAAAAAGCCTTAAAGGCCAATAAACAACTTGAAAAAGTAGTATTTGTGAGTAAACAGCAAGGGCTGGAAGAGTTGCAGCGCAGCATGGGTAATCAGGATTTGGTTTCAATGCTTGACAGTAACCCTCTGCCGGATGCATTCACGGTTACACCGCAGGCAGGTTCGCCGGAAGAACTGACTGCCTTACAGACTCAGCTTGAACAATTACCTATGGTTGAAAGCGTAAAAATGGATGCTGAGTGGATGCAGACGCTGTATCAGATTAATCAGTTTATCCATCAGTTGTTGTGGTTTCTGGCCATTACACTGGGTCTGGCTTTTGCTCTGGTTGCTTACAATACTATCCGGTTACAAATTCTCAGCCATCGGGAAGAAATCGAAATTACCAAACTGCTGGGTGCTCCGGCATCATTTATCCGCCGGCCGTTTCTGTATCTGGCTATCTGGCAGAGCCTGCTGGCTGCGGCAATCAGCATTGGTTTGTGTTACTGGCTTAATTATCAGACCCAGCCTTTACTCAGTGCGATTTTGCAGCCGTATGGCGTGCATGTTGTCTGGCGTTTTTTCAATCTATGGGAAATACTGGCTATTATGCTGGTAGTCTGCGGATTGGGTATGCTGGGCGCATGGCTGGCTACGCGTCAGCATTTGCTTAGCTTTAAATCAGTACGGTAAAAAATTATCCCCGCAAATAGCGGGGATAATTTTAAGGTATCACACATTAGTGTCGATACTGTTTACTTTTGCTGACGTGCCTGTGCAGCCTGTGCCAGTAAGGCAAGCATAGTTTCTGTTTCTTCCCAGCCAATACAGGCATCGGTAATACTCTGACCGTAATTTTCCGGGTTATCCTGTCGTCCGGCCATCAGATTACTTTCTACCATTACGCCCATAATGTGCTGTTCACCTGCCTGAATCTGTGTGGCAATATCCTGTGCTACCTCCATTTGCCGGCGATAATCCTTGCGGCTGTTGGCATGGCTGCAATCGATCATCAGATTAGGAGTAACCTGATTTTTGTTCAGTTCATTTACCGCCGCCTGTACATATTCATGGCTGTAATTAGGCTCTTTACCGCCACGCAGAATGATGTGGCAGTCAGGATTGCCGCTGGTGCGTACAATGGCCGAATGGCCGGCCTTGGTCACTGAAAGAAAATGATGCGGATGGCTGGAAGCACCAATGGCATCAATAGCAATTTTCAGATTGCCGTCAGTACCATTTTTGAAACCTACCGGACAGCTTAAACCTGAGGCCAGCTCACGGTGTACCTGACTTTCGGTTGTACGGGCACCAATTGCTCCCCATGAAATCAGGTCGGCAAAATACTGCGGAGTAATCATGTCCAGAAATTCAGTAGCTGCCGGCATCCCCATATTGTTTAATTCCAGCAGCAGCTTACGTGCCAGACGCAAACCATAGTTAATATCATAGGAACCATCAATATGCGGATCGTTAATAAATCCTTTCCAGCCTACCGTAGTACGCGGTTTTTCAAAGTAAACCCGCATAACAATCAGTAATTCTTGTGCATATTTTTCACGTAATACATTCAGACGCTGAGCGTATTCAATAGCAGCTGCCGGATCATGGATAGAACACGGACCGATAATCACCAGTAGACGTTTATCCTTGCCATGTACCAGATCAGCAATAGCATGGCGTGTATTGTGTACTACCTCAGAGGCCTGCTCTGTAATGGGCAATTCGTATAAATGAGCAATGGGTGGCAACAGTTCCTTAATTTCTTTAATTCTGACATCATCAATTGGGCGGGATGCTACCTGATTCATAGTAATTCCTGTCTGACTCTATTATTTTAAATTTTTCGTGATTTATCCATCAGGCTATAATGAATATGCTTAAAAAGCAAGGATAAAACTTTGGTAAAGATATATTATTGCTTAAATTCGGATTTAAATAACATTTAATTATTTTTTATGATGATTTTTTATAAATTATCGGAATAATATACTAATAATAACCATTATATTGTCTTTACGTAGTAGAGTGGATTTTACTGATATAGTTTTGATTTCAGACAAATTTCAGGTACAATCGCCCACCCTGTGGTTCGTAAACCTCCCACATAAAAAAACTAGGAAATCAAATATATGCGTGCGCAAAATAATCTGGGCACGGTGAGCCTGCTGGGTAATCAGCATACGGAATACCGTAGTGATTATGCCCCGGAGCTGCTGGAAGCCTTCGACAATCAACACCCTGATAACGATTATTTCGTTAAATTTATCTGTCCTGAATTCACCAGTCTGTGCCCGAAAACCGGCCAGCCGGACTTTGCTACCATTTATATCAATTATTTACCGCGTTTGCGTATGGTAGAAAGCAAATCATTAAAACTGTATCTGTTCAGTTTCCGCAATCATGGTGATTTTCATGAAGATTGTGTCAATATCATCATGAAAGATCTGATTGCCCTGATGCAGCCCAAATACATTGAAGTATATGGTGAATTTACTCCGCGTGGCGGCATCGCCATCCATCCGTATGCCAATTATGGTGAACCTGATACACGCTATAGCGATATGGCTGCACAGCGCTTACTTCAGTTTCAGGTGAAATAAGTCTTCTTAAAATGACACAAGTATCTCAGGCTGCCGGTTTACATCATCCGGGCAGTTTTACTGCCTGGCGCAGTTACCGATACGACTGATAGGAATAAATATGTATGAATTTTCTGATGCGCAACGCTATAAGGCATTGCGCTGGCTGACGTTCTGGCACATGCTGGTAATCGTAGCCAGTAATTATCTGGTACAGTTCCCTTTTACTTTATTTGGATTACACAATACCTGGGGTGCTTTTACCTTTCCGTTTATTTTTCTTACCACTGATTTAACTGTACGAATTTTTGGTTCAGGTCTGGCGCGCCGAATCATTTTCTGGGTAATGCTGCCATCATTACTGTTTTCTTATGCCATTTCTGTCCTGTTTCAGGACGGGCACTGGATGGGCTGGGCGGCATTAAGCCATTTTGATTTATTTGTTGCCCGCATTGCCCTGGCCAGTTTTACAGCCTATGTGGTCGGTCAGCTGATGGATATTCTGGTATTTAACCGGCTGCGGCAGTGCCGGCGCTGGTGGCCTGCTCCCAGTGCTTCTGCTGTTTTAGGCAGTGCTGTAGATACATTGCTGTTTTTTGCTGTTGCGTTTTACCATTCGCCGGATGCATTTATGGCCGAGAACTGGTTACAGATTTCCCTGACCGATTATGCGTTCAAAATCAGCGTTGCCGCTCTGTTTTTCCTGCCTGCTTATGGTATCGTACTGCGCTATTTATTATACAAACTAACTGCTTTAGCGCCACGTACCGTAAACGGGTAAAAAGAATTATCAATCAACATCTGATTACAATTTATTCTTTATCATCAGGCCGCTTAAAAGCGGCCTGATTGACACACCGGCTTCTGTTATAATACGCGCCTATTTTCAAATACATGGCTAAGAGAACATCATGGAAGCGGAGCAAATTAATCAATTAAATAATATTCTGGATGATATGGCATCCCGTAGTCACGATTTACGGAGGTATCTTTGACTACGCTGGCAAAAAAGACCGCCTCGAAGAAGTAATTGGTCTGTCAGAAGATCCTGAGTTGTGGAATGATCCGAAAAAAGCTCAGGAAGTCGGTAAAGAACGCAAAGTGCTGGAGGGTATCGTACTCACACTGGATCATCTGCACAGCGGTATCGAAGATAACCGGATGCTGCTGCAGATGGCTGTGGAGGAAAATGATACAGACGGTTTTGAAGCGGTTCAGGCAGATATTACCGCCTTACAGGATGAACTGGCACAGCTTGAATTCAAACGTATGTTTAATCAGCCTGCCGATGTTAATAACTGCTTCATAGATATTGTTGCCGGCGCCGGCGGTACAGAGGCCGAAGACTGGGCTGGGATGCTGTTGCGCATGTACGTGCGCTATGGCGAACGCAAAGGCTTCAAAGTAGAAATACTTGAAGAAGATGAAGGCGAAATTGCCGGTGTGAATCGTGCTACCATCAAACTGGACGGAGAATACGCTTACGGATTGCTGCGTACTGAAACCGGTATTCACCGTCTGGTACGGTATTCACCTTTTGATTCAAATAATAAACGGCATACTTCATTTGCATCGGTATTTGTTTATCCGGAAGTCGATGACAGCTTTGAAATTGAAATCAATCCGGCTGATTTGCGTATTGATACCTATCGTGCTTCTGGAGCTGGTGGTCAGCACATTAATAAAACTGATTCAGCTGTACGTATTACTCATGAACCAACCGGTATTGTGGTGCAGTGCCAGAATGACCGTTCTCAGCACCGCAACCGCGAAGAAGCAATGAATATGCTTAAGGCAAAATTGTTCGAGCTGGAAATGCGCCGTCGTAATGAAGAAAAGCAGAATCTGGAAGCCAGTAAAGATGATGTGGGCTGGGGACATCAGATTCGTTCTTATGTATTCGACTCTTCGCGAATCAAGGATTTACGTACCGGCTATGAAGTCGGCAATATCAAGGCAGTTATGGATGGCGACCTTGATGGCTTTATTGAAGCCAGTCTGAAACAGGGTGTTTAAGAAACAGTCACGCGGCTGTCTGATGTATTCAGACAGCCTTAATTTTTTAAGGTGTGTAGCAGCATGAATTATATTGATGTCATTATTCCCTGCTACAACGCAGAAAATACACTGGGACGGGCTGTAGAAAGTGTGCTGGCGCAGCCGGAACTCGGTTGTCTGTGGCTGGTTGATGATGCTTCCACCGATAATACCGTCACCTTGATCCAACAGTGGCAACAGCGTTATCCGCAAAAAATTCGTGCAGAATATCTGGCTTCTAACCGCGGACCTGCGCTGGCGCGCAACTGGGGAGCATTACTGTCTGCCAGAAGCCATATTGCTTTTCTGGATGCCGATGACGCCTATCAGCCTTATGCCTTACAGGCAGCATGTGCTGTATTTCACTTTCGCCCGAACAGCGGTTTATTGCGCCTGCCGGTAACCGGATACAATATTCCGGAAAAATACTGTAAGCATGAACAGTTTAATCTGGCCTGGCGCACATTTGAAATGATTACCGCTACCAATACTGTTTTTAACCGTGCCTATTTTCTTGCCTGTGGTGGTTTTCCGGCTGACTCGCTGTTTCGGCAGCTGGGCGGGGAAGATGGTGCACTTGGTCTGGCGACAATAGAAAGCTGCATGGTCGCTACCCTTTTTGATAAAGCCGGCATGACCGACATCGGTGTCAATTTTTATGGTCATGACAGTATGTATGTATGTAAACTGCTGGATTCGATGCTGTTCGGACAGACTCATTCTGACTGTGATGAGTCTGCGTTGCAGCAAGCCAATGCTGTTACTCAGACTATTGTGCACCGTTTGCATGATTTGCGTCAGATACTGAATCATCCGAAACCGGGAAAGCAGGCACTACAGTTTTTTACTGATGAACCGGTTAATACCGAAACTTTGGATTAACTGAAAATTGTCTTTTGATAACTCTGGAAGTAGAAGAAACATGATAAATCCGTTATATGCGCTGTCTCCGCTGGATGGGCGCTATGCATCGTCTGTGGCTGATTTGCGCCCGATTTTTTCTGAATATGGTCTGATGCATGCTCGCGTACAGGTTGAGCTTGGCTGGCTGAAAGCACTGGCAGCCGAAGCTGGAATTAGTGAAGTTCAGCCATTCAGTCCGGCCACCATTGCAGAAATTGATCGTGTTATTGCTGAATTTTCAATAGCAGATGCCGAAGCAGTTAAAGCTATAGAAGCCACAACCAATCATGATGTGAAAGCTATTGAATACTGGCTGAAACAGCGTTTTGCCTATGTACCTGAAGTTATGGCAGTCAGTGAATTCATTCATTTTTCCTGTACCAGTGAGGATATCAATAATCTTTCACATGCTCTGATGCTGAAACAGGCACGTGATGAAGTACTGCTGCCTAAGCTTAATGAACTAATAACTGTATTGCGCAATCTGGCGCATACTCATGCTGCTTTGCCTATGATGTGCCGCACCCATGGGCAGCCGGCTACTCCCAGTACACTGGGTAAAGAAATCGCCAATGTCGTGGCTCGTCTGCAAAGACAAATGGAATCAGTCCGGCAACAGCAGTTTCTGGGCAAAATCAATGGTGCTGTAGGTAATTACAACGCGCATCTGGTTGCCTATCCCGATATAGACTGGGAAGGACATTGCCGCCGTTTTGTCGAATATAATCTGGGGCTGACCTTTAACCCCTATACTATTCAGATTGAACCACATGATTATATGGCAGAATTTTTCCAGACGATTAGCCGTATAAATACCATTTTGATCGATTTTAACCGTGATATCTGGGGTTATATCTCTATTGGTTATTTCCGGCAGAAAGTTAAAGCAGGAGAAGTTGGTTCTTCTACTATGCCACACAAAGTCAATCCGATTGATTTTGAAAATTCAGAAGGTAATCTGGGTATGGCCAATGCTGTGCTGGGATTCCTTGCTGAAAAACTGCCGGTATCCCGCTGGCAGCGAGATTTAACTGATAGTACTGTATTGCGTAATATGGGGACAGGCTTCGGTTACACTATATTGGGACTGACAGCGCATTTGCGTGGTCTGAATAAGCTGGAAATCAATCCTGCTGCGTTTGCCGCAGATCTGGATGCAACATGGGAGCTGCTGGCTGAGCCGATTCAGACAGTAATGCGTCGCTACGGGATAGCCAACCCGTATGAGCAGCTTAAAGAACTTACCCGTGGTAAGCATGGAATTACCCCTGAAAGTTTGCAGACATTTATAAATCAGCTGGCTATTCCAGACACGGCAAAAGCACAGTTACTGGCACTTACTCCTGCATTATATGTAGGCAAGGCTCAGGAGCTGGCAGAACGAATCTGAATATAATGATTAACAGGGGAAAGCAGCGAAATTCTTTCCCCTTATCTTAAAGTAATTCAATAAACTGACTTTTAAATATTATTGTAAAAGTGCAAGATATATTATGGCATAGCTCAAAAAATATAATCACAGACAGCTTAGCCCGCTCAGTCAGATTAATGCAAATGACTTTTAACGAATAGAATTATAATTAGTCAATACTATAATAAAATTCAAAAATATATTTGATTTAAAATAATAAAAATAATTTGTTAGCTATTACTATTATTAAAAATGTAACTTAAACAAGTTAAGCTCAAGCTGTCAGTCACATTATTAGTTATGTCTTTAAATTATACTGGTAAATATTATTCGGACAACTTTGTTATTGCAAAAATAATTCCTTAGCAAACATTTGATTAATGATATTCAAAGAAGAGAAATTTGAATTTAATTAAACCTTCATACCATAGACATTAGTTTATTTTTATTTCATTTAGCAATTAATTGCAATTTAATAAACTACATTCGAAATGAACAACCTACCGGCAAAATAAATTAAAATAACTAAATTATTTTATCCTGACACTCAATAAGTATTTCATTATTTGGTTTGTATATTTTTTATTCGCATTAAATTATCCGGGTAAATTTATTGATTTGAATAATTCGATAATTCAATCAGATTATTATCCGGATCACGAATATAAATCGAAGTAATTTTTCCACAAGCTCCGATACGAGAAGTTGGCTCTAGTTCTAATGGAATATTATGCTGATGTAAAACAGCCATTACTTCATCCAAAGTCTGCTCTACAATAAAGCACAAGTCAGCAGAACCGGGAGTAGGGTGTTTCGCTTTAGGTTCAAATTCATGTCCTTGCTGATGTAAATTAATCTTCATCTGACCAAAATGCAAAGCAGTACGATTATCTGCAAATGTACTTACTTGCATGCCAAGTACATAAGCATAAAATCGCAGGAGGTCTGAATATCTTTAACAGTTAATACCAGATGATCCAGTCTTTTAATCTGCATTATTAACTCCTTACTATAAAATTAGAATAGTAATGTATTCAAAATTCAGTATAAGCCCAGCTTACCAGAGTGTGTCAATAGAGAAAAATTACGCTTACAAATAATTGTTTAAATTGACGTTTAGTATTTTAGTCTGAAAACATTCAGCATATAAAAATACAAAATATTTTAGGTTTTTTATTAGCAAATTGTTTATTTTTATGATATTTGATCTAAATTATTATCGTATTATTAGAGTTCGTATTTTCAATTATCCGGGTTCAGATTAAACACAGATTCCAGAAATAGATTAAAATCTGCATGAAGTAGTTAGTCACACAGCATAAATAAAAATGCCAATGCTATTGAAGCATTGGCACGTGTGAATAAAATCTTTATTCCATACGCAGTTCAGCAGACCTTGCGTGTGCAGTCAGGCCTTCACCATGTGCCAGAATGCTGGCAATTTGTCCTAACTGTCGGGCACCCTCAGCAGAAACCTGAATCAGACTGCTGCGCTTTTGAAAATCGTATACACCCAGCGGGGAAGCAAACCGAGCAGTACGGCTGGTTGGTAATACGTGATTAGGGCCGGCACAATAATCTCCCAGACTCTCACTGGTATATTGCCCCATAAAAATAGCACCGGCATGCCGGATTTTCGGTGCCCATTTTTGCGGGTCAGCTACAGAAAGCTCCAGATGCTCAGGGGCCAGATAATTGGCAATATCACATGCTTCATCCAGATTCTGAGCCTGAATAATGGCTCCGCGATTAGTCAGTGAAGCTTCAATGATATCCTTGCGTGGCATCTGTGCCAGTAACTCCTTCATCTGAGCTTCTACTTCCTGAGCATAATCTGCATTGGTTGTAATCAGTATAGCCTGTGCAATTTCATCATGCTCTGCCTGACTGAATAGATCCATAGCCACCCATTTGGCCGGAGTAGTACCATCAGCAATCACCAGAATCTCACTGGGGCCGGCAACCATATCAATACCAACAACACCAAATACCCGCCTTTTGGCTGCAGCAACATAAGCATTGCCGGGTCCGGTAATTTTATCAACCTGAGCAATACTTTGTGTTCCATAAGCTAAAGCTGCTATGGCCTGAGCGCCACCTATAGTAAAGACTTGAGTTACTCCGGCTACATAAGCTGCTGCCAGAACAATATCATTTCTCTCTCCATATGGCATCGGCACAACCATCACAATTTCAGCGACACCGGCTACATGTGCCGGCATAGCATTCATCATCACTGAGCTTGGATAAGCCGCTTTACCGCCAGGTACATAAATACCTACTCTGTCCAGAGCAGTAATTTGCTGCCCCAGTAAAGTACCATTTTCATCTTCATATTGCCATGATTGCTGTTTCTGGTGCTGATGATAGTTTTCAATCCGTTTAGCAGCAGTTTGTAAAGCTGTCTGCACATCTGCCGGCAGACGGGCAAATGCTGCAGCCAGATCTGTCTGACTTAATGTCAGATCAGCCATAGACTGAGCCTGTGTGTGATCAAAACGATTAGTATATTCAATTACAGCTGCATCACCGCGTTGCTGCACATCTGTACAAATAGCGGCTACAGCTACATCCACTTGCGGATCCTGTGCAGTTTCGAATGCCTGTAATGCAGTTAGCTGGGCTTTAAAATCAGCATCCAGCGTGGAAATATATTTCATGCCTATGTATATCGGGCAGCCTGAGCTGCCCGATCCTGATATCATTAATTAAAAATTGTTGCCGAAATTATCGTCATCTTCATCGATAACCGGTGTTTTTGATTTAGCGGCCAGTTCATGAGCCGGAATAGTATTACCATCTACTTCAATATCATAAGGTTTTACTACCCGTACCCGTAAGCCACGGCCGGCCTTACGGCTGTCTACCCACTCACTGCTAATTGCCGAGATAGCATTATTGGCATTGTCAAAACCATAGTCTTTAGCATTAAAGCCGCCATCGCTGGTTACCAGCTCGCGAGCAACTGAGCTCACTGTCGCCCAGCCTTCAATATCACAGGTTCTTTCAATGGCCTTTTGTACCATCGGCACCAAACGGTTCCAGTGGTGCTGGCTGGATGTTTCACCAGAAGAACGACCGGATTTGGATGAGCGGTTATTGAAACCGGATTTTGCCGGACGACCACGACCACGGCTACTTTCCGCAGGAGTTACCGTCGTTTCGAATACTGTTTTGCGAGGACGGCCACGGCCGCGTTTAGTCTGATCTTCCCGACCCTTTTCATAACTGGTGAATTCCGGAGCTCTGGTTTCAATCTGTACCAGCACCGGTTCTTTAGCCTTGCTTTTTTCTTCCGGCTCTATGGTTACACTTACTTTTTCTGCCGGCATGGCTGTGCTGACTGCCGGAATGGTAATAACCAGGGGCGCATCATTATTCTGCTGGAAAGCTGTCGGCTCACTAACCGATGTGTAAGGTTTGCTTTCTGTTTTAGGCGCAAGGCTACTATTGCGTTTTTTCAGACGCAGCCATAAATGATTGCCGTGCATCTGAGTTTCAAAAATATCGATGGCACTGATCAGATAAGAGAGTTTGGTATAACCATAATTACGTGCATCGAAATCGGAATTAACCTTGTTGATATACTGACCGATAACACCCAGTGATGTCCAGCCATCATCATCTGCATGCTCCTTCACTGCATTGCGGAACAGATTCATCAGTGCAGTATCCTGTTTCAGCTCAGCCGGAGTTTTGCGCTTATTGCGGAAAATCGGTGTCTGGGCTTTATCTTCACCGATATCTACTGTGGTATGGCTAAGTAAATTCTCAGTATAAATAAATTTATCACATGCTTTACGGAAAGATTCGGGCGTTTTTTTCTGCCCGAAACCATAAACAGTCAGACCATTTTCACGAATACGGGAAGCCAGACGGGTAAAATCACTATCACTGGATACAATACAGAAGCCGTCAAAAGTATTACTGTATAATAAATCCATGGCATCAATTACCATAGCCATATCAGTGGCATTTTTTCCCTTAGTATAGGCAAATTGCTGTACAGGGGTAATAGCGTGTGGTAACAGTGCATCTTTCCATTTGGACAGGCCGCTGCTCCAGTCGCCATAAATGCGTTTAACGCTGGCAATACCGTATTTGGCAATCTCTTCCAGTAAAGATTCAACAATACTGGCTGAAGCATTATCAGCATCAATAAGTACTGCCAGTTTGGCCGAATTTTCCGTAGTCATTTATAGAATTCCTGTTAATAAAAAATTTAAATTTCGTGATTTCGTGCACTAGTAAATACATTAATAATTGGTTGTATAGCTGCATATTTCAGCTTTAAGGCCGCCTTATTTACGACCAGCCGGCTGGAAATATCTACAACATGCTCTACAGCCTCTAGGTTATTTGCCTTTAACGTATTACCTGTCGAAACCAAATCAACAATTGCATCAGCCAACCCTACCAGAGGTGCCAGCTCCATTGAACCATATAATTTAATTAAATCAATGTGTACGCCTTTGCCGGCAAAATGTTCAGCCGCAATATTAGGGTATTTACTGGCTACGCGTAAACGGCAGCCGGGTTGTGAAGCTGCTGCGTAGTCAAACCCTTTGCGTACGGCTACCATCATTCTGCAACGGGCAATATTCAAGTCCAAAGGTTGATATAATCCGTCGCCATCATGTTCAATTAAAACATCTTTTCCAGCGATTCCAAAATCAGCTGCTCCGTATTGCACATATGTAGGCACATCTGTTGCCCGAACAATGATTAAACGGATATTGTCATGATTAGTATTAATAATCAGTTTACGTGACTCTTCCGGGTCTTCAATAGCATTAATTCCTGCCGCAGCGAGTAATGGCAGGGTTTCTTCATAAATTCGACCTTTAGATAACGCTATGGTTAATTGTACAGTCATTTTTTTGTCAGTGTTGAATAATATACATAAAAGCAAACTTATTAAACAATAAATTATTTTTGCAGAAAAATAAGTTTGCAGAAATTATAAAAATAATAATTAAATAATTTTAATCCAGTAATTGTTTTATGTCATGAGCCAATTGTGCCGCTGTCTGGCTGTGTGGTTCATAAACTACGGTACGGCCTTGTTTATCAATTAAATATGTTCCTGTGCTGTGATCCATTAAATATTCACCGGAACTACTGCCTGCTACTTTATGTACAGCAATTTTATACTGATTAATAACGTTATTAAGCTCTTGCTGATGTTGTTTATTTACAGTTAAACCAATAAAGTCAGGATTAAATGCTGGAGCATAAGCTTCCATAACCTGTGGTGTATCACGCAGCGGATCAACCGTAATAAACAATACCTGTACCTGTTTTCCCTGCTCACCTAGCTGATTTATTGCATCTGCGTAAGCAAGCAGATTAGTCGGGCAAACATCCGGACAATGGGTATAACCGAACACTAATACTACTATTTTACCCTGAAAATCACGCAGATGTACTGTTTTACCGTCAGAACCAAGCAAGGAAAAATCTTTACCACCCAAGCCGGCATCGCGTACATCACTGCCTTCAAAATTATACTGATGCAGTGGTTTGGCTGAATCAGCACTTGCTGGCTGAGCATTGTTAACTGCCGACTGAGGCTGGCAGGCACCCAATAAAATCGCGGATGTTAATACAGCCAGAAAATTTTGTATGTTAAGCATAAAGTTAATAATAATACAAAAATGAACTTTAAATAAATATTTAAAATTCAGAAATTTTTTAATTTTAAAATTAATAAGTAAAATATAAAAAAATCCAAAAATAAAATCAATATTTTATTCAGAATCAGTTAAAAAAATTTTTTACCATAAAAAAATTCTTTACAGCCATGGAAAATCCGTTATAATGCGTCTTCTTCGCTAGCCCAGGTGGCGAAATTGGTAGACGCAGGGGACTCAAAATCCCCCGCCGCAAGGTGTGACGGTTCGAGTCCGTCCCTGGGCACCAGATTCTGAAAACCGCTGATAACAGCGGTTTTTTTATTTTCGCAGTTAACAGCCTGTCAGACTAATGATATGCAGAAATTTATCAAACTTGATAGCTAAATCATGAGAAAAACATAATAGCTTATTTGGCATAATCATTATAGCTAGTGAGTCGTATTATTAAATATAATACGACTCTTTTGGTTTCCGGTGGTTTTATCATTTACCGGACAATCATAGAAAACCCCATATCAGACCCAGACAGACATCTATCACTAATTATTGCAATTGAATTCTAAAAATGATTTTTAAGCAGGCTGACAGTAAAGTAAAAGACATAGAAATACTCCACCAGCTATTGCAACGGTCTGATCTAACACAGCAGACGCGTCAGCATATTGAACATCATCTGCGGTTAATCCGTTCGGGAATCAAAGGTGAAGCAGAATCTGCTTATCAGCTGCAGTTTCATTTTGGCAATCATTCCGAATGGGTAATTATTAATGATTTAAGATTAAAGTATCAGGGAAAAGTGGCACAAATCGACCATTTGCTGATTAACCGCTATCTACAAATATTTGTATGTGAAAGTAAAAGAATAACTGGCAGCCTGATTATTAATGAGCAGGGTGAGTTTTCACGTATATATGAAGGTAATGAACAGGGAATGTCTTCTCCTCTTGAACAAAACCGACGTCATATCAGCCTGCTGAATAATTTATTACTTTCAGATAAGATTCAGCTGCCCATCCGTTTTGGCAGAAAATTGCGTCCGTCATTATATAGCCTGATACTCGTCTCTAACGATGCCTGTATCCGGCGTCCCCGAAATCCAGTTTCTGGATTGGACAGCGTAATAAAAAATGAGCAATTGCAAACAAAAGTACAGCAGTTAAGCAAACCCGCGGGTATCTTAAGTTTTATCCGTACAGCACCAATTGCCAGTATACAAAAATTTGCCCGTCAGCTGGTGCAGTTGCATCAACCAGCACGATATGACTGGCCAAGTTATTTTGGTTTGAATAAGTCACCTGATCAATTGATAACTAAATCAGCTCATATAGCTCATCCACAAAATGAAAATTTGAGTTCAGCAACTTATTATTTTTGCTCCATGTGTCATAAAAATATTTCATCAGGCGTAGTTGATTATTGCCGGAATCATAAAAATATATTTGGCGGTAAAATATATTGTTATCAGTGTCAGCAAAAAATTAAACAACAATGAATAGTGATGATTTCAGTATGTTATTGAGAAGTTAGATACACTAAATATACTGGTTTAAAAGTAATGTATACCATGAACATTATTATTTTACTGAACAATTTTTTACATAAAATACTATTGGTAAAATTTTTCAGAAGTACCATATTCAAATATATATTAATGTAAGCTAATTGATTTATATAGCCGGTATATTATATATAGTGGTTATATATATTTTATGAGTATCCTTACCTATTTAATCAATATGATTATTATTTTTGAATTAAAATAATCAATTGAATTATTTAATAATTATTGAGAAACAACAGGAATCCAGACAATGAATATTACTGATATATCCAAACAGCGTTATACGACCAAACATTATGATAAAACAAAAAAAATTCCGGCAGAGCAATTGGCGCAACTATTTGAAGTTATCAGAAACAGCCCTTCATCAGTAAATTCACAGCCTTGGCATTTTTTTGTAGTGGATAATGACGATGCTCGTGCCAAAATCATGCCGGCAATTGTAGAAATGAATCATCCGCGGGTAGCTGATTCATCACATACCTTAATATTCTGTGCTAAAACCCCCCTGGATGAGCAGCATTTACAGAATGTACTGGCTCAGGAAGAAAAGGATGGTCGTTTCGAAGAAGGTGAAATCAAGGAAATGATGGATAAAGGTCGCCATTTTTATGTTAATAAAAATAGCGCGACACCACATAGCCAGCTTGAGTGGGAAAGCAGACAGTTATATATTGTATTGGGGCAGTTATTATTTGCAGCAGCTGCTATTGGTATCGATTCAACAGCAATTGAAGGCTTTGATGATCAGAAAATGGATGAAATTCTTGGTCTGCAACAGCAGGGGTTGAAAAGCGTACTGGTAGTCAGTCTTGGCTATCGTGCCGCTAATGACAGTAATGCTACCCGGCCAAAATCACGCCTGCCTGAAGAGCAGATATTTACTCGCTTGTAATTATTAGTTCCAGACTATTACCGATTATCGGGCAAAACAATAAATATACTGATATCCGTATTTTATTGTTTTGCCTTCTAAGAAAATTGTACTTATGTGCTGAATTATATATTTGTCGGTAGCACCTTCGAATATAAGACTTAGCTAACCTTATAATTGATTTGATTTAGTTTAAAATGGGATCTATTCAGAAATAAC
Organism: Snodgrassella sp. W8124; assembly: GCF_016100875.1. NCBI lineage: Bacteria > Pseudomonadati > Pseudomonadota > Betaproteobacteria > Neisseriales > Neisseriaceae > Snodgrassella > Snodgrassella sp. W8124. The sequence continues at coordinate 30,317 of NZ_JACFRP010000004.1, forward strand.
GAGACAGCTAAATTCCTGATTACTAAATGATAACAACGAAGAGAAAACTTGCTGAATAATATTGTTTAATAACGCTGAAGCTTAAAGAAAATAATCATTTAATTTTTATCTTTTTCTTTTAAATTTCTGCGGAATAATAGTCAAAACTTTCGCTTGAATCTAAATGGTATATTTTGCATCAGCAGATAAAGTGTATTGTATTAACCAAGGTGATACTGATAGTTTACAGTTTCTAATTCTTACTCTGAATTTTGTTGATATTATTAATAATTAATACAGTTATCCTGTCTGGTTTAAGCATAATAAAATCATCTTTAAAATAAAAAATCATAGAATAAATTATCTTGAAAAATAAAATTTAATAAGACTGGTTTATATTCAGATAAATAACCGTTTATTCCAGCTAAACCGTATTTTCTATTCTTTCGAGCCAAAATTTTTTATCTTTAGATAGTTCAATTAGCATATCATCAGGAAATCATAAGCCAAGCTCTAATAAATATATCCCGCAATATCTTCATTTAAAAATATTACCTTTGCATAATATTTTATTTTACAATCTATTTAAGATTTTTGAAATTAAATTTATCGCCTTATTTATATTTTTAAAAGTATCTTAAATACTAAAACCATTTTCTGTATAAATATTCAGGCAGATAATTTATTTATACCCAGCTTAAAGTGCACAACACCTTGTTCACAGACAAAATAAGGTATTTTGATATCATGCTTTTCAGTTTGAATTTCTTGTAACCGCTGGCAGGCAAAACCAGCCCCTATTAATTTCGGTTGCCAGGATTGTAATGCTGAAAGTGTGGCATCGTAATAACCCCCGCCCTGTCCCAGACGATTACCTTTTTGATCAATTCCCAGCAACGGCACAATCAGAGTATGTAAATAGCGAGCCCGAATCCGCTGACCATGAAATTGAGGAATTAAACCGCGCTTTTGTTTTAAACCGTACTGAGCCATAAAACGGGCTGTAGCTTGCTTACGAGAAAGGATAGGGCAGGGAGTAAACCATAATTGTCGTTGTCTGGCTGCAATATAAGGCAAATAAACTGTTGCTCCGCGTTTCTGAGCAGTAATAATAAATGACCACAGTGATAATTCACTGCCTACTGCCCAGTATACGGCTATCCGTTTATCACGCCGGATCAGAGGATAGAGTAGGCGGTTAATTCGGGTAGTAGCATGCTGACGTATATCATCCTTTAACTGCTGACGCTGCCGGCGCAAATAACCACGCTGTTGTCTTTTATCTGTATGTATCTGCATAATTTAGCCTGTTAATACTCAGGCAGGATACCGTAAAGCCGCATACTTGCCGTAACTGCTTTTTTTCTGTATCATCTGAGTGTTTTACCTCGGTAAAAATAAACAACGCTCGCACTGTACGCGAAAGGGTGCTCTGTTACAGAGTTCTATGCGTGGCAGTGTCAGGCTTTAACCCTTTTAAGGATAGATTATTATGTCACAAATTACTATGCGCCAGATGCTGGAAGCAGGCGTACACTTTGGTCATCAGACACGTTACTGGAATCCGAAAATGGCTGAGTACATTTTTGGTGCGCGTAACAAAATCCATATCATCAATCTGGAAAAAACCCTGCCGATGTTTATAGAGGCTCAGGATGTAGTGCGTCGTCTGGCTGCCAATAAAGGAACTGTACTGTTCGTAGGTACTAAACGTCAGGCACGTGATATCGTTAAGGAAGAAGCTACCCGCGCCGGAGCTCCTTACGTTGATCATCGCTGGTTGGGCGGTATGCTGACTAACTACAAAACCGTAAAACAGTCTATTAAACGTCTGGAAGAAAAAACTGTTGCGCTGGAAAATGCTACTGAAGCCGGTTACGGTAAAAAAGAAGTATTGGAAATGCAGCGTGAAGTTGCTAAGCTGGAACGTTCTTTGGGCGGTATTAAAGATATGAAAGGCCTGCCTGATGCGATTTTCGTTATCGATACCGGTTATCAGAAAGGTACTTTGGTAGAGGCAGCTAAACTGGGTATTCCGGTTATCGCTGTGGTTGATACCAATAACAGCCCTGATGATGTTAAATATGTAATTCCGGGTAATGATGACTCAGCTAAGGCAATTCGTTTGTACTGCCGTGGTATTGCTGATGCCATTCTGGAAGGTAAAGCTCAGTCTTTACAGGAAGTGGTTCAGGCTGCTCAGGCTGCAGAAGAGAAACAGGCTGCAACTGCTGCTGAATAATTAGTTATCTCATATCTTTGCAAAAGAAGGGGACGTTAGTGCCCCTTTTTTTAAAACAATTTTTCAGCCTGATATCTGTCTGGCTGAGCATAATTAAGTTTAAGGAGTAAAACATGGCTGCAATTACTGCAAAAATGGTAGGTGATTTGCGTGCTGCTACCGGTTTGGGCATGATGGAATGCAAAAAAGCTTTGGTAGAAGCCGAAGGTAATATGGAAAAAGCCGAAGAAATTCTGCGCATTAAATCCGGTGCCAAAGCTGGTAAGCTGGCTGGCCGTACTGCAGCAGAAGGTGTAGTTGCTGAATACGTGGATGGCAAAGTAGGTGCAGTTGCTGAAATTAACTGTGAAACAGATTTCGTTGCCAAAGATGCCAGCTTTATGGCATTTGCTCAGGCTGTGGCTAAAGCTGTTGCCGTGCACAACCCTGCTACACTGGAAGCATTGGCTGAAGCCAAAACAGATGATGGCGTTACTGTTGAAGAAGCTCGTAAAGCTGTTATTGCTAAGCTGGGTGAAAATATCACTGTACGACGGTTTGAACGAATTGAAACTGATAACAGTTTAGTAACCTATATGCACGGTACCAAAATCGGTGTACTGGTAGAACACAAAGGTGGCGATGCACAAGCTATCCGTCAGGTAGCCATGCACATTGCTGCATCCAAACCACAATGCGTTTCTGCTGCTGAAGTGAACCCGGAAATTGTGGCAAAAGAACGCCACATTTATGAAGAGCAGGCTGCAGCTTCCGGCAAACCGGCAAATATCATTGAAAAAATGGTTGAAGGCCGGGTACAGAAATTCCTGGCTGAAGTAACTCTGCTGGGTCAGCAGTTCGTTATTAATCCTGACCAGACTGTGGAAAAATTCCTGAAAGAACAAAATGCTGAAGTAAGTCGTTTTGTTGCATTCCATGTTGGTGAAGGTATCGAGAAAAAAGAAGTGGATTATGCTGCTGAAGTAGCCGCTGCTTCTAAAGTATAAGGCTGTTTATGCCACGGGCACTCTGGATTCAGGCTCCTGAATCAGGGTGCTTTTTTTTGAGTTATCTGTTTACTCAGGTTGAGATAGCTGAAATAAAAGTACCCATTTTTTAAAATTTATCGATCGCTGTTAAACATCTAATGGCAAACTGACAGAAAGAATGATCATGACCAAACCAGCAAAATACAAACGTGTATTATTGAAATTATCCGGAGAGTCCCTGATGGGGCCGGATGCTTTTGGTATCAATCGCGATACCATTATGCAAATCACTGCACAGGTTAAAGAAGTGGTCGATATGGGTGTAGAAGTGGCTATTGTTATTGGCGGCGGTAACATTTTTCGCGGAATGGCGCAATCAGCCAAAGGCATGGAACGTGCTACCGCCGATTACATGGGCATGATGGCTACGGTGATGAATGCACTGGCTCTGAAAGAAGCATTTGAAAGTCAGCAGGTTAAAGCCAGAGTGCAGTCAGCACTGAGTATGCAGCAGGTAGCAGAAACTTATGCACGCCCGAAAGCGATCCAGTATCTGGAAGAGGGTAAAGTGGTGATTTTTGCAGCAGGAACCGGCAATCCGTTTTTTACTACAGATACCGCAGCAAGTTTACGTGGAGTAGAAATGAATTGTGATATTATGTTAAAGGCAACCAATGTTGATGGGGTTTATACTGCTGATCCTAAAACCAACCCTGAGGCCAAACGTTATCAGCAAATTACTTTTGATGAGGCAATTAGCCAGAATCTGAAAGTAATGGATGCCACGGCATTTGCTTTATGCCGTGAACAGAAACTGAATATTGTGGTATTCGGCATCTTCAAACCGGGAGCACTTAAACGGGTTATCTGGGGTGAAGATGAAGGTACATTAGTCCATGTATAAACATCAGACTGCTTAACTAAACTTGTGGTGACGCGTATAACTGCGTTAGTATGCGCGTTTGCCATTTTCTGACAGCAAAAATTTGAGAAAATTGAAATAAATGCTGTCAGGCCAGACAGGAATATTCATGATTAACGAAATTCAACGCACTGCTGAAACCAAAATGCAGAAATCACTGGATGTATTGCGCGATAATCTGTCTAAAGTTCGTACAGGGCGCGCTCATACCGGTTTACTAGATCAGGTTGAGGTAGAATATTACGGAAGCATGGTATCTGTTAGTCAGGTTGCCAGTGTAACCTTGCTGGATGCTCGCACCATCGGGGTGAAACCCTATGAAAGTAAAATGGCTGCTGTTATCGAAAAGGCTATTCGTAACTCAAATCTTGGCCTGAATCCGGCTGCAATGGGTGATCTGATTCGCGTACCCATGCCAATGCTTACCGAAGAGCGACGCAAAGATCTGATTAAAGTAGTCCGTGGTGAAGCTGAAGATGGTCGGGTAGTCGTGCGTAATATACGACGTGATGCCAATAATGACCTCAAACGTCTGCATAAAGACAAAGAAATTAGTGAAGACGAAGTTCGTCGCGGTGAAGAAGGTATTCAGAAGCTTACTGATAAATACATTGCTGAAATTGATAAGATGCTGGCAACTAAAGAAGCCGATCTGATGGCAATCTGAACTATATAATTGCAGTAAAGGATGTATTTTGATTACTAGTAGTACTCAGAGTGTGCCCGAACATACCGAAATCCCGAGGCATATTGCCGTTATTATGGACGGTAACGGACGTTGGGCTAAAAAACGTCTGATGCCACGGATTATGGGGCATAAAAAAGGGCTGGAAATGCTGGAAGAAATGACAGCAAACTGCGCACGTATGGGTGTGGAGTATCTGACAGTCTTTGCTTTTTCTACTGAAAACTGGCGTCGTCCTATGGACGAAGTTAATTTTCTGATGGGGCTGTTTTTGCAGTCATTGCAAAAACGGGTACAAAAATTGCATAAAAATAATCTGCGTCTGCGTGTCATTGGTGATCGCAGCCGTTTTGCAGCAGAAATCGTACACGGGATTGAAGAAGCAGAAGCATTGACAGCAGCCAATACCGGGCTAACTCTGACTATAGCTGCTGATTATGGTGGTCGCTGGGATATTTTGCAGGCGGTTAATCAGGCTATTCAGGCCGGAGATACCAAACTGACTGAAACCAGCATCCTGCCATATCTGTCACTTGGTTATGCTCCCGAACCGGATTTATTTATCCGTACAGGCGGCGAAACCCGTATCAGTAATTTTCTTCTATGGCAACTGGCTTATACCGAGTTATATTTTACGCCAGTTCTGTGGCCGGATTTTGATGAATCTCAGCTGGCTAATGCTGTACGTTCCTATCAGGAACGGGAGAGACGGTTTGGCAGAACCTCGGAGCAGTTGCCACTTACCCAACAGCGACTCTAAATTTATTTATGCTCAAACAACGTATTCTTACTGCTCTGGTTTTACTGCCCTTAATGATAGGTATGTTGTTCGGGGCTAACAACAGTTTATGGGCTGCATTTAGCGGTCTGATTGCCTTACTAGCTTTATGGGAATATGCCCGTATTGCCCATTTCACTAACATACAGAATGCCCTCTATCTGCTGGTCAGCGCAGTAGGCGGTGGATGTCTTTATTTTTATTATCAGCAGACGGCATTACCACTCTGGGCACAGATAATGGTTTTGCTGTTCTGGCTGATTATCGTACCAGTCTGGTTAAAATTTAAATGGAAGATCAGAGCCAACTTGTTTGGTGTCATGATTGGCTGGCTATTAATGGTGCCCTTCTGGCAGGCATTAATTTCTTTGCGGCCGGATACTAAAGCTGCCGGTGCTCTTTTATCGATCATGGCATTAGTGTGGATTGCCGATATTGCTGCCTATTTTGTCGGAAGGGCTGTAGGTAAACGTAAACTGGCTCCAACTATCAGTCCGAATAAAAGCTGGGAAGGTGCTATTGGTGCGGTTATTTGTGTTGCTATCTATACAATTGTCCTGCAACAGCAAGGCTGGTTACCGGTTATTCTACCTTGGTGGCAAACCCTGTGTTTGGCTTTTGTTCTGACTGCAGTCAGTATCTGCGGTGATTTGCTGGAAAGCTGGTTAAAGCGTGCCGGTGGTGTAAAAGACAGCAGCCAGCTTTTACCCGGACATGGTGGTGTGTTTGATCGGATAGATTCCCTGATTGCTGTACTGAGTGTTTATGCCGCCTTGATAGCCTGTTTTAGTGTAAAGTGATTTTTTGATGAGTGGTTATAATCCTACTTCTATAACTATTCTGGGAGCGACTGGCAGCATTGGTCAGAGTACTCTTGATGTTATTGGGCGCCATCCTGAACGGTTTTCTGTTTTTGCGTTAACCGCACACCAGAAAATTGATCGTCTGGCAGAACTGTGTATTCGTTATCATCCAGTTTACGCTGTGGTTGCTACCGCTGCGCAGGCGGATGTTCTGCGAGTACAATTACAGACTGCTGCTGTTACTACAGAGGTTTTATTTGGAGAACAGGCTCTGTGCGATGTTGCACAGGATAGTGAAACTGATGCTGTCATGGCTGCTATTGTCGGTGCCGCCGGCTTAAGACCTACGTTAGCAGCAGCGAAAGCCGGTAAGACTATTTATCTGGCAAATAAAGAAACCCTGGTAGTCGCCGGTGCCTTATTTATGCAGACTGTTCAGCAGTACGGTGCACGGCTGTTACCTGTAGATAGTGAGCATAATGCTATTTTTCAGGCATTACCTGATAATTATCAGGGAAATTTGGAGCATGCTGGCGTAGCATCGCTGGTTTTAACGGCATCAGGTGGTCCTTTTCTGCACACCGCACTGGCAGATTTTGTGGCTATTACCCCAGAGGCTGCAATACGCCATCCAAACTGGCAGATGGGTCGCAAAATTTCTGTTGATTCAGCTAGTATGATGAATAAGGGTCTTGAGTTAATTGAGGCTCACTGGTTATTTAATGCTGCTGCTGAACAGCTGGAAGTGATTATTCATCCGCAAAGCGTGATACACAGCATGGTTCGTTACCGAGATGGTTCTGTACTGGCTCAAATGGGTAAACCGGATATGCGTATTCCGATTGCACATTGTCTGGGCTTACCAGACAGAATTGATTCAGGGGTTGAACAGCTGGATTTTACCAGTTTAAGTGGTTTACACTTTTTGGCACCGGATTTCATACGTTTTCCATGCCTGAAACTGGCTTATGATGTATTACACAGCAATAATCCGGCCAGTTCATGTGTGCTGAATGCAGCTAATGAAGTTGCCGTAGCTGCCTTTCTGGACAGAAACATTCAGTTTGTTGATATAGCGTCAGTAGTTGATAACTGTCTGCAATATTTTAGCGGGCAAACTGCGTCTTCTATAGAAGAACTCTTGCAACTTGATACACGGGTGCGTAGTGTAGCAAGTGCATGGATAGCTGGCCGGTCTGCCGGATGAGAACAGGATAAACCATGTTATTAACCATATTTGCTTTTATTGTAGCAATTTTACTGCTGGTAAGTTTGCACGAATTAGGCCATCTGGTTGTGGCTCGCTGGTGTGGTGTTAAAGTACTGCGTTTTAGTATTGGTTTTGGTAAACCATTTTTTTGTTTAAAACGCGGCAATATCGAATGGTGTCTGGCACCCATCCCTCTCGGGGGGTATGTCAAAATGGTTGATACCCGTGAAGGAGATGTCAGTGAAGCTGATTTACCTTATGCTTTTGATAAGCAGCATCCTCTTAAACGTATTGCAATCGTTGTTGCCGGTCCGTTGACGAACCTGATATTAGCTGTACTGCTGTATGCAGCAAGTTTCAGCATAGGTGGTATTACTCAAATTCGCCCCTGGGTGGGTATGGTTGAGCCAGCTACAGTAGCTGCTGATGCAGGTTTTCAGCAAGGCGACCGTATCAATAGTGTTAACGGACAGGCTGTCACAGACTGGACGGATGCTCAGGCTAAAATTATGCTTAATCTGGATAGCGGCAAAGTTCAGGTTGATGTTATCAATGCAGCCGGACAACCGCAGCAGCGGCGACTGAATATTGCCGGTACCGATGCTGCTGCTAATGTTGCCAAAACCGGTTATCTGGGTATTGCACCTTTCAAAGTTATTAATCAGATAGGTATGGTTATACCGGATAGTGTCGCAGCTAAAGCTGGTCTGCGTACAGGTGATATCTTATTGACCATTAACGGACGCAAACTTACTGGCTGGCAGGATTGGGTAGACAGTATCCGGGCCAGTGCCGGTGCAAAACTTGACATTAGTTATCAGCGAAACGGACAGATTCTGCAAACTAGCCTGCGACCGGAATCAGTGCTTGAAAAGGGAGCAATAATTGGTCAGGTTGGTGTAGGTGCCATGCGTGATAAAACATGGGATGCCCAGATTCGCCAGCATTATCAGCCCGGTTTTTTTGAATCCGCACGATTGGCTATGCAACGCACGTGGGATTACATTACACTTACTCTTTCCATGTTTGCCAAATTACTTACTGGTCAGGCATCGCTGCATTATCTTTCCGGTCCATTGACTATTGCAGATGTGGCTGGCAAAACTGCTGCTATGGGCTGGCAAAGTTATACAGAATTTCTGGCTCTGGTCAGCGTAAGTCTTGGCGTACTCAATTTATTACCCGTTCCCGTATTAGACGGGGGGCATTTACTGTATTATGCCATCGAGTGGATTCGTGGCAGACCCCTGAGTTTGCGTATACAGGAAATGGGGTTGCGTTTTGGTATTGCTGCCATGTTAATGTTAATGCTGGTGGCTTTCTTCAATGATATTACCCGTTTGTTTGGATGAATGATGAAATTAAAACAGATTACTGTCAGTTTAATGGCTCTGGGCCTGTCTTCACTGGCTTTAGCAGTAGAACCGTTTACCATAAAAGACATTCGGGTAGAGGGTTTACAGCGTACAGCTCCCACAACTGTTTTCAGTTACCTTCCGGTTAAAATCGGTGATACTTTTACCGATACGGAGGGTGAAGAGATTATCAAAAAACTGTATGCGACAGGTTTTTTTGATGATGTACGGGTTGAAACCATGGGTAATCAGGTCCTGTTAACTGTAGTGGAACGGCCAATTATCAGCAGCTTTGATGTTACCGGCGGTAAATCCATCAATAATAATGATATTAAGAAAAATCTGAGTGGTTTTGGTCTGGGTCAATCACGCGTATTTAATCCGGCTACATTGGAGCAGGCAATAGTAGGTTTGCAGGATGCCTATCGCCAGCGTGGTAAAAATGCGGTAAAAATTACTCCCAAGGTTACCCGGCTGGAACGTAATCGTGTTGCACTTGAGCTGAAAATAGATGAAGGTGCAACAACAACCATCAAATCAATTAATTTTAGTGGTAATAAACACTATTCTGCCCATACTTTGCGTAAACAGATGTCATTAAGCCAGAAAAGCTGGACAAGCTGGTTAACCAGGGATGATCGTTATTCAGATACCCAGTTACAGCAGGATCTGGATAAAATCAATAATTATTATCAGGATCATGGGTATCTGAATTTCCGTATTGCTGATGTTAAAGTAAACAGCAGTGAAGATAAAACTGCTCAGATGATTAACATCACAGTAAATGAAGGCGAACGCTATCGCTGGGGTAATGTAACTGTTGGCGGTGATACCCGTGAAGTACCCGCAGAATCATTACAGCAACTGGTTAAAATCAAACCGGGAAGATGGTATAACCGCTCACAGATGATTAATATCATCAGAGCAATTCAGGACAAAATGGGTAGCTCAGGTTATGCTTTCTGTCAGGTAGATGTTCGCCCTGTACCCAATGAAAATACACATGTTGTCGATTTTGTACTAAACGTCGTTCCTGATCGTAAAGTCTATGTTAATCAGATCAATATTACAGGTAACAACAAAACCCGTGATGAGGTACTACGGCGTGAATTGCGGCAAATGGAACGCGCTCCCTATGATGTATCGAAAATTAACCGTTCCAAAGAGCGTGTTCAGCAATTAGGCTATTTTGATAATGCTCAAGTAGATGTTAAGCCTGTAGCAGGTACACCAGATCAGGTTGATCTGGATATGAGTGTCAAAGAGAGATCAACCGGTTCTATTAATGTTGGTGCCGGTTGGGCGCAGGATGACGGTTTGCTGCTGTCAGCAGGTATTGCACAGGATAATTTGTTTGGTACTGGTAAATCGGCCAGTCTGCAACTATCCCGCTCCAAGGTTAATCAGGTTGCGGCTCTTTCCTTTACAGATCCGTATTTCACTCCTGATGGTGTCAGTCTAGGGTATAACCTGTACTATCGTGGTTATAACCCCAGCAAATCAGACAGTAACTCAATGGACTATAAAACCACGACCATTGGTGCAGCAATGACCATGGGCGTACCGATTACCGAGTATGACCGAGTTAATTTCAGTCTTGGTGCAGAGCATCTGGCCGTTAATTTGTATGGCGAATATGCGCCGCAGCGTTATGCTGAATTTGTTCAGAAATATGGTAAGAATAACTGGATATTAAAAGGTACTGTCGGCTGGGGTCGTAATACCACAGACAGTTCATTATGGCCTACTCGCGGCTACATAATGAATGCTAATATTAACAGTGGTTTACCCGGCGGCGATTTACAATATTACAGCATTAGTCATGACCAGCGCTGGTATTTCCCGATAAATAAAAACTTTACCCTTATGCTATATGGACAGCTTGGTTATGCGGATGGCTATGGAAAAACCAAGGATTTGCCATTTATGTATGCTTTTAATGGCGGTGGTTTAGGTTCAGTACGTGGTTATGAGTCTGGTACACTTGGTCCGAAATACTTTAACCGATACAGTGACGGTTCATATAGTAGTGATTCCAGCAGTTATGGTGGTAATTATATTGCTACTGCAACTGCAGAACTGCTGTTCCCGTTTCCGGGAATTAAAGATCAGCATACTGTCCGCCTCAGCATGTTTGCAGATGCCGGTAGTGTGTGGGATAACAAAACTTATAACTATTATGATGAAAAAAATCCTTATGGCGGCTCCAAAACACATAAATCAAGTATTGGTAACGAAGTACGCTATTCTGCTGGTTTAGCCGTTACCTGGTTGTCACCTATGGGACCACTGAAATTCAGTTATGCTTATCCAATTCATAAAAAATCGGAAGATCAGATACAACGCTTCCAGTTCCAGTTGGGAACTACGTTCTAATCGCAGCTAGATAAGGACAAATTTATGTTTAAAAAAATTGTTTTAACATTTGCTGCTGTACTTTCCTGCTCTTTTGCATGGGCAGAAAGTATACAAAAGCTCGGTTTTATTGATACCAGCCGTGTTTATCAGCAATCTGTTCAGGCTCAGTCTATTCAGAAAGATCTTGATAAAGAATTTGCGCCGTTGCAGAAAAAACTGCAAGCCATGCAAGCTGAAGGGCTGAAACTAAAAGAAGCAATTGAATCAGGGAAAGTTCCGGCGGCCGAGCGTGAAGCAAAAATAAAACAAATGCTGCAAATGGATGAACAATATAAAGAAGCAGCTGCAAAACTGGCAGAAGATTACAACCTGCGTCGTAATGAAGAATTTGCCTCACTTCAGCAAAATGCCAATAAAGTTATTATCGAAATGGCACGAAAAGAAGGATATGATTTGATCATACAAGATGCCATATTTGTTAACAGTAAATTTGATATCACTGATGCTGTTATTAAAGCATTAAATGCACAAAAACAGTAAGGCAGAAATATGGCTGTAAACCAGATAACCGCTGCCGCTTTAGTTGAACAGCTGGGCGGACAATTGCGTGGCAGTGATGTCATTGTTACCAGAATTACTTCATTACAACAGGCGCAAGCAAACGATATCAGCTTTCTCAGTAATCCACGTTTGCGTGCAGAAGCATTGGCCAGTAAGGCCGGGGTACTGATTGTTACCGAAAAATCTGCCGAAGTTTTAACTGATCGTACACTGATAGTTACTGATGATCCTTATCTTTACTTTGCTCAAGTTGCCCGTTTGTTTCATCCTCGCATTCAGGCTAAAGCATCTATCCATCCCAGTGCAGTAGTTACACCATCTGCACAAATTGCAGCCAGTTGCGAAATTGGTGCTCATGTTGTTATTGGTGAGCGCTGTATCATTGGTGAAAACACACGCATTCTGGCTGGCGCTGTTATTGAAGATGATTGTACGGTGGGTAGTGACTGTGTTATTCATGCTAATGTAACCATTTATCATGGTTGTATACTGGGTAACCGGGTAGAACTGCATTCGGGATGTGTTATTGGTGCTGATGGGTTCGGTTTTGCATGGGACAAACAGAAAAATGAATGGTTTAAAATTGTTCAGACCGGTTGCGTGATTCTTGGTGATGATGTCGAAATTGGAGCCAACACCACAATTGACCGCGGAGCAATTGAAAACACCATCATAGAAAATGATGCCAAAATTGATAATCAGGTGATGATTGGCCATAACGGCAAAATCGGTGCTCATGTAGCTATTGTAGCTTGTACAGGCATTGCCGGTAGTACAGAAGTTGGCGCTTATTCCGTTATCGGCGGTGCAGCAATGATTGGTGGTCATTTACACATTCCGCCGAAAACAACGATTGGTGCCGCTACAGCTGTCAGTCATAGTATTAAGGAAAGCGGATACTATGCTTCTATTTTTCCGTTACAAAAACATAGTGACTGGGTAAAAAATGCTGCCCATATTCGTCATTTACATGAAATGAGTCAAAAAATAAAAGCCTTGGAACATCAATTAGCCGAATTAAACGGCAATTCATCAAACCAATAGGATTAAAGCAATGGATTGGTCTTTACCTTTAGATATTCGTACCCTGCAGAAATTATTACCTCATCGTTATCCATTTTTACTGATTGATCGTGTTATCGCTTACGACAGTGAAGCCATGACTTTGAGTGCAATTAAAAATGTCACCGCTAATGAACCCTTTTTTCTTGGTCATTTTCCTGATTTTCCGGTTATGCCTGGTGTATTGATTATTGAAGCTATGGCACAGGCATGTGGAACACTGGCTATTTTAAGTCATGGTGGTCGTGACGATGATGAAATTTATTTTTTTGTAGGCATTGATAATGCCCGTTTCAAGCGTCAGGTTGTCCCCGGCGATCAGCTGAAATTCGAAGTTAAATTATTGGCAAACAAACGTGATATCGGTAAATTCAAGGCTGTTGCTTTAGTAGATAATCAGGTTGCGGCAGAAGCTGAAATCATGTGTGCCAAACGCAAGGTAGAAAAATAAAAAATACATTACTAAAAATATTAATCATCTATGATTAAACTAGTCGTTAACCACGACAGCAGGAAATATACATGACGCAGATTCATCCCACAGCCATTATTGATCCCAAAGCAGAACTCGATAGTAGCGTATCTGTGGGAGCCTATACCATAATCGGTGCAAACGTGCAGATTGGAGCCAATACCGATATCGGACCGCATGTTGTTATTGACGGGCACACTACTATTGGTGAAGGCAATCGAATTTTTCAGTTTGCTTCACTGGGAGCAATCCCACAAGATAAAAAATACCATGGGGAACCAACAAGACTTATTATTGGTAACCATAACACCATCCGTGAATTTACCACCTTCAATACGGGTACCGTTACCGGTATTGGTGAAACTCGTATAGGTGATGATAACTGGATAATGGCTTATGTTCATTTGGCTCATGACTGTGTTGTCGGCAATCATACAGTTTTTGCCAACAATGCATCGCTTGCAGGACACGTTGTTATCGGTGACTATGTAATACTGGGCGGTTTCTCACTTGTACATCAATTTTGTCAAATTGGCGATTATGCTATGACAGCTTTTGCTGCCGGTGTGCATAAAGATGTACCCCCGTATGTTATGGCTGCTGGTTATCGTGCCGAGCCAGCCGGACTTAACACTGAAGGTTTGCGCCGGCACCAATTTGCATCAGAACAAATTGCCAACATCAAACGTCTGTATAAAATTCTTTACCGCCAGGGATTGGCTTATGCTGATGCTAAAGCCAGAATTATTGCTGAAGCAGATTCAGCACCTGAGTTACATGTGTTTAAAGAATTTTTTGCACAATCAACGCGTGGTATTATTCGTTAGTTCAGGCGCAATACAACAGGTAGATAATCAATAATTAATCTACCTGTTTTACATTTAAAGATAGAAATCTAAATACAGATATTTAATAGATGGATTAATTAATAATCTAGAAAATTTTTACATGAAATTTACTACATAACAATATCTAAATTTTATAAGTTATTTTAATAAGTACCTCAGAAAAATCTGCTGAATAATAGACTCTGTTATTCCATAACTCTGGAAAGCAATATTGATATATTGCTTTTATTAATACTTATATCGTGAAAATTTCATTATAAATATAAAAGGGAGAATCAATCGTTTGAATGGTTATAAATATATTTCTTGAAATATTGGACATCATCAGTTCTGCACTTTTCTAAAAACAAATAAAAAAAGAAAAGGGCGGTGATAAAAGACTAAGGAAAAAATGACATCATGTATATTTTATTAGTGCCTATATTATCGATTATATGAATAGTCTCCACTCAGTAATATGATATTACTTCATATCCCACTAGAAATAATATACGCAACTATAGTGATATCAGTAATTATGAATAATTATTTAATACGCGCAAACGGAGACAAAAATAATTTAAGTATTTAATTATGATGTCAAATTTTATTGTAGTATTATTTAATTAATTATATTGCAATAACAATAATCTATTAAAAATGGACTTTCCTCGACAGAAAGTCCATTTAATAGAATTATATTGAGATATTTAATTTACGATTTATCTTCCGTAACAAAGCCAACTTTTACCAAACCTGCATCCCGAGCAGCGGCTAATACCTGAGCAACATGATCATAAGCAACGTGTTTATCAGCAGCTATCGCCAGTACTAGTTCTGGATCTGCCTGAGCCTTCAGATGTAAATCATTTTTTAATTGAGTTAGGGAAAGTGTTTGTTCACCTAATTTATATTGCCCGTCAGCACCAATCGATAAGCGTAATGGAGATTTTGGTTCTGTTTGCTCCGTAGGATTAGCGGTGGTAGGTAAAGTTAACGGGATAGAATGAGTTAATACTGGCATCGTAATCATAAAGACAATCAAGAGTACCAGCATTACATCAACCAGCGGCGTTACATTAATATCAGCTGATTCATGTACCTCATCATCACTGAAATGACCGAATGCCATCACTATTCCTCATTATTTAATAATTGTGCATGTAAATCATGAGCAAAACCATCAAGATCACGACTTAAATTTTTCTTGCTGCGTACCAGACCATTGTAAAACAGTAAAGCCGGAATCGCTGCAAATAAACCTATGGCGGTAGAAATTAATGCCTCACCTATAGGACCAGCTACAGCAGCAATACTCATCTGTCCGCTATGGCCAATATTAATTAAAGCATGATAAATACCCCATACAGTACCAAATAATCCGATAAATGGAGCACTTGAACTTATTGATGCCAATACAGTCAGTCCACTCTCATAGTGGCGCATAATCTGTTCCATACTATTACGAATCTGACTGGTAAGGTAGCGGTTAAAGGGCATGGCCGCAGCCAAAGAATGATTAGCTTTATCATGATAAAGCTTACTTGCGTGTAATGCATCACGAGTCAGTAAAGCCACCGGTGAATGGTTTTCAGCCAGTTCATGTTGCAATTGAACCAGATTCTCAGCTGTCTCAAAGCAATTTAAAGCTATGCGATTATCCCGCCTTGCGCACCATAAACTCCAGCATCGAACCAAAGCAATAATCCAGGTTATAATGCTCATCAAGACAAGAATAGCCAGAACAGTTAGCAAAATCCAACCGCTTTGAGCATAAATTGAAGCAATATTACCATCCATAAGAATAATTACCTTCAAAGTTAATAATGATTTAACTAAATCATTTAAAATACAAAAATTACATTACTTATCGTTATTTTTTATCAATCTGATATTTTGAATTTTATATTAAACTGATAGTTATAAGAGATTGGAATACCACCGCGCGTAGCTGGTTTAAAACGATATCTCAGTATTGCCTGCTTAGCAGCCCGGTCAAGACGGCTATAGCCACTACTTTTACTTATAGTGACATTAAGTGCTTTTCCGTCTGCACCTACATAAACCTTTATACCCACCACACCTTCTTCCCCATTACTCCGAGAGTCATACGGATAATCCGGGTTTAATGCAGCCAGATAACCTCCCTGATATTCTTTTGGCACAACTAAGCTACCAGCAGACTGATCACTGCTGTTTTTACCATTTGCAGATTTGGAATCTGATTTTCCGCCAGTATTTGCAGAAGTAGCATCTGGAACATTGTTGCTAGGTGCAGGCGCTATTGGCGATGATTTTGCTACTGCAGGTATCAGCTTCGGTTCATCCTCTTTGGGTGGAGTAACTTTAAATTGACTTTGTACTTTGCTAGTTGCTACAGGTTTTATCAGAGTTTTTTCAGGTAGCACTTTTCTAGGCGGTGTTTTTACCGTCTGTTTATGCACAACATGCTGTTGAGATTCGGGTTGTTGAGGAACATCGTCAGCAATCTTGCCAGCCATATCCGAGCTTATACCTAAATCAACAAAATTCAGTGCTTGTATATTATTATCAACTTTAATCTGCTGTTCATTAAATGCTATTGTCCAAAATAAAATAGCATGTACGCCCAGCACTAAAATAACAATTAAAAAATTGACTTTGCGTTGGTTTTCCATATCATTGCATGATAATAGAAACCATTATTATTTGCAATATAACTTAACACTAAAACATAAGAGTGCGTTAATCAGTCAGATTGAGCAATTTATAAGCTTGTTAAAGCGTAAACAGATCGTATTTAAAGCTTTAATACACCTATATACAATTATCAAAACAATATAATTATGACTTGATTCTACTTAATATTTAAAAACAAAATATAAGATTAATTAAAATAGAAAATTATCTGATTATCGGAATTAATTTAGAACTATTAATTAAAGGTAACAGAAAAACCGCTTTATCTTTATATATATCTGTATCTCTAAATTTAGCTAATACTATTCTGACAAAATCAAAATATAAAAAAACAGCAACAGACTAAAGTTAGAAAAATAGCTATAGGACACATCTATATAGTATAGAGTTCATAAAGTACAAGATAAAAGTTAAGTTAATTATTTAATTGATATATTTTAACAACAAAAAAGTTTACTGAAGCTCTATTATAGAAACGATAGCCTTAAATATATCTAAATTAAATTTGGTTTAATCAATAAAGCCTGAGTCGAAGTAGTTCACAATAATTTAAAGTGAGTATATGAAAGTGCCAAATACAAATATAAGAAGAGTCATCTAGTCACAAGTAAAAGGAAATAGAGGGTATAAACAAGTCAACATCCCTATCGGCAGATAGTGGAGTCAAATAAAACAACAAAACTGAGTCAAAGGCACCAAAAATAAATTTAGGAAAAACAGCTGAATGAGAAGAAAGTCAAAAATAAATGCAGGCAGGAGTT
>NZ_JACFRP010000012.1:0-759 GCF_016100875.1 Snodgrassella sp. W8124
GAATGCGCTGCAATGGAATAGCAATATATCTGCTTATGATGCCAGTCATGCAACCGGTACTGCACAAAAAATTACCAATGTAGCCCAAGGTAGTCTGGCAGCAGACTCAAGTGATGTAGTAACAGGCGCCCAGCTGTTTAATACCAATAATAGTGTAAGCACTCTGTCTGATAATGTTGATAGTAAGATGAATTCAATTTCTTCATCAACATCGGCCAGTGTGGGTAGCCTTTCTAGCGCACTGGGTCAGTTTGCTAATGAGAAAATCAATAGTCTGTCCACTACTTTTGAGGATAAACTGAGTACAGCCAATTCCAGCGTAGTATCATTGCAGCACAATGCATTGTTATGGAATAAGGACATTGACGGTGGCGCATATGATGCTACTCACGATGGAAAAGCGCAGCGCATTACAAATGTACAGGCTGGAAATCTTGCAGCCGGTTCAAGTGATGTGATTACCGGTGGCCAGCTATTCACGACTAATAGTCATCTTGGTACTTTATCTGATAGCGTTAGTTCAGGTTTTAACTCTTTGTCAACTTCATTAGAAGATTTACAAAATAAAAGTCCGAACGGATTGGTCAGTCAGCTGGAACAGACTAATCAGAGTCTGAGCAGTCTGTCTGTATCAGCATCAAGCAGTCTGACTGTGGCTGACTCTCATGTAAAAACATTACAGCAGAATGCGCTGCAATGGAATAGCAATATATCTGCTTATGATGCCAGTCATGCAACCGGTACTGCACAAAAAATTAC
>NZ_JACFRP010000005.1:0-40808 GCF_016100875.1 Snodgrassella sp. W8124
CCTGTGGCAATCCGGTGGTTTCGCGACCGAAGAGGAAGTAGATTTGCTGATTGCGGTCGCTGTAGTCGAACTGAGTGTAGTTGCGTGTGCCGTAGGTTTCTATCAGGTAGACTTGTGCATTAATTTGAGTTTCGGTCATGCTGATGAATGCTTCCAGACTATCATGATAATGAATATCTACATGAGGCCAGTAATCCAGACCAGCACGCTTAAGCATCTTGTCATCGGTAGAGAAACCTAAAGGATGAATTAAATGCAGGCTGGTATGTGTGCCGGCACAAGTACGGGCGATATTGCCGGTATTAGCAGGAATTTGAGGTTGATACAGAGCTATGTGCAGACTCATCTGATTGGTTTTTATTGATACAAAAAAGATGATTAGTATAATCTATATTAGAAATTTAAGTGACTACTGCTTTGAATGAAGAATGTGACAGATGTATCGCTTATTCGCTTAACTGCTTATAGATAGAAAATTTCTATACCATTTTAATTTAACATAGATTAATCTTATTTTTTATCATTAAATCTACAGATATTTCATTTAAACAATAAAGTAATAATCCAGATTAGCCAGAGTAGGGCACAGCTTATTAAGGAGTATTTGAGTTGCTTCAGTGCTCCCTGATATCTTTGTTCCAAAGTAAAATCTTGCAGTTTTTGTTTTTGCCAAATAGAAGTAAGAATAATACCAGCCTGCCGGTTATTTTCCTGAGTGAGTTCAGAAATATAATGATTATCCAGCCATAGTCGCCAGCATTGATAAATAACCATACCGGCACCAGCTGTGATCAGTGAACGTATCAAGCCAGCAGATGCGCAAAATATTGCCCATAATAAAGGTATTAATGCCATCAATAACAAAAAGCGCCAGCTTGCTAATGTGTGGCTGACTAACACTTTACTAAGTTCATGTTCATTGGATTCTGGGTTATGCTGATATGCCATTGCTCAAGAAGTTCCATATGTTTGGAGCCTAGTACAATTTGCGGGCGTTGTTGCTGCACAAATGTACAGGCCTGTTCTACAGTTTTAAAATTATCAAAAGCCAGCAGCCATGCTACTACTACAATGGCACTACGTGATAGTCCCAATGAGCAATGGATTAAAACACTATTGTGCTGTGTACGTAATTTTTCTAATTCACTGACAGCTTGTTGCAATTGCAACATACTGGGGCAAACCAGATCCAGCATCGGTATACATGTATACACACGATTATATGTAGATTGGGCGCGTGGAAATTCGAATGTTAAATCCAGAATGGCTTTTTGTTTAACACTGCTGCAAGGATAACTACCCATAAAAATGTGCTCATTGATTGGGCTAATAGCAGGAATTTTACGGGTATACAGCCATCTGGAAATAGTCATCAGACATCGCCAGGGAAATAACAGAATATAAGTAGCCGCTGAATATTTGCCATGCTGTGATTTATATATTGTATTAACACCAAAATGATATGAACAACTGACAATAAATAAAGATAATGCCAGCCATAATAACCACGGAGTAGAATAAATTCCAAAACATAAGCACACAAGCGCTGCTGTTGCATAATACTTAGTCAGCTTTTTTGACTGTGTACACGGTATATGAATATGGGTTTTTGGTATTTTTTTAACCGGTATTAGCCAGTCAATAAACATACCAATAGCTACGCCGATGATTACATCAATAAAATGATGCTGCCATGTCGTCAATACAGAAATACCAATTAACAGAAACCAGCAATGAATCAGCCAGCGCAGACGTTTAGGAGCATGTTGTAAAAAGTGTTGCCACAGCAGCCAGCTTAGGATGATATAGAGTATTGAAGACTGATTATAAGATAAATTAAACTGCTCCAGCTGATAAAACCACCAGCCGGTAAAACCTTCAACTTTGGGACGGATAAAGCTAAAACGAAGAGGAAATAGTAAAAAACTGATACAGGCTATTGTAGAAGCTAATACTAACCGGCAGGCCTGACGAGTCTGTTCAGATACAGAGCGACACAAAAATAAAGATATACTATAAAGCAAAGCCAGACTACAGTAAGGAATAATGGTGAGTGGAATAAACGGGATGTATTGTTCCCAGCTATATACCACACTATTAATATCAGCTCGTGTGGCAGTAAACTGATTAACCAGTTCATACATTACCAAGAAAAACGGCGCCAGAATGATTAACCAGCCTACTGCCAGACAGTTTAATTGACTACGCAACTTCATGATGCACGGCGAATTGCCATGGATACGCTGAAAATCCCCCATTCATCAATAATTTGTGCACATTTATCAAAACCGGCTGCACTTACCAGAGCATCCATTTCACCTTGAGAACGATTACGCATAATCCACGGCTGACCCTGACGATGGCTGGTTAAAGACCATGCAATGGTTTTCAATTGTGGGTGCCAGGGTTGATTGGTGTAAATCAGGATACCACCGGCAGGGATAGCAGCTGCTAAACCATTTAGTGAATTGCGTAACAGAGAGTTATCCGGAAAAAGTTCATACAGTCCGGAAACAATACCCAGGGTTGGCTGAGGTGTAAGTGCTGCGAGTTGTTCCTGATTGAAGGCATCACCAATTTCAAATCGCGCTTTATTGCTTAAACCATAATCAGCAATCATCTGCTGACCTTTGCTGACATTAAGTTCACTGTAGTCGCGTAATAAAATTTCTTCAACTGCATTGATATTGGATAATGCTTCAATGACATACCTGCCATGACCGGCAGCAATATCAACAACCCGAACCGGAAGATTTTTTTCCTGTAGTTTTGATACAGCTTGTTTAATCATATATTCCAGATTAATTTTGCGTTGCCGGATACCTCGCCAGCCAATGCTATTGAGATAAGCTTTGTCAAATTGTTTTCCCAGCCAGTTTTGACCCTGAGGCTGATTCTGATAAACATAATCCAGTGTACTGCCGGAATCAAAGCCAGTTTCACAACCCAGTTTAATGCCATTAGAAAGTTTACCAAGGGTTGTCATACCTTTATGTAAGGCACGATAACTGAAGGCACTGAAAGAAAGCGGAACCGGTCCGCCGCTTAATTCACGCCAGTTATCTGCACTCGGGCTCCAGCGATCTTCATGCTGATAATTAAAAGCGGCTACTGGCTGCTGATATAAGGTATCGATAAAGCTGCGAATTTTTGTAAAAGCTTCTTCTCGGTTAAGTTCGCCCAATGTATCGTGATAAAAACCGGGCAGAATGTGCATTTCTTTGAGCGGATTGCGAATACGCTGATAGAAATCCAGTTGTGGTTGCCTGTGCACTACATAATCCTGACCGGATATCAGCAGTTGCGTAGGTAAAGTAATAGCAGCAGCATCTTCAATGACGCGGTCGGCTGTACGGTATAAATCCAGTAAAATATTTACTGCAATTGCACGGGTAATCAGCGGATCGTTATTAAAACTGTTAACACGTTCGGGATCATGGGTCAGATACTTGCCTTTGACATAGGAATTAACAAAGAAAAGGCCTTTCACATATTGTCCGAAACTAAGCAATGGCCGGGCAAACGGCACGTACAGTTTTACTTTAAAAGCAGGAGAGGCTAATACAAGCCCGCGAATTTTCGGGGCATAATCATGTGCCCATGTTGCTGCCAGTACCGCTCCCACACTCTGGGCAATCACTATGATATTCGAAAGGGGAGTTTGGCTGTCTGCGGCAACAAAATGCATAAATTCATCCACATCCTGTACAGAACGAGCCAGAGACGGGCTGTAACCGCGAGGGCCGGGAGAGTGGCCATGCCCGCGGGCATCCCATGCATAAAAATCCGTATCCGGCATGTTCAGCTCATCCACAATGTGCTGCAAACGACCAGAATGTTCATGTCCGCGGTGAAACAATACAATAACTTTACGTATCGTGCCGGAGGTAATTGCAGACCAGTGTCGATAAAATAATTCTTGTTTATCGCTGGTATAAAATGTACTTTCTTTTGCTTGGCGTTGTTCAGTCATCAGAATCTCTTTTCGTATATTGCGGACGCAATGCGAGTAAATTATTTAATAAATCTGCTTTAAACTGGTCCTTATCCGGCTGGTAATACATGGCACTACCAATATTAATGTCTATGAATAGGGGCAGCGGAATACGATTACCTTTAGCCATAATCTGTTCAGTTCCCTGTAGCCATACCGGAATGATGGGTACAGTTGGCATAGCAGCGCTTAAATACCAGATACCTGATTTGAGCGGTTGCATTTTTCCGGGTTCGCCACGAGAGCCTTCTGGAAATAGGATAAGGATTTTGTTTTGACGTAAGGCTTCTTCACAGCCCTGAAGCGGATTGTTCTGACCGCCATTCTGACGGGTAACCGGAATAATGTTGAGAATATTAATTGCAAACCAGGCCAGCCATTTATTACTCAGAAAGTAATCTGCTGCAGCTACCGGATGAATCTGATTTTGCTGTAAAGGTGAGTATAGACCCATCAGTGCAAATACATCCATGTGGCTATTATGATTAGCAACAATGATTGCCGGACCCTGTTTAGGCAGATTGTGATGCTGATGAATACGCAAACCCAGCCAGAAACGCATAAACGGCCATTCTATACATAATGCAAATATGGGTTTGAGTAATGATTTAAGCATGATTTAGTAGTAAAAATAGCGAACGAAATGAAAAAATACCGGTGCAGTAAAAATCAATGAGTCCAGACGATCAAGAATACCTCCGTGGCCGGGTAATATCGTGCCGCTGTCTTTAATACCAATATCCCGCTTGATTGCAGACATGACAATATCACCACAGAATCCGCTTATACTGATGATCAGACCTGCAATTAAAGACATTTCCCAGCTCAGTGGTGTCAGTATAGGACCCAGCAGCATGGCAGCAATTGTCGTGCTGGCTATGCCGCCAAGTAGTCCGGCCAGAGTTTTGTTCGGGCTGACTTTAGGTGTTATTTTGATTTTACCCAGAGATTTACCCCACAAGTATTGAGTAATATCATTGAATTCTGTTAAACCCACAAGGAACAGTACCAATAGCGCACCAGTTTGCTGATGATCATTCGGCAGTACCAGCAAACTGGCAACATGGCTGAAAGCAAATACAGTTGTCATCAAACCCCACTGCAATTGAGACACTGTACGCAGAAAATGTTTGGTATCACCAGCAATAACCATTCGTGCCGGTAAAAACAGGAACATATATACCGGAATAAATATAATAAAAAAACCGTACCAGTTACTGCCGATAAACCAGTAATTAATCGGAATAGTGATAAACATCCACAGGATAGGCATACGGTCTGCATGGCGTGCCGGTACCAGCGTTAAATATTCTTTTAACGCCATGAAGCTGACCAGAGCAAAAAAACATATCCCTAACCAGGATGGACTGATTAATGCCAGAGAAAACAGTATAATAATAATCCACCACGTTCGAATACGCAGTGTGAGTTCATGCCAGTCTTTATCCGGTTTCAGGTACACTAATAAGCCATTGATAACTGTAGCCAGTAATAAAAGGCTGAAAATGACCAGTAAGGATTTTTGCAACAGCATATCAGTGTTCTCCGGTCAGGGCACTGCGACAACGGTTAACACAAGTCCAGACCAGTAAGACAATTGATATACACCACAGCAGATTGTTCCATGATGTTAATTCTGGCCAGATAGCCAGTAATAAAGACCATGTACCGAAAATCAGGGCACGATCACTTTTACCCATGGGACCCGCATAGCTGCGGATGCCATTAATTGTTTGAGCAAGAATGCCGCAGAATTCCGTAAGTACTGCACAGAAGAACATTACCAGTACCACAGTTGTATTACTGCCCGGTAACAGAATGAACGGCACATATAAGGCAATATCAGATAAGACATCACCCAATTCATTTAAGACAGCACCAAGCCGGCTTTGCTGGTTACATTCACGAGCGAGCATGCCATCCAGTGCATTGAGCGCCATTCTGATAAACAATGTAATCGGTAGCAGCCAGAATAATTCCGGATGCGGAAAAATAGCCAGTATGACACCGATTAATACAGAAAGACCAATTGCAGAAAGGGTAATGTGGTTTGCTGTAACGCCTTTTCGATACAGCCAGAACATGAGCGGGCGTAATAATTTTTGAAAAGCAGGTTTGATACTGTAAAGAGTCATGCTTTTATAAATTAAGTTATGTAATTTCTATATTATAAAATGTATTTAAAATTTTTGTTTTGTTATTTTTATTAAACATGTTAGGCTGCTGTACCGATTTGTTTAGCCATACTGCAAAACATACGTTAATAAATATTCCATGCGGGGTTTATTTTCAGTGTTGTGATTAATAAGTAGTGAACTGCTATACGTTTTTAAATTTTTACTGTTACGTGATGAATTTATAGATGAATTGCCGGTAATGCGTGATAGTATTACCGGCAATTTTCAGGATGAAATAGGTTTATTCACCTTGTGGCAGTGCCCACATCTGATTTTGATTGTATTTCTGCATAAATTGTTTAAATTCTGGTGATTGATAGGCTGCTTTTAAGTCTTTTGCCCACTGTGTATCTTTATTTTTTTCATTAATGGTAACCACCATTTCCATTTCCGGAATTACTTTTTCACGAAGTACGGCTTTTTTCGGATCAAGTTTAGACTGGTAAGCAATCCCACCGGAGGCGAAACCGAAATCTACTTCACCTAGTGTGCGCGGAATCATGACTGAATCCATTTCTTTAATTTTCAATTGTTTTGGATTGCTGACAATGTCTCTGGATGTTGCCAGTATCGGGTTAGTACCGGATTTGAGCTGAATGAAATGATTATCGGTCAGAATGCGCAATGCACGCGAAGTATTGGCCGGATCACTGGGAATCAGCACAGTAGCACCATTGGGCGCCTGCTGAAAGGATGTGTATTTGTCTGAATAAATAGCAGCCGGTATGGTGGGGATATGCACCAGAGGATACAGATGTGTACCTTTTTCACGGTTAAAGACATTAAGATAGGCAGTATGCTGATCCAGATTAAAATCAACCTGACCATTATTAACAGATTGATTATTCACTTCCAGCGTGGAAAAATTCATGGTTTTAATGGTGTAGCCCTGTTTTTCCAGAATAGGTTTAATGCCTTGTTCAAATACTGTGCTGTAAGGCATAGCAGAGGCACCAAAAACCAGCTCTTTTTTGGTCGTACTGGCTGCTGTGGAATCTTGCTGAGTTTTAGAGCAGGCAATAAGACCTGTTGTTACGAGACAGAATAAAACGAAATAGATAATTTTGTTCATAATGTGCCTGCTAAAAATTTAATATGGAATTTAAGTATATAATTGGAATTAGTTTGTAAATATACTGATTTTAAATAACTTTACTACTAAAAAGAATATGGGTTTATGCTATTTGCCTATTGTTTGAATTGTTATGCTTACTGATTTAGAAAAAAACGCCATACGTGATCATTACCAAAGTATTGCCAGAAGTTTGCCTAATTTCCGGCCCCGGCAGGCACAGCGGGAAATGATTGCGGCCGTTGCTAATGCATTTTCACGCACTCAGCAACAGCAGGATGGTGAGGATGCACCGGAGCGCAATGGTGAGTCTATCGTTGTAGTAGAGGGGCCGACAGGAGTAGGTAAAAGTCTGGCATATTTACTTGCCGGCGGAATTATGGCGCAGACGCGCGGCAAAATACTGGTAGTAAGCAGTGCGACTGTCGCCTTGCAGGAACAACTGGTCGGGCGTGATTTACCGTTTGTAGTCAGGCACAGCGGACTGAGTCTTAGTTTTGCTCTGGCTAAAGGACGCGGACGTTATTTATGTCCCTATAAACTGTATCAATTAACCCAATTAAACGCACAGGACAGTTTGCAGGGTTTTGAACCACAAATGGTACTCTGGGAGCGGAAGCCTAAAAAAGAAGAATTGGCAGTATTGCGTAATATGGCAGATCAGTTTGCTGCCCGTACTTTTAATGGAGACCGGGATACATGGCCGGAACAAATTGACGACGGTTTATGGCAGAAAGTAACTAATGATCGCCATGGTTGTTTGAAATCCGGGTGCCCGAACCGCGCCGAGTGTCCTTTTTTTCTGGCGCGGGAGACGCTGGAAACGGTGAATGTTGTGGTAGCCAATCATGATTTACTGCTGGCTGATATCGGCATGGGCGGCGGTGTAATTTTGCCGGCACCGGCCAACAGTTTTTATTGTATCGATGAAGCGCACCATTTACCGCATAAAGCTTTACAGCAATTTGCGGCTGAACATAGTTTGAATCAGACATTATGGTTTTTAGACCGGATTGGTAATATTGTAGATAAAGTAGCTGGTGTGCTGGATAAAAGTGAACTTGCAGTGCTGGCTGTTGAAGCTGCATCGGGTTTGCAGGAAAGTTTGCAGGAATGGCTGATTTGTCTGGCTGATGAACCCAGTCTGGCAGTACAGGACAGTATCGAAGAAAGCAGCTGGCTGTGGCCGGATGGTGAAATACCATCGAGTTTGAATATGCTGGTAAATAATACCGCTATCGCCGCACGAATGCTGCTGAAACATTTAAATGGTATGAATGAGGCATTATCTGCCTCCAGACGGGATAAGAATAAGGATAGCAGTCTGCTTGATCAGCTCAGTACGGATTTGGGCATGCTGCTGGCGCGAACTGAACAGGTCGTGGATGTATGGGATTTAATGTCCACGGAAAAAGTTGAAGGCGAAGCACCACTGGCTAAATGGATTACTCGGATAGCTAAAGATAAGGTTGACTACAACTTTCATGCCTCTCCCATTACCAGTGCCAGTAAGCTGGCCAGTGGTTTGTGGCGGCGGGCAGCAGGAGCATTGCTGACTTCGGCTACGTTGCGCTCACTGGGTACATTTGATTTACTGTTAAAGCAAACAGGCCTGAGCTGGCTGCCTGATACTACTATGCTGGCACTGGACAGCCCGTTTCATTTTGCAGAACAGGGTGAGCTGTATATACCGGCACTGGCAGCCAGTCCGAAAGATGCGGCAGCGCATACCAGCGAAATTGTTAATTGGCTGCCGAAGCTGATTAATGAAAGCGAACCTATTGGGACGCTGGTATTATTTTCTTCACGGCGGCAAATGCAGGAGGTCG
The DNA here is from genome assembly GCF_016100875.1 of Snodgrassella sp. W8124. Taxonomy (NCBI): domain Bacteria; kingdom Pseudomonadati; phylum Pseudomonadota; class Betaproteobacteria; order Neisseriales; family Neisseriaceae; genus Snodgrassella; species Snodgrassella sp. W8124. Next base: position 9,073 of record NZ_JACFRP010000005.1, read on the forward strand.
CGCTGAAATTGCCGGATAGTCATTTGCCTTTATTGCTGGTGCAGGGAGAAATACCCAAACAGATATTATTAGAGCGCCATCATGAGGCAATTGCTGCCGGTCGTCCGAGTATTATTTTCGGTCTGGACAGTTTCGCTGAAGGTCTGGATTTACCCGGTGAGATGTGTGTGCAGGTCATTATTGCCAAGCTGCCGTTTGCTATGCCGGATAATCCGATTGAGAAAACCCGCAATCAGTGGATAGAGGCACGCGGCGGTAATCCGTTTATGGAGATTACTGTGCCGGAAGCCAGTATCAAGCTGATTCAGGCCGTAGGGCGGCTGATTCGGACTGAAACAGATTACGGCCGGGTTACTATTCTGGATAATCGTATTCTGACTGCGCGATATGGTAAACAGTTACTGGCGTGTTTACCGCCTTTCAGACGTATCGGCTGAATATGACTACAGATGTAATCATCAATGCAACTGTATCCTGCTCAGTACAGGGAAATTGTCATACAAACCCTGTACAGCAATTGACAATCAATTGATTAATCTTTAATATTAGAAGCTTTCGTATATTTATCTGGATTAGCTTTTATGAAAACCTTTTCAGCTAAGCCCCATGAGGTGAAGCGCGATTGGTATGTGGTTGATGCTCAAGACAAAGTTCTGGGTCGTCTGGCTGCTGAAATCGCCCGCCGTCTGCGTGGCAAACATAAGCCAGAATACACGCCACATGTTGATACTGGTGATTACATTATTGTAATTAACGCTGACAAACTGCGTGTGACTGGTCAGAAACAGACTGACAAAAAATACTATCGCCACTCAGGTTTTCCTGGTGGTATTTATGAGCGCACTTTTGCTGAAATGCAAAACCAGTTTCCTGGCCGTGCGCTGGAAAAAGCCGTTAAAGGTATGTTACCTAAAGGCCCGCTGGGCTATGCCATGATTAAAAAACTGAAAGTATATGCTACTGCAGAACATGGCCATGCTGCTCAACAACCTAAAGTTTTGGATATCTAAGGACACGCAATGAACGGTAAATATTACTACGGCACGGGTCGCCGCAAAAGTTCAGTGGCTCGTGTTTTCCTGCAAAAGGGTAGCGGTCAGATTATTGTAAATGGTCGTCCGCTGGATGAATTTTTCGGTCGCGAAACCGGCCGCATGATTGTTCGTCAGCCTCTGGTACTGACTGAAAATCTCGAAGCTTTCGATATTAAAGTAAATGTAGTAGGCGGCGGTGAAACCGGTCAGTCTGGTGCAATTCGTCATGGCATTACCCGTGCACTGATTGATTACGATGCAGCTCTGAAACCAACTCTGTCTGCTGCTGGTCTGGTTACTCGTGATGCACGTGAAGTTGAACGTAAAAAATTCGGTCTGCGCAAAGCACGCCGTGCAAAACAGTTCTCAAAACGTTAATCTGTATTGCCACTACCAAAACAGTTTATATATTCAAAAAAGAGCCTTTATTGGCTCTTTTTTTTGTGAATAGGTCAATAAAGATATATTGTAAATTCTGAAACAGATTACTGGTATATTATCCGCAGGAGCAACCTATTGCTTAGCAGCTAGATGGCGCAGTAAGCCGGCAGTTCTAGTACAGGCTGTTAAAATTGCTGCTGGTTATGAGTATGATGAAATTAATCTGAACTGCGGCTGCCTCAGTACTAGCTCGCGGGTACGGCAAGGTGCTTTTGGTATCTGTCTGATGCGTGGTTGAACTGGTAGCACAATGCTTAATGCTATGCAGGAAACGGTTAATATTCCGGTTACGATTAAGCATCGCATCGGTCTGGATTAAGTCGAGTTTTACAGACAAATATAAAAGCAAAAAATTACAAGTTATATAATTTAATAAAAATAAAACAAATCATAATTAGATAATTGTTTAATATTTTTGCTAAACAAATTATTTATACTTTTGGTATTAATTTTAAGATTAATATATCTGTTTTATTAATAATAATTAATGATTTGTATCTAGTAGAAATTAATCTATATAATTTTATTTAATCTAATTTCAGATCATACTCGATAAATATTTATTAAATTGATATGACGATTTTTAATTAAATAATGTATTAAATAATTTCCGAATAATTATAATTTAAGGATAATTCTTTTGTGATTTCTATATTGTTTGTATAAGATATAGTTTGCTAATTTTTTGATGATTTTTTTAGGTAGCAGGTCTGTTTTTACGCCATTTGTACCGGTTATAGCCAAACAGGTACTGGCTTGGGAAACGTGTTACCCATTTTTCAACATTATTATTAATAATCTGTGCATCATGCTCGCGGTTGCCGTTGAGTGTGCCTTCAAGCGGTGCGATATGAAGGGCAAAGCCGCGACCGTGCGGCAGGCGTTCGCCGCAAAAGAACAGGGGAGTGACTTCAGGCATGATGGCCAAACGAGAGGCTAGGGTCATGGTGTAGGCAGGCTGACCAAAAAAGGTTGCCCATACACCTTCTCCTTCGCCGGGTACCTGATCGGGCAGTACAATAGTAGCCTGCTTATTTTTTAATGCCCGTACAATCTGTTTTACCCCCAGCATATTGGCAGGAGCGGTATAGCCGTTATCACGCACACGTCCGCTATTCATAACGTTTTCCAGCCAGCTTATTTTAGGCGGGCGGTACATGGCAGTAAGCGGAAAAGGCAGTTTTTCGCTCAGAAAACGGCCAGCAAGATCATAATTGCCCAGATGTGGTGTAATTAAAAGCAAACCTTCGTTGCGTTCAATAGCGGCTTCTATGTACTCCCAGCCGTGTACTTCTTTAAATAATGAGACGATATGCTTGCTTGAGCGGGTCCAGGCTATGGATAACTCAAGCCCGCTTTTGGCTGTTTCTGCAAAAATAGATTTAACCAGTTTTTCTGATTCTTGGTCGTTGGCGGCAAGTTTGCTAAAATGCAGATTTTTAGTTGTGCGTTTACGTTCACTGGTGGCGAAGTAAAAGCCAAGGCGCCCCAGTACGGAACCTAAACCCTGTAAAACAGGTAAGGGGATTAATGCCAACAGGAAAAATATGAAATAAACCAGCTTTTGCATCCGTTCTGTATCTCAAACTCGAAAATTTGGGCGACATTGTAACAAAAGCATTTATAACTGCCCATCATAATGCTTGATTAGCATCAGAAAGTATCCGCCAATTATGAGTGAATTTCTGTTTACTTCCGAGTCGGTATCCGAAGGTCATCCGGATAAAGTTGCCGACCAGATTTCCGATTCTATTTTAGACGCTATCCTGACTCAGGATCCTACTGCACGTGTTGCAGCTGAAACTCTGGTAAATACCGGTTTGTGTGTTCTGGCCGGTGAAGTTTCTACACGTGCGCATATTAATTATATACAGGTTGCACGCGATACAATTAAACGTATCGGTTATAACTCATCAGAACTGGGGTTTGATGCCAGTGGCTGTGCGGTGATGGTGTGTTATGACGAGCAGTCTCCTGATATTGCTCAGGGGGTTAATGAAGGGGAAGGGCTTGACCTGGACATGGGTGCAGGCGATCAGGGACTGATGTTCGGTTATGCCTGTGATGAAACGCCAGCACTGATGCCGTTTGCAATTTATTATGCACACCGTCTGATGCAGCGTCAGAGTGAAGTGCGTAAAAGTGGTGAACTGCCGTGGCTGCGTCCTGATGCCAAGGCACAGCTTACCTGTGTGTATGACAGTGAAACCGGAAAGGTAAAACGTATTGATACTGTGGTGCTGTCTACGCAACATGAGCCGGATATCGAGCGTGATGAGCTGGTTGCAGCTGTTAAGGAATATATTATTAAGCCGGTGTTACCTGCTGATATGCTGACTGAAGAGACGCAATATCTGATTAATCCGACCGGGCGTTTTGTCATTGGTGGTCCGCAAGGCGACTGTGGTCTTACTGGTCGCAAAATTATTGTGGATACTTATGGTGGGGCAGCTCCTCATGGCGGTGGTGCTTTTTCCGGTAAAGATCCTACCAAGGTTGACCGCTCTGCTGCTTATGCCTGCCGTTATGTGGCGAAGAATATTGTTGCCGCTGGTCTGGCCAGTCAGTGTCAGATTCAGATTTCCTATGCTATCGGTATTGCACAGCCTACTTCGATTGCGATTGATACTTTCGGTACTGGCAAGATCGATGAAAACAAGCTGATTGAAATTGTGCAGGAACATTTTGATTTGCGTCCGAAGGGTATTATTAAAATGCTGGATTTGCAGCGACCGATTTATGCGAAAACGGCGGCATATGGTCATTTCGGGCGTGAAGAGCCTGAATTTACCTGGGAACGTACGGATAAAGCGCAACTGCTGCGTGAAGCCGCAGGTATTTAATTCTGGTTATGTAGAAACAGGCTGCTTTTGACGCAGCCTGTTTTTTTGCTGATGCAGGAGTTAGTCAGGATATGTATATATTGTGATGGTGTTGTATCAGTAGGTTGTCTGTGGAATAAGCTGAATATGCTGCTTATGTCGTTATTGGTAATGTATTTGCTAAGAAAATTGCAGTTTTGTACAGGGTGGAAGATGCAATTTTGTTTAAGGCTGGTGTGAAAGGTTGTTGTGGAGAAGCCGGTAAAACAGGTATCTGGTTAATAAGGCGTAAAAAAATTCAAAATGTCTCTATATTTAATCTGTTATTAAATATAATTATGCTCTTAACACATAAGTATGGTTTTGAGTTGTTACTTTATGGTTTGTATAGAAAAATAATTATGTTTATGGTCTTTGCAGCCAATTATTAACAAATTTAAGTGATGGTTTATCTGAGTTGAAAACCGGTTAACCGGTATTGCTGAATGCTGTCCGGGTTGTTTCATTTCTGCAACGACGGATGATGCGCTAAAGCAATTTGCTGTTCTGGTCTGTAGAGTCTGTTTCCGGTAATTGTATTTGACAGGTGATAGATGAGGGCTGGAAAAAACGATAACGGTATAGGGTATTTACTGTTACCGGCAATATGCAGATATACAGATAGATAAGAGGGCTTTTCAAAAAATTTGCTAAGGTAGTGACTATTTTAGGAATGGAATATTTTCAGCTAAATAATAAGCTTCATTTATAATAAGTGGTATGGTTATTAAAATGGTTTATTTTTTGGATTTTGAGGTGTTCTAAGATGGGTTTTTCTCTTCCTGCTACCGAACTGGAAGCTACTTTAGGGGTGCTGGCAGTGAAAATGCCAAGCATGAATGTTCAGTTGGTGATGCTCAGCCGGTTAATCCGTCTGGTACATACGTCGATTCACGGTGAGCTGAATGAACGTTTACACAAGCACCATTTATCAGAAAGTCTGTGGCATGCATTGCTGGCAGTGTATTCACGACCGAATCATGAGATTTTACCATCAGAACTGAGCAGTATCCTGAATCTGACTCGTACCAGTGCAACGCGTTTATCGGATGATCTGGTGCTTAATGGCTGGGCTACGCGCTCTACTCATCCTTATGACCGGCGCAAAATTACGCTGAAACTAACTAAAGCCGGTGAGAATCTGATTCAAACGGTTAGTCCGGAAACCAATGAGGTACACCGGCGGGTATGGTCAGCCCTGAGTGAACCGGAATATGAACAATTACAGCAGCTGTTAACTAAGTTATTAACCGCTGCTTAACTTTTTGCTGAGATTTGCATGAAATTAACTGTATCTGCGCCCCGATTACGTCAGCTGGCTCTTGTTAGCCCTGTTGCTTTGCTGCTGTTATCTGCTTGTGCCAATTTTGGCAAACAGCCTGAGTTAGAAAATCCACAGGATGCCGGTCAGCTGCAACTGCCGGCAGGGCAGACTGTAGCAGTAAAACAAAACTGGTGGCTTGGGCTGAATCAGCCATTGTTAAACAGATTAGTGGAAACCGGCTTGTCCAATGCGCCGGATTTACGTATTGCGGCTGCGCGTATTGCAGAAGCTGAGGCTCAATGGCGTGGTGCCAGAGGCGAAGCTGGTGTTCAGGTCGGGGTACAGGCTAATGGTGTGGCCGCCTATCTGAATCCGAAGCCTGACTCAAATCGGGACGGTGATAACCCAAATCATGTTTTCAGTAATGAAATGGCTGCGGTAGCGGTTAATTATACTTTTGATTTCTGGGGCAGACAGCGTAATCTGATTAAGGCTGCGCTGGGTTCCCGTCTTGCAGCTTCTTATCAGCAGGAACAGGCACGGCTGGTACTGAGTCAGAGTATTGTGTCGCAATATACGCAATGGCAGCAGTTACAGGAACAGTCGGATATTCTGAAACAGCGTATTGCAGTGAATCAGCAGTTGCAGAAGCTGGTTGCAAACCGGATTCGCGCAGGTTTACAGCCGGCAAGTGATGAGTATGCTGTTACGCAGACTGTACTGAATTTGCAAAGCGCTTTACGTCAGACACAGGCGGATATTGAACGTACCCGTCATGGTATTGCGGCATTGGTCGGATTATCACCGACCCAGTTGCCGGAAGCAGTACCGCAGCCATTTGGTAAGGTGCCTGCAGTTGCGACTGATGGTTTGCGGGCGGATATTTTAGGGCAGCGGCCTGATATTGCTGCACAGCGGGCGTTGTTACAGTCAAATTACTTTGGTGTGAAGGCGGCTGAGGCTGCTTTTTATCCTAATATTGAAATTAAGGGTCTGGCAGGTCTTGCGCATGTTGATGCGTTTGATCTGGTGCACTCTTCTTCACGAATGCTGGGTGTTGTTCCGGCCATTACTCTGCCGTTATTTACTTCAGGCAGTTTACAGGCGGCATTATCCGGTAAACGCTCTGCTTATAATGAACAGGTAGCTCAATATGATAAAACCGTATTGACTGCCTTGCAGCAGGCAGCTGATGCAATTAGTGATTATCAGCACAGTACTGTGGCACTGCCATTACAGCAGCAGGCATGGCAGGTGGCACAGAAAAATGCGGCTGCCAGCAGCAAGCGTCAGGCAGCCGGTCTGGACAATGCTATTACCAGACTACAGCGTGAAGACGCTGCTCTGAGTGCACGGGCTGATTTGGTTAAAACCATTGCCTGGCAGCAGCAAAGCTGGAATAGTCTGCATGCTTCTCTGGGCGGCGGTTTCCAGATGTCAGATGCTGAGGCTACTCGTTAATTTACTGTTATTTTTAAATTTTATTGAGCTATTTTCGTATGAGTGAACAAAAGCAAACTAACGAGGCGGTAACCACCTCACAACCGGCGGTTCAGCCGCAGTCAGAACGGGTACCGGCCGGTCGCAAACGTAAACTTGTGTTGCTGACCGTGATTTTTCTGCTGATTGCACTGGGTTGTCTGCTGATGTATCTGCTGGTTTGGCAGCATAAAGAATCTACCGATGATGCGTATGTAAATGGTCATCTGGTACAGATAACTCCGCAAATTACCGGTACGGTACAAAAGGTAAATGTGGATGATACGCAAACTGTGAAAGCCGGTCAGGTGCTGGTAGAGCTGGATAACAGTGATATGCAGCTGGCGTTTGAACGGGCACATGATGAGCTGATTAATGCAATTCGCCAGAATCAGCAGCAGACTGCTCAATCACGTCAGGCCAGTGCACAGGTTGCAGCGCAACAGGCACAGTTAAAACGTTTGCAAGCTGACTTACAGCGCCGCCAGAGTCTGGCCGGTACAGATGCCATCTCTGCTGAGGAGCTGAGTCATGCGCGTGATGCAGTACAGGAAGCACAGGCTAATCTGAAAGCTATGCAGGGACAGGAAAGCGCGGCCAAAGCTGTATTGGGTCACAATGTTCCGCTGCGTCAGCAGCCGGCAGTGATGACTGCTGTCAGTCATCTGAAGAGTGCATGGCTGGATTTGCAACGTACTCAGATTAAGGCTCCGGTTGACGGACAGGTTGCCAAGCGTAATGTACAGGTAGGGCAGAAGGTAGCCACCGGTGCTGCACTGATGGCGGTTGTACCATTGAATAATGTGTGGGTGGATGCAAACTTTAAGGAAAGTCAGCTGGCTAAAATCCGTATTGGTCAGCCGGTGGAAATCAGTGCTGATGTATATGGCAGTAAGGTGACTTATCACGGTAAGGTAGCCGGTCTGTCAGCAGGTACGGGAGCTGCATTCTCACTGTTGCCGGCACAAAATGCAACCGGTAACTGGATTAAGGTGGTACAGCGTGTGCCGGTGCGGATTGCTCTGGATCCGAAAGAGCTGGCTGCATATCCGCTGCGGGTAGGTTTGTCAATGGATGTTGAAGTGAGTACGCGCAACCAGAATGGTCAGGATTTAACTGCGGCTAATGCGATTCCCACTAATGGAAATATGGCTGCAATTGACTGGACTCCAATCAATAATATGATTGAGGAAATTTTTGCTCAATATGCACCCTGATTGAGTTAATACTGAACCATAATCCGACGGCTGCCAAAGCAGAAGGGCATATTCTGTCGCCAGCAGCCATTATTCATGGTAATGATTTTGCCTGATTTTTTTGTTATTCCGGAAGTATCGTCTTTGTGAATAGTATTGACTGTACTTGTAAGTACAGCTATCCGGATATGCTGCAGATAAAAAATATTTCTGCGATAAGGCTGCTTGAATGACGCATTCTCCTTTAAAAGGTCCGGCACTTGCTCTGGTTACGGTGGCTCTGTCACTGGCCGTTTTTATGCAGGTGCTGGATTCAACTATTGCCAATGTGGCATTACCGACTATTACCGGTAATCTGGGTGCAGCTAACAGTCAGGGTACATGGGTAATTACGGCGTTTGCTGTAGCAAATGCTATTTCTGTACCGCTAACTGGCTGGCTGGCACGCCGTTTTGGTGAAGTAAAAGTATTTGTCGTGGCTACACTGTCCTTTGTGCTGGCCTCGTTTTTATGTGGTATTGCCCCCAGTCTGGCATTGCTGGTGTTTTTCCGTGTATTGCAGGGGGCTGTGGCCGGTCCGATGATTCCGCTGTCACAAAGTCTGCTGATGGCAGCTTATCCGCCGGAAAAGCGCCCGATGGCGCTGGCTATGTGGTCAATGGTGATTATTGTGGCACCGATTTTCGGCCCGATTCTTGGCGGGATTATCAGTGACAACTGGCATTGGGGCTGGATTTTCTTTATTAATGTGCCAATCGGGTTGCTAGCCGCGGGTATTTCATGGCAGATGCTGAAAAAACGCGAAACTGAAACCGAAAACCAGCCAATCGACCGGATGGGGCTGTCCTTGATGGTTGTAGGTGTGGGTGCCTTACAGATGATGCTCGACCGTGGTCATGAGCTGGATTGGTTCTCATCCAATGAAATCATTATTTTAGCGGTTATTGCCACGGTATGTCTGAGCTATTTTGTTATCTGGGAATGGTATGCAAAATATCCGATTGTGGATTTACGCCTGTTTAAAGACCGTAATTTTACGGTAGGTGTGATTACGCTCAGTACCGCCTATATGACCTATATGGGCGCAATTGTATTATTGCCGATGCTGTTACAGATGCAGTTGGGCTATACCGCTACCTGGGCAGGGCTGGCAACGGCGCCTATCGGTATTTTCCCGGTATTGTTGTCACCATTGATTGGTAAGTTTGGTAACAGGCTGGATATGCGGGTGCTGGTAACCATCAGCTTTACTGTATATGCCATCTGTTTCTTCTGGCGTACCAATTTTAATGCCGGTATGAGTTTTATGGATGTATTCTGGCCGCAGTTTGTGCAGGGGATTGGTATGGCTATGTTCTTTATGCCGCTAACCCAGATTACTCTGTCTAATATGTCCGGTTCACAGATTGCCAGTGCTTCAAGTATTTCCAATTTTGTGCGTATTCTGGCTGGCGGTATTGGTACTTCAATGGTCAATGTGTTATGGGATAAACGTGAGGCTTTGCATCATACACAACTGGTAGAAAACATTCATCCTTATAACAGTACGATGAATGAATCAATTCAAGGGATGAATCAGCTCGGTTTAAGTGGTACTCAGCCGCTGGGCTCGATTGAGCAGACCATAGGGCAGCAGGCTCATATTATGGGTGCCAATGATCTGTTCTGGCTGTATGGGATGACATTTCTGATTCTGATTGTACTGGTGTGGTTTGCCAGACCGCCGTTTGGCAGTGGCGGTGGCGGCGGGGCACATTAGTTTGTCTGTAATCCGGTTCATACGGTCTGTGTCTTTGCAGGCCGTATTTATTTTTATCCGGAGTATTTTGCCTGTCACCATTTGCTATGGGGTTATTGCAATAAGTTATATACAACAGTGAATGTAAAGTGACCGCAGCTTGTGTACAATAGAGCGCAGTTAATGATAGAGCTGGCGATAATCAGTTAGGTAACAATAGTAATGATGATGAAATTGGCGTTTGCTTTTTTGTATGTGCTGCAATTACTGCCATTATGTATGATTCATGCGCTGGCACGCTGTGTAGGCTGGGTAAGTTATTATGCGGTAGCACCAAGACGACGTATTGGTCTGATTAATTTGCGTCACTGTTTTCCTGAATGGACAGAACAGCAGCGGCGCAAAATACTGCGTGAACATTTCTACCATATGGCCATGTTATTACTGGAATATGGTTTGTACTGGTATGGAGATGCAGGCCGGCTGAAAAAGCTGGTGCGTTATCAGGATAAACATTATCTTGATGAAGCTCTCGCCGCGGGTGAAAAGGTAATTTTACTTTATCCGCATTTTACTGCTTTTGAAGCAGCTGTCTATGCTCTTAATCAGGATGTACCTCTGATTAGTGTTTACTCACATCAGAAAAATAAACAGATGGATGAGCAGATACTTAAGGGACGTCATCGTTATCATAATGTTTTTCTGATTGGGCGTACGGAAGGGTTGCGTGCAATTATCAAGAAAATCAAAACCAGTACCGCTCCGTTTCTTTATCTGCCCGATCAGGATTTTGGCCGGCGTGAATCAATTTTTGTGAATTTTTTCGGTATTCCAACTGCTACAATCGCCGGTCTGAGCCGGATTGCTGCTCTGACTAAGGCAAAAGTGATTCCTGCTATTCCAACCCGCGAGACTGATGGTACAGTAACTCTGCGCTTTTATCCGCAGTGGGAACATTTCCCCAGTGAAGATGTGGTTGCCGATACTCAGCGCATGAACGATTTTATTGAAGCAAGAATACGTGAACAGCCGGCACAATATTACTGGCTGCATAAACGCTTTAAAACCCGTCCGGAGGGTGAAGCGTCGTTTTATCGAAAAATCCGCAAATAATAAATTGTCTGCCTGCTACAGCAGACAGACGGTCAGATTCATCTTATGGCAATTATTTATTCAGACGCCGGATAATGCGACAGATTGTCCGATATAAGCATCATTGTGCAGTGCTTTCAGCATAAAATGTGCCACATCTGCGCGGGCAATACGACCACTTCCTGCTGGTACACCCTGTGCTGCTTCAAGATAATGAGCCGAAAGCGCATCATTAGTTAAGCCAAGCGGGCGCACAATGGTTGCAGACAGACCGACTGCCTGAATGATTCCGATTGCCGCCCGATGGTCTGCCAGCGGATAACGTAAGAATTCCATTGCCGCCTGACCGCGCTCTCCTTCAAGTTCATTATCCACGCCGGCAGAGGCGCAATACACAATACGTTTAATGCCATGTTTCTGTAATTGTGTAACGATGTTGTCAAGCATGCGCTGCAAATCATCACCCGGTTTAACTCCCTGATTGGTATTCAGAGCAGAAGCGACAGCATCATACTGGCTGTTACCGGTAAATAGTGCCGCTACATCAGCAGCGTTAAATGCATCACAGTGGCGAATATGTAATTTAGGATGCTGTAAATCAAATTTTTCCGGCAAACGAAGCGCAGCAGTTACTTCATCTCCGCTGTCTAATGCCTGCTCAACCAATGTCCTGCCAACGCCGCCACTGGCACCAAAAATCAGAATATGCATAAAAATTCCCCCACTGAATAGTTAAAATTAATTCAATAACCCAATGTTAGCAAAATAATCACGATAAATTGCTGCCTTGCTTTCCAGTGCAAGCGGATAAGCACGCGATGAAGAAGGCAGTCTGGATAAAGTTAAATGCCGGCCGTCCAGTATAGTGTGACTAGGATGGCCGATAGTCGGTACTGGTGTATCTGCTGGTAATAGTTGTAATAATGTGCTGGTAGCTTTGTCTCCGGTAGTCATAATATGCTGACAGTGCGGAATCTGAGTCAGTACTGCTGATAAGTTTACCGGTGTAACAACTTCGAGGAATTTATCGGCTGCATTATTTTGTAAACGTCTGATCTGATAGGCAGCGTCATTAATGGCTATACCGCGTTCTGATAAAAAAGTACGGATGAGTTTCTCGTTGAATGCTTTATTGTTATCAGTAAAAAAGTAATGTTTGTCCTGAAAAAATACCAGCCCGAAAATACGCCACATATCATTTTGCAGATTCGGGTAATAAAAATTCATTTTCCATCGTCCGGCAGGCGGAGGGAATGACCCGAGCATCATCAGCCGCGCATTTGCGGGTAAAAAAGGTTTCAACGGGTGTGTTTCAACAATAATTTCAGCCATAAGTATCTATAATATAACCCATACTTACTAGCATCGGCCGAACAGACAGGCTACCATATGAGCCTGTTCATCTGTATAACCTGCTTCTCCCAGCCGTGCAGCCATTACCCATTCACTGGAAAAGCCTTGCTGACTACTGTATTCCTGCCATAAACGCAGTTGTTCGGTTTTATTACCATTTTTTTTGGCAAGTTGCAGACGTTGCCTGATTTCCGGTGGTATAGATTCATCCATTATTATTTCCTTATAGTTCAGATATCCTGTCCCTGATTTTCATAACGACGGTGAAACCACAACAGGCAGGCACAACCAATTAATGTCAGTGGCACCCCGAGTAATGCCGGATATTGATACCCCCAGTGATGGCTGATGGCCAGCCCGCCATTATAAGAACCAATGGCATTACCCAGATTAAATGCCATCTGTACACTGGCGGCTCCAAGCAAGGCACCGCCCGGAGAGTGACGCAGTAATAACAATTGCTGTGGTGCGGATACAGCAAACAGACAGAATGTACATACACACATTAGTATGGCTGATAACCAGCTATTCGATGCAAACAGGAAAATCAGTAATAGTGCTGCGGCTGCCAGTCCCTGTAAGCCGGCTGCGACCTGACCCGGTGTATAACGGTCGGCCAGACGGCCACCGCACCAGTTACCGGCGACCATACCGGCGCCGGCCAGTACCATCAGTAAGCTGACCTGATTACCACTGAAACCGGATACCTGTGTGAGTAAGGGGCTAATATAGCTGAACCAGCAGAAAATCCCGCCGTTACCAAACATGGTGGCAGCCAGTATCAGCCATGGTGCAGCAGATTTCAGAAAACGGAATTGTCCCAGAATACCAGTATCAGGTAAACGATCCATTTGAGGGATAAAACGCCGTAAGGTGAATACCAGTATGATGGCCACTACAGCCACCAGAGTAAATACCAGACGCCAGCTTAAATGCAAACTCAGCCATGTACCTACTGGTACACCAATCAGATTGGCTACTGTCATGCCGGCAATCATCAGTGCTACAGCCTGCGCAGAGCGTCCCGGCGGTGCAAGTTTGGTAGCAACAATGGAACCGATACCGAAGTATGCGCCATGCGGCAGACCGGAAATAAAACGTGCTACCAGTAAGGTCATATAGCCCGGAGATAATGCAGCCAGTATATTACCAATGGCAATCAATGCCGATAATGACAATAAAATGGTTTTGGGCGGCAGACGGTAACTTAACACCAGCAGCCATGCACCGCAGCAGACACCGATTGCATAAGCAGCAATAAAATGTCCGGCCTGAGCGATACTGATATTCAGTGAAACCGCCACATCCGGCAGAATACCCATCATGCTGAATTCTGCCATACCCAGTGCAAATGTGCCTAACGATAATGAAAGTAAACTCTTCAGTAGCATAATAATCTACAGCTATAGTTTGTTCAGCAATAAACGATAAGTTTAGACTCAGCCTGCCGGCTTGTCACTTTTCGCACTGGTAAATACCATAATCATATAAACAAATTTTGTTTAGCCACGCGGAGCAAGCAAAATGATTGCTGCACCAAGCAGGCATACCAGTGCACCACTGATATCCCATCTATCCGGTACAGATCCTTCTACCAGCCAAGACCACAGCAACGAACAGCAGATATAAATACCGCCGTAAACGGCATATGCCCGTTCGGCAATATTGCTTTCCACCAGCGTCAGCAACCATGCAAATAACAACAGTGGCAGTGTGCCGGGTAGTAGCCAGAGTACTGATTTTCCCATGCGTTGCCAGACCCAGAAAGAAAAACAGCCGCTGATTTCAGCAACAGCAGCCAGAAAATAATAAACAAAAGATTTCATGGTGAGTTTTCGAATCAGTTTGATTGATTGTGACCACCTGCCTTGCAGATGCAGAAATAAAGAGAACCGCTTATACCATAGTAGTCTTACCTGCACCGGACAATCTGATTTCAGCAGGATATCTGCCAAAGGTGAGTGCTGTTACCAGTGTAACTGCAACACAAAACCTGATTCAAACCTTGCAGTTCTGAATTTAAATACATTATCAAAATAATTAATTGATTCTGCTGATGTCCGGTTATTTATTGGTATTAAATTGACCAGCAATAACCATATAAACATTGTTTATTCAATAAATTTTTATTTTAGAGTATATTAATATGTAAATAAAATTTATTATCTATTCTCGGAGCAGAAAATGAAAAAAGCAATTGTCCAGTTTTCAACCATTAATGCATTGATGGCAGGGTTGTTTGATGGAGTATTTAGTGTGGGAGAAGCAAAAAAATATGGTGATTTTGGTTTAGGCTGTTCTCATGCGCTGGCCGGTGAGGTAATTGTTGACCATGATTTTCTGGAGGCCGACGGTGATAAGGCGGTTAAGGTGATGGGCGATAATGAGCTGTTGCCGTTCGTACAGGTTACAACATTTCAGCCTGATAAAGTCGTGGATATAACTGATGTCTGTAAAAGCAATCTGTATGCGCATCTGGCGCACTATCTGCCTCTGGATAATGTATTTGTGGCAGTAAAAATCAGCGGACAGTTTGATGAGCTAAAGATTCGTCGCCCGTTTGCTCAGCATAAACCTTATCCGTCTGTTGTTAAAGTTTTTGAACAGCAAGTAGTAGATACGGTAGAGAAGGTCACTGGCACATTAATCGGTTTCTGGACGCCAGAGTTTTTCAAAGAATTATCTGTAGCCGGTTTTCATCTGCATTTTATTGATACTATACGTAAACTTGGTGGTCATGTTATTGATTTTTCTTCAAGTAATGCTGAGCTGGCGTATGAGTGCAAGCAATCGGTTCAAATTGCTTTACCTGAAAGTGAAGAATATTTACGCAAGAATCTGAAAATGGATGATTTAAATAAAGTTATTAAGCAAGTAGAAAATTAATCAGCGCGTGTTACACTATTATTGATTATCTGGAGTAAATTAAGGGGAGAGGACAAAAGTTTTCCGGTATTACCGGATAAATCCTGTCTGTATCTGCTCTGAAAGTGTCAGCCATGAAAAAAATAATTGCGCTATTCTGTTTGTGCTTACTGGCAGCCTGTAACCGGCAGCCGGATGAATCTGGTGCAGCTTCTGCAGAAGCCGTCAGTAAACCTCGGCATATGCCTCTGGCCATTGATCCGGTATTGACTACGTCTGTAGATCAGCAATTGCTGGCATTACAGAAGAAACTGCCACAGCAACACAAACAGAATCTGTTTACAGCAGCTGTACGGCACAATCAGACTATTTATTATTCGTATACCATGCTGGACAGTAAGCAAAATCAGGCTAATTTCAATCCGGCATCAGTGAAAAAGGATTTAGAGCAGGCGTGCCGTCAGCCTCTGACACGGCGTATGTTGCTGGGGGGATTTAATTTTGTGTATGTTTATACTTTTCAGGATCATTCACAGGTAAGTGTGCCGTTGTCTGGCAAAGATTGTCGCTAGGATACTATATGCAGCCTGTTTAATGAAAAAAGGGGCAGAGATGCCCCTTTATAGCGGTCTTTTGTCTATTGCTGTTTTAACCGGGCAAATGCTGCCGCCATTGCATTATCTGTGCCGGATACATTTTGTGTTTTACCATTTTGCCGGCGTGGTCGTTCGTGTTGGCGGGATGCAGGCTGAGTATCGTCGTTCAGACGCATGGACAGAGCAATACGTTTACGCGCTATATCAACATCGATAACCTTCACTTTAACCACATCGCCGGTTTTAACAATATCACGCGGGTCAGCAATATAGCGGTCAGCTAAGGCAGAAACATGTACCAGTCCGTCCTGATGCACGCCAATATCGACAAAAGCGCCAAATGCGGCCACATTACTGACTACGCCTTCGAGAACCATGCCGGGTTTAAGGTCGCTGATGTCTTCGATACCATCAGCAAATGTTGCGGTCTGGAATTCACCGCGCGGGTCACGACCGGGCTTTTCCAATTCAGCCAGAATGTCGTTAATCGTAGGTAAACCGACATTAGCATCGATGTAATCTGCGGGTTTAAGTGTTTTGAGCACACTGCGGTTGCCAATCAGCTGGTCAGCCCGCAGCTGAGCCGTTTTGAGCATTCTGGCAACGATAGGATAGCTTTCCGGATGGACTGCACTGGCATCCAGAGGTTCATCACCGCCCTGAATACGCAGAAAGCCGGCTGCCTGTTCAAAAGTTTTACTGCCCAGACGCGGTACTTTAAGCAGAGTTTTGCGATTGGCAAAAGCCCCATTCTGGTCACGATAACTGACAATATTCTGTGCCAGTGTACTATTAAGACCGGAAATACGCGCCAAAAGGGCGACTGATGCGGTATTCACATCCACTCCGACAGCGTTTACACAATCTTCCACAACTGCATCCAGACTTTTGGCCAGCTGGCTCTGGTTAACATCATGCTGATATTGACCAACACCAATTGATTTAGGGTCGATTTTCACCAGTTCTGCCAGCGGGTCTTGCAGGCGGCGGGCGATAGAAACAGCACCGCGCAGACTGACATCCAGCTCAGGAAATTCTTTGGCTGCTAAAGCAGAAGCGGAGTAAACAGAGGCACCGGCTTCAGAAACAACGATTTTTTGCAAATGATAATCAGGCAGGGCACGAATCAGTTCACCGGCCAGCTTGTCGGTTTCACGACTGGCCGTACCGTTACCAATGGCAATCAGCCGGACTTTATATTGTTTTACCAGATGAGTCAGTGCAGTCAGAGCACCTTTCCAGTCGTTACGCGGCTGGTGCGGATAGATAGTAGCTGTTTCCAGTAGCTTACCGGTATCATCAACTACCGCTACTTTTACTCCGGTACGGATACCGGGATCCAGCCCGATAGTGGTAAGACGGCCGGCCGGAGCTGCAAGCAGCAAATCTTTCAGATTTTGGGCAAATACACTGATGGCAGCCTGATCGGCATTTTCTTTAAGCCGGTTGAGGGTTTCAAGTTCTAATGAAAGAAAAATTTTAGCACGCCAGCTTAAGCGCACTGTGTCACGTAACCAGCGGTCAGCAGCACGTCCGATATCTGCGATACCAAACTGTTGTGCAATCAGTTGCTCATAAATACTCTGTTCGCCGGCAGGTGTATCATCAGGCTGGTATTTCAGATTGAGCGACAATATTCCTTCATTACGGCCGCGCAGTATGGCCATAGCACGATGGCTGGGCATACTGTGAATCGGTTCACGGTGATTAAAGTAATCTTTGAATTTCTCACCGGCACTTTCCTGACCTTCGATAACTGTGGCATGGATTTCGCCTTCACGCCACAATTTCTCGCGCAAACGTCCTATCAGAGCGGCTTCTTCGGCAAATTGTTCCATCAGAATTGCGCGCGCTCCGTCCAGAGCGGCTTTACTGTCAGCGACATTGTCGTTTAAATAATTTTGTGCGGCAGTTTCCGGATCCAGATCTGGCTGAGTAAGCAGTGATTCAGCTAATGGTGCCAGCCCGTACTCGCGTGCAATTTGTGCTTTGGTACGACGTTTGGGTTTATAAGGAAGATAGATATCTTCGAGTGCAGTTTTATTATCAGCGTCTTCTATGCTCTGGCGCAGCTCATCAGTCAGTTTGCCCTGTTCTTCGATGCTGGATAATACAGTTTGTTTGCGTTCCTGTAATTCACGCAGATATTGTAATCGTTCAGCCAGCGTCCGCAACTGAGTATCATCCAGTCCGCCTGTGGCTTCTTTACGGTAGCGTGCCACAAACGGTACCGTAGCCCCATCATCCAGCAGGTCAATCGCTGCCTGAATTCGTGCGGAAGCAACATTCAGCTCCGAAGCAATTTTCTCAGTGATGTTCATAACAGTCTAATAAGCAATAAAAAGGCAAGCATAGCCGGCTGAAGTGGCTTTGTCACCTGTTCATGTCAGTTAAAAAGCCAGTTAGTTATACCAAATGCTGAATAAGATGAGCGGTATCGATAAAAAAGCTATTTGTCTGAGACAAATAGCTTTTAAATATCCTTAGAATCAGGCAGATTTAACCGGCTACCGGATAGGTGCCCGGTATCAGAATATCTTTATTAACGGTTTTGATATCAGTGTGACCGGTAAAGGCCATGCTGATATCCATTTCGTTATAAATAATTTCCAGCGCACGTGTTACACCATCCTCACCATATGCACCCAGACCATACAGGAATGCGCGGCCAATTAGCGTACCCTTGGCTCCCATAGCAATAGCTTTGAGAACATCCTGTCCGCTGCGGATACCACTATCCAGCCAGACTTCAATATTATTGCCTACAGCAGAAATAATATTGGGTAATGCATGGATGGTCGAAGGAGCGCCGTCCAGCTGGCGACCACCATGATTAGACACTATAATTGCATCTGCGCCGGATTTCACAGCCATTTCTGCATCTTCGGCATCAAGAATGCCTTTAATAATCAATTTTCCGCCCCATAGATTCTTGATTTCTTCAATGTCTTTCCAGCTGAGGCGCGGATCAAACTGTTCAGATGTCCATGAAGACAATGATGTCATGTCGGCAACACCTTTGGTATGACCGACAATATTACGGAAAGTGCGACGCTGTGTATTCAGCATAGCCAGACACCATTCCGGCTTAGTAGCCAGATTCATCCAGTTGCGCAGTGTGGGTTTAGGCGGCGTAGACAGCCCGTTTTTAATATCTTTATGTCTTTGTCCCAGAACCTGTAAATCAGCAGTAACCACCAATGCTGAGCATTTGGCTTCCTGAGCACGGCGAATCAGATCGCGCATGAATTCGCGGTCACGCATAACATATAATTGAAACCAGAACGGAGCGCTGGTATTTTCTGCCACGTCTTCAATAGAACATATAGACATAGTAGACAGCGTAAACGGCACACCGAATTTTTCGGCCGCACGTGCAGCCAGAATTTCTCCGTCGGCATGCTGCATACCGGTTAATCCGGTAGGCGCCAGTGCCACCGGCATTTTTACTGTCTGACCAGCCATTGTTGTTTCCAGTGTACGGCCGGTCATATCCGTCAATACACGCTGGCGTAATTTAATTTCCTGAAAATCATTACTATTGGCATGATAGGTAGATTCAGTCCACGAACCAGTATCAGCATAATCATAAAACATCTTAGGTACTTTGCGTTTGGCAACTTTACGCAAATCTTCGATACAGGTTATTTTGCTTAATTTGTTTTGCATGTGGATACCTATTTTTCAAATTTTCTTTGAAGAAAACAGTCTTAGCTAAAGAAGATAATGTTATACATCAATTTTATTCGGTTGTAATCACCATCATTGATTTCCAACCGATTCTTAAATAGTTATTCATCTGCCAGAATCAGAATGAAGCTGACAGACAGGAATCAGAATTCAGACAACGCGCGATAGTTTATATATCATCACCATAATCAGAATCAGCAGGCAGCTAATGCCAACCAGCATAGTCCATGGTCCCCAGCGTTGTGAGCGTCCGCAAAATCCGGCAGTTAGTATGGCACAACAAACACCAAGTAAAATCAGTAAAATATAAAAATCCATCTTTTGCTCCAGTTGTATTTCTTTATTGTAAATAATCGCTACGATTATTGTAACGGTCAGTTTGCAAATATGTCTGTTTTTTTACAGGACATTAAATATTCACAATTTCTGCTTATTGATATTTTCATCTGTCTGAATGATTATAAACTGGCAATAATAATAAAATCAGAAATTTTGCTGCAGAAATGACAGATATAAATGGTATTTTTTAGTCTGCAGAGCAATGGCCAGATAAAATAAAACCCCGCTTGGAAGCGGGGTTAAATAGTATCAGGAAAAAATTAGTCTTTTTTCTCTTTATCTTTTACTTCTTCAAATTCAGCGTCTACAACGTCATCGCTGCCTTTGCTTTGTGACTGTTCAGTCTGGGCACCAGCTTGCTGACCTTCGGCCTGTGCCTGAGCATACATCATTTCGCCCAGTTTCTGGCTGGCTGTACCTAAAGCCTCGGCTTTAGCATCAATGGCAGCTTTATCTTCGCCTTTAACAGCTTCTTCAGCTTCCTTGATGGCTGCTTCAATTTTTTCTTTTTCAGCAGCATCAAGTTTGTCGCCATATTCAGTCAAAGATTTCTGTACTGAATGAATCAAAGCTTCAGCCTGATTGCGACTGCTTACCAGTTCGGATAGTTTGCGATCTTCCTCAGCATTAGCTTCTGCATCTTTTACCATGCGTTCGATTTCTTCTTCGCTCAAACCGGAAGAAGCCTGAATGGTGATATTAGCTTCTTTGCCGGTACCTTTGTCTTTTGCAGATACATGCAAAATACCGTTGGCGTCGATATCAAAAGTTACTTCTACCTGAGGCACACCACGGGGTGCAGGAGGAATATCACCCAGATTAAACTGTCCCAGACTCTTATTAGCAGAAGCACGTTCACGTTCACCCTGTAATACATGGATGGTTACCGCACTTTGATTATCTTCAGCTGTAGAGAATGTCTGAGTTGCTTTAGTCGGAATGGTAGTGTTTTTGTTGATGAGTTTAGTCATCACACCGCCCATGGTTTCAATACCCAGAGACAAAGGTGTTACATCAAGTAACAGCACGTCGTTACGGTCACCGGCCAGTACGGCACCCTGAATAGCAGCACCTACAGCAACAGCTTCATCAGGATTAACATCACGGCGCGGTTCTTTACCGAAGAAATCTTTAACAGCTTCCTGTACTTTTGGCATACGGCTTTGACCGCCTACCAAAATAACATCATTAATATCATTTACGCTCAGACCGGCATCTTTAATTGCAGTGCGGCAAGGTTCGATAGAGCGGGTAATCAGATCTTCTACCAGACTTTCAAATTTGGCACGGGTAATTTTCATCGCCAGATGTTTCGGGCCGGAAGCATCCATAGTGATGTAAGGCAGATTGATTTCTGTCTGCTGTCCACTGGAAAGTTCGATTTTCGCTTTTTCAGCAGCTTCTTTCAGACGTTGCAGAGCCATTACATCATTTTTCAGATCGATACCCTGATCTTTTTTGAATTCATCAATGATGTAGTTAATCAAACGCTGGTCGAAGTCTTCACCGCCCAGGAATGTATCACCATTGGTGGCCAGTACTTCAAACTGTTTGTCGCCATCAACTTCAGCGATTTCAATAATAGAAATATCAAATGTACCACCGCCAAGGTCGTATACGGCAATCTTACGGTCGCCTTTTTCGCCTTTATCCATACCGAAAGCCAGAGCCGCGGCAGTTGGTTCATTGATAATACGTTTTACATCCAGACCAGCAATACGACCGGCGTCTTTAGTAGCCTGACGCTGACTGTCATTAAAATAAGCCGGCACAGTAATAACAGCTTCAGTTACTTTTTCACCCAGATAATCTTCAGCTGCTTTTTTCATTTTACGCAATACTTCGGCAGATACTTGCGGAGGTGATAATTTTTCACCATGTGCTTCTACCCATGCGTCGTTATTATTTGCTTTAACAATCTGAAAAGGCATAGATTTAATATCACGCTGTACTTCAGCATCATCAAATTTGCGGCCGATCAGACGTTTTACAGCATAAATAGTATTTTTCGGATTGGTAACAGCCTGACGTTTGGCTGGAGCGCCTACCAGAATTTCGTTATCGTCCAGATAAGCAACAATTGAAGGCGTAGTACGTGCACCTTCTGCATTTTCAATTACTTTAGTCTGGCCACCTTCGGAAATGGCAACACAGGAGTTGGTGGTACCTAAGTCAATACCGATTACTTTTGCCATAATTAATAATCTCCTAATTATTTAATTTCGTACTTTGCGCCGCTATATTACGGCTGCAAACAGGGTGGTTAATTACCACCGCCATACTATTGCTAATGAATCGTAAATGGGTATGCCCGGCACGATTTCAAGCATAGTTTTGCAAAATTTATCTATTTAATCGCATCCGGAAAATCTGCTTTAACATCAATAGCGTTTACTTACACAGCTGTATGTTATATTCATTCAGGCTTAAACAGTATAATCATCTGACTTTCGTTAATACCGTCTGATACTTTTTTGCTTTATATCAGACGGTATTTTGCTATAAAAGTATACAATCACATTCAGGTTAGTGATTTCTGTCTGGCTGTAGTCTGTATCTTTATGATTTAGGAGTATGTTGTATGCCTGTAAAAATTGGGTTTAAACCCATTCCCGCGGCTATTGCGCTGATAATCGCTCTGATTATCTGGTTCATACCGGTTCCAGAGGGGGTTTCACCTCAGGCATGGCATTTACTGGCCATGTTTGTCGGAGTTATTGCTGCCATTATCGGCAAAGCAATGCCAATTGGTGCACTATCTATTATTGCCATTATGCTGGTTGCCTTAACCGGAGTAACTAATAATGATCCCAGTAAGGCTATGGGTGATGCCTTAAGCAGTTTTGGTAATCCGCTGATCTGGCTAATTGGTGTGGCAATTATGATTTCGCGCGGTTTATTAAAAACCGGTCTTGGTGCACGTGTGGGCTATCTGTTCATTAGGTTATGGGGTAAACGTACGCTAGGTGTTGCCTATAGTCTGGCCGTAGTGGAATTAATACTGGCTCCGGTTACACCGAGTAATACTGCTCGTGGCGGTGGCATTATTCACCCAATCATGAAGTCTATTGCATCCAGCTATGATTCTGATCCTGAAAAGGGCACAGAAAAACGTATGGGTAAATTTCTGGCTCTGGTAAATTATCATGCCAATCCCATCAGCTCAATCATGTTTATTACTGCTACCGCTCCTAACCCGTTAATTGTGAGGCTAATTGCCGATGTAACCAATAAAAATATTAATCTGACATGGGGTACATGGGCTTTGGCAATGTTAATACCGGGTCTGATAGCGATGTTCCTGATGCCGCTGATTATTTACTGGTTGTATCCGCCTGAAATCAAGCAAACACCCAATGCCGTTGCTTTTGCTAAAGAGCGTCTGAAAGAGCAGGGGCCGATGACACGTGATGAAAAAATCATGCTGGGTATTTTTGCAGTATTGCTGATTTTATGGGCAGGTTTGCCGGCCATGCTGTTTGGTGATGCATACATTATAGACGCGACCACTACTGCATTCATTGGTTTGTCATTGTTATTGTTAACCGGTGTATTAAGCTGGGATGATATTCTGAAAGAAAAAAGTGCATGGGATACCATTACCTGGTTTGCTGCATTAGTCATGATGGCTACTTTCCTGAATAAACTCGGATTGATTAAATGGTTCTCTGGTGTGCTGGAAAGCAGCATAGGCGGACTGGGTATGGGCTGGATGGGTGCCTGTGCCTTATTATTACTGGCTTATATGTATGCACACTATATGTTTGCAAGTACTACTGCTCACATTACAGCCATGTTTGCTGCCTTCTATTCTGCCGGTCTGGCGCTTGGCGCACCTCCGATGCTGTTTGCACTGATGATGGCTGCAGCTTCCAGCATCATGATGACATTAACGCATTATGCTACTGGTACTTCACCTGTGATATTCGGTTCAGGCTATGTTACTTTAGGCGAATGGTGGAAAGTCGGTTTCATCATGAGTGTAGTCGAACTGATTATATTTGTGTTTATCGGTGGTGTTTGGTGGAAAGTTCTGGGTTTTTATTAATCTGATTAATCTATTATTGCAGGCTGCCATAAAGCATGGCAGCCTGTTTTGTTGTCTGAAATCAAATTCAATGAATTTTTAAAGAATTTCACTTGTTGCGTTTGTATAGAATGGGTTATGATGCCCTGCCTTAAGGGAGTAGTTGCACAGGTGGTTTCTTCAAGCCTGTGGTTACGGTCAACATATTTACAGTTTTTACTGCATGGTCGTAACGTCCTTGCCTGTTGGCGGACTAACGAGACTTGAGACACATAAAACCATTACGGCGGGGGTTTTATTGTGTCTTTTGTCTTTTGCCCGCCAACGGTATTCTGAAAATGATTCATACTTTTCTTTCTTCTGTCATTCCAGTTGCGCTTGCTGAAATTGGTGACAAAACTCAATTACTGACTTTATTTCTAGCAACCCGATTTTCGCGCAAATATTCCATCATTGCCGGTATGCTTTGTGCCACCTTACTTAATCATATTGTTTCTGCATGGTTTGGCGTAGAAGTAGCACGTTTTTTTACACCGCAGTTAATGGGTTGGGTTGTAGGCTTCAGTTTTCTGATAGTGGGTTTATGGCTGTTAAAGCCGGATAAAGATGATGGCGTAGATACTCGTTTTATGCGTTACGGTCCGTTCGTGGCCACCGCAGTATTATTTTTTCTGGCAGAAGTGGGTGATAAAACCCAAATTGCTACTATTTTGCTGGCAGCTCAATACCGTGATTTGTTTTCAGTAGTTCTGGGTAGTACAGTAGGTTTGTTATTAGCTAATGTTCCGGTAATATTTTTCGGAAACTGGCTGATGCAGCGTTTACCCTTAAACCGTATCCGTATAGGAGCCTGCATTCTGTTCTGTCTTTTAGGTATTATCACCCTGATTCAGACATGGTTATATTAAAAATTATCAGATAACTATGCAAAATTTATAACATTAAGCGGATTCAAATATTATGCAAAAACAGTTGAAACAACGGTGTGAATGGGTCAACTCCGACCCATTGTATGAACACTATCATGATTTTGAATGGGGAAAAATACAGAGAGACGGGCAAAAACTGTTTGAAAAGATTTGTCTGGAAGGCCAGCAGGCGGGCTTATCATGGATTACCGTATTAAAAAAACGCGATGAATACCGGCGTTGTTTCTATGATTTTAATCCGCATCAAATTATTACAATTACCGATATTGAACCACTATTACAGAATTCCAGACTTATTCGCCATCCGGCCAAACTCAAAGCAATTATTAATAATGCCCATGCATATCTATCTATGCAGCAACATGGGGAAGATTTTGCCAGTTTTATTTGGTCATTTGTTAATGATCAACCGATTATAAATCACTATAAACATTTATCAGAGGTGCCAACACAGACAGAAATTAGTCGCGCTATGTCCAAAGCTTTAAAAAAGCGTGGTTTTAGCTTTGTAGGTCCGACTACATGCTATGCGTTTATGCAATCAATGGGATTAGTAAATGATCATTTAACAAACTGTTTTTGTGCCCAGCATTAAAATAACTATTATTTCTGTGATTCATCATGTAATTTGCTTTTCATGTTTACGTAAATAACCTAAAACACGAAAAGAATCTATTTTCCATAATCCATCTTTATAAATTAACGGAAAAGTGGCATGACTACTGGCAGTAGGACCAGGATTTTGCTGAACGATCTCAATATCATTGTCAGTAACTTTACTGATAATGGCTACGTGGTCATATTTAGACCAGCCTAAGACAATAATATCGTCAACTTGAGGTTTTGTGGGAGAGCCGTTATGGAACTGAAGTAAATTACGTTTAGGATTAAGATTTCCATCTGGTATCGAATCATCAAAAAATTGTTTGGCATGCCCGTAACTGTCAGGCATTTTATGATTAAAGCGTTCATAATAGTAGCGCTTAATAAATTCGACACATTGATACTTTAATCCTAAATTATAGCCATCTGGTGCTATATTTCTTTCACTTACATGGCTGTTTTCCATTGTAGTAAACCTTAACACCATTGAATTCATCGACAACCGTACCTATTTTGCTTTCATCGACAAAGAGATCTTCATATACATAATAAAAACTGAATCCTAATAATATTAATACAATTATTATTGGGAAGAAAACTTTTTTAGATTTAAGTAACATTTTGTTTTCCTATTATTTAGTATAATATCATTATGTTAATTAATAATTAAAAGTAAATTTAAGAAGGATGAAGTAATTTTATGATTTTTATTTATGTGGTTAAGTACAATCTTTGAAATTATCAGAAACATCTGGAGAATAAATTAAATAATGTAAATTTTGTATATATATTACAATAATATAAAAAATATCCGTACACCAGATAATTTGTCTTACAATTATATTATGTAAAGATTTCAGTCACTGATTAATTATCCAAATCAGTAAATTGTGCTATAAAACTATATTGTATATGTATTTAATTGTGGACGTAACGAGTAATTGTTATGCAAAACAAGTTCAGATTTAGCTTTTATTTCATTATCTGTTTATTGTTTTTCAGTGATATGGATGTGGTTTGGGCTGAAGATACAACAGCAGCTGTATCCACAGCCAGTGAGCCTAAATCTGTGGTCTGGTATGCTTGTCCGCTGGCAAATAATCATGTCAGCTATACCACCAAACCTTTAGATGTTCAGTGTCAGATTGCAAAGTATCCACCTGCAGATGATGATAATCTAAAAAAATATTCTCTGGAAAATCAAAATGCTCCGGGTTTGGAGCAGTTGCAGCGTCTTTGGTACAGTGCTGAATTTGGACGAGACAGTGACTTAATGAAGACACCGGCTTCACCCAAAATAGGTATTTCACTGCGACAACAGCCCCCGAAACCTGAAACTGTGACTATGATTAGAAACAAAAATAATATGGTTACAGTACCGGCTAAAATAATCACTATACCCAAACTGACACCAAAACAACTGGTTCAACGTGATATTGCCAGTGAACAGAATGCATTGACAATAGCCCAGCAAAAGTTACGTCAGGCACAAAAGCAGGGAGCAACAGCACAAATTCAGCGCTGGCAACAAAATATAACAGACCGGCAAGCCAATATCCGCGTATTAAAGCAGGAACTCAGCCGATACTAAAAATTAATTTGTTTGCTATTGAATAAAATATAAGTACTCAAACTTGCAGCCAGAATGTTACCGGTCCGTCATTAATCAGAGAAACCTGCATATTTGCGGCAAAGATACCGGTTTTAGTCACAATTTGTTTCTGGCATAATTCAACAAAATAATTATACAAATCATTGGCTTTTTCTGGTGCTGCACCTTTTGTAAAACTAGGGCGCATCCCTTTTTTAGTGTCGGCAGCAAGCGTAAATTGCGAAACAACCAGTAACTGACCATTAGCCTGCTTAACGTTCAAATTCATTTTATTATCCTGATCACTGAAAATCCGATAACCAAGTACTTTGTCACAGAGACGTTCAGCTTTTTGTAAATCATCTCCTTCTTCCACACCTAATAACACCAGTAATCCCTGATCTATTTGTCCGACTATTTCAGAGTTTACACAGACGCTGGCTTCTTTCACACGCTGTATTAATGCAATCATAGAAAATCCTGTTTCGAATCTGTTTGAATTTAAATTCATTTATAGATTACAGATTATTTAATCAATTTCATATGATTAAATAATCTGTAATCATATATAACTTAAATCATTAAATCAGAAAATTTTGTGCATCAAAAAACGCCTGCTATAGAGTACAGGCGTTTTTTGATTGCTCTAAAACTTAATCAGCATCATGAATAAATTTTACCCCAGTTAACTGCGAAGCCAGAATAGCAGACTTAATCATGCGCAAGGCTTTAGGACGAACAAAATTTCGTCTGGAGGCCAGAACCACGCGCCGTTCCGGTGTCGGACTAGTAAAAGGAATAATACTGAACAACAGATGATCATTCTCTGTTAAAGCTGTAGCTGGCATGACACTAATACCCAGACCACTGGCCACCATATGTCTGATCGTATTGATAGAACTTCCCTGAATACTATTAGACAGTCCCTGAATTTTCTGACGCGAAGCCAATTCTTGGCAGCTAGCCAGTACATTATCACGCATACAGTTGCCTTCGGTGAGCAGTAATACCCGTTCTTCACCTAGTTGCTTTGGTGTAACCTCGTCCAATTGCTCGAAAGCATGGCCTTTTGGAACAATAACAAAAAAAGGCTCATCATAAAGCGGAATAGTTTCCAGCCCGGTTTCAACAAATGGTTCTGCTACTACAATAGCATCCAGATCACCACGCTTAAGTGATTCTTTTAATACATCTGTATAGTTTTCATCCAGCTGTAATGGCATTTCAGGAGCCATCTCTCGCAAAGATAAAATCAACTTTGGCAGCAGATACGGTGCAATGGTAAAAATCAGACCAAGTTTAAATATTCCTTCCAGCTCACTCTGTTCCTGATTCGCCATCAGCTTAATACGATCAGCTTCTTCAAGAACACGGCGAGCCTGTACCACAATTCGCTGGCCAGCATCAGTTGTCATTACCTCATTACTGCTGCGATCAAATAATGCCAGCCCAAGCTCCTCTTCCAGTTTCTTAATTGCAATGGATAAAGTAGGCTGACTTACAAAACATCGCTGGGCAGCACGTCCAAAATGTTTTTCCTGAGCTACAGCCACAATATAGCGCAATTCAGTCAGCGTCATTAACTGGCCTTTTTCTTTCCTGTTTCAGGTAAAGTAATATTCAATGCCAATACATCCATACCGTTTTTCTTTTCCTGAGAAATATGAATATCATTTAAAGAAACATGAACATATTTTGATAACACTTCCAGTAACTCTTTTTGTAGTGTAGGTAAATAGTCCGGTGTATGAGTAGCTCGCTCCTGCGCAATAATAATTTGTAAACGATCGCGAGCCGTTTTTGCGGATTGTTGCTTCTTACCAAAAAGAAAATCTATTATAGACATGTCTTATCCTCCAAACAGTCGCTTGAGAAAACCTTTTTTCTCAGTATCCAGAAAACGGATTGGACGATCCTCACCCAGCAAACGAGCGACAACATCTTTATAAGCTTCAGCAACAACTGAATTTTCCTGCAAAATAACCGGCGTACCAGAATTAGATGCCTGTAATACATTTTGTGATTCAGGAATAACACCAATTAATGGAATACGCAAAATATCCTGAATATCCTGTACAGACAGCATTTCACCTTTTTCTACACGCTCAGGTGAATAACGGGTAATCAGTAAATGCTCTTTTACCGGTATCCCATTAGTTTCGGCACGGCGAGATTTGCTGGATAAAATACCCAGAATACGGTCAGAGTCACGTACACTGGAAATTTCCGGGTTAGTAGTGACGATGGCTTCATCGGCAAAATATAAGGCCATTAATGCACCTTGTTCAATACCAGCTGGTGAATCGCAGACTACATATTCAAAGCCCATCTTCTCAGTCAGATCTTTTAAAACCTTTTCTACACCGTCGCGGGTAAGCGCATCTTTATCCCGGGTCTGAGAGGCAGGTAATACATAAAGATTTTCACAGTGTTTATCTTTAATTAATGCCTGATTCAGAGTAGCTTCATCCTGAATAACATTAATCAGATCATAAACCACACGGCGTTCGCAACCCATAATCAAATCCAGATTACGTAAGCCCACATCAAAATCAATTACCGCAGTTTTATGGCCTGCTAAAGCCAGACCTGTTGAAATACTGGCACTGGTTGTGGTCTTACCAACACCACCTTTACCTGACGTCACCACAATAATCTTTGCCACAATCAAAATCCTTTTTGTTATATAAATGAATCTGTCAATACATTCAAAAATCAGTCATAAAATTAATGTGCCTGAATCGCACTAAGCACCAGCCGGTCATTCTGCAGGAAAATCTGTACAGGGTGACGATACAGATGTGCTGGTAATTGTTGATCAAAAATGCGATAAATTCCTGCTACCGATACCAGTTCGGCCTGCATAGACTGTGCAAAAATGCGAGTATCCTTATTTCCGGCAGCACCAGCCAAAGCCCGGCCGCGTAAAGGGCCATAGATATGAATATTGCCATCCGCAATAATTTCCGCCCCTTCACTTACCAGTCCCAGAACAATTAAATCAGATTTTTCTGCATAAACCTGCTGACCGGTACGAATAGTGCGATCTATTACCAGAGTTGGTAAGGCAGAAACAGATGAAGTAAATTTTTCTTTTTCAGTAATTTGTGGTATTTGCGCCTCAGTTACAGCTTTGACGCGTGCACTGGCCTGTTCCTCTGGAAGAATGCTGAAAGCAATATTATGCTGTTTAGCCAGATTGGACCATGATAAATCGGTATGGCGGATAGCAATAATGCGCAAATTATATCGTGCAAACAGCGCAATCAGCTTCGCTAAATTCACATTTGCCTGATTGGAAAGATTTTGCAGATCCAGAGTAAAAGGCATATTGCGTAAATTACCAAAACGTTCTGCCCGTTGCTTTAGTTCCTGGTTAATCAAAGTCAGATCATCTGTCAGTAATTGTACTGACAGCGTGTCCAGACGCGCAGATTTCACATTAAAAGCAGCATTCATTAACGTGTTTGCCCAAGTAAATTATGGTTAGAATATAGAGTAAGTATTGAAGTGTACCGTTTTGGTTAAAAGGCTTCAATTGCAACACGAAGCCTCAGGTAAAATAATCGTCTTTTAGTTAGAAAAGTTAATAATGACAACTAGCTCCATTTGCCTGAAAAAAGCACACAGACCAAGCGTAAACATTGTTGGTGCAGGTAAGGTTGCCTCAACATTAGCCATAATCTGGCATCAAAGTAAACTGATTAATATTCAGGCAGTCTGGAATCGTAATTTTTCAGCTGCAGAGTATCTTAAAAATCACATACCGCACATCCAAGTACACAAACAGCTAGAAACATTACCACCAGCGGATATTATAGTCATAGGTGTTAGCGATCAGTTCATTGAAGAAATTAACAGGAAAATACATCAAATTGAGTGGCTAAAGGCTGACACATTGATACTTCATTTCAGTGGTGCATTAAATAGCAATATATTAATACCAAACAATCAACAAAAATTATTAGTAGGTTCATTACATCCGGTATTTGCCTTTGCTTCGATAGAAACGGCCATCAATACTTTACCGGGGCATCTATGTGCAATAGAAGGCGATGCAGAAGCATTACCTTTATTATATAAATTGGCACAGGCAGCAAACTTATCCTGCTTTAATATTGATTCTGCTCAGAAAAGCCGTTATCACGCCGCTCTCTCCATCAGTGCAAATTTTTTAGTAACATTAAATGCTTTCGCAAGAAATATATTGGCTTCACTGTCTTTGTCGCAAGAATTAGCAGAAGCTCTGGTAAATCAACTAATGCAGCAAAATCTCAATCAATTACAGATGATGTCTCCAGACAAAGCCTTAACCGGCCCCATTAAACGTGGTGACAGCAATACCATTGCCCGCCACTGGCAATCATTAAAACAATCAGAACAAACACTATATAAAGCATTGGCAGAGCAAACCTTACACTTAACCACATTGAGTGCAGAAAAACAGCAACAGATTTTGCAAATAATCAATTCGCAAGAAAATTAGAAAGTACATACACAGCTAAAGAATACAAATTTGATGTAATCAAAAATAATGGATCAAAAATAAACTCAGGAAAAACAGCTGAATGAGAAGAAAGTCAAAAATAAATGCAGGCAGGAGTTGACAGGGGATTTGTGGAGGCGTATAGTTCGCCT
>NZ_JACFRP010000006.1:0-30220 GCF_016100875.1 Snodgrassella sp. W8124
TTTGATGCTCTGAAAATTTTTTCATATTGAAATTCTCCTTAAAAATATCATAGAGAATTTTCTACTTTCTTGCTGTACTATTTTAGGGGATAGTTACAATATTGTTCTTAATTTAGTCAAAATAGTAATATATTTACATATATAAGCTATTGAGATATTATACGTAATTTACAGAATATAATACAGCAATATTGTTGGTACATATACATGTTTAAGCGGATACTATCATTTAAAGTTATTAAATTATTGGGGATTACTCTTTATATTAAGACAATTAAATCAGTAGAGGAATATGGTTAAAAATTTCCCTTTTTAAAAAATAATATATTTATTTTTGAATATAAATATTTACTCGAAAATATATCAAAAAATATTTGTATAAGTTTTGACTTAATATCAGCGAATGATGGTTGGGATAATATGTTACCTGCTAAATATACACTTTCAATTGGTATAATTACTTATAATAATCCTATTGAGGAAATTGAACGAAATCTGGAGGCAATTTATAGCCAGCAATATTCTCAAAACAAAATTCACATAATAATAAGAAATCAGGGAAATTACCGCACTTTGGAAGAAATACTTCTTCTTATCCAACAAAAGCAGTGGACTAACATTGATGTTTATCATGGAGAAAATATAGGATTTGGTGCTGGCCATAATGATATTTTTTCAAGGGTATCTTCAGATTCTAAAGCTTATATTTGCTTGAATCCTGATGGATTTTTACATCCGGCAGCTTTGACTGAATTAGTTAACATGGCTGGATATAATAACTGGCATGGTATATTTGAAGCAATTCATGAACCAATAATGCATCCTAAAAGTTTTAATCATAATACAGGAGAAACAGATTGGTGCTCTGGTGCCTGTATGCTTATTCCAGTTGATATTTACCAAAAAATTAACGGTTTTGATAAAGATTTTTTTCTATACTGTGAAGATGTTGATTTTTCTTGGCGAGTTAAAGCAGCGGGATATAAATGCTTTACATGTACAAAAGCCTTATTTTTTCATTATGCTATGGATAGAAAAGATAGGGAATTAGAAATATGGAAATCAGCGACACTGATAGCACATAAATGGCGCTCAGTCAAATTTAAAAATTTCGCCTTAAATCAATGGAAAAAACGTTTAGATTTATCAGATATAGATTTAAATGAACAATTAATTAATGTTCAACAACACACTGTAGATGAAGTCATAAAAGCAAATCCGGATTTTAAAAACGGTTTAAACTTCTCTAAACCGATGTGGAGATAATAATGAAAAAAAACGATTTAATTTCAATTATTATACGTACTATGCCAGGACGAGAAAAATTCTTGGATAAATGCCTGTTTATTTTGTCAGGTCAGCTACACAAAAATATTGAACCAATTATTGTAGTACAAAAATTACAAAATGATGATTCTTTAGAAAAAATTGAGTCTATAGTTTCTATATGGAAAAATTATTTTAAGTGTTTTAAACTACTTAGTCATACAGCTAATCATGATGCTCGCTCTCACAGCTTAAATTTAGGAATGCAAGCGGCTACAGGACATTATTTAGCTTTCCTTGACGATGATGATAAAGTTTATCCTGATCATTATTCCAATATGATTGGCAAGTTGCAAACAAGTACTAATGCATGGGCCTACTCCGATATTATTTTGGCAACATATAATATAAACAATCAATTGATATCCAGATTAACGCCGTTTAAAAAAGATAGATATTCATTTATTACACATCTCCAAGGTAATTTTATTCCCATTCATAGCTTTGTCATAGATAGAAATAGAGCGCAAGATATAGGCTGGGTAGACGAATCCATGGATAAAAATGAAGATTATGAGTTTTTATTACGTCTTGCATATCACTATGAACCTCTTTATGTCGAAAAATATAGTGCTGAATATAGTGTACGTTCTGATGGAACCAATACTATAATAAGTACAGGTTCATCTGTGACAGAATTATATGAAAAAAAACAAAAGTGGAATGAAGCTGAATTGAAATTAAATCAAAAAAAGATTCAGAACTTTGGATGGTGGATAAAAGAAGTTGAGTCATTATCTTCACAACACCTACATTCAGGTGTACGAATTAATTATAAGGGTGCAAAGAACAATTTAAAAAATATATATAAATCAATTACTTGGAAATCAATTAGAATTTTTAAAAAAATAAATTGGAAACTACGCGGACGTAAGAAAAAAAGGGATATTGTACCTAAAGATGATTTACAAGCATTAGGAATACTACTGAAAATATACTCATCAAAAAGTTGGTTGATTATTTCCCCTTTATATGCAATTGAAAGCTATCTAAGAAAATTTTAAATAATATGGTATTTATTTGAATTTTTAAAAATTAATTAAATACAATGAATTATTTAAAGAAAAGTGTTTTAAAATTATTTAGGTTATAAAAGTTTAATTAATTATAATGGTGATAAAAAAGATTTGAATAGGATATTATAAAACCTCTATAGGAAACATATATTAAGTTATATTATCTATCTATTTTTATCACCACTAACTACTTTATCACTTTGAAATATCTAAATGATCAATAGTAGCTGATACTAAAATAAGGTAAAAATAATATTTATAAATAAAATACATTCATTTTAATTTTAAAATATCAAGCATTTTTTATACTATCGCCATTTAATATCATATATTACTTCTCCAATAAATAAAATAAAGAACAATAAACTGAACAACTAAAATTTTACTTATAGCTTCAGATGATAAATTTATAAGAAATATAAAGTATACTATAAAGTGCTATTAAAACTATTTATTTAAAATAATATATTAACCATTAATATGCTATAAACGTTTTCAATATTTTCTCAAATTGACTTGAGTGTAGTATTTTTGTTAGTTGATTTATACAAATACAAATCAACTATCTCCAAGAAAATAAAAAGTATTTTGAAATTAAATATCTATTTCAACTATTAAGTAAAGTACATTAACCAGATAACATGCAATACAACACATACATTTTATTTAAATCAAAAATATATAAAAATTAAGCTGCATCAGAACCGTCATTCTGATTCAGCTTGCAGAGTTTAAATCTATCAACTTTGTAGCCTGATTGGCCTAATCAGGCTACATTTGTACTTACCTTTTCAGATAAGATTCATTCATTGTTCACGAATTACCCGGTAAGTTGGCTGATTTTCATCGATTTCGATTTTTTTCAGCTTGTCACAACTAGGCGTACCAGCGAAGTCTTTAAATGGCGACTCCTGCTCATTTTTACAATTTTGTTTCAGGCGAATTTTATCAAATTGAGAAGGTTTATATGCAAAAGCATTGCTAAATGAAAAAGATAACAGTAATGTTAAAAGAATACATGTTAAATCAGTTTTCATTTTATGAATTCCTTCTCAAAGAGAATAAAATTTAACCTATACAACTTTTATTTACTATTTAAATAATCCCAAATATAAGACAAACTTTCTCTAACTTGAAAGTTATTAGTATCACTTCCTTGATAAATGGCACGATAATTACCATAATCAATTACTTTATTAACCATATCTCTGTTAATAAGTGCTTTACACCCATTAGCTGCAGTAACAGTAAAATAAACCATATTTTCACCTTTGTAAATAAATATATAATAATTGATATGTTGTTTAAACAACATAAATATTATATCATAAAATATTTATTTATACATAGATTTAACTAAACTTAACTATTTATCAATTTGTTATGAATATATCATTAATTGATTTTAATTTTTATAAAATTTATTCAAATAAATTTTATTATTTAATTTGTCTTTTTAAAAACAAAGCAAAGTAATATCAAAGTTGACAATATAATAATTCTGATAAAGAGATATTTCTTGTAATAATTAAAACTGTTAGAATTACTTTTCATACTTGTGAAAATGATATATGTTTATACAAATTGTAGTATCATATACACACTAACACATATTAATGCGCCTATCGTCTAGAGGCCGAGGACACTACCCTTTCACGGTAGCAACCGGGGTTCGAATCCCTGTAGGCGTGCCATTCGTTTTTACTATGAACCGCTTTTGCATTCACAATCCGTTCGGGTAAATAGTTTATAGCTTTTTCATCGTCAAAAACTTCAATACTCTCTATAAATAATTGTAAAAAAATCCTTATTTTTCTAACATTCTTTATATTTGTTATAAAATTCCGCAGAGCTTTTATAGCTGAACTAATTTCAATACCAGATGGCTCGACAAAGACAGGCTCAGCAGATATTTTTCCTGTTCAATTAATAGAGCTCTATCTGTTTCATCTTAATTTGATATTTGTTTCATAATTGAACTTACTTCATCTAAACCGTTTTCAATTGCATTTATTAACACATCACATTTACTCTTGACATCGTCCAGCTTATTCTTAACTAATTCAACTCGCTCTTTTTGTTCAAAATTTTTTAAACATAAATGTTGAACATCTCTATTTAATTATATTTATCTCTATTTAATATAAAAAAAATTTACTAAAACAAATTAAATTTATAATATACTTAAATAAACTACAGTTATTTAATAATTTGATTTATTTTTAGCTGTATAACCTCTATTTTGGTTCGCAAAATATTAAGGTTTTAGTTGATTAGAAATATATTGGTTTTCATTATTAACGCAATTCAATTAGAACAAACATGGATTTATAAGGTGTCAATTATGAATGAACAAACATCAAAGGATAAACCAATAGGTACTTGTCCGTATTGTGACCATAAAGTCAGAGCAAAAATTTTTGTTAAAAATAATTTAAGAAGAGATATGTGTAAATGTCCAAATTGTGAAAAAACCATTTATGTTTGCCGAAACTATGGATGTAGAAATTATGCAGTTGGAGGAGAATATTATGATGATGAGCTTTGTCCTACTTGTGCAAAAGCATTGATGGAATTTGTAGGAAAACGTGCAGGAAAATTCGCAGATATTTTAATCACTGTATCAGCAACAACATTAGCAACAGCATTAGCAACAGCATTTATAAAGAAGAAGGCGTAAAAGATTAAGTAGTAAATAAAAACTCAAACATGAGATTGCGTTAACACAACTCGGCTAACATATTGCTCATATTAATATTCATTGAGTTTTTTGACAACTCGACTTGTTAATTTGTGCCGGCAATTACAATCAGATAACGCAGACAAGAATCAGTCTCAAAGATCAGCGTCTAGTAACACAAACGCTGCAATGTGTTACATCCAGATTACCTTGTATAAATCAGTTTAATCTTCACAATACCTTGCTGATTTTTTTAGTGTATAACCTTACTAAGCTCACGGTACTTGTAACTTCTTCGCTCACCTTGCTCGCTCCCTGTCAACGTGGCACCAGGTGCGGAATGCATCCGCTGTGCATTAACAATAGAAAATAAAAATTTCCCAGTCTCCAGACTGATAATGTGAATATCAAAATTTACTATAATAAAAGAGATATTATTACAACAAATATAATGAATTTAGAAATCAGAGTTAGTTGAAATATTAATTTTCAATAACAGTTTATTGGGCAATGTGTTCAATTATTACTGTATTCATTTTTATAATAATATTCGTTACATAAAAAATTATTCTCTATAAGGCTATATTAAAAATACTAATAAAATATCTATTCAAGAAAAATTTATATGATTTTATATTAACATTAGATATTTTCGAGATAGCTAGTATTGAAGTTATTTTTTTATTTTTCTTAAGTATGATGGCATATAAATATACTGTAGAATTATTTTATTTAGGTCTATATAACTCAGAAGATGTACAAAAAACAGCGCTTTTTACGCGCTGTTTTTATTAATTAACTGTTATTTTTTTATTATTTGCCGTACCAGAATTGCCATAAATGAGATAAAGAGAAGTAAACCTAATAATTCTCCAATTTTATCCCAGCCCTGCAAATTCAAAGCTAGCGGAGATTCGCCGCCGCCCAGAGCAATAGACGCAACAATTACCATAGCCATTACTACACCCACGATACTTTCACCGACTATTAATCCAGCAGCCAGCAATGTACCACGACGATCTGTGGCTTTAACCTCTTTCTCCTGAATAGCTGGATCAGTATGGCGCTTTTTGATATAACGCAAACATAAATAGGATAATACTGTTCCAATAAAGATTGGCATATTGACGGAAGCCGGCAGATAAATACCCATACCCACAGCCAGCGGAGGTACACTCCAGCCCGGACGAAGATATTTGACTACCACATCAAGCACAATCAGGAATACACCCAGAAATACGCCTGCTCTGATGTATGCCCATTCCAGATTGTGAGAAAAAATCCCTTTGGCAATAGTGGTCATCAGAGTTGCCTGCGGTGCTGACAGTGCCTGAGCAGCATCCATTCCGGCACGTGGTAAGGCTCCGGTAAAACCATAAGCGTTATACAACAGTTCAAGTACTGGTGAGATTACTATCGCACCAACAATGCTGCCAATAATTAGTGCTACTTGCTGGCGCCACGGTGTAGCCTGAACCAGATGGCCGGTTTTTAAATCCTGCAGATTATCATTAGAAATAGTGGAAATGGCCATAACCACAGAAGCAGTAAATAATGCTAAAGCTGTCATAAACTGATTACCACCAGCTTGTGCGAAAATACCGCTAGACTGACCAATCACCATGAATACCAGCGATATAATGATGATTGAAACAATACCGATACTGGATATCGGGCTGGAAGAAGAACCAATCAGACCAGCCATATAGCCACTGGCTGCTGCCACAAGAAAACCTATAATGAAGGCCATGATGGTGGCACACGCAACTAAAGCACAGGCCAGTCCGAAAGATATCGGCGCAGTGGCAATAAAGCTGTAAAAGGTAGCAACCAGAATGATCAGAGTAGCCACTACAATCAGCATCATGGTTTTAGGCGATAAATCCTGATTTACCCGCTCCTGTGTCTTGCTGGTTTGTGAATCCGATCCAAAGGCCTGAAAAGAAAGTTTCATGCCTTCAAGCATAGGTTTGAAAAGGGTAATTAATGTCCAGATTGCAGCAACAGCGATGGCTCCGGCGCCAATATAGCGGACTTTGGTTACCCAAAGTTTAATTGCAAAATCCATCATTGAAACATTTTCAGGCATTGCAGTGGTACTGGTGAAATATGGTACGGCTATTCCCCATGAAAAAAACATGCCTAGCAGTACAGCAATACCACCGGTAATACCTACCAGCCAACCGGCACCCAGCAAAGCCAGTGAAAAGCCCATGGGCACCTGAAATACGGCTCCGCCTACTTTAAACCAGTAACTGGCACTTTCACTTATTACGCGTAAGCCGCCGGCCAGAAAGCTGAAAATACCGGATAAAATACCACCGGTAACAATCTGCTTAACTCCGCTTTGCGGTGAATCTTCATCATTTTCCTGTGGTTGATTGTGGTCACCAGCCTTGAGTATTTCAGCGGCGGCTAAACCTTCCGGATAAGGTAAATCACTATTAACAACCAGTACATGGCGTAAAGGAATAGTGAAAATAACACCAAGAATACCGCCGGCAACGCATATCAAGGTTGTCTGCCAGAATGGAAAACCCTGCCAGTAACCAATCATTAACAAACCGGGCAGAACAAAGATAATTGAAGACAAGGTACCGGCCGCCGATGCCTGTGTTTGTACCATATTGTTTTCAAGAATATTTGAACCATGAAAGCATTTGAGTACAGCCATAGAGATTACGGCAGCGGGTATGGATGAAGCGAATGTCAGGCCAACTTTCAGCCCCAGATATACATTAGATGCAGTAAATATTACTGTAATTAATGCACCTAAGATCATACCGCGAACAGTAAGTTCGCGATACTGATCGACCGCCGATGAGGTGGTTGAGGGGTGTTGCATGTAATAACTCCATAAAAATGCGACTTGGAATAATAGCAATAATACTAAAATTTCTGGATATTTATTTATCCTTTCACAACCGCAATTTTGGACAAAAAGTTGCATTGTACAAACTCATTTGTAATTTTTCTTTATGTTTAAAGAATTTAATGTAAATTAAGTTTTTTATTTTTATTTTTAGTTTAAATAAGATTAATTTTACTCAATTTCCGGATTCTGATTTCAGCACTTATTTTCTTTTTAACTGTTGGTTGTCAAGCCTATTGTGGATGTCTATACTGAATTTTTTTTCTGGCTGTATATTTGTTATGCTTCCTGTTCTGGTTTTACAACATACGGATTTACATCTGTGTGACTTATCCCATTTAAACGCAATTATGCCGTTAAATCCGGAATATACATTTGATAATTCTGTGCTGCGACTGCCGGTTAGTGTTGATTTCGAATTATCTGAATCAGCACAGACTCAGCTGATTGAGCAAAAAATTGATTTTGCTATTTTGCCTGACCAGAATTTTGCAGACTTAGGATTAATTGTTAGTGATATGGATTCCACTTTGATTACCATAGAATGTGTGGATGAAATTGCTGCCGGAATGGGATTACAGGCACAGGTTGCGGCCATCACCGAACGCTCAATGCGCGGTGAAATTGATTTTGAGCAATCGTTACGGGCGCGTGTAGCTTTATTAAAGGGTTTACCGGTTGAAGAATTAAAACAGGTTTATGAACATGTACTGAAACTTTCTCCGGGTGCAGAATGGCTGTTGCAGCAGTGTCAGAAATATGCAGTTAAATTCATGCTGATTTCCGGTGGATTTACTTATTTTACTCAACGGCTGCAGCAACAATTCGGACTTGATTATTCTTTTGCTAATCAGCTGGTGATACAAGATAATGTTCTGAACGGAGAGCTGGCAGGCAGAATTATTGATGCTCAGGCTAAAGCTGATTTACTGGTTCAATTCAGAGAAAAACTTGGACTAAACCCAATGCAGGTACTGGCAATGGGTGACGGTGCAAATGATATTCCGATGCTACAGGCAGCCGGTTTTGGAGTTGCCTACCACGCCAAACCGAAAACACAGGCCGCAACGTCTATTAATATACGCTTTGGCGGTCTGGACGCCGTACGTAAGTGGTTTCGCTGATTGATAACCGCAGACAGCCGGCAGAACAGTGATAAAACCAGATACAAATTGAATTATAATTTAATAATAATCATTTAGTTAGTTTGCAGATGCTTTCAGGAACACATTTATGTATCCAATAACTGAACCATATCAGTCCGGATTATTGCAGGTTTCTGCAATTCATCAGATTTACTGGGAAGAAAGCGGCAATCCGGCCGGTAAACCAGTTATTTTTTTACATGGCGGGCCGGGAGCCGGAGCCTCGCCTGCATGCCGCGGTTTCTTCAATCCGGAAAAATACCGCATTATTATTATTGACCAGCGTGGATGCGGTCGTTCCCTGCCCTATGCCTGTATTGACGACAATACTACATGGGATCTGGTTGAAGATTTAGAAAAAATTCGCAAGATGCTGCACATTGAACGCTGGCAGGTATTTGGTGGTTCATGGGGGAGCTCACTGGCACTTGCTTATGCTAAAACTTATCCGCAAAGAGTCAGTGAGCTGATACTGCGCGGTATTTTTCTGTGCCGGCCAAATGAAATTACTTGGGTTTATCAGCAAGGCGCAAATCATATTTTTCCGGAAGCATGGGAGAATTATCTCGCACCGATTGCTGAAGATAAACAGCATAATTTAGTAGATGCCTATCATGAGTTGTTATGCCATCCTTATACGGATGAAACAACTCAGCTCAATGCAGCTAAAGCATGGGCCCAATGGGAAAGTAGTATTGTACATTTAGAGCATAATCAGGCTGGTATAGACGAATATAATGATCCGCAGCGTGCCTTGGCAATTGCAAGGATTGAAAATCATTATTTTGTCCATCGCTGCTGGCTGGCAAGCGAATTTGCCTTACTGGAAAATATTCAGATACTGGCTGATATTCCGATTGTCATTGTTCAGGGGCGCTATGATATGTGCACACCGATTGAAAGCGCATGGGAATTGCATCAGGCTTTACCGCATGCCAGACTGGTAGTCACTATGGCCGGTCATTCTGGCTTTGAACCGGCAAATCA
This sequence comes from Snodgrassella sp. W8124, assembly GCF_016100875.1. Lineage (NCBI taxonomy): Bacteria > Pseudomonadati > Pseudomonadota > Betaproteobacteria > Neisseriales > Neisseriaceae > Snodgrassella > Snodgrassella sp. W8124. Next base: position 10,027 of record NZ_JACFRP010000006.1, read on the forward strand.
GGCTGCTCTGGTGGCTGCTACCGATGCTTTTGCCAGTTTATAACATTTATTCCGGACATTTCTTGCAGGTCTGAATATATTCAGACCTGTTTTATTTTCAGAAATATGATTTTTCAATCAGCATAAATATTTTGAATTTTAATTTCTTATCAAAAAAAGTATCAATATCTTTTAAAGTTAAGCTATTAACTCAGCTTTATTAACCACTTCAGTATTTTTACGGCTTGCATTATTTTTTCATTTTACTATCCGTGAGCTTGATTCCGGCCTGTTCTCAGAAAAACCGATAATCCCGAATTTCTTAATCATTCTGTGCTTATCATATACAAACGCTCTGATTGGATGAATGTTATTAATAATCTGGAAATATCATCCGCAAAAATTAAAACAATTCGTTCGGTTCTTCTGCCAGGCAGCTGTAAACAGTCTGTATTTCCAGTGTTTTAACCAGTATTAATTTTAGAATCTTATGTATTTGTGATGGAATTTATTCTGACATAATTACTTGATTTATCCATGAATAAAGTTGACTAAAATTGTCGGGTATTAGATAATTCATACATTGTCAATCTGTTTCGGGTTTTGTCATGCGTTTAACCACCAAAGGGCGTTTTGCCGTCATTGCCATGCTGGATTTAGCTATGCATGCGCAATCTGGTGCAGTAAACCTGACTGCAATAAGTGAACGTCAGCGCATTTCCCTGTCTTATCTTGAGCAGCTGTTCGGAAAATTACGCCGTGCCGGGCTGGTAGAAAGTATTCGCGGGCCGGGGGGCGGCTATGTACTGAGTCATGATGCTGCTCAGATTAATATTGCAGATATTATCTCTGCAGCGGAAGACACTCTGGATGCTACCGTTTGCGGCGGTCATGCTGATTGTCAGGATGGTTCACCCTGTCTGACACATGACTTATGGGCAAATCTGAATAAAACCATAGACAGCTATCTGCGCGGCATTACTTTGCAATGCATTCTGAATCAGCGAACTTACCATAACAACAGTAATGAAAAAAAAAGCAACCCGGAGCAGCCAGTTACCTTAATTAATCTGCATTAATACTCCGGCGCAGCCATAGATATTTAAAGAGAACACGACAATGACCGTAAAACTTCCTATCTACCTTGATTATTCAGCTACAACACCGGTTGATCCGCGTGTGGCTGAAAAAATGATTCCTTACCTGACGGAATTTTTTGGTAATCCGGCATCCAATAGCCATAGCTTTGGCTGGCAGGCAGAAGAAGCCGTAGAAAATGCACGCAATGAAATTGCTGCTTTGATTGGTGCGGATTCTAAAGAAATTATCTTCACTTCAGGAGCCACTGAGTCTGACAATCTGGCATTGAAAGGTGCGGCACAGTTTTATGCCAGTAAAGGTAAGCATCTGATTACGGTCAAAACTGAACATAAAGCTATCCTGGATACCATGCGAGAGCTGGAAAGAGAAGGCTTCGAAGTTACCTATCTGGGTGTACAGGAAAACGGTTTGATTGATATGGCAGAGCTGGAAGCTGCTATCCGTCCTGATACAACCTTAGTCAGTGTGATGTGGGTAAATAATGAAATCGGTGTAATTCAGGATATTGCAGCTATTGGTGCACTTTGTGCTGAAAAAGGAGTTATTTTTCACGTCGATGCCGCTCAGGCTACCGGTAAAGTTCATATTGACGTAAAAGCCAATCAGATTGGTTTGCTGAGTATGTCTGCACACAAAACCTACGGCCCTAAAGGAATTGGTGCTTTGTATGTACGCCGCAAACCCCGTGTCCGCCTGAATGCACAGATGCATGGCGGCGGGCATGAGCGTGGTTTCCGTTCCGGCACACTGGCTACTCATCAAATTGTCGGCATGGGTGAGGCATTCCGTTTGGCGCGTCTGGAAATGGATAAAGACAATGCTCATGCTAAAGCACTGCGTGACCGTTTTCTCAATGCAATTAAAGGTGTTGAAGAAGTATATATCAATGGTGATTTACAACATCGCGTGTATCAAAATCTGAATATCAGCTTTAATTTTGTTGAGGGTGAAAGTCTGATTATGGCTGTTAAAGATATCGCTGTTTCCAGCGGATCTGCCTGCACTTCCGCAAGTCTGGAGCCAAGCTATGTACTGCGCGCACTGGGTCGCAATGATGAGCTGGCGCACAGTTCTCTGCGTATTACATTCGGACGTTTTACTACCGAAGCCGAGATTGATTATGCTGCTGAACTGATTAAATCCAAAATCGGTAAATTACGCGAATTGTCTCCATTATGGGAAATGCATCAGGAAGGTATTGATTTGAGTAGTGTCGAATGGGCAGCACATTAATCAGCTCAGACTGAAACGATATATTCTGCCCTGCTATATCGCAGGGCTGTACACCAAAAACAGGTTATTTGCTGCGAATATAAAAGCAATTGTAGTTATTCTGGCATTAGAAGAATTGTAAAAGGAACTTATTATGGCCTACAGTGACAAAGTCATTGATCATTATGAAAATCCGCGCAATGTCGGCTCTTTTGAAAAGGGTGACCAGAGCGTGGGTACCGGTATGGTAGGCGCACCAGCCTGCGGCGATGTAATGAAATTACAAATCAAAGTAAGTGATAACGGTATTATTGAAGATGCCAAATTCAAAACTTATGGCTGCGGTTCTGCTATTGCTTCTTCAAGTCTGATTACAGAATGGGTTAAAGGTAAGAGTCTGGATGAGGCTTTGGCTATTAAAAACAGTGCCATTGCTGAAGAACTAGCATTACCACCAGTAAAAATACATTGTTCTATTCTGGCAGAAGATGCTATTAAGGCTGCTGTAGCTGATTATCGAAAAAAACATAACGAGTAATATGATGATTTTTGGCAGTACCGCAAATAACAACGAACCCACTACTGAAAATAATGACAATCAATCGGTTAATGCAGTACGCCTAAACGATATCAGAATGTGTACCAGTCAATTTTGCCTGGAATGCGGTGAATCAATATCATCTGAACATCAGCTTGAGTTTCCTGGTACACGTTTTTGTATTAACTGTGAAGAAAATATTGCCATTAAGCGCTCATTTCTTTCATCTTACAAACGTCGTTTTAATCATAATTGTAAAAAACCTGAAGGTACTGCATAGTAAATTCAGGACAAATTTCCAACAGGTGAGAATATGATTTCTCTGACTGAAAAAGCCGCTAAGCATATTAGCAATTATCTGACCAAACGTGGTAAAGGCGAAGGTATTCGTCTCGGGGTTAAAAACAGTGGCTGTTCGGGTATGGCGTATACTCTTGAATTTGTTGATAACATCCAGCCGGAAGATCTATTGTTTGAACAACATGGTGTCAAAGTATTTGTTGATCCTAAAAGTCATGTTTATCTGGATGGTACTGAACTGGATTTTGTTAAAGAGGGATTACAAGAAGGTTTTAAATTTGCCAACCCCAATGCCAAAGATGAATGCGGTTGTGGTGAAAGCTTTCATGTTTAAATAAATAACCCTGTTGCCGGAATGTCGCAATTCTGCCGGCTGATAAGCAAAATACAGCATTACACCAAATTTTGCGAAAAGCCTGTTTTTCATGTCCGGTATCTTTAGCTTTGACCCAATTTTCACCATAAAGGTGAGCCACATGAACCAATACTTTGCTCTTTTTCAATTACCCGAACAGTTCAATATTGATGATAAGCAACTGGAGCAGAATTATCGCCTGCTGGCAGCACAGTGCCATCCGGATAAATTTGCTGCCAGAAGTGCTTTTGAACAAAAGCAGGCCATGATGATGGCTGCTACCGTTAACGAAGCTTATCGTATTCTGAGCAATCCGCTTGACCGGGCTGCATATTTATTGAAACAACAGGGAATAGACGCGGATGCACCTGAGCATACGCACTTTCCGGCTGAGTTTTTAATGCAGCAGATGCAATGGCGTGAAACACTCGAAGACGCCCGTACAGAAGCTGACTGGACAACACTGAAAGAACTTGCAGCAACTATTGAGCTCGAACAAACCGGCTTATACCAGCAACTGGATGCGACCTTTATTCAGAATCAGCCGGAAAAAGCAGCAGAATTGGTACGCCAGGGGCGTTTTTTACACAAATTACAAAGTGAAATTCAAGCTGCGCTTCCCTGACATCATCAGAATCAATGTATCAGAGATATGCTTTGATAAAAAATCGAAGTATTAAGTAATATTTAAGAAATCAGGACTAAATTCAGATTATGGCTTTATTGCAAATTGCCGAACCCGGCCTTTCCGCTGTACCGCATGAACATCGTCGTGCTGTAGGCATTGATTTAGGCACAACTAATAGCTTAGTTGCAACCGTACGCAGTGGTTATGCCGAATGTCTCGCAGACGAACAGGGAAGGATTACCCTGCCCTCTGTTGTCCGCTACCAGCAGGATAGCGTACCGGAAGTAGGCACAGATGCATTAAAAGCACAGCGTATCGATCCGGCCAACACCATCAGTTCAGCTAAACGTCTGATTGGTCGTACTCTTGAAGATATCAATAATCAGTCTGAAACCCGTTATCTGCCCTATCATTTTACTAATGATGAACGCATTATCAGCATTCACACTCGTGCAGGAAATAAAACCCCGATAGATGTCTCTGCAGATATTCTCCGTGTTTTGAAAACCCGTGCAGAAAACACACTCGGTGGTGAACTTGCCGGCGCAGTGATTACCGTACCGGCCTATTTTGACGATGCACAGCGCCAGGCAACCAAAGATGCCGCCCGTCTGGCCGGTCTGCATGTTTTACGCTTACTGAATGAACCCACCGCGGCAGCAATTGCTTATGGTCTGGACAATGCCGCTGAAGGAACATTTATCGTTTATGATCTTGGCGGTGGAACATTTGATGTTTCAGTTTTAACCTTAAGCCGTGGTCTGTTTGAAGTAAAAGCAACAAACGGTAACAGTGCTCTGGGTGGTGACGATTTCGACCAGCGTTTGTTTTGCTGGTTGCTGGAACAGAATAAATTATCACAGTTAAATGCACAGGATAGCGCATTATTACAATCACTTTCACGTGCAGCCAAAGAAGCTCTGACAAGTGAAACTTCAACCACCATTGCCGCCACTCTTTCTAACGGACAAAAAATCCTCACTGATATCAGCCGTGACACCTTTCATCAGCTAACTCAGCCTCTGGTAGCCAAAACACTGGAGCCGGTTAAACAGGCAATGCGCGATGCCGACATCAGCAAAAGTGAGATAAAAGGGGTAATTATGGTAGGCGGAGCTACGCGCATGCTGCATGTACAGCAGGCTGTAGCCACTTTCTTTGGTCAGACTCCGCTGAATAACCTTAATCCGGATGAGGTTGTAGCATTGGGAGCTGCGATGCAGGCCAATGTACTGGCAGGCAATAAAAATGATGATGAATGGTTGTTACTGGATGTAACTCCGTTATCACTCGGTTTGGAAACTTATGGCGGACTGGTTGAAAAGGTTATCCCGCGCAACAGTACCTTACCTACAGCACGCGCTCAGGATTTTACAACCTTTAAAGACGGGCAAACAGCCATGATGATTCATGTTGTACAGGGTGAGCGTGAATTAGTCGCAGACTGCCGCAGTCTGGCACAATTCACACTCCGCGGCATCCCGCCGATGGCTGCCGGAGCAGCACGCATACGGGTGACATTTCAGGTTGATGCCGATGGTCTGCTTTCTGTTTCTGCCCGCGAACAAACTACAGGGGTACAGGCTCATATTGAAGTAAAACCTTCGTACGGACTTGACGATAGCGTTATTACCCAAATGCTGAAAGACAGTTTTACTCATGCACAAACCGATGCCAGACAACGTGCCCGTACAGAAGCCACAGTAGAAGCAGAAAGCATTATTGCGGCGGTCACCAATGCCCTATCTATGGATGCTGACTTACTTAGCAATGATGAACAACAGACTATTCAAACTGCACTGGAACACACCCGACAACAAATCCGGCAAGGAGATGCTCAGGATATTCGTGATGCTATTCATGCATTGAATCACGCAACTGATGAATTTGCTGCCAAACGCATGAACCGCAATATCCAACGTGCTTTACAAGGTAAAAACGTCAGAGAAATCTGATATTTCAAATGCAGACAAATTGAACTGTCTGCCGATACGATGGAGATAACATCATGTTAAAGCTATATTACATACCAAACACCTGTGCATTTATACCGCATGTGGCACTAGAATGGAGCGGACTTGAATATACCGCTGAAGAGGTAGGCCGCGACACAATCAAATCGCCGAAATATCTGGCACTGAACCCTCAGGGGCAAGTACCATTACTGACTGACGGCAACTGGGCACTGCGTCAGAATGTGGCAATCATTGATTACATCAATGATCTTGCACCGGATAAAGGTATCTATGGCGTTACAGCACAACATGATCCCAAAGCACGAGCCCTGGCCCGCCAATGGCTGGCCTTTGCCAATTCTGATTTACACATGAGCTTTAAACCTTATTTCTATGCAGCTCGCATGGTAGATGATGAAAAAGCACAGGAGAATCTGAAGGCCTATGCTAGTTCTGCTCTGAAAAATTTATTTTCCTTTGTTGATAATATTCTTGCTCAGCAGGATTACCTGACTGGCGATAATATCACTATTGCAGATGTTTACATTTTTATAGAAGCACATTGGACAAAAAGATGTAACATTGATCTGAGCGCATATCATAATCTGAGTAAATTCTATCAGCGCGTAAGTGCTGATACCGGTGTATCCACCGTACTGAAAGTACAAGGTATAATTTAATAACATATTCGGCGTGAATGGTTTTATTTTAAAACCGGACACGCCTGCTTTATTTAGAAACACGGAATTACCATGCCCAAAATTACTGTACTGCCCCATCCTCAACTCTGTCCTGAAGGTAAAGTTTTAAGTGACATTCCCACAGGAACCAGTATTTGTGATGCATTACTTGAGCATGATATTGAAATTGAACACGCCTGCGAAAAATCCTGCGCCTGCACAACCTGTCACGTTCTTATCCGCAAAGGATATGATAGCCTGCCTGAACCGACTGAACAGGAAGAAGATTTACTTGATCAGGCATGGGGGCTGGAAGCCGATTCACGCCTGAGCTGTCAGGCGCGTCTGGCTGATAGTGATGTTACCATCGAAATTCCAAAATATACCATCAATCATGCACGTGAAGAGCATTAACCTTACTTGTTAAGAATACTCTCTAAACCGATTGATTTAATAATATTTTTTAATTATCTAATTAAGTGCAGGCTTAAACCATGAAATGGACTGATATACACCGAATCGCCGAAGAACTGGCCGACCGCTACGAAGACATCAACCCTACTAACATCCGCTTTACCCAGCTGCGTGATCTGATACTGGCTTTACCAGAATTTGATGACAACCCTGAGCACTGCGGCGAGCGCATACTCGAAGCGGTTCAGCAGGCATGGATTGATGAAATTGCCTGAATTTAGTCATCTAAACTTATCAGAATATCCGTACAAATAATGATGTTACAGATGATGTCCGGCTTATAACTGAAACAAACCGGTTGCCAACTTCTATAGGCAACCGGTTTGTTTAATATATAAATTAAATCACTAAATCTTATCAGTTTTTCTGCGTCGCAAGCGCCAACTGCAAAATTGCCAGCAACGATTAAATACATGCCGGTAAACAAAAACCGCACATAATAAGCAACCACCGGCAGAACCGGCACAAATCAGAAACATAGTGAATAGCTGAAACCTGATTGCCTGATCAGGAGAGGCACCAGCCAGAATCTGCCCGGTAATCATACCCGGCAAGCTTACCAATCCCACTACACTCAGCTGATTAATTGTTGGCAACATCCCTGCTACTACCGCTGCACGCGCAGTATCCCGATAAGCCTCCCAGCCTGTAGCGCCCATAGACAGCATCACTTCTACACGAGCCTGCTGCTGACGTAAATCCTGTGTTAAACGGTCCAGACACAATGCTACAGCTGTCAGACAATTACCCAATACCATCCCCAGAAGGGGAATCACATACTGCGGTGAATACCATGGGCGGATATGCAGTACTGCATATAATCCCACAGCAGCACTTAACCACGAAGCCAGCCATACAGATGATAAAGCATCACGGGTCAGACCACGATATACATAACTGCCCCGCGAACGCGCAGAAAAACCGGCAATTACAGTCATAACAACAATAATCAGCAGTACCCAGTACCATTGATTAGAGGCAAATATCCATTTTAATAACAAACCTACAACGGACAGCTGTACAATAGCCCGAACTGCTGAAATCAGAATACGTTTTGTCAATCCAAGCTTCAGCCATAATGAAACACCGGCACTCACCAGAATCAGCAATGAAGCCAGAGCCAGTTCTGCAACACTAATATAATTAGTTCCCTGCATTATTGCCTCCCGCCAGTGGTGATTTTCTGGTGTGAGTAATCCGTCCGGCATCCAGATACCAGATTTCATCACCTACCTGATTAATCTGCTGCTCACTATGTGAAATCCAAATATAGGCAGCCTGAGGATTATCTTCCTGCCATTGACCGACCAGCTTTTGTACGGCCTGTGCCGAATCTTCATCCAGAGAAGCCGTTGGCTCATCCAGCAGCAAAACCGGCGGATTTAATTGCAATATACGCAACAGACACACCAGCTGTGCCTCTCCTCCGGATAAATCCGTTGCATCCCGTTCCAGAAAATTACCATCTTTACCCAGACTCTCTAACACCCGCTGTACATTATCTGGCTGAAATTTTTTATGCTGATAATGATGCAAAGTAAAAGGTAAAAACAGATTATCACGCACCGTACCCGGAATCAGCACCGCCTGCTGCCGTACATAAGCGATCTGGCTGCGATGCTGTGCAATACAATGTGCATTCAGACGAACCGGCTGATTATGACAATACAGCGTGCCCGAAGCTGGTAAATCCAGCAGAGAAATCGTACGTAAAAAAACCGATTTTCCTGCCCCAGATGCACCGCTGATTGCCACACGTGCTCCAGCCCAGAGCTGAAAATCGATATCCTGTAATAACATCCTGCCATCATCATGGGCACGCTGACACACACCCTCACCGGATAAAATCGGCGTATTCATGATGAGCCACGCAGTTCTTTCGGTAGAACAAACATAATATTTTCCTCCACACCAGCACCTTCGGTAACTGTCGGGTATCCCCAGGAAACAATAGTTTGTACAACATCATTCACCAGTACCTCAGGTGCTGAAGCACCGGCTGTAATACCAACCTGATGCTTACCACTGAACCACTGTGTTTGCAGACAGCCGGCATTGTCGACCATATAGGCATCAACACCCAATAATGCTGCCACTTCACGCAAACGATTACTGTTCGAACTATTAGGAGATCCCACCACAATTACCACATCACAGGTAGCAGCCAGTTTTTTCACTGCATCCTGACGATTGGTGGTTGCATAACAAATATCCTCTTTATGCGGACTTTTAATGTGAGGAAAACGCTGTTTTAAAGCGGCAATAATACCGCTGGTTTCATCAACCGAAAGCGTTGTCTGGCTCACATGTGCCAGCTTTTCTTCATTGCGGACCTGTAAACTTGCCACATCAGCAACTGTTTCCACCAGCAACATCACACCCGGCGGCAATTGCCCCATCGTTCCTTCAACTTCCGGATGGCCTTTATGACCAATCATAATAATCTGATAACCCTGTTCATCCAGCCGAGATACCTGTCGGTGAACCTTAGTTACCAGAGGACACGTAGCATCAAAAATACGAAAGCCGCGTGCAACTGCTTCCTGCTGTACAGCCTGAGATACACCATGAGCAGAATAAATCAGCGTCGCATCAGGAGGCACATCATCCAGATTTTCGATAAATACCGCACCCTTATTGCGCAGATTATCAACCACAAACTTATTGTGTACTACTTCATGCCGTACATAAATCGGAGCACCATACTCTTCCAGTGCCCGTTCTACAATACTGATAGCACGGTCTACACCGGCACAGAATCCACGCGGATTGGCCAGTAAAATCTTTTTGTCACTCATTAAACATCCCGTTACCTGGCTGAATTCATCACAGACGAATCAATCAGACCGCCTTTTTCTTCTGATGGAAAATACTTTCCAGCACCAGCAACACCGCACCGACACAAATCAGGCTATCAGCAACATTAAATGCCGGATAAAACCAATTATGGTAGTAGAACAATAGAAAATCAACCACATGCCCGTGCACCAGCCGGTCTGTTACATTACCTGCGGCCCCTCCTATAATCATGGCTGCAGCAACTTTACCCAGCTTTGCGAATTCATCACGGATAATTGCACGTAACAGATAAACACAAATCACCAGCGCCAGTCCCATAAAAAAGAATTTTTGCCAGCCTCCGGCATCTGCAAGAAAACTAAACGCCGCGCCGGGGTTATATGTCAGTGTGAGATCAAAAAAACCCGGTATTACCGTAATTCTTTCCAGATATTGAATATGGCATAAAACCAGATATTTCGTTAACTGATCAGCTATCAGCCCCGCAATAATAATTGCACCATATAAAAACAATTTTTTACTCAGCATAACCTTCCCTAAAAACCAAACAGGCGTAACCGGCCAAACCAATTACGCCTGAATCATTCAAATCATGCCAAAATAACCGGCAATATTAAAATCATTAACCCGCATCAAGCATATAACCGCTGTTCACCGGCACCATCAATATTGAGTGCACAACGACCGCAGATTGTCGGGTGTTTCGGGTCAGAACCCACATCATTTGTATAATGCCAGCAACGTTCACACTTAGTACCCTGATCAACAGTGACCGTAGCCGACAGCTCATCACCCTGCTCAACAGTAACCTTGGCAACCATCAGCACGAAGCGTAACTCATCACCAATTGCTGTAACAAAAGGCAGAATATCCGCCGGTACTCGAATAGCCACATCGGCCTGTAATGACGAACCAACATTCTTATCAGCACGCAAAGGCTCAATCGCCGCATTAACAGTATCTCTTACTGCACGGATTGCCTGCCATTTCTGTGCCAGACCGGCTAATTCCGCCTCAGCCATAGACGGGAACATATGTGCAGTATGATACAGCACACTATCCTCATCATTACCTGTTAAAACAGCCCAGGCTTCTTCAGCCGTAAAGCACAGAATCGGACTCAGCAGCAACACCAGATTACGCGTAATATGATAAAGCGCAGTCTGTGCACTCCGACGGCCATGGCTGCCTGCCTGCATTGTATACAGACGGTCTTTCAGAATATCCAGATAGAAAGCACCCATATCTTCCGAACAGAAATGCACAATATCCTGTACCGCAAAATGGAATGCATAACGGGTAAAGTGATCATTGGCTACGCGCTCCTGCAACTGCTGAGCCAATACCAGAGCATAGCGGTCCAGCTCAAGCATATCTGAAATCGCTACTGCATCCGTTTCCGGATTAAAATCACTCAGATTGGCCAGCAAAAAGCGCAGCGTATTGCGCAAACGACGATAACTTTCAGAAACCCGTTTCAGAATTTCATCAGAAATGGCCAGTTCACCGGAGTAATCTGTAGAAGCCACCCACAGGCGCAGAATATCAGCACCCAGACTGTCATTGACCTTTTGTGGTGCAACCACATTCCCAACAGATTTGGACATCTTCTGTCCATTACCGTCCACCACAAAACCATGCGTCAGCAACTGTTTATAAGGAGCACTGCCAACCGTTGCACAAGCTGTCAGCAATGAAGACTGAAACCAGCCGCGATGCTGATCCGAACCTTCCAGATACAAATCAGCCGGCCATGCCAGTTCAGGGCGCTGACGCAATACTGCATAATGCGTACTGCCCGAATCAAACCAGACATCCAGCGTATCCGGCAGCTTTTCATATTCATCTGCATCAGCCCCTAACAGCTCATGCTTATCCAATGCAAACCAGGCTTCAATTCCGTGCTGCTCAATCCGCTTAGCTACCTCTTCCAGTAACTCAGCCGAACGCGGATGCAACTGACCGGTTTCCTTATGCGCAAAAAACGCCATCGGAGTACCCCAGTAACGCTGGCGGGAAACCACCCAGTCCGGACGCCCTTCAATCATTGCCTCCAGACGCGCACGTCCCCATGCAGGGAAAAATTCAGTAACATCAACAGCATTCATAGCCTTATTGCGCAATGTTTTACCATCGGTACCCTCCTTATCCATACCGATAAACCACTGACCGGTTGCCCGGTAAATCAATGGTGTTTTATGGCGCCAGCAATGTGCATAACTATGGGTAATTTTGCCATTAGAGAGTAACTTACCTTCTTCCGCAACCCAGTCGATTACCACCGGGTTACCTTCCCAGACTGTCATACCGGCTAACCGTGGCACATCACTGATATAGCGCCCTTCAGCATTTACCGGGTTATACAACTTAATCCCATAGCGCAGACAGGCAAAATAATCATCCAGACCATGTGCCGGAGCAGTATGTACCATACCAGTACCAGCTTCGGTAGTAACATGGTCACCCAGTAATACCAGAATATCTCTATCCAGAAACGGATGATTTAAATGCAGATTTTCCAGTTGCCGGCCAGCTGTTTCAGCCAGTACCGCCGTATCATCCGCACCAAAACCAAACCGGGCTAAAGCCGCCTCAGCCAGCTCTTTAGCCAGCACCAGCTTACCTTTAGGCGTATCAATCAACTGATAAACCACTTCAGGTCCGACACAAATTGCCTGACTGGCCGGCAAAGTCCACGGAGTTGTTGTCCAGATAACACCATATACCTCACCCGGCAGCTCATTCAATCCGAAAGCTTTCGCCACTGCAGCATTATCTTTAAACTGATAAGCCACATCAATCGCATAAGAAACCTTATCCTTATACTCTACCTCTGCTTCTGCCAGCGAAGAGCCGCAATCCAGACAGAACTGTACCGGCTTCTCACCACGATACAAATAACCGCCCTGCTGAATTCGCCCCAGCGTACGTACAATATCTGCCTCGGTTTGATAGTCCATAGTCAGATATGGATGTTCCCAGTCACCCAGTACACCCAGACGCATAAAATCTTTTTTCTGCCGGTCAATCTGTTCCCGTGCATATTCCCGGCATAACTCGCGGAATTTTGCAGCCGGAATATTCTTGCCGTGCTTTTTCTCCACCATCAGCTCAATCGGCAAACCGTGACAATCCCAGCCCGGAACATAGGGTGCATCAAAACCAGCCAGCGTCTTACTCCGGATAATAATATCCTTCAATACCTTATTTACAGCATGGCCGATATGAATATCACCATTTGCATATGGAGGACCATCATGCAGAATGAACTTAGGTCTTCCCGCTGCCAATTTACGCAATTTCTGATAACGCTTCTGTTCATACCAAGATTTCAGCCAGCCGCCTTCACGCTTGGCCAGATTACCGCGCATCGGAAACGGCGTATCCAATAAATTTACTGTTTTACTATAGTCAGTCATGACTTTCTCTTTAAAATATATTTAACTTTTAATATTCAGAATAAATTCAGTTCAATAAATTTTACGGCCACCCGAACATAATCCTGCTATTCAGGCAGCCTGCCATATTCGGGCGGCTTCCATATCAGCAAAAATCTGCGTCTGTAACGCAGCCAGCGACTCAAACTTCAGCTCATCGCGCAGCTTATGCAAAAAATGCACCTGTAAACGCTGCCCGTATAAATCATCTTCACAATCAAAAATATGCACTTCAAGCTTTTGTAAACTGCCCGAAGACACAGTCGGGTTTTTACCAAAACTGGCTACCCCGCGCTTACGCCCGAAAGCTCCGGACACATCGACCACAAATACCCCGTTCAGAGCATAGTGCAAAGCCGGTAAATGCACATTAGCAGTAGGACAACCCAGTTCACGCCCCAGTTTGGCCCCATGCTTCACACGACCACTCAGCGTATACTTGTGCCCCAGCAACAACTGTGCATAAGCCAGATTACCCGAAGCCAGTGCCATCCGCACCGCAGTACTGGATGCGCGCACATCTTCAACCACAATTGAAGGCGTGTGCTCAGTAACAAACTCATTCTGCGCCTGCAATAAAGTAAAATCACCGCTGCGCCGTGTACCGAAGCGGAAATCATCACCTACCAGCAAATAGCGCGTGTGCAAATGCTTAACCAGCATCTGACTGATAAAATCCATCGGTTGCATAGCTGCAAACTGCTGATTAAACCGCACAACATAAACCGCATCAACACAGCCGCTTGCAGCAAGCAGATCCAGCTTATCGCGCAGCGGAGTCAGACGAAACGGCAAAGTTTTCCCTGCCTGCTGCGCAAAAAATTCCTGTGGTTGCGGCTCGAACATCATCACCACCGAACTAAGCCCGCGCTGTCCGGCTTCCTGACGCAAACGCATCAAAATATGCCGGTGCCCGCAATGAACCCCGTCAAAATTACCGATAGTCACCGCAGTACCATCCGGCCAATCCGGCTGCTGCCCGCTCCCCAACCAAACTCGCATACAATTCTTGAATAAATCAAATAATAAAACGTATCATTGTAAACATTTCAGCCAGCCTTAGCCAGCTCAATTGCTCAGGATTTTCCAGCCGTTTCAACCATCAAATCCACTTTATTCTCAAGAACAAACAAATTTTAATACAGTTATCCCCCCATTTCTTGCTAAAATAGCCGCCAACCTGAAGCTAAGGCTATCAATAGCCAGCAACACCTCAGAAAATTTATTAGGTAACACAATGGCCTTTCGTTTTGACATCATCTACGAATACCGTGAAATGTTTTATTACGGTGCGCTTACAACACTCGGCGTCACCCTGATTTCCACATTTATGGGCACACTTCTCGGTCTGATTTTTGCCCTTGCACGCATTATCCGCATTGAAAAAGGCGGGCTGCCCATGCGTGCATTCGTATGGTCATTGCGCCAGATTTCCCTGCTCTATGTAACCATTTTCCGCGGCACACCCCTGTTTGTACAGATTTTCATCTGGTATTTTGTCTGGTTTCCACTGCTCATCAACCCTGCTGACGGTCTGATTATCAGCGGCGATCTGGCTGTCGAACTGCGCCGCAGCTACGGTGCACTGATTGCCGGCGTACTCGCACTTTCAGTTAATTCAGGAGCTTACATTACCGAGATTTTCCGTGCAGGCATCCAGTCAATAGACCGCGGACAATTCGAGGCCTCCCGCTCTCTTGGTCTGAGTTATACACAGGCCATGCGCTATGTCATTCTGCCACAGGCTATCCGCCGTATGCTGCCGCCGATTGGCAACGAATTTATTACCTTACTTAAAGACAGCTCACTTTTATCCGCCATTGCCGTAGTCGAACTGGCTTTTGCTGCCCGCGCAGCAGCCGGACGTTATCTCAATTACGAGACACCGCTATACACGATTGCCATAATTTATCTGATAATGACCATCGCCTTAAGCTGGTTCTTCTCATGGCTGGAGAAAAAATACAATAAAGGTTATCAGCACTGAGTTTAGACAAATATCAATAACATGAGAACAGGACGGCTAAAAATCAGCCGTCCTGTTTCATTTTATAAAATAGCAAAATTCAACCTCATAACACCAATGTACAAGCCGGTTTATAGCCTTACTGATACTAGAGTCAAATCAGTTACATTTATCACCATATGGTTTTCCGGCCCAATCAATATTATTGCAGACCAGCTATTTAAAATTGCAAAGCCAATGCTGAAAAATATCTTTCTGAACCTACTATCAAATATTAAGCATCATAAATAACACCAGTCAGTTATCGATTAATTTTAATATGAAACTCATCAAGAGACAGATATCAAAAATATCCTAATTCATACAGCTTTATTTACATTTTAGAAATCCGTACTATAGATTTAAACAAAAGCCGGAATAAAAAAATCAGATAAATCAGCAGAAAAATATAAATTTAATTTAAAAATAATATAAAAAAACAAAACCATTAAAACAAACAAAATTTATAATGAAAAATAATAACTTGACACAAATTAAACAAATTGATTAACTATTAACTTATATATTTATCTTATCAACAGAAAAAGAGAAAAACATGAAAGCTGTCAGATTACATGCACAACACGATATCCGCATAGATGAAATCGAAAAACCAAAACCCAAAGCCGGTGAAATACTGATTAAAATCGGTGCAGCCGGCGTTTGCCACTCAGATATACACCTGATCGAAAGTGGTATCCCTGCAGGTGCTCCTGCATTTACCCTGGGACATGAAAATGCCGGATGGGTTGAAGAACTGGGCGAAGGAGTAACCGATTTTAAAGTAGGCGATGCAGTCATGGTATACGGACCATGGGGTTGCGGACATTGCCAGCCTTGTCAGCAATCTATGGAAAACTACTGTGAGCATCAGTCGGAATCTCCGATCCTCGGCGGTGGACTGGGTACCAATGGCGGCATGGCTGAATACATGATTGTTCCTTCCAGCCGTTTACTCGTACCTTTGCATGACCTGCACCCGGAAGAAGTAGCCCCTCTTTCCGATGCAGCCTTAACCCCCTATCATGCAATTAAACGTTCTGCCGGCAAAATAACACCGTCTGCTTTTGTTCTCGTAATCGGCATAGGTGGTTTAGGACATATGGCTGTACAAATCCTGAAACAGCTATATTCAGCCACTATTATTGCCGGTGATATCAATGATGAAAAACTGGAACTGGCCAAAAAATATGGTGCGGATTATGTAATACGTACCGACCGCGATACCGATAGCATTGTCGAAGAAATTACCCGTATTACCGGTGTGAAGAAATGTGCCGTCGTACTTGATTTTGTTGGTAATAAGCCAACTCTGACTTTGGGCGCACAAACAGTCGGATTAAACGGCGACTGGACAGTAGTTGGTCTGGGTGGCGGCAAACTCGACTGGCACTGCATGAATCAGCCATGGGGAGCATCGCTTTGTACACCCTATTGGGGTTCACGGGTTGAACTGATGGAAGTGCTGGACATGAAAAGAAAAGGTATTATAAATATCGAATACACCACCTACCCCCTTTCACAGGCTCTGGAAGTATACGATAAACTGATTAAAGGGCAGATTAATGGCCGTGCAGTACTGATACCTTAATCTTTCCTAATAGAATCAGGCTGAGCAATATGTATAACCACAGCCTGATTCTATAAAATCCACGTGCTCTGGAGCGATAAACAATTAATTACTATCATCAATAAAAAACCATCCGGTGGCTGTTGTATCAACGCAGACCAAGCTTAAAAATAAAATTTGTTTCGCAATAACTCATTCTCATTAACAATTTTACTGACTTCATATATTTTTTACTGCATCACTACCATCAATACTTTTAGTTATCCTCCTAGTAAAAAAATTAATCCTCTGAATTTTCAAAAATTTTCCGGTATAACTAACTATTCTTCAACCAATCTTATGTTTTTAACATATACTATTTCTCGTTTTTAATATACATTCACTATATTAAAATCAGCCAACACAACACCAATGAACTAATACTTAACTTAATAAACTATGGTTTCAAATTAATACAATATAGAACATATGAATACAAAATTAATGTCAGAGAAAATTATCAAAACCAGTAAATTCCTAAGTTATATTCTAAGACATAAGCCGGAAACAATAGATATCACCTTAGATCAGCAGGGATGGGTAAATATAGAATACTTAATCAAACAGGCAAACCTGCATGGAGAACAACTCACCAGAAATATTATCGAAGTGGTTGTTAAAACAAGTGATAAAAAACGATTTACCATATCTGAAGATGGCTTAAAAATTCGTGCAGCACAAGGACATTCAACTGATCAGGTTCATATCAGTCATAATGCGCAAAAACCGCCAGAGTTTTTATATCATGGTACAGCCACAAGATTTATGGATTCAATCAAACAGCAAGGATTAATCGCAGGGAGCCGCCATTATGTACATCTGTCAGCAGATGTGAATACTGCGATAAAAGTCGGCACACGTCATGGCAGCCCTATTGTGCTGCAAATACACGCCTTAATAATGTATCAGGCAGGATATCAATTCTATCTGGCGGAAAATGGAGTATGGCTGGTTCAAACCGTACCAAAACAATATTTACAACCATATGAATGAGCAAATAAATTATAAATATTTAAAAACAATATTTTATTAAAAACGAAGAATTTACAAAATTTGTCTTTTCAATAGAGTTAACTCCTCATCAGATAGTTTATTTACTAACTTATTACTATTGATAATCGACGAAATATACTGAATAACTTCTTTATAGTCATTATAAAATAAGATCGAGAAAAATGATGTAATAAAATCAGAATTAATTCTATTTAATTTTTCAATTAGATCTGCAATATAATCCATCAAATCTTGCTTACTAAATAAATGATTTAATAAAGTGTTCATATTAAAGGGGTCAACGGAATTTCTGCATAGAATCTCCATTTTTTCCATTACTATATTTTTCAATTTATATTTTTGAGCACTATTAAAATCTCTCATCGATACAAAATAATAAGCAAAATTATCAAAAGTAACTTGGGATATTATTTTATCATCAGAAAACATATAAACTATAAATTTAAAGATTTCTTCTGATGAAACATCCATATGATAATAGTGTCTTGATAAAATATATATAGCTCTTCTTAATTGTTTTTCTGGAAGATTATCTAAATATTGTTTTAATTCATATCCAAAATTATTACTTTTTTTGATTATCTCATCAATTTCAATTTCAATCTCTTCATCAAAGGCACTCATTACTTTATTACTCCTCATAAATTAACAATTACTTTTTTGTGTAATCAACATTGTATTATACTTTATTATACAAAAAACATACTTTATTAAAAATAAAGAGTTTACAAAATTTGTCTTTTCAATAGAGTTAACTCCTTATCAGATAATTTATTTACTAACTTATTACTATTGATAATCGACGAAATATACTGAATAACTTCTTTATCGTCACTATCTAACAGAATAGAAAAAAATGATCTAATAAAAGCGGAATTAATTCTATCTAATTTTGCAATTATATCTGCAATATAATTCATTAAATCTTGCTTACTAAATAATTTA
This sequence comes from Snodgrassella sp. W8124, assembly GCF_016100875.1. NCBI lineage: Bacteria > Pseudomonadati > Pseudomonadota > Betaproteobacteria > Neisseriales > Neisseriaceae > Snodgrassella > Snodgrassella sp. W8124. Next base: position 29,058 of record NZ_JACFRP010000006.1, read on the forward strand.
TATATATTGGTATATCTATTTACCAAAATTCGATATCCATCGTTAATTTACTACCTAAATCAGCTATGAAATCTAACGTATTTTTTTTCAAATATATATCTGATCGCTGTTCATTCTTATATACATGACCATAAATTGTGAATACAAAATCTATAGGTTTCTATAGCCGGGTTATATTTGAATTTTTCATACTTCCCCTGATAGTATATTTTGTCGGCGAAATTTCAAGTAATTTGGTTACACTATCTGGATTAAAATCTGGTCCGCATATTATAAATTCAATAATCAATTCAGTTTGTAACATTTTATTATCCTATCAGTAATATCCATTTAGAATATCATTTTCAGTTCCACCATGCCTGAATATTCATAAATTTATGTATATTTATTTACTATTTCAACTATTTCTTTCTAACTACCAATTTATGTACATAATTCTTTTATTTAAATAATTATCTTTTGCACTTTTAGAATTGCCCTAACTTTTATTTTAAACTGGTTCAAGTGATTCAGATATTGCTTTTCGGCAATAAGAATTATTTATTTTAACATTTTTATTCCTACTATTATCAATAAGCTTTAGTTAGCACATCAAAAGTAGCTATATTTCTTTTATCTAAATTTTATTTCATTTTTTTCCATATACCAGTTAATATGCTTTAACTTATTCCTACTACATAACATTTTATTTGCAATTCAAAATATTAAAATAGGCACAGTAATAAAATTTATATCCAAGTCTCTATAGGGAAAAAATTTCGTATGTTTAGTCATATTGGTTTATATAACCATTTTTGTGATTAGCTGAATTTGTTTATCTTATTTCGTGTAGACATTATAATTTTAGAAGATAGATTTATAAAATTATGAGTAATATATATCTAAAAAAATATTGCTTTGCTTTGAAAGGAATAAGCCTAGCAAAATAATTTTTTTAGCAAAACTGGAATTTAAATAAATTTTTGTATATCACTCATGGTAAAAAAGTCCCTGTTTAAGAACAGGGACTTTATATTAGCTTTATTAAATGCTTAATTTTTTTTTAAGAATTAAGGACCACTTCATTCAAGTATTCCTTTTGTAAATACCCCATTGTTAGCACACAAACCAAGTAGAAAATCATGCTATTTGTTTCATGTTTCTATATTCAATTGGTGTCATAT
>NZ_JACFRP010000007.1:0-22667 GCF_016100875.1 Snodgrassella sp. W8124
CTACATGGGTAATTCTTTGTGCAATACCGCTTCCATGACTGGCATCATATGCACTTATACCGCCATTCCATTGCAGGGCATCCTGCCGTAGTTCGGCAACATTACTGGTGGCAGTACTGATCGTATTGTCTAATTGTCCCAGTATCGTTGAAGTACTGGAAGAAAGGCTATTCAGTCCGATGGCAGTACTGGAAGACAGACTGCTCAATCCGCTAGCTGCACTGGAAGATAAACTGTTCAATCCGCTAGAAGTACTGTTAGACAGGCTGGCTATCGTGCTTGAAGTAGTCGAAGATAAACTGCTCAAAGCATTTGATGCTGCGGTAGACAGACTGCTTAATCCGCTGGAAGTTGTGGTAGACAGACTATTTAGTCTGTCCGGCCAGTCTGTAGATAAACCGTTTACTTTATCCTGAACTGAGCTTAAACCACTAGAGACTGATCCTGATACTTCTGCCAGACTGTTGGCATAATTTGCATTAGCCTGATCAAGCTGCGCACCAGTAATCACATCAGTTGAATCTGCTGATACTTCACCGGCAGCAACATTGGTAATTTTTGCCGGATTTTTGGTTGCACGACTGGCATCATAAGCAGCAATATCATCATTCCATTGCAGTGCATTCTGCTTTAAATTAGTTACCCTGTTATCAATATTGCTTGCAACAGTAGACAGACTGATCACATCATTACCACCAGTTTGAGTAATCGTACTCAAAGAAGACGTGAAATGATCGAAACTGGTACTAACACTGCTGGAAAGTTCCGTAATATTAGTATTAGTTGTATATAACTGGCCAGCAGTAGCAACATCACTTGATCCCTTTTCAATATTGCCATCAGCTACATTGGTAATTTTCTGGACTTTTCCATCACGCATAGCATCATAAGCACCATCTTTCCACAATAGCGCATTCTGCTGTAATATTTTTACATTAGAGTCAGTCGCTGCCAGGCTGCTTGATGCTGATGCAGACAGTTCAGTCAATCTGCTGTTGGTACTGTCGATACCCGTAGACAAACTGGATAATTGATTACCACTAATTTCAGACAATGATGAAGATAGGCTATTTAAACCTGTTACCACACTACTGGAAACGTCGTTTAGATTACCGGACAGGCTGCTAACCTGAGTATTGGTATCAAACAATTGCCCGCCGGTTATTACATCACTTGAGTCTGCTGTCAGACTACCTTTGGCTACATTGGTAATTTTTTGTGCAGTACCGGTTGCATGACTGGCATCATAAGCAGATATATTGCTATTCCATTGCAGCGCATTCTGCTGTAATGCAGCTATATTTGAATTAACAGAGCTTAACCCGGTATTGGCCGCTGCAGAAAGAGAGCTCAGACCGGTACTCAGCGATTGATTTAAATCAGCTGAAATATTATTCAAACTGGCAGATGTCGAACCAGACAAACTTACCAATCTGCTATCCAAACCGGCAGACAGAGTAGCCACACTGGTATTGGTGTCAAATAATTGCTTACCGGTGACAACATCAGTGGATTGTTCACTCAGATCACCATCTTTAACATGGGTAATTTTCTGTACACCATTTTCAACACCATGGCTGGCATCGTAAGCACCGTCTTTCCACTGTAAAGCATCCTGCTGCAAGTTAGTAATATTGGAATTGATATTATTCAAACCTGTACTAAGAGCTGTAGATAAACTGCCCACACCATCTGCAGATAGATTCTGCAGAGAACTGGATAAATTATTCAAACTTTCTGCTGTAGAACTGGAAAGACTAAACAGCTGTTTACCGGTCACCGCATCAGTTGAGTCAGCACCCTCTCTGCCGTCTGCTACATTGGTAATGCGCTGATTACCAAATGCCGGATGTTTAGCACTGTATGCCTTATCAGTATCATTCCATTGCAAAGCATTATCCTGCAAGGCCGCAACTTCGCGCTGATTATTTCCCACAAGTCCGGAAAGACTACTAATAATCGACTGAGAAGAGCTGCTTAAGGCCGTACTCAGACTGTCTAACCCACCTGTAGTTGATAAAGATAGATTATTCAGAAGATTATTGGTTGTATATAACTGTGCTCCGATCACCACATCAGATGAATCTGCTGTTAAGGCACCGGCCGCAACACCTGTAATTTTCCGATTACCGGCATCATAAGCGATTTTACTTTCATTCCATAACAGAGCTTTATTACTTACATCGTCTATTTTTTGGTTACTGTCTGCCAGATTTGTACTAATTGTGCTGGTTACGTTATTCAGTTTAGCTACAGTAGCGGTCGAAAGACTGTATAACTGTCCGCCGGTAATTACATCTGTTGATCCCTGTTCAGTACTACCGTCTGCAACATTGGTAATTTTCTGAGCTTTTCCGTTACGCTCAGCATCATAGGCACCATTTACCCCATTGTCACCTGCTTTCCACAGTAAAGCGTTATTTTGCAAACTGGACAGGCTGCTACTTACACCACTGGCTACTGTAGACAAACTAGCAATATCTGCTATATTTGAATTACCCACTGAATTTGACAGGCTGGTCAAACTTGAAGCAAAACTTTCTGATAAATTAGTCAGATTTGTATTGGTTTCATATAACTGGGAACCAATAACCACGTCACTGGAATGAGCCGAAGAAATATCACCGGCCGCAACATGCGTGATTTTCTGGGCTTTTCCGTCACGTTCAGCATCAAATACACCATCTTTTAACTGTAGTGCATCCCGGCTTAATTGATTCATGCTGGTTGAAGTATTGTCCAGAAGCTGATTGAGCTTATTTGAAGTTTCTGACAGGGTTGTACTGATTGAAGCAGACATTGAAGTGGAATTCGATAGCGCAGTGGAAATACTGCTTATCGCAACAGTTGATAAACTGCTCAATGCTGAATTGGTACTATAAAGCTGTCCGCCATTAATAGCATCAGTTGATTCTGGCGATAAATCACCGGCCGCAACATTGATAATTTTTGCTGTATTTGCCTGACCGTGAACTGCATCATAAGCCTGTACATCGTCATTCCACCGTAATGCATTTTCCTGCATCTGGCTGATACTGGTTAAAACTGAAGTATTTATTGCATCAAGTTTGTTATTAGTTTCAGTAAGCCGGCTGTCCAGTAAGCCGGCTGTATCTACCAGCTTGCTGTCATATGTAACTAAAGTTGAATTGGTCGTATTTATCAGTTCATTTAATTCTTTGTCGTTTTTAGTTAAATGGCTTACTGTTGAAGAAGACAGACTATTCAGACTGGCTGACACAGAATCGCCCAGGCTTTTTAACTGAGCTACATTGACAGCATCAGTATCCTGTGTACCGGCTGCCAGGCCGGTAATCTGCCGTGTGGCACCAGTACTGGCATTACCAATCGCCACCGATCCTCTAGTACTGTTCCAGGTAGATGATGTAGCATCATGAACCCCACCAGCAGGATCATAGCCAGCCACACCTGCTGCGGCTGTAGTTGCAGAATTACTGCCTATAGCCACGCCGTCATCAGAACTGACATTAGCCTCTGTACCGATGGCGACGCCATTCATACCACTAACTTGAGTCTTGTTACCCAGTGCCAGGGCATTAGCAGCACCGACTTCAGCTTCATTACCTACAATCATGGCACCGGTAGCATTTGCAGAGACTTTGTTCAGATTGCCTAATATTCTTATATCATCTGCCTTAGTAGCACCGGTTGAATCAAGTGCTATAACATTACTATTACCGAATATACCGGTATTATTAGCAGCAATCGTACCATTCTGATTACCGAAAGAATAAGTGTCATTCCCGGTTACACTAGTGATACCGGTTGCCTGATCTTTATCTTCATCTGCAATTTCACCATTGACTGAATTATAAGCAGTTGTTGTCTGAGAGCCGCCAATTGCACCGGATCTGTTCCCGCTTACCTGATTGGCTGAGCCTATACTGATACTTTGTTCGCCAGTGGCCTGAGCTGAATTACCAATAGCTACGGCAGAATCTGCTGTAGCCTGTGCCTGAACACCTAAGGCAACAGTACCGTCAGCACTGGCCTGAGATTTCAAACCGGCTGCCACACTACCCACACCATTAGAAGATGCAACCGAACCTAAAGCCACACTGGAAACACCTGTAGCCTCAGCGCCGACACCAAAAGCAATCGAGGCCCGCCCAGAAGCCAGAGCAGCAGTTCCGATGGCCATCGCGCCACCGGCAGTTGCAGTAGCATTAGTACCGAATGCTACTGAGTAGTTACCAGATGTATAAGCACCACAACCGGATGCAAAAGAATAGACACCATAGGCTAACGGCATTTTATTTGCAGCACCACCCGTCTGTGTACCCTGCATAGCAGCATCCGCATTGACCGAACTTGTGTTTGTGCCATAAGCCTTATCGCTGCCATTAGCAAAGCGTAAATATTCATCCAGCGCAGAAAGTGAATTACCTTCAATTGTACGTTTAGGGTCGCCTCTGCCAGCAACTTCATCTGCGCCACAGCCCGGAGAATCTTTAGCAAAGCCATTGACGCCGTTGATAATTACCGAACCATGGCTTGCCCTGGCTACACCATTCTGATCTTTATAATATACGTAAGCACCATTAGTACTAGTCGTCTTACTGTCGCCACCAATAATCGCAACATTAGAAGCAAAAACATTCGGAATAACGAGTGAAAAATTCAGAATTGAAGCGATAAGGCTCCGTTTAAAGACTGATCCGAATCGGGACTTATTTTTTATCATGCCTGTGGCCGGCAAGCAGGCTACGGTATCAGACTTTGTTTTGCTTTTAGCTAGTTCGGAGGCGGCTACCCAGGTCTGGGTCGTTTCATTCCATATAGCACGATATATTTTATTCAATTGGTTTACTCCTGATTAGAAATCATGCCGTCAAACAAAATTTGTATAAATTTAAATAAAGTTAAAATTTAAAATTAAATCTTTAAGTAATATAACATAATATACTTGCTTGTATGTATTCAACAAATTTAAATAATATTTAGTAAACTCAACAAAAACCATATTTTTTATAAAAATAAATATTTGAAATTTAAATATTTTTTTAAATTTATTTCAAAAATTAAATATATAAATATGTTAATTAAATAGATTGTTTATATATTATTATTGTCTTATTAACACCACAGTAATCTGATTAATTCGTTTTCTCAAAATTAAAAAATTATAATGGCATTTTATTACACCTAAACAAATCTGATCCAAATAAATGGTTTTAGGCAGTTAGATTTATTATCTACTTTTCGTTTGCTAGCCACTTGAATAAATACAGTGATGGAAGTAAAAATAGTTATTAATCAGCTAAACGACGCAAATTGGCCGCAATTAAGTTACGCTTACACATCATTTGAATTGTATTTTGTGTACTACTGTTTCTGCATAGCAGAATAAAATTTGATTTGACATATATTAATTTATCAAAACAGACAGACACAGACAAAGTATCTATATTTGCAGAGAAAAGCAGAATAGCCAGAAAATCTAGATCAAGGCATAACAGAATGTTATGCAGAAAGGTACAAAGCAAAAATGGTCTGACTGTAAAAACAATATACTATTTAATTTAATAAATAGCATATTGTTAATTTAAATAAAAAATATAACTGTGAATAATTAATTACAGAAAAATTCAATTTTTAATTAATAACCATGTAGCCGGAATACTGGTTTAACAGCCATATTCAAACCAATCAGCAACCAGATCGAATCTATATAATTCAGTTACTACTCCATTTGTTTTTCAACATCAATCAGCGCCCGGCGCGATAAAGCCAGATTGGCACGGTTGCTATCAAGTACTGAATACAAAAACAGGCTACCCAGTTTTTTCAGCGGCCGGATCAGATGATACTGCTGCCCCTGTGTAATCAGTATATCCTCAATTTCATCACTAAGATCCAGCATCTGCATAGTTTTGATTTTAGAGCGGATAACTTCCGTACTGCTGGCCGCGGCAATTTCCAGATCAATTTTATTAATGGCATTACCGGCCATTAACATACCATTATCATAATCAACCACCGCCGCCGCCAGTGCACCTTCTACGTTTAGTAATTGCGCTACAACAGCTTGATAATCCATTGCATTTATATCCCGGAATAATATAATAAAGTGAAGCCGGTTAAATATTATCCGGCCAGTTTAACCTGATTTTGTTAAGTAATTATAACATATTCTTAACATGAATATTATCATGGCCGCAAATCAGGCTGCATGTGGCAACTGATGAAATGCGGCTGGCAGCTGATAATTATGCGGAAAAGTTACCCATTCATAGGCTTGCGGCTGCGCCAAAAGCTGCCTTAACAGCGCATTATTGATCGCATGGCCGGATTTATGTCCTTCAAAGGCGCCGATAATCGGGTGACCAAGAGTATAAAGATCTCCAACAGCATCGAGAATTTTATGCCGGACAAATTCATCCGGATAGCGCAATCCTTCAGGATTAAGCACATCTGTATCATCAATTACAATTGCATTGCTCAGATTTCCGCCCAGCCCCAGATTATGGCTGCGCATCAGTTCTACTTCCTGCATGAAACCAAATGTCCGTGCGCGGGAAATTTCATCAACATACGACTGTCCGGCAAAATCTATCGTGAAAGTCTGATTACTGCGATTGAATACCGGATGATCAAAATCTATGGTTAAAGTAACCTGAAACCCCTCATACGGAGTAAATTTTACCCATTTATCTTCTTGCGACAGCATTACCGGCTGTTTAATACGTAAGAATTTTTTTTCAGCAGGCTGATCAATAACACCCGCATCCTGCAAAAGATAAATAAAAGGCAGGCTGGAACCATCCATAATAGGGATTTCCGGAGCATTGAGCTCAACAATGATATTGTCGATTCCATAGGCAGCGAATGCCGACATAATATGCTCAATGGTGCCGATACGAATACCGTCCGGAGTAACAACTGTAGAAGATAAACGGGTATCGTTAATCAGTTCAGGAGTCAGCGGCACAATACGGCCAAGTTCTCCGTTCAGATCAGTGCGGCGAAAACGGATACCGCTGTCAGATGCAGCCGGATGCAGACTCAGTCTTACCCGCTCTCCGGAATGCAAACCCACTCCGGTAACACTGATACTTTTTGCTAATGTGCGCTGCAGCATATTCTGTTCCTGATCAATCTGATAATCCAATGGTAACGAATTTAACCGGTAAAAGTAATGAATTTTGCCAAACAGTGGATAAATTATTGCTATCAGAATTTATTTCTGCCAATTATCCACAGAAAGTATTATCAGCAGAAAAGTTATCCACATAATCCACAAATCATACTCATCCGCAAATAATAAGTTATCTACGATTAAATAGATGATTTTTTAATATTATTTTCACTTTTCCACAGGATGTATGGCTTCGTCTTTGTCTTCATCCATTTATTATTTATATTTTTATTTGAATAATAATTTTAAATTCCGACATGTTCACGTAATCCGGTTACTTCAACAGTTTTATCTCTGAATTGAAATAAAACATCAAAATTACCCAGATGCATAACAAAAACTTTGTCTGTATGGTGCTGATGCACTGGTCGCGGATCTTGAGCCAGACTTTGATTAACTAATTGAAAATATTCTGAATCTAATGAAAAAAATTGCATTTGATTTAATGCATGCTGTGACCAGTGAACTGTCAGTAATTCGCGTTCATGTGCAAAACTGCTATGTGCATAAGGTTTAGCCTCAACAAACGGAATATAGGGTTTGATATCAATTACCGGTGTCTGATCGAGAAAATCCACACCGCTTACATACAATCGAATCTGTTTACTACATACAATTCGCTCTAGTTTTACCAGTGATAACCCTAAATGATTAGGCCGATGCGGACTGCGGGTTGCAAAAACCCCTTTTTTTTCTTTACCTCCTAATTTTGGCGGTCTGATCAGAGGTTGCCAGCCGTCTTTAATGGTGGCATGAAAAATAAACTGAACCCAGATATATTCATAATCACTTAAACCGCGTACACATTCAGCAGTAAATTCTGTGGATAAATCGATATATGCCTGAGCTGCCGGTACCAATCCTGGCTGCCGGGCAACTCCGAATTTTTGTTTATAGGGAGAATTAATGTAACCAATCGGGTGGATTGTCCAGTGCAGACCGGAATTTTCAGAAGATGCGGGCATAAAACGTACAAAATGTGATTAATCAGAACAGGTATATTGTACGGTAATTAGTATATTTCTCTGTATATAAATTGTGGATAAAATAATTAATTTATTGTTTTTATTATGCTTAAATTAATCATTAAATGAGTTTCAGCTGATATTCGACTACTTAAGTTATGCACGGAATCATAATATTATCGTTTAAATTGTTGATAAATATATTTATATTATTTACTGTTTTATACTGATTTCCGTATAAATTCGAAACAGCTTGTTTATCTGGCAGTATTACTGATTTATTAGCTGTTTAAAAGTATATTTTCTAATTAAAAATATTATTAATAACGATAAACAGATCATTATGATTGTGGATAATTTAATTTTTAGAGATAAATGAATTTCTGTGGATTTTAATCTTGTATGGAAATGTCTGATTCATGATTTCAACCAGAATAAATTATTAAACCGGTATTCCAGACTCGTAGCCTGAAGACCTGCCTATGGATAAATATAACAGAGTAGGGGAGTGGTTAACTATATAATTTTAATATTATAAAAAATAATTGTGTTGAATTACGGATTTTAAGTTGCAATGTTTTTATTTCATACCGGAAATTAGACTGAATTGATCTGTTTATAGCTGTTGATTATTTTTTACAGAATTAAAAAATATTGTACACAGTGATTTTGAAACCTGCCGGATAAAGTTATCCACAAATAATATTTGAACAGCAAAATGATATTTCCAACTGAGTGTCGGCAGTTTATCTGTATTTCTGTTACTATATCCGGTTAAGTATAAATTGATAGTAGCAATTAAATTACACTGATTAGCTGATTTATCTGTATTGCGGTGGTTAATCTGCAATCAGAATACCGGTAATCACTGATGATTGCCGGTTATGATTAATCTAAAGGTGGTTCAGATGAAAATATTGGTAGCGGTAAAGCGTGTTGTCGATTACAACGTGAAAGTACGTGTTAAACCTGATGAATCAGATGTGGATATTGGCAATGTGAAAATGTCGATGAATCCGTTTGATGAAATAGCTGTGGAAGAAGCTGTACGTTTAAAGGAGGCCGGTAAAGCCACTGAGGTGGTGGTGGTATCTTTAGGTGTGAAACAGTGTGAAGAAACCTTGCGTACAGCTCTGGCAATGGGTGCTGATCGTGCCATTCATGTTGAAACAGATGAAAAGCTCGAGCCGCTGGCCGTGGCTAAGTTATTAAAAGCCGTGGTCGAAACCGAGCAGCCGCAGTTATTGTTGCTGGGTAAGCAGGCAATTGATGATGATGCCAATCAGACGGCACAAATGCTTGCCGCTTTAATGCAGCTTGCGCAGGGTACTTTTGCCAGCAAAATAGAGCTTAAAGCAGATGAAGTGCTGGTTACCCGTGAAATTGACGGCGGACAGGAACAGCTGGCGCTGAAATTACCTGCTGTAATCAGTACTGATTTGCGGCTGAATGAACCTCGCTATATCAAGCTGCCGAATATTATGCAGGCAAAAAAGAAACCGCTTGAGAAAAAAACAGTAGCTGAGCTGGGTGTGGATATCAGCCCGCGGTTAGTACAGTTAAAGGTAACTGAACCTGCTGAGCGGGCTGCCGGCATCAGGGTTGGAAATGTGGCCGAGCTGGCAGACAGATTGCATCACGAAGCAAAAGTCATTTAAAGGAGATATTAATGTCGGTATTGATTATTGCTGAGTATCAGCAATCCTGTCTGGATGAGGCTACTTTGCACGCTGTATCTGCGGCACAGCAACTGGGAGAAATTGATATTTTGATAGCCGGGCACAATGTGGCCAGTATCGCTGCTCAGGCACAGCAAATTAAAGGGGTACGAAAAGTATTACTGGCTGATGCTCCTGATTATGCTCAGGTATTGGCGGAAGCAGTAGCTCCGCTGGTAGTGCAACTTTCTGATTCATATGATCATATTATTGCAGCAGCTACTTGTTTCGGTAAAAATTTGTTACCGCGTGTTGCTGCTTTACTTGATTGTGCCCCTGTTTCTGATGTTGTTGCCATTATCGACAGTCAGACCTTTGTTCACCCGATTTATGCCGGAAATGCTTTGCAGACAGTGCGTAGCGAACAATCAAAACAGTTGCTGACAATCCGGACTACCGCATTTGCTCTGGTAGAATCTGCTGGCGGGCAAGCGGCAATTGAATCTGTTGCCGCTGTTCCTGTGCCTGAATTAAGCCGTTTCATTGAACGTAAGCTGACCAAATCAGATCATCCTGAGCTGACTACTGCTAAAGTGGTAGTCAGTGGTGGACGCGGTTTGGGCAGTGCTGAAAATTTTGCTGCACTTCTCAACCCGCTTGCCGATACCCTGAATGCAGCTATCGGTGCCTCACGCGCGGCTGTGGATGCCGGTTATGCTCCGAACGATTATCAGGTAGGGCAGACAGGGAAAGTAGTCGCACCGGAGTTATATATTGCTATTGGTATTTCAGGAGCCATTCAGCATCTGGCCGGAATGAAAGACAGTAAAGTTATTGTGGCTATTAATAAAGATGCTGATGCTCCGATTTTTAACGTAGCTGATTATGCGCTGGTTGCTGATTTAAATACTGCTGTACCAGAACTGCTTGAACAGTTAAAGGCTCTCGGACATTAAATTGCTGATGGTTGTTGAATAATGTTTCACGTGAAACATTATTCAACAGTTTGACCTTGAAACAAACGGGTAGAAAGTATCCGGTTTGCTGTAACTGATTGCCGATAAACTGCCTGAATAAATCCAGTATTCAGGCAATTTTTATGATATCTTTTATAAAAAATTCAGCTTAAAATGATGAACCGATTACATGATAATCAGAGTTATGCTTTTGCATCAGATAATTATTCAGGTGTTCACCCGAAAATTATCCAGGCACTGACAATCGCTAATGGCGGACATCAGCCTGCTTATGGTGCTGATGTGTATACGCTTGCTCTGCAACAGAAAATCAAACAGTTATTTGGTGAGCAGGCTGAAGCTTTTCCGGTATTTAACGGAACCGGAGCCAATGTTACCGCTTTACAGGCATTGTTGCCGCGCTGGGGTGCGGTGATTTGTGCGGAGAGTGCACATATTCAGTGTGATGAAGGAGTGGCGCCTGAACATCTGGCCGGCGTAAAGCTCCTGACGGTTGCTACTGATGATGGTAAATTAACCCCGCAACTGGTAGCCCGGCAAGCCTGGGGATTTGGAATGGAACATCGTGCTCAGCCGGCAGTTGTGTATATCAGCCAGACTACTGAGCTGGGCACTTGTTATAGCGTGGCTGAAATCCGTGATCTGGCCGAGTATTGTCATAAACATAATATGCAGCTTTATCTGGATGGAGCACGGCTGGCGAATGCTCTGGTAGCGGAAAATACTGATGTCAGAACTATGGTTACCGATACGGGTGTGGATATGCTTAATCTGGGCGGTACTAAAAATGGTATGCTTCAGGGCGAATGTATCATCAGTATGCGCGCAGATACTCATGCTGCTATGCCGTATCTGCGTAAAATTAATGCTCAGCTTGGTGCAAAAATGCGTTTTATTTCAGCACAATTTCTGGCATGGCTGGAAGACGATCTGTGGCTGGATCTGGCCGCCGGCAGTAATCTGATGGCAAAGCGGCTGGCTGCATCACTGACCGCAATTGAGCAGGTATCGGTTACTCAAAAAGTTCAGGCAAATGCCATATTTGCAATATTACCTGCTAATGCTCGTGCCCGTTTGCATCAGCAGTTTCATTTTTATGACTGGGATGAAAGCAAAGGAGAAGTACGCTGGATGACCAGTTTTGATACCACGCCTGAACAAGTTGATGCATTTGCGGCCGCAATCAGGCAGGCTATTGCGGAAAAATGAGTACAATTTATCAGTACACAACGCTGGCAGCACCGGCACAGGCAGAATTTAAAGATAAAGGCAGCCGTTTTCTGGCCTTTGCCTATCCGGTGCAGGATGAGTCCGAAATTCGCCAGTATGTGCAAACTTTGCGGGAACAGCATCATAAGGCACGTCATTGCTGTTTTGCATGGCGTCTGGGCGTAGATGGTAACCGTTATCGTGCCAATGATGATGGAGAACCTGCTGGTAGTGCCGGCCGGCCGATTCTCGGACAGATTGATTCTGCGAATATCACTGACGTTGTAGTGATAGTGATACGTTATTTTGGTGGTACTTTGCTGGGAGTGCCCGGGCTGATCCATGCTTATAAATCTGCTACTGCGGCAGCGATAGAAGCTGCTGATAAAATTTGTCTGGATGTATGCCGGCAATTATGGCTTTATTGTGATTATGCTCATTTGAGTGAAGCAATGCGCTGGTGCCGGCAGCAGCAGGCACAGATAATACAGCAGGATCTGCAGCAGCAGTGCTGTCTGTCTGTCCGCCTGCCGCTTGCTCAGCTGGAAAGCGGGCTGTCATCTTTACGCAAGCTGCGGATGATTGATGTTAAACTGGATAACTGAATATTACTGGTTAATGCTATAAAACGCAGCCGGCTGGCTGCATACACACCTTATTTTGGAGAAGGGGTATATGAAATTACTGGTTATCGGCAGCGGCGGAAGAGAACACGCTCTGGCCTGGCGTCTGGCACAGTCTCCCAAAGTAAATACGGTTTATGTTGCTCCGGGTAATGCCGGTACTGCAACAGAACCAAAGCTGCTCAACCTTGCTGTAACTGATCATCAGCAGTTGATTGCCTTCTGTCGTGAACAGCAAATAGCATTTACAGTAGTCGGTCCGGAAGCACCACTGGCAGCGGGTATTGTGGATGATTTTACTGCCGCTGGTCTGGCTGTTTTTGGTCCGAGCCAATATTGTGCTCAGCTGGAAAGCTCAAAAGATTTTGCTAAGGCGTTTATGGCCAGAACGGGTATCCCCACAGCTGCCTATCAGACTTTTACTGGTGCTGAAGCTGCTCATCAGTATATCAATCAGAAAGGCGCACCGATTGTTATCAAGGCTGATGGTCTGGCAGCCGGTAAGGGAGTGATTGTTGCCATGACACTGGCCGAAGCTCATCAGGCTGTAGATGATATGTTGCGGGACAATGCTATGGGTGCTGCCGGTAGCCGGGTGGTAATCGAAGACTTTTTACAGGGAGAAGAAGCCAGCTTTATTGTTATGGTGGATGGTGAGCATGTTTTACCTATGGCTACCAGTCAGGATCACAAACGCCTGCTTGATTTCGATAAAGGCCCGAATACCGGCGGAATGGGTGCTTATTCTCCTGCACCGGTAGTGACTGAAGCTGTACATCAGCGGGTAATGGATGAAATTATTCTTCCTGTAGTAAAGGGAATGCAGGCTGACGGCCATCCTTATCGCGGCTTTCTGTATGCCGGTTTGATGATAGATGATAGCGGAGCACCGTATACCATAGAATTTAACTGCCGGTTTGGTGATCCGGAAACTCAGCCGATTATGTGCCGGTTACAAAGTGATATGGTGGAGCTGATAGAAGCTGCTCTGGACGGCCGGCTTGATACGGTGACCGCTGAGTGGCGAGATCAGGCTGCTGTTGGTGTGGTACTGGCGGCGGCTGGTTATCCACAGGATCCGCGTAAGGGAGATGTAATTTCCGGGATTACCGAGGCTAATCAAACCGGAAAAGTTTTCCATGCCGGTACAGCGTTTAATTCCCGGCATGAACTGGTTACTCATGGCGGACGGGTATTATGTGTAGTCGGATTAGGTGCCGATATCAAAACTGCACAAACCAAAGCTTATACTGCTCTGGAATCGATAAAATTTGCCGGTATGCAATACCGGCATGATATCGGTGCTAAAGCATTAAAAGCTGTGGATAACTAAGTCTGATTTTTATATTTTATCCTGTTTATCAACAGATATTTTAATTATGTATTCTGTTTAGTTTAGCCGAACAGAATACATAATTTTTTGGCTAAACCAGATAATTAATATGTACTATCAAATTATTAAGATAAATTTTGATTATCGTGATATTCAATTTTAGCTTAGCACAGGCAAATGATAAAAATATAAAACTGTAATTGAATCGATTCTGTGGATAAATATAAAAATGATGCTATGGATAATGCTGTCTATAACTTGATTACATCCTCAGCAGTTAAAATAAATCGGCATATTCATTAACGATTTTGAGAGATCATTATAAAACTGTTTTATGCGAAAAATTTGAACAGGTTTCAATAAGAGGATTTAAGCATCAGAATATTTTTTATTAACTGTGTATTATCAGCAATTGTAATCAAAATTAAATATGACTTATTCAGATATCGATTATTGATAACAGACACCATATAAAATGATAGTTGTCATCAATACTGGATTGTCTGCACATAGTCATTTATCCAGTATTTATCCACAGTCGATGGATTTCTGGCCAAAAATATGGTTTTTAAGCACCTATTTTATTTAAAAGTATACTGAAATTTTCCCAGAAAAGATGTTAACTATCAGTGATCAGTAAATTTCAAATCAGGCCTAATAATCTGTCAAAATTTCAATGGCCGGAGAAAATAATCTGTTGCAATTCTCAGTGAATTAGCCGGATATTGAATAGGCGATGCTAACTATTGCTGTGCCTAATCCTGAATTTCTAAACCGGATAGAAATGTTATCTGGTTGTTTGGTATTAATAAGGCTATAATCCATAACGGTAAGCTTACCGGTAACATTGCATATTTATAATAAGCAATTGCTGTGCGGATATGATGTAGTGGTAGCATAACTGCTTCCCAAGCAGTTCGGGCGGGTTCGAATCCCGTTGTCCGCTCCAAATCTTCTTTTAATAAGTCCATGGGTAATGATAATCAGTCTGCTGCTATATTCAATCCGACAGCTTTTTTGAGTATCTTATCTTATTTCCTATGATGTGTTTCAGGTTAGATAAATACTTCAGTACCAGGTACTATTGCTTGTTCCGGTTAGTTCGACATTAAAAAATAAGCAGATATAACGCTGCTAACCGATTTATCAATTGGCTTAGCAAACCTGCTGTAAAATCTGTATCCTGAAATGTCAGTGCTGACATCGATATTTTCGTTTGATATGCTTGGTTGAATTATCAGTGTGAAATATACAATGCCGGAAATATATGTCTTTGAATAAGTCGAACTCAGCAACAGAATTATATGAAGAATATAAAACTATTATTAGTCACCATAGCAACTATATCTGTAAGCTAAAAATAAAAGTTTCTGCCATCATTGCAAAAAGGCAACTGGTTTCATTTATGAATGACATTAAATGGCTTGAACTTCAATATGCAGTTAAAGAATTATCATTTCCGCCTCCGTATATACTGCGATGTGTTACCGATGGTGACGATATTGCAGAACCTTCTTTTGAAAAAATACCTTGGTGGATAGGTGACTGGTCAAATTATTATCATGAGGGTATACCAGCATTATTTAATATTGAATGGATAAAAGTATGCCCGCAATTAAGCAAATATCGCGGGCGTTTAGTGGAAAATGAAGTTTTAGATGAAACAGAAGCTTTCAGGACAATACTTAACCGGCTGAATATACCTTATGACAGAAAAGATAATATTTTTACTATTTATGGATATAAAAAACCTTAGCATTCGATAAATATAAAAATTTATAGAGTAAATAATCCTATTTTTTGTTTTATTACGAACACTTTTTTGCTTATTCAGCGAAACTAGGTATTGAAAATCAGTGATCTACTTAAAGAATAAGTTTAATATGTTTTGTTTTATTAGAAGAAAGCCTGCGATTAGATATCTGTGGAGAAATAACTAAAAGATAAATTTCTCTTAATTTGGATAATAAAAATATATTTTTATTAATAAAGAGTTACAACAAGAACAATATAGTCTGATATTTGGAGACTGCTACCAGGATTTGCTGTCAATAAAGCGAATATTGAAACATCAGAAAAATCTTCGGGAATATTTGATCAATATTTGTAGTTATATGTGGATTTATTATCTGCTATAGAATGATATCCACAGATTTATACACAAACTGTAAACTTTTTATTCTGGTTTATTTAAACTAATACGTACCCTATCCTGATAGCAGCAAAAGAAAAGATTTTTTTTAAATTACACGGCTTGAATCAGTAATACAAAATTTATACACCGAAAAATGTGTAGTTTGCTCCACTGTTGGTTTTATTCATAGTTTACTTATTTCATCAGCTATACCATATATGACTGATAAAAATTTATCCCTGAAATTTTGATTAAAAATCAGCAATTGCTGCCGCTAGCCGGTGCTTTATGTATAGGCCTGGCTGATGTTTTCCAACTTAAGAGCAGGTTTAGCTCTCGATAGTTGGTTTATTCCTCTTATAAAGCAGAAATAGCAACTATGGTCCGGCGCATTTGATTTTATCCGCAAAATTTTATTTAAATTGGTGATTTGCTATTGTTTAATATGAATCAATTAGATTTTAAAATCTTGATTTATTATATATAAATATTGCATAATAATTTAATTATATTATTAATAATTAATACTATTTTCAAAAAGAATATATTATCTTATTAGCATAAATAATAATGAAATACAAAGTAATGTGTCACAAAAATTATATATATTATAGTAGTTTAAATAGAAAAATTTAAACCATTACGGATGCAGATCAATCGTTACTAAAATTTAACTTATTTAATATACTGTCGCTTTTATAATACATTTGATAATAAATAAACAAATAACGTATAGGGATAAACAGGTAAAATAAAAAAATATAAAAAATCATATAAATTAAATAGTTAAATTTATTTATTTCTGAGATTTCTGAATGATTTTGCCTGTGTTTAGGTATAAAAATGTTATTTATTTATTCGCATTTATTTAAATATTTATGTTATATTTATGAATAATTTAACTTAATTTTAACCTATCTTTAATTTATTAAAGTATTTTGATAAACGCATGATTTTAAAAAATTAGGAGTAAACCAATTGAATAAAATATATCGTGCGATATGGAACGAATCCACTCAGACTTGGGTGGCCGCTTCTGAATTAGCAAAAAGTAGAACCAAGGCCAATGCGGTTTCCAGTGATATTGCTAAGCCGTCTCTGTTAACCAGAATAGGTGTTTATACATTCAGACTGGGGTTAATTGCTTCGCTGATCAATATATCTTTATATTCAGCTAATGTATATGCAGCAGGCAGGACCAGCATCTGGGGTGAGTACATGTATGGTGATGAGGCCGCCAGTAGAAAACAAACAAGCTATAACTCACTTACCATTGCAGGGGATAATGAGGATTATTGTGGTTATGATTATGTTAAA
This sequence comes from Snodgrassella sp. W8124, assembly GCF_016100875.1. Taxonomy (NCBI): domain Bacteria; kingdom Pseudomonadati; phylum Pseudomonadota; class Betaproteobacteria; order Neisseriales; family Neisseriaceae; genus Snodgrassella; species Snodgrassella sp. W8124. The sequence goes on from NZ_JACFRP010000007.1 coordinate 17,376, forward strand.
AATCGATCAGATACTAAAAAGACACAAGCAAATCTTCTTGACCCCTTAGAGGAATATTTGCGTTTTGCACAGAATACAGCGTTTGACAGATATACACCTTATGGCTCAACCGATCAAGCAGAAAGATGGTACGGTGAAAAGACACGGATTATTGATAAAAATTATGGTACTGCCGGTTATCAGAATGGGGTAGTTACCAAGGGAGGAAGAAGCTCTCTTCCAAGAGCTTATGGAGTAGCTTCTTTTTCTTATGGGTGTGCATCCCTGGCTACAGGTAATTATTCCTTGGCTTTTAGTGTTAATGCTACTGCTACAGCTGGCGGAGCTCAGGCATTTGGTCCGGCAGCACTGGCTTCCGGACGGGCGTCCAATGCGATCGGAGTTTCATCTGAAGCCACCGGTGTGTCTGGTGTTGCTTTGGGTTCTGTGGCTCAGTCTGATGGTGTGGGAAGTGTCGCGCTGGGTTTGCAGGCACGGGCCACCGCTGACGGTGCTGTAGGTGTCGGGGTAGGAGCTCATGCAGGACTGGATTCCGGTGTAGCCATTGGTAACGATAATATTCTTGCCGGCAAGCAAAGTATCGGTATCGGTTCCGGTAATGCGGTAGATGGTGAGCAATCAATTGCTATCGGCAGTGCCCAGACACCTACTACCTATAACAAGGATGATGGTACACAGAAAAATGTAACAACAGGCTATACCAATATTAAAGGAAATAAAACTTTATCTCTGGGTAACAGTAATACAGGCGGGAACTTTGATACGAACGGGAGCCTTATTACAGACGGTATTTCGGCAGCCAATACCGCCATCTTCGGTAACAACAATGTGATCAATAATGCCGTTGACGGTGCTCATATTATCGGTAGCGATAATACAGTAGGTACCTCAGTAGGTATTGCAGGTACTGGTGCAACTGTAATTGGTAATCAAGCTAGCATTAGTGCAGATAATGCTCTTGCTTTGGGTAATCAAACCACTGTTAGCGGTGCTGATGCTATGGCAATAGGTACTGGTGCGGGGGCTACGGTGTCTGGCGGTGTTGCTCTGGGTTCCGGTTCTCTAGCGAACACAGCTCAGGATGTTGCCGGCTATAATCCAAATAATCATGCAACCTACAGCGATCCGGTTAGTACAGCTGCCTGGAAAAGTACCAATGGTGCTGTTGCCATAGGCAATACTGACCCAAAACAAAATATTACCCGGCAGATTACAGATGTTGCGGCGGGTACCGAGGATACGGATGCAGTTAATGTTGCTCAGTTAAAAAATCTGAGCTTTTCAGTTCCGGGTATTTTTTCGTCTGCGTCAACCAGTATTGAGGCTAATCTGATTGCAGCAGATCAGACTATCATCAGTAGCTCTGCTGCAATGCCTGCAAAATTTGATCCGCTTAATAACAGCATCAGTACTGTTTCATCGCAGATAAAGCAGAAGTTTGGTGATCAGAATACTTCTGGTGAAGTAGGAGAAAATATTTCCCGGCTGAGTACATCTTTAGCAGATAATATTACTTCTATACAGAAAAAGCTCCTGCTGGATCAGGGTGGGTTCTATGACGCTAAAAATTATGATGGCAAAACGCCGCGTAAAATCATTCACGTAGCTGATGCAGATATCAGCTACGCCGGTTCAACCGATCTGGTTAATGGCAGACTGCTTTATGCGACCAATTCGTCGCTGAGCTCTTTATCATCCAGTATAGATAGTGGTCTGAGTACGCTTAATAGCGGTTCCACTGAGGCTAAAAATATAGTTGATACTTCAACCAGCCAAATCAATACTGGTATAGATAGTTATTCCACATCGGTTTCTACCGGTATCCATAATCTGCAAACAGGCATATTAAAATGGAATGGTCTGCCTGAAGGCGAATTCAGGGCTGATAATGATAATACTGACCACAAGATAACAGGTGTGGCAGAAGGTTCGTTAGCAGCTGATTCAACCGATGCTGTAACTGGCGGTCAGTTACATACCACTAATACCAATATTAGCAGTCTGTCCAATAGCGTCAGCACAAGTTTCAGTAGTTTATCCAGCTCACTGTATGACTCTTCTGGTCTGGAAAAATTATCAACAAGTCTGAGTGATACAGGTAATCAGGTCGCTGCTTTACAAAATGATGCACTGCAATGGGATGATATTCATAAGGTGTATCGTGCCAGACACGGTGATAATGATGAAAATCAGAAAATCACTCATGTTTCTGCCGGTGTTGTTGATTTCGCTTCAACTGATGCGGTAACCGGTGGTCAGTATTATGATCTGAATACCGAGATAGATACCAGCGTAAGTACACTGACAGCAAGTGCTTTGCGCTCTGTCGGTCAGATTAATAGCAACATTTCGGCATTGCAGCAACAAGTACTGCAACTTGACGGAAAGAGCTTTAATGCACAGCGTAACGGAAAAAATCAGGCTATTACCGGAGTAGCCGGGGCTGATTTAACTGATTCATCAGCTGATGCTGTTACCGGAGCACAGTTATATTCAACAAACACATCTCTGAATAATTTAACGGATTCAACTGCTACCGGACTGAGCAGCTTGTCGACACAACTGAGCACATATTCTGAAAATACGCTGCAAAGCGGTATGGAACTTGTGAACGGTTCCAATACGAGTCTCAGTGCCTTACAAAGTAATGCTTTACTGTGGAATAGTGAAGATAAGGCATACAGTGCTGCTCACGGTACGCAAGGAAACCAGAACATTACCAATATAGCAGCCGGCGAGGTAAAAGAAAATTCAACTGATCTGATTAATATGGGTCAGATTCATGTATTTTCGGTGTCTGCGTCTGCAAGTATCGCTGCTGTAAACCAGGCAATAAATTCATTAAATGGTTTATCTGATACTGAAATTAATCGCCTGGCTGATACCATTAGTAGCAGTCTGAATACGGCAGATAATCAAATAGCGGGTTTAAAGAAAAATCTGTTGTTGTGGAACGGGAACGCTTATGATGCCAGTCACGGTAATCCTGAAGGTACGGAGAAAATTACCCATGTAGCAGAGGGCAGTTTGCAGTCCGATTCAACGGATGCCGTAACCGGAGGGCAGTTATACCAGACCAATACCAGAATCAGTGATCTGAAAGCAGAATCTGATAATCAGTTTAATATTTATTCCGGTAAGATTGATAGCAGTCTGGCTGCTGCGCAAACGAGTCTGAGTAATTCTATTGCTACAGATATCAATAATGTGCATGGTAATATGGATTCCGGTGTACAGACAGCTAACTCGCATATTACTGCTCTGCAGCAGGATAGTTTATTGTGGAATGGAAAAGCTTATGATGCCAGCCATAATCAGGGTGATAATGGAAAAAACAAAATCACTAATGTGGCTAAAGGGGACATTTTACATGATACATCATCCGATGCTGTTACCGGTGCGCAGTTATTCGCTACCAATAGTAGTATAGATTCACTTTCTACTGCGTTTGACAGCAATGCATCTAAGTTTATCAGTACTACGGACAGTAATTTGAGCAGCTTGTCAGTTGCCATGCAGAATTCATCTTTTCCCGGACTGGAAAGCCTGTCTACCGGAACTCAGTCTCGTCTGGGTGAGATAAATAATCAAATTTCTGGGTTACAGCAGGCACTGCAATGGAACGATGGTGCTTATGATGCCAGTTTTGGTAAAAACGGAATGCAAAAAATTACTCATGTTGCTGATGGCCGACTGGAGGAAGGGTCAAAAGATGCGGTAACAGGTAATCAATTGTATAACACTGATGCTGCCATCAATAATCTGGGAGCAAGTTTAAGTACCGGTATAAATAATATTAGCAGCTCCATACAGAGTATCGCTCAAAAAAATGATGAAACGATAACTGATTTATCCGAAAAAGTGCAGCAAACTAAGAGTCAGCTGACCAGTCTGGAGACTACTACAGCAGCCGATCTGACTCATATCAATACCGGTATTTCCGCTCTGCAGGATGATGCTGTGCAATGGGATGGCAAAAACTATGTTGCCAACCATAGTGGTAAGCCAGGCATCATTACTCATGTATTAGCTGGTAGTCTGAATGAAGGTTCGTCAGATGCAGTGATTGGTGCACAGCTGTACAACACTAACAGCAGTATTACTGATCTGGGAAATAAACTGACAGATGTATCCAATAGCTTTAGCACGGGTATCAGCAGTTTATCCACAGCTGTATATGATAATGCTGATTCGAAGCTGTCGCAGTTGGTACAAAACAGGGAAAATATTGAAAATAATATTACACATTTGTCCTCAAGTGTATCCTCTGCATTTATTTCCGCTGACAATGAAATAGCTATTCTTAATCAAAATGCATTACAGTGGAACAGCTCACTGAGTGCATTTGATGCCAGTCATGGTCAGAAGGATGAAAAACATCTGATTAAGAACGCAGCTGAAGGTGATCTGCATGCCGGTTCGGCTGATGCTATTACTGCAGGTCAGCTGTATACCACCAATAGCACATTTAATGCACTGGATGATAATATCAGCGGGCGTTTTAGTAGTTTGTCAACGACATTAAGCAGTTTGATTAATACTAATGTAAGTACGCTTTCTTCCAGCATTGCCGGTCTGGATACCCGGGTGAGCGGATTAGAGCAGAATGCATTACAATGGAACAGCGATATTGCTGCTTATGATGCCAGTCGTGCAACCAAAAATCCGGCAAAAATTACCAATGTTGCTGCCGGTCTGATAGCATCAGATTCGTCTGATGCCGTTATTGGTGCTCAGTTACACAGCTTGTCAACTGTGTCTGATGGTCATTTGTCCACCTGGCGCAGTTCAATACTCTCCAGCTTAAGTACAATAGAAGATTCAGCAACTACGGCATCTGGTTCACTTTCTCAGCAGTTCGATACGCTATCAGAAAATATCTCCAACAATTTCCAAGAATTTTCCGGCAGTGTTTCAAGTGGGGTGAGCAGTTCGTTTGTCAGCACTTCAGAGATTGTTACCGGTTTGTCATCTGCTATACATGAGCATCTGAGCCAGCTGTCTGATGGTATAGGTGAGAGTTTAACCGGTCTGTCGACCAGTACGGATACTGGTATCAACACGCTTTCTTCGCGTATTGATAGCTCAGCAAGTATATTAACAGAGTCTTTAAATACCGTTAATAACCATATAAGTACGCTTAATCAGGATGCCCTGCAATGGAATAGCGGTATTAGTGCATATGATGCCAGTCATGGAAGCGGTAGTGCACAAAGAATTACCCATGTAGCTGCCGGTAATGTATCAGCAGATTCAACTGATGCAATTAACGGAGGTCAGCTCTTTGCTCTG
>NZ_JACFRP010000013.1:0-302 GCF_016100875.1 Snodgrassella sp. W8124
AGGATGGACTGATATGGATTAAAATATTTAATTCTTTTAAACCAGTTAAAGCGACCTATCTGAATGCGTACAAAGATTTATATGTCTATCATAACAAAGTATATAGCCATAATTGGGCTCTTCAAGATGAAGCTGCTCCTTCTGATCCGAGCTATAGAGATGGATCAATTGATATATCAAATGTCAAAAATCCTGGTGAACTACACAAAATTTCATTTTCAGAGTACTTTGACAATCAACAATACTATAGTCTTGAAGAAAATTCACGAAGACTAGAAAAAAAAGAGCCTTCTGCCTATCTC
>NZ_JACFRP010000008.1:0-15710 GCF_016100875.1 Snodgrassella sp. W8124
CAAAGTGGTTTTACCATGGTCAACGTGACCAATGGTGCCAACGTTTACGTGCGGTTTGCTCCGCTCGAATTTTTCTTTAGCCATGAGCTAAGTTTCCTTGAATAAAGATCATTAAAGAACGATGATAACCTGAAAGTACAGGTACTTTCAGGTTATCGGTAAATAAGTTAGCCTTTACGTGCAGCAATTACCTGCTCGGCTACATTATTTGGTGCTTCAGCGTATTTCTTGAACTCCATGGAGTAAGTAGCACGCCCCTGAGTAGCAGAGCGCAGGTCGGTTGAGTAACCGAACATTTCTGCCAGTGGTACTTCGGCACGAACTTTCTTGCCGCCGATACCATCATCATCCATACCCAGCACGATGCCACGACGACGATTCAAGTCGCCCATTACATCACCCATGTAGTCTTCCGGTGTTTCTACTTCAACCGCCATGATAGGTTCCAGCAGTGCCGGAGAAGCTTTGCGCATACCGTCTTTGAATGCCATAGAACCGGCTAATTCAAACGCGATTTGCGAAGAGTCCACATCATGGTATGAACCGAAAGTCAGGCGCACACGGATATCCACAACCGGATAACCGGCCAGAATACCATTAGTCATGGTATCACGAATACCCTTATCCACAGACGGAATAAATTCACGTGGAATCACACCACCTTTAATTTCGTCGATGAATTCGTAGTTTACACCACCCGGTTCCAGAGGTTCCATAGTGATCACTACATGACCATACTGACCTTTACCACCAGACTGTTTCACGTATTTGGCTTCGGATTCCACTGATTTACGGATGGTTTCACGATAAGCTACCTGTGGTGCACCCACATTGGCTTCTACACCAAATTCACGTTTCATACGGTCTACAATAATTTCCAGATGCAATTCACCCATACCGGAAATAATAGTCTGACCAGATTCTTCATCTGTTTTCACACGGAAAGACGGGTCTTCTTTAGCCAGACGGTTCAGAGCCAGACCCATTTTTTCCTGGTCAGCTTTAGTTTTTGGTTCAACTGCTACGTGGATAACCGGTTCCGGGAATTCCATACGTTCCAGAATAATCGGAGCGTCAGTATCACACAGCGTTTCACCAGTAGTTACATCTTTCAGACCAATTACAGCTGCAATGTCACCGGCACGTACTTCTTCGATTTCATCACGATCATTGGCTTTCATCTGTACCAGACGACCAATACGTTCTTTAGTGCCTTTAACAGAGTTCACTACAGTATCGCCGGATTTCACCACGCCAGAATACACGCGGATGAAAGTTAGCTGACCAACGTATTTATCGTTCATCAGTTTAAATGCCAACGCAGAGAATTTCTCATCGTCGCTAGCTTTACGGCTGTCTTTTTCACCATCCGGCTTTTCACCGGCTACTGGCGGAATGTCTGTCGGGCTTGGCAGATACTCAACCACAGCATCCAGCAGACGCTGTACACCTTTGTTCTTGAATGCTGAACCGCACAGTACCGGCTGAATTTCACCGGCCAGTGTACGTGCACGCAGGGCAGCAACGATTTCATCCTCGCTCAGCACTTCACCGCCGAGGTATTTTTCCATCAGTTCTTCGTTGGCTTCTGCTGCAGCTTCAACCATTTTTTCGCGCCATTCTTCGGCAACGTCTTTCAGGTCAGCAGGAATATCAGCATACTCAAACTTCAAACCCTGAGTTGCATCATCCCATACGATAGCCTGCATCTTCAGCAAATCCACCACACCTTCGAAACCGTCTTCAGCTCCTACCGGAATCACAACCGGTACCGGATTCGCACGCAGACGGGTCTGCATCTGTTCAACCACACGGAAGAAGTTGGCACCCTGACGGTCCATTTTATTTACAAAAGCCAGGCGAGGCACTTTGTATTTATTGGCCTGACGCCATACAGTTTCAGACTGAGGCTGTACACCACCCACGGCACAGTAAACCATTACCGCACCGTCCAGTACACGCATAGAACGCTCTACTTCAACGGTAAAGTCTACGTGTCCCGGGGTATCAATAATATTTAAACGGTGTTCTTTAAACTGACCTGCCATACCTTTCCAGAAGGTGGTAACAGCAGCAGAGGTAATGGTAATACCACGTTCCTGTTCCTGCTCCATCCAGTCGGTGGTGGCTGCACCGTCATGCACTTCACCCAGTTTGTGAGTCATGCCGGTGTAAAACAGAATACGTTCTGAAGTGGTGGTTTTACCAGCATCAATATGTGCAGAAATACCGATATTGCGGTATTGCTCAATAGGGGTTTTACGAGCCACGATAATTGCCTTTCTGCATTAGAAGCGGAAGTGAGAGAAGGCTTTGTTGGCTTCAGCCATGCGATGTACTTCCTCACGTTTTTTCAATGCACCGCCGCGACCTTCGGCCGCATCAATTAATTCACCAGCCAGACGCAAATCCATGGATTTTTCACCGCGTTTACGAGCCGCATCGCGTACCCAGCGCATGGCCAGAGCCAGACGACGGGCAGGACGAACCTCAACAGGAACTTGATAGTTAGCACCACCAACACGACGGCTTTTTACTTCTACCACCGGTTTGGCATTGGCAATGGCTTCGTTAAACACTTCAATGGCTTCTTTGCCGGTTTTCTTTTCAATCTGTTCCAGAGCGCCGTATACAATGCGTTCTGCTACAGATTTTTTACCGTCAATCATCAGCACATTCATGAATTTGGATAATTCGATACTGCCGAATTTCGGATCTGGCAATATGTCACGTTTTGGGACTTCTCTACGTCTTGGCATTTCAATTTCCTTAAACTATTCAGCTGGGCATAGCCCGCGAATATTTATGTAAATATTCACTTACTCGACAGATAATCTGCCGATGCGTCCGATTATTTAGGACGTTTAGCACCGTATTTAGAACGGGACTGCTTACGGTCTTTAACACCTGCAGTGTCCAGAGAACCGCGTACAGTATGGTAACGCACACCCGGCAAGTCTTTTACACGACCGCCGCGAATCAGTACTACGCTGTGTTCCTGCAAGTTGTGGCCTTCACCACCGATATATGAAATCACTTCATAACCGTTGGTCAAACGCACTTTGCATACTTTACGCAGCGCTGAGTTAGGTTTTTTCGGAGTAGTGGTGTATACACGGGTGCATACGCCACGTTTTTGAGGACAAGCCTCTAAAGCAGGTACTTTGTTGACGTAAACCGGAGCCTGACGTCCTTTACGTACCAATTGGTTGATAGTAGGCATATTTTCTCTTTATCCTGTTGAGTCAATATATGCCGGCACCATGCCGGCAAAACGGGTATTCTAACATTCCTGCTTTATTATGGTCAAGATAATCAAACTTTAAACGCTTTATATCTGTTGAAAAAACAACTATATAAAACCATGTGCAAAATAAAACCGCTGAATGGCTTTCAGCGGTTTTATTTACAACAAATATTAAAGCTTATTCGCTTTTCTCTGCAGCCTCAGCAGCCAATTGCTCCTGCCATTTCTGGCGGCGACTGCGATGGTAAGTCAGTCCGGTACCGGCCGGAATCAGACGACCAACAATTACGTTTTCTTTCAGGCCGCGCAAATCGTCACGTTTACCCATAATAGCCGCTTCAGTCAGCACACGGGTAGTTTCCTGGAAGGATGCAGCAGAAATAAACGAATCGGTAGACAATGATGCTTTAGTAATACCCAGCAATACATTGTCAAAGCGTACCGGTTCTTTACCTTCCGCCAGCAACTTCTCGTTGGCAATCATTACATCACCGCGTTCAACCTGCTCACCAGTAATGAAGTGACTGTCACCGGCATCGGCAATATTTACCCGGCGCAGCATCTGGCGAATGATCACTTCGATATGTTTATCGGAAATCTTCACACCTTGCAGACGATACACTTCCTGTACTTCCTGCACGATATAACGAGCCAGCGCCTCAATACCCTGCAAACGCAGAATATCATGCGGATCGACTGCACCATCTACAATCACTTCACCGCGATTAACCACCTGACCATCATGTACCAGCACCTGTTTTTCTTTGGAAATCAGGGTTTCATAAGCAGCACCGTCTGCATCAGTAATAATCAGACGCTGTTTACCCTTGGTTTCCTTACCGAAAGAAACAGTACCAGTTACTTCAGCCAGCATACCCACATCTTTCGGAGTACGTGCTTCGAACAATTCAGCTACACGCGGCAGACCACCGGTAATATCGCGGGTTTTGGATGAAGCCTGAGGAATACGGGCCAGTACATCACCTTTACCCACTTCCTGTCCTTCTCGTACAGTAATCACCGCACCAACCGGGAAGGCCATGGAAACAGCGGTTTCACTTCCTGCCATGCGAATTTCTTCGCCTTTGTCATCCAGCAGTTTTACTGTCGGACGCAACAGTTTAGACTGAGTAGAGGAACGACGTTTACCATCAATAACTACCAGTGTAGACAAACCGGTAACATCATCGGTCTGTTTAGCTACAGTAACGCCTTCTTCGATATTTTCAAAGCGGACACGACCAGCAAACTCGGTAATCATCGGACGGGTATGCGGATCCCATGTAGCCAGTGTCTGACCGGCTTTCACCACACCACCATCTTTTACCTGCAATAATGCACCGTAAGGTACTTTATGGCGTTCACGCTCACGACCAATATCGTCATGAATCACAATTTCGGATGAACGACCAATAACGACCAGTTCACCTTTGTTATTAGCCACATAACGCATCTGGCTGGAGAAACGAACCGTACCACCAGATTTAGCCTCTACCTGACTAGCAGCTGCAGCTCGTGAAGCAGCACCACCAATGTGGAAGGTACGCATAGTTAACTGAGTACCCGGCTCACCAATAGACTGAGCAGCAATCACACCAACAGATTCACCGGCATTGACCAGTTTACCGCGCGCCAGATCTCGGCCATAACATTTGGCACACAATCCATGGCGTGTTTTACAGGTAATCGGAGTACGTACTTTAACTTCATCGACACCAGAGTTATCAATCAGATCAACCAGACCTTCGTTCAGCAGCGTACCTGCTTCAACTAAAGTTTCACCACTGGTCGGGTCAACTACATCTTCAGCAGTAACACGTCCCAGTACGCGATCACGTAATGATTCAATGATATCACCACCCTGTACCACTGCTTTCATCACAAAACCGTCGTTGGTACCACAATCATCTTCTACTACCACCAAGTCTTGTGTCACATCAACAAGACGACGAGTCAGATAACCGGAGTTAGCAGTTTTCAATGCCGTATCAGCCAGACCTTTACGGGCACCGTGAGTAGAAATAAAGTACTGTAATACTGTCAGACCTTCGCGGAAGTTAGAAGTAATCGGTGTTTCAATAATGGAACCATCCGGTTTCGCCATCAAACCACGCATACCTGACAACTGCTTAATCTGAGCGGCAGAACCACGGGCACCGGAGTCAGCCATCATGTAAATTGAGTTAAATGACTCCTGATCAACCAGATTACCTTCGCGGTCAACTACTTTCTGAGTAGACAGATTATCCATCATCGCTTTGGCAATCTTGTCACCGGTACGACCCCAGATATCGACTACTTTATTGTAACGTTCGCCATTGGTTACCAGACCCTGACGGTACTGGTCTTCAATTTCTTTAACTTCAGCATTAGCTTCAGCCAGTAACTGTGGTTTACTTTCAGGCACCAGCATATCGTCAACGCAGATTGAAATACCGGCACGAGTTGAGAATGCATAACCGGTATACATCAGGTGGTCAGCAAAAATGACAGTATCACGCAATCCGCAGCGACGGAATGAAGCATTAATCAGCTTAGAAATTTCTTTTTTCTTCAGCGTTTTATTAATATGATCGAAAGACAAACCTTTTGGCAGAATTTCTGACAGCAGAGCACGACCGACTGTAGTTTCATAACGATTAACTACCGGTACAAATTCGTCCTGACCATTTTTCACCCATTCACGCAAACGTACAGTAATTTTAGTACCCAGCTCTACCTGACGAGTCTGGTAGGCACGGTGTACTTCTTTTACATCAGCAAACAGGCTGCCTTCACCCTTACCATTAATTTTGTCGCGGGTCATATAATACAGACCCAATACGATATCCTGTGACGGTACGATAATGGGTTCACCATTTGCTGGTGACAATACATTATTCGAAGCCAGCATCAGGGTACGCGCTTCCATCTGTGCTTCCAGACTCAGTGGTACGTGCACAGCCATCTGGTCACCGTCAAAGTCGGCGTTAAATGCAGTACATACCAGCGGATGCAGCTGAATTGCCTTACCTTCAATCAGAATCGGCTCAAATGCCTGAATACCCAAACGGTGCAAGGTTGGTGCACGGTTGAGCAGAATCGGATGTTCACGAATAACATCTTCAAGAATATCCCATACAATCGGCTCTTCCTGTTCTACCATCTTTTTGGCTTTTTTGATGGTAGTTACGGTCGGATCTAACTGTTCAAGTTTATGGAAAATAAATGGTTTGAACAGTTCCAAAGCCATTTTCTTCGGCAAACCGCACTGATGCAGACGCAGGTACGGACCAACGGTAATCACAGAACGACCGGAGTAATCGACACGTTTACCCAGCAGATTCTGACGGAAACGACCGCCCTTACCTTTAATCATATCTGCCAGGGATTTTAGCGGACGCTTATTAGCGCCAGTCATGGCTTTACCACGACGGCCATTATCCAGTAATGAATCTACCGCTTCCTGTAACATACGTTTTTCATTGCGTACGATGATATCCGGTGCACGCAGTTCAAGCAGGCGTTTCAAACGGTTGTTACGATTAATGACGCGACGATACAGGTCATTCAAATCAGAAGTAGCAAAACGGCCGCCATCCAGCGGTACCAGCGGACGCAAATCCGGTGGTAGTACTGGCAGCACATCCATAATCATCCATTCCAGTTTCATACCGGAACGCTGAAATGCTTCCAGAACTTTCAGTCGTTTAGCAATTTTCTTAATTTTTGTATCTGAACTGGTTGAATCCAGTTCCTGACGCAATACAGTAACCTCATGGGCAATATCCATAGCTCGCAGTAAATCGCGAATGCCTTCAGCACCCATCTTGGCTTCAAAATCGCCGCCAGACTCTTCATATTTGGTAATGTATTCTTCTTCACTGAGCAGCTGACGCGGCTGTAATGAAGTCAGCCCCGGATCAGTTACCACATAAGCTTCAAAATACAGAATACGTTCAATGTCACGCAAAGTCATATCTAATACCATACCCAGACGGGATGGCAAAGATTTCAAAAACCAGATATGCGCAACCGGTGCAGCCAGTTCGATATGTCCCATGCGCTCGCGGCGTACTTTGGACAAGGTTACTTCCACACCACATTTTTCACAGGTTACCCCGCGAAATTTCAGACGTTTGTATTTACCACACAAACATTCATAATCTTTAATCGGGCCAAAAATCTTGGCACAAAACAAGCCGTCACGTTCCGGTTTAAAAGTACGGTAATTAATCGTTTCCGGTTTTTTCACTTCACCGTACGACCAAGAACGAATGGTATCCGGCGAAGCAATGCCGATTTTAATTGCGTCAAATTCTTCTTCGGCACTGGCATTTTGCAGCGGATTAAATAAGTCTGATAAAGCTTTCATATTTGCTCCTGACGATGCCGTATACAGTATGCCTCACACACTGTATACGACCGGTGTCGGTTAGTAACGTTCCAAATCCATATCCAGGCCTAAAGAGCGAATCTCTTTCAGTAACACATTGAATGATTCCGGCATGCCGGCATCAATCTTGTACTCGCCTTTAACAATGTTTTCATACATTTTGGTACGACCGGTGACGTCATCTGATTTCACAGTCAACATTTCCTGCAGAGTATAAGCAGCACCATAAGCTTCCAGTGCCCAAACCTCCATCTCACCAAAACGTTGGCCACCGAACTGAGCTTTACCACCCAGCGGCTGCTGAGTGACCAGACTGTACGGACCAGTAGAACGAGCATGCATTTTTTCATCAACCAGATGATGCAGTTTCAGATAATGCATTACACCCACAGTCACCTTACGGTCAAAGGCTTCTCCAGTATGACCATCATACAGTGTCATCTGCGTACGGGTATCATTAAAGCCCAGTTTCTGAATTTCTGGATCATCTTCTGGATAAGCCAGTGCCAGCATATTTTTGATTTCGGATTCTTCCGCACCATCAAATACTGGTGTAGCTACAGTCATACCTTTACGCAAATGCTGAGCCAGATTGATGATTTCATCGTCATTAAATTGCGATAAATCCTCTTTCTTACCACTGCTGTTGTACACTTTTTCAAGGAAAGCACGAATATCATCAGCAGCACGTTTTTCTGTCAGCATACGGTCAATACGCTCACCAATACCTTTGGCAGCCCAGCCCAGATGTACTTCCAGAATCTGACCAATATTCATACGGCTTGGTACACCGAGCGGATTCAGTACGATATCCACAGCGCGTCCGTCAGCCATGTAAGGCATGTCTTCAACCGGCAGAATGCGGGATACCACACCTTTATTACCATGACGGCCGGCCATTTTGTCACCGGCTTTCAGGCGACGTTTAATGGCAATAAACACCTTAACCATTTTCTGTACACCCGGCTGTAATTCATCACCTTGTGTCAGTTTTTTCTTCTTGATTTCATACAGAGCATCTGATTCTTCATGCTTGGCCTGCAAACTTTCCTTAATCAGTTCCACCTGCTTAGCAATACTTTCATCACTCAGACGAATATCAAACCAGTCATGACGGCTCGGCAATGAAGCCAGATATTCTTTAGTAACTTCTGCACCTTTAGCCAGTTTCAATGGTCCGCCATTGACTTTTTGTCCCAGTATCAGGCGTTCAGTACGGTCAAAAGCATCATCATTGAAAATACGCAACTGATCAGTCAGATTCTGACGATAGCGTTTCAGTTCTGCATCGATAATCGCCTTAGCACGTTTATCGCGTTCAATACCTTCACGGGTAAATACCTGAACATCAATAACAGTACCACTCATGCCAGTAGGCATACGCAGTGAAGTATCTTTTACATCACTGGCTTTTTCACCAAAAATAGCACGCAACAGTTTTTCTTCCGGTGTAAGCTGAGTTTCACCTTTAGGTGTCACCTTGCCTACCAGTACATCACCGGCCTCTACTTCAGCACCAATGTAAACGATACCGGATTCATCCAGACGATTTTGCATACGCTCAGACAAATTCGGAATATCACGGGTAATTTCCTCTGCACCCAGCTTGGTATCACGGGATACCACATTCAATTCCTCAATATGAATTGAAGTATAACGATCACCGGCAACGACACGTTCTGAAATCAGAATTGAGTCTTCATAGTTATAACCATTCCATGGCATGAAGGCGATAGTCATATTCTGACCCAGTGCCAGCTCACCTAAATCAGTAGAAGCACCATCCGCAATAACATCACCGCGCTGGATAACATCACCCTTCTGTACGGCAGGACGCTGATTAATATTGGTTGACTGGTTAGAACGGGTGAATTTCACCAGATTGTAAATATCCACACCCACTTCACCAGCAGTAGCCTCGTCATCATTAACACGTACTACGACACGGTTTGCATCCACATATTCCACAACACCGCCGCGACTGGCCGCAATAGCTGTAGCACTGTCAATAGCCACAGAGCGTTCAATACCGGTACCAACCAATGGTTTTTCAGCACGCAGGCAAGGTACTGCCTGACGTTGCATGTTGGCACCCATCAAAGCACGGTTGGCGTCGTCATGCTCAAGGAACGGAATCAGTGAAGCCGCTACTGAAACCACCTGGCCGGTAGCCACGTCCATATACTGTACGCGATCCGGTGTTGCCATTATGGTTTCACCTTTTTCACGGCAGGTTACCATATCACCGATAATCCGGCCGTCTTTATCCAGATCGGCATTCGCCTGGGCAATGACAAAGCGGCCTTCTTCAATAGCTGACAAATAATCAATGTCATTAGTTACTTTACCGTCGACAACTCGGCGATAAGGTGTTTCCAGAAAACCGTATTTATTGGTACGGGCATAAACTGCCAGCGAATTAATCAAACCGATATTCGGACCTTCAGGTGTTTCAATCGGACATACACGACCGTAATGAGTCGGATGTACGTCACGCACTTCAAAGCCGGCACGCTCACGGGTCAGACCGCCAGGTCCCAATGCAGATACACGGCGTTTATGGGTGATTTCAGACAACGGATTAGTCTGATCCATAAACTGAGACAACTGACTGGAACCGAAAAACTCTTTGATTGCAGCAGAAACCGGTTTGGCATTAATCAGATCATGCGGCATTAGATTTTCTGATTCGGCCTGATTCAGGCGTTCTTTAACGGCGCGTTCTACACGTGACAGACCACTACGGAACTGGTTCTCAGCCAGCTCACCCACAGACCGTACGCGACGGTTACCCAAATGATCAATATCATCTACTTCACCATGTCCGTTGCGCAATTCAACCAGTGTAGCAATTACGGACACAATATCCGGAATAGTCAGTACATGATTGCCTTCTTTATCAGCATTGGCAAAAGTTTGTGTCATCAGACGGCCATACCATGACTCTTGCTGTGCTTCCAGCAATTTTTGCTGATAGGTACGGGTGTTGAATTTCATCCGGCCGACACGTGACAAGTCATAGCTATCTTCGCTAAAGAACAGGCGATTAAACAATGCCTCAACAGCGTCTTCGGTTGGCGGTTCACCCGGGCGCATCATGCGATAAATAGCAATACGTGCAGCCTGCTGACCTTCAGTTTCATCAGTACGCAAAGTATTGGAAACATAACCGCCCTGATCCAGATCATTGATATACAGCGTTGAAATTTCTTTGATTCCCTGTATATCAAACTGTGCCAGCAACTCTTCCGTGATTTCATCATTGGATCTAGCCAGTATTTCACCGGTATCCGGTACAACCACATCAGCAGCCAATACCTTGCCAATCAGACTTTCCGGTTCAACTTCCAGCCATTTAATATCTGCAGCAATAATGTCACGGATATTCTTGGCATTAATACGTTTGCCTTTTTGTACCAGTACTTTGCCATCTTTATCTACCAGATCAAACTTGGCAGTTTCACCTCTCAGACGTGCCGGAATCAGATCAGTATGCACACCATCTTTAGACAGGTGGTAACTTTCACGGTCATAGAACATGTCCAGAATCTGTTCCGGTGTAAACCCAAGAGCTTTCAGCAAAATAGTTACCGGCATTTTACGACGACGGTCGATACGGAAATACAGCAAATCTTTCGGGTCAAATTCGAAGTCTAGCCAGGATCCGCGGTAAGGAATAATCCGTGCTGAAAATAATAATTTACCAGATGAATGTGATTTACCTCTGTCATGTTCAAAGAATACACCCGGAGAACGGTGCAACTGTGAAACAATGACGCGTTCAGTACCGTTAATAATGAATGAACCGCTGGGTGTCATCAACGGAATTTCACCCATATAAACTTCATTTTCACGAACTTCTTTAACCACATTAGGTTTGGATGACTCTTTGTCCAAAATCACCAGCCGGATACGTGCCCGCAACGGGGCTGCATAAGTGATACCACGCAGCTGACATTCCGGAATGTCAAACACTGGTTCACCTAATACATAATGGGTGAACTCAAGGCGGGCATAACCGTTATGACTGATAATCGGAAAAATAGACTGAAAAGCAGCCTGAAGACCAACATCAGCGCGCTGGTCGTAGGGTGTTTCCATCTGTAAAAACTGTGTATAAGAATCCAACTGCGTAGCCAATAAAAACGGCACTTCTAATACATTCGCACGTTTGGCAAAGCTTTTACGGATACGTTTTTTTTCAGTAAAAGAGTAGGACATGTACAGTCTCCAGTAGGGAGGTTTGGCAAGTAAGGTTTTATAAATACTCAGATAACTGTTAATATCAAAAGAGTAAAATTAGGTAAATTAATGGTTTTTTTGTAAATATTTATAAAATATCACTTGGGGTAGACAAGCGAAAGCAGGCTGGTAGCCTAAGCTACCAGCCTGTAAAACGCAACTGAAATTACTTGATTTCGACAGAAGCGCCGGCTTCTTCCAGTTGTTTTTTAATGTCGTCAGCCTCAGCCTGAGAAACACCTTCTTTAAGAGTTTTAGGTGCACCGTCAACCAGATCTTTAGCTTCTTTCAGACCCAGACCAGTGATAGCACGAACAACTTTAATCACGCCAACTTTCTGAGCACCGGCAGAAGTCAATACTACATCGAATTCAGATTTTTCTTCGGCAGCTGTAGCACCGTTATTAGAACCATTATTAACAGCCAAAGCAGCTGCAGATACACCAAATTTTTCTTCAAAAGCTTTAACCAGATCGTTTAATTCCATAACGGTCAGGTTACCAACTGCTTCCAGAATGTCTTCTTTAGTAATAGCCATGCTATTAAACTCCAATAATTGAGAATAAAAATTTAAATATAAATCAGATGAAATTTAGGCAGCTTCTTCGCCGGCTTTTTTCTCAGCCAAAGCAGCAAGTGCACGGGCAAAACCTGAAACAGGAGCTTGCATAATACCCAGCAATTTCGCGAGCAATTCGTCGCGGCTCGGAATAGAAGCAAGTTCTGCCACCTGAGCAACATCCAGCAGATCACCATTATATGAACCTGCTTTCAGCACAATTTTTTCATCTTTTTTCGAGAACTGGTGCAGTACTTTTGCAGCAGCAACCGGGTCTTCAGATACCGCATAAACCAGCGGACCAACCATCTGATCAGCCAGAGCGGCAAATGATGTACCTTCAACAGCGCGACGGGCTAATGTGTTTTTCAACACATGCAGGTATACACCTGCTTTACGAGCATTGGCACGCAGTTCGGTCATACTGGCAACACTGATACCACGATACTCGGCAATAACCATAGTTTGAGCGTTAGCAATGGCTGCTACGATTTCGGCTACGGCTGCTTGCTTGGTTTCAATATTGAGACTCAAGGTCTACCTCCCACTGTTTTTAATCAGAGCGATATGAATACCACTCCACCCAGCGCGGCAACCCAAAAAGACATCCGTAAGCAAAGCTTACACAAGATTATCCGGGACTACCGTCTGCGTAGGGTTAATTTTTAAAATTTGTTTTACTACCACAAATTCCCTACGGTCTTGGACATCTACTTATTTCTAAGTAGCCCAACATATAAATGTAAGACATTTATATGAATTTTTAAGGCAGTCTGATATGAGACCAAACTGCCGGAATTCAAAGATACTTCTTAATTATTTACAGAAGCGCTGTCAACACACAAACCTGCACCCATCGTGCTGGATACTGCGATTCTGCGCAGATACTGACCTTTTGTTGCAGCAGGTTTAGCTTTAACAATGGCATCCAGTAATGCGTTAAAGTTTTCACGCAGATCAGCGGCATCAAAAGAAGCACGACCAATAGTTGCATGTACGATACCAGCTCTATCTGTACGATACTGTACCTGACCTGCCTTCGCATTTTTAACAGCTTCAGCAACATTTGGCGTAACAGTACCCACTTTCGGGTTTGGCATTAAACCACGCGGTCCCAGAATAGTACCTAGCTGACCTACTACACGCATAGCATCAGGAGATGCAATTACCACATCAAAGTTCAGATTACCTGCTTTGACTTCAGCAGCCAGATCATCGAAACCAACCACATCAGCACCGGCTGCTTTAGCAGCTTCCGCATTAGCGCCCTGAGTAAACACAGCCACACGTACAGTTTTACCGGTACCTTTAGGCAATACTACAGAACCACGAACAAGTTGGTCAGATTTACGTGCATCAATGCCAAGATTGAAAGATACATCGATAGACTCATCAAATTTGGCTGTAGCATTAGCTTTAACCAGATTCAGAGCATCATCAATAGTATATAATTTATTGGTTTCCACAGCAGCACGAATAGCCTGCATACGTTTTGAAAGCTTAGCCATTTACACACCCTCCACATCTAAACCCATTGAACGGGCACTACCGGCAATGGTGCGTACCGCCGCATCCAGATCAGCAGCAGTTAAATCAGGCTCTTTAGTCTTGGCGATTTCTTCCAATTGTGCACGAGTCACTTTACCCACTTTCTGGGTTAATGGATTTGAACTACCTTTTTGCAGACCAGCTGCTTTTTTCAGCAAAATAGAAGCCGGTGGCGTTTTCATTACAAAGGTAAATGATTTATCTGCAAACGCAGTAATCACTACCGGAACCGGCAGACCCGGCTCAACATTCTGCGTAGCCGCATTAAAGGCTTTACAGAATTCCATAATATTCAGACCACGCTGACCCAGTGCCGGACCTACCGGAGGAGACGGATTGGCTTTACCTGCAGGAATCTGCAGTTTGATATAGCCTACAATTTTTTTTGCCACTTGATTTAAACTCCAAATAAACGGGTATGACGCAGCAAATGCTGCTCCCCAAAAGCAAGACCCGTGATTATAAAGAAAAAACCTTTTCCTTACAAGCACAGGTTAGTTTATGTTGTATTATTGCAGTTAAATTTTCTCTACCTGAGAAAATTCCAGCTCAACCGGTGTTTCACGTCCAAATATCTGCACAGCAACACGCAGTTTATTGCGTTCGTAATTGACTTCTTCTACAACGCCATTAAAGTCTTTAAACGGACCTTCATTTACCCGCACTTGCTGACCAACATCAAAGAGGACTTTTGGTTTCGGTTTTTCTACTCCACTTTGCACCTGATGCAAGATAGCATCCACTTCACGAGCTGAAATAGGTAATGGTTTATTGGCTGTTCCACCAATAAAGCCCGTCACACGTGGTGTATTTTTAACCAAGTGCCATGAAGCATCGGTCATATCCATTTCTACCAGAACATAACCAGGAAAAAATTTACGTTCAGTAATACTGCGACGCCCGTTTTTTATATCCACAACTTCTTCAACCGGCACCAGTATCTGACCAAAATATTCACCCATTCCTTCACGCTCAATGCGCTCTTTTAAGGTTTTTTGTACATTTTTTTCAAAACCAGAATAAGCGTGTACAACATACCACTGTTTTGCCATGATCAGCTTCTCCTCATAAAGATGTCAAATAACAACCATGAAATCAGGCTGTCAACACCCCAAATAAATAACGACAAGACAGCAACAAATATCAGTACAAACAGGGTCATGCGCAATGCCTCATTACGCTCTGGCCAAACTACTTTTCTGGCTTCCGATACACAGTCGCGCACATAGGCAGTAAGTTTGCGTCCACCCGTACTCCAAAAAAATACAATTACAATGGCTGCTACTACACCTACCAATGGAAATAAATAACGGATATAAAGTGGCAATTGCGCATCAAGAGCATAGAATGCCTCAATACCAGCGGCAACCAATATAGCAGAGAGAAGATATTTCAATAAATCAAACCATTTATTACGTTTGACTTCCAACTCCTGCTGTTGCTTAGCTTCAGCTTTTAATTGTGCTTTGGTTTTGGCTCCTACATCTTTTGATGTTTTGTTGTCCATATAACCACCTTTTAATTAATACAAAAAAGACTAACCGACCATTGGCCGATTAGTCTGATTTTTTGGCAGGCCAGGAGGGTCTCGAACCCCCAACCCTCGGTTTTGGAGACCGATACTCTACCAATTGAGCTACTGGCCTACAAAACTTTAAGCGATAACTTTAGCAACCACACCGGCACCAACTGTTCGGCCACCTTCACGAATCGCAAAGCGTAAGCCTTCTTCCATCGCA
>NZ_JACFRP010000009.1:0-4225 GCF_016100875.1 Snodgrassella sp. W8124
TCCGCGAGATAAAGAAATCCGCCGTAAAGCCAATGTTATTTTACGGCGAATGGGTTCTGCACAATTGCCGGATAATGACCAGTAATTGCAAAGAGTATTGGTTAATTAGTCACTCCGGATTAACCGCGTCGGTGTAAATTTTCTACTTCATCCGGTATTCTGATACATCTACCATAGATCTTTATTGGATTGCAGAAAGTGGTACTATAGTTTAAACGAACTTGGAAATTAACCAACTATTTTAATTAAAAATACTAAGTTCATAACATTACGCTCGAACTGAGTAGCAAAATTTATACGGGTAATTATATTTAAATACAGATTAAAGTTTAACTGATAATTATAGAGGTAAACGTATTAAAGAAAATTATTATTAACTATTTAGTTGTGAATAATAAATTAGTTTAACTAAGTTGAAGTATTATATTCTAATCTATTTAAACTGATTCTAATAAAAATAATAACAATATTATTGGACCTTTAAACTCCAAAAGGTATAATAGATATCAGTTATAAATGGCATAGACTAAGAAATGAAAAATGATCTTTTAAGTACGAAAGATGCTAGTGTCTGGGCATCTAAATTTTTAGAAAAAAATGTTACTTCATCAAATATTAATTATTTGGTTACCTACGGGAAAATAACTAAATATAAAGAAAATGGAAAGATATATATATCCAAATCCGAATTAGAAGAATATTATAGTTCTCAAAGTTATAAAAAAGAAAAATGGAAAGAAAAATTAGGGGCTGATTTAAACTGGGATTTGTCTTTTGATTCAATAAAAGAATCAGAAACAACTAAACATGTGCATCGTTTACATCCCTATAAAGGTAAATTTATTCCTCAACTTGTTGAGTATTTTTTAGATGAACATACGGATGTTTATAAAAAAGAAAGCTATTTCAAAAAAGGTGATATTGTTTTAGATCCTTTTTGTGGAAGTGGCACAACTCTAGTTCAAGCTAACGAGTTAGGTTTAGATGCGATAGGGATAGATATTTCAGAATTTAATGCAATGATTTCTGAATGTAAAGTATCAAAACATTCATTAAATAAATTGAAATGTGAAATTGATAAATTGACTAAATTACTGGAAAATTTTGAAAAATCTCATTTTTTGTTAGATTTTGAAAATGAATTAAATGAAAAACTTAATACATTTAATAATAAATATTTTCCAAGTCCTGAATATAAGCGCCAAATTAAGCTTGGCGTAATTGACGGTAAAATTTTTGGTAAAGAAAAAGAACAGCTATTTTTAACAACTTATAATTCTTTAATAAAAAAATATGGTATTGAATTAACTCAAACCAGTCATGAATCATTTATTGATAAATGGTTTATTAAGTATATTCGTGATGAATTGGAATTTATTTCAAGAGAAATAGATAAATTAGAGGATACGAATATTAAAAATGTTTTGAGAATAATATTAAGTCGTACTATGCGTTCATGTAGAGCGACTACTCATTCGGATTTGGCAACACTTAAACAAGCCATTGTTTCAACTTATTACTGTACTAAACATTTTAAAATATGTAAGCCATTACTTTCGATTTTAAAATGGTGGAAATCTTACAGTAAAGATACACTACAAAGATTGTCTGATTTCGAGAAGTTAAAGACCAATACCACTCAAATATGTTTAGTTGGAGATAGTCGGCATATTGATATTAAAACAGAAATTTCAAAAATTTCCCCTGATTTTGCTAAAAAAATTGAGAAAAATAAAATTCGAGGTATTTTCTCAAGTCCTCCTTATGTTGGAATAATTGATTATCATGAGCAACATGCCTATTCTTATGATCTATTTAATTTAGAGAGAAAAGATGATGAAGAAATAGGGCCTCTTTTTAAAGGTAAAGGTAAAGTTGCTAGAGAAAACTATGTTATAGGTATTTCAAATGTGCTATTAAATTGTAAAAAATTTCTAGTTAAAGATTATGATGTTTTTTTAGTTTCTAATGATAATTTTAATTTATATCCTTTGATAGCGGAACGAGCTGGAATGGTTATTATTAATCAATATAAAAGACCAGTTTTAAATAGGACAGAAAAAGATAAGAATGCTTATGCAGAAATAATATTTCATTTAAAAGATATAGGTGGGAAAGAATGAATAAAATGCTTCTAATTTATTTACTAAATTAACTAATTTTTTAAAAAATGATTATTTATTTGAAGGAAAAGCTTTTTATTTTGCTCCAAAAGTAACTTAACTTTTAAAAGAACTTGGTGAATTCGAATGGTAATAGGTGAACAACAGATAACTGATATTGAAAATGTTTTGAAATCTGCTTTAAGAAAAAAATTTCAAAATTACAAACCAGAACCTGCCGCTATGCCTTTTCATACAAGGTTGTTAGGACAAGATAGGTTAGCTTTATTTTCATTCATACATTCTTTGAATACTAGCTTTGGAACAAGTATTTTTGAACCAGTAGCTGTTGCTCTTGCATCATCACGGTTTTTGAAGGCTGAAACTCAAGTTGATGCTGGAACTCAGATAAGTGAATTAGCTTTATATGAAATTCAAAAGATTATGGATAATCTAACTGCTGCCTATGAGAAGCCTAATAAACTAGATGAAATTGAAATTTTACGTAATGTATGTCAGTCAGGGAAGATGAGAAAGGTAAAATTAACTAAAGTTGATGTAGCTTTGAAAGATCGAGATGGCTGTTTACATTTTTTTGATATAAAAACTGCTAAACCTAATAAAGGCGGATTTAAAGAGTTTAAAAGAACTCTACTCGAATGGGTTGCTTGTTTATTAGCTGATAATCCAGAGGCCAATATTAATACATATATAGCAATACCTTATAATCCATATGATCCGAAACCATATTCTCGTTGGACTATGGCTGGAATGTTAGATCTAGAAAATGAATTAAAAGTTGCTGAAGAGTTTTGGAACTTTTTAGGTGGTGAAAAAACATTTAATATTTTATTAGATTGTTTTGAGCGAGTAGGTATTGAATTAAGGTCTGAAATAGATGAGTATTTTTCTAGATTTAGTCCATTAAAAAGTTAATCAAGAGGTTTTAGGTGTGACTCTTACAAGTGAAAAAAAACAAAAAATCGCAGAAGTAATTATTGAAATATTAGATAGTCGTTTTCAAAATTTTCCAGGAAATGCACTTTCAAATAGAAATGCTCCATTTCATGAGGCTTTTTTAACTGCTTTTTCTGATAAAATCCAAGATAAAATAAAATCAGATATTCCTGTTTTCATTAGTTTAACAAGCTGGTTTCATGGCTTAAATACAACATTAGGCCAAAAATTTTTTGAATCAGTAGCGCATATTTTAAGCGATGGCTGCAAGTGTAATTTTACTGCGTCTAAAGATAAATTATTAAAAATAACACATAATCAAGATTATAATATTTCACATATAATAGCAAGACTAAGTAGAGAGGACGTTAAACCTGATGTAGCCAACGAAAATTATTTAATATTTGCTAAAGAGGATTCATCTGAATTAATTGATGCATGGAAGTTTACTGTAGACGTTTTTATCGAAGATAAGGATAAAATTACATGTATTGAATTGAAATCTGTTAAACCAAATGCTGGAGAAATGAGAGGAGAAAAGACAAAAATTTTACAAGCAAAAGCTGCTTTATTTCGAGAGTTTCCAAATAAAAAGGTTGAGTTTTTCATTGGCTTCCCTTTTGACCCAACAAGTGATGCCGCTTCACCAACTTCTTTTGATAAAAATCGCTTTATGAACTCAATTATTAATTTGAATAATTATTTTTCTTCAGAAGAGGTTCTATTATCCAGTGAATTATGGGATTTTCTATCTGGAAAGAAAGAAACAATGGAAGAAATACTTTCTATAATTAGAGATATTGCAACACCTGATTTTTTGAATAACCTTGAATTCTTAAAAAATAAATCTAATAAAATTAATTCATTACAAAAATACCTTTATTTGCTCAATAAGTGGCATTTAAAGTCAGAGATTGAATTATTAAACTATGATAAAAATCTTCTGGAGAAAATTAAGTCTGATGAACGATCAACTCGTATATATAATCAACCTATTTTTAATCCTAAAGCAGTATATAATAGGTCAAGGTATGAACATTTAAGTAAGTTGATCAGTAAATAATTCTAAATTAAAAACTTAATTACATTGATCATCCGCGAGATAAAGAAATCCGCCGTAAAGCCAATGTTATTTTACGGCGAATGGGTTCTGCACAATTGCCGGA